>JAMPIE010000002.1:0-131223 GCA_023663135.1 Alloprevotella sp.
TATGCCCGCATAACTCCATCACTCAAGATGGAAATCTGTTCGATGATGACTTCGCAATCTGTCCCAACTTATTTTTTTACGATTACTAAATAGCGAGCGTATGACCGTTATTGTCCATAAATAGTTAAAAAAGCGAAATGAGTGTGCTGAAATTTTGTCGGAATTGAACCTTTTGATTACCTTTGCAAAAAATAAGGCGCGAAGAGAGCGCCGGAAAAATCAAATATTATTACACTTAACCCCCCCCTTATAGCCTATCGAAACATTACTACTCTAACAATACACAAAGAGAAATAAGTAATGCAAAACATAGCCACGCTGCCCGACGAGCATCTCGTAGCAGCATACGCCGACGGCAACAACCAAGCTTTCGACATCCTATTGTCTCGCCACCAACAGCGAGTGTTTTCTCATATCATGTCGTTGGTGAAGAACCGTGACGTGGCCAACGACATATTTCAGGACACCTTCGTCAGGGCCATCACTGTCATAAAGCAGGGTCTATATAATGAGGAGGGTAAATTTGGTGCTTGGATTTACCGCATTGCCCACAACATGGCCATAGATCATCACCGCAACAATAAAGAATCAGAGACCCTGTCGGTAGATGACACAGACACCGACCTGCTCAACCGACGCGACCTCTCCGACGGCTCGGCGGAGGACAACCTCATTGCCGAGCAGACAGCCGATGAGATGGTGGGGCTTGTAGACATTCTCCCTGACAATCAGCGCGAGATAGTAAATATGCGCGTCTATGGTGACATGTCGTTTAAGGATATAGCCAAGGCCACCAACGTGAGCATCAACACGGCTCTTGGTCGCATGCGTTATGCCGTGCTCAACATGCGACGAGCCGCCGCTGAGCGCGACCTCATACCGGCCTAAAATCACAACTCTTTCCCTCGGCACGCCGCTGGAGCATGTTGTCGGCACAGTGAATAATAGACACACCTTCATAGCAAGATGAACAATCTTCCTCAAATCATAGCCGATACCATAGCGGCTCATAACCTACCCAAACCCTACGACGGGCCAATTATTGCAGGGCTTAGCGGAGGCCCCGACTCCGTGGCTCTCTTGGCCATAATGCGTGAACTCGGATATGAGTGCATAGCCGCACATGCCAACTTCCATCTGCGGGGCGATGAGAGCAACCGCGATGCCTCTTTTGCTCGCAGAATGGCTCTGCGACTTGGCGCCGACTTTGCCTCAACCGACTTTGACATAGATGCCTACCGATCCGATAATGGGGGCTCAGTGGAGATGGCCTGCCGCGCCACACGCTATGACTGGATGCAAACACTGGCCAAAGAGCGCGGAGCCGCAGCCATAGCTGTTGGCCATCATCGCGACGACAATGTGGAGACTATCATGCTCAATATGGCTCGAGGCACAGGTATAGCCGGGATGATCGGTATGAGAATCAAACGCGACAACATCATACGCCCACTCATCTTCACACCCCGAGAGCAGATTTTCGCTTACCTCACATGGCGCGGACTCGACTATGTCACCGACTCTACCAACGGAGAGAACGACTATCTCCGTAACAGACTGCGCAACATAGCCATACCTTCACTGACCCGCGCTATCCCCACTGCCACCGATGGTATAATAGCCACAGCTTCACGCCTTGCCGAAGCCAACGACTTCTACCGACAGGCCCTAACAACCGCAATGGCTGAGGCCAAAGGGCACGATGGTCGGATTAACCTCAACTACCTTCGTGACAAATGGGGAGTTTCAGCCTCGCTTATCGTATATGAGAGTCTCAAAGATGATGGCATCTCGCGCTCGCAGGCCTCCAATATGCTCACGGCAACGACCGGAGCTCGATTTGAGGGGAGAGAAAATGTCTACTCCATTGACCTTGACGGCGCCTTGTCAATCCGCACAATGGGGGAGAGAGCGCGCCCCAACTTCCCTTTCATCATATCCACTATACCTATAGAGGAATTTAAGCCCGACCGCAACCCCGCCGTGGCCTACTTTGACGAAGAGGTGCTGAGCCACAACCTCACCTCACGCACCTGGCAGCGAGGCGATCGCATACACCCCTTTGGGATGCCAGGGTCAAAGCTGCTGAGCGACCTCTTCATCGAGGCCCGTGTCAGCGCCGACGCCAGGACTGACGTGGCTCTTCTTATTTCCGACGGCCTTGAGATATTATTTGCCGGTGGGGTGAGAGCCTCAAGCCGCTATCCTGTCGGGCCTATGACGCGTCGAGTGGTGCGCGTAGAGTGCACCGCCCTTCCGCCGAGGCATTGAAATTCCACCCTGACCACCGATGCAAATCTAAGATAAATTCTTATCTTTGCAGCCGTTTGGGACCTGCTAATATCACATCGACTGAAAGGCCAGAAGCAGGCCGCCACACCAAGAAAATCAATACATCAACCATATGTCACAGAAAGCGCTTCTCATGATTCTTGACGGGTGGGGCATAGGCAACCACTCCAAGGGCGACGTAATCTACAACACCCCCACCCCTTATTGGGACACCCTCCTTTCCACCTATCCCCACTCACAGCTCCAGGCCTCAGGCGAGAACGTAGGCTTGCCCGATGGACAGATGGGCAACTCTGAGGTGGGGCACCTCAACATTGGCGCCGGACGCATCGTCTATCAAGACCTTGTCAAGATAAATAAGGCCATTAAAGAAGGCACCATAATGGACAATCAGGAGATTAAGAACGCATTTACATATGCCAAAGAGAGCGGCAAGGCCATCCACTTGATGGGCTTGACCTCAGATGGCGGCGTCCATTCCTCGCTTGACCACCTCTTTGCCCTTTGCGATATAGCCGCCAAGTATGGCCTCGACAAGGTATATATCCATTGTTTTATGGATGGGCGCGACACCGATCCCCGCTCCGGCAAGAGCTTTATAGAGCAGCTCGAGGCTCAATGCGCCAAGAGCGCCGGGAAGATAGCTTCGATTATTGGCCGATATTATGCAATGGATCGCGACAAGCGTTGGGAGCGCGTCAAGATTGCCTACGACCTGCTCGTCAACGGCGAGGGCACACAGGCCACCGATATGGCATCTGCCGTCCAGGACAGCTATGATGCCGACATTACCGACGAGTTTATCAAGCCGATACACAACTCCTCTGTAGACGGCACCATCAAAGAGGGTGACGCCGTGATTTTCTTCAACTATAGAAACGACCGAGCCAAAGAGCTCACCACCGTCCTCACCCAGCACGACATGCCTGATGCCGGCATGCACACTATCCCCGGCTTGCAGTATTTCTGCATGACCCCCTATGACGCCTCATTTAAGGGCGTGCATATCCTCTTTGACAAAGAGAATGTTAATAACACTCTCGGCGAATATCTCTCCTCGCTGGATAAGAAGCAGCTCCACATAGCAGAGACAGAGAAATATGCCCATGTGACATTTTTCTTCAATGGCGGTCGCGAAGAACCGTATAATGGGGAAGAGCGTATCCTCGTGGCGTCGCCCAAGGTGGCCACTTATGACCTCAAGCCCGAGATGAGCGCATATGAGGTTAAGGACAAGCTCGTGGAGGCCATCCGCTCAGAAGAATATGATTTCATCGTGGTCAACTACGCCAATGGCGATATGGTGGGCCACACCGGCGTCTATGAGGCTATCGAGAAGGCCGTAAAGGCAGTAGACGAGTGTGTCCGCGACACCATTGAAGCAGCTAAAGCAGCCGGTTATGAGGCTATCATCATTGCTGACCATGGCAACGCCGACAATGCCATCAACCCCGACGGCACTCCAAACACTGCACATTCGCTCAACCCGGTTCCCTGCATCTACGTCACTACCAAGAAGGATGCCCATGTGGCCGACGGACGACTGGCCGACGTGGCTCCCACCATCCTAAAGATCATGGGACTGCCGCAGCCTAAGGAGATGACAGGCACCCCCCTCATCTGATGATATACGCCACTCTCTCCCATACAATGCGCAGCATGACGCATATCTATGTGTCATGCTGCGCATTGATTTTTATTACGGCCGGGTGTAACGATCGCGTCTTTATAGAGCCCCTACCCTCCCCAGCGGAGCTTGCAATCAACCCATTAGGCGACACGATTGTCTATGATGCCGGAGTAGGCGGGGCAGAGTCGATGACCGTCACCACATCCCACGCCGCGTCGTCGGCCGTTAACGCCATTATTTGCGAGCTATCTGAAAATGGCGACACCGTGGGCTATCTGACTGAAGCCTATGTATCCTTGCCGGGCGGCCTTGCAATCACTACTGACAGCTATCGCTTCCGGGCCTTGGCCACTGAGAAAGGAGCTCTTGCCATCATCACCGGGCAGAGCTTTGACACGGTGGCCACACGATTGTCAATCAATCTGCACTATCAATACGGCACTCTCTCGTTGCCATTGGCCATAAACCCTATCCAGCCCTTTAAAGCAGTGGCAATCAGTTATCCATATTCCTTAGCAATAGCTCCCGCAGAGAGGGATGAGCATGTGTCGTCATCGCGCTACATCAACAATGGCAACGACACAATCATGGCAGTGATTTATCCCTATCAGAGTGCCGAGACAAGAGTGAGGTTTGAGGCGTCATCATCATCCTTCCCCACAGCAGCGGGCGAGCCGGTAGAGATACCCACTGTCGAGCCTGGCAGTGAGGATGCCACTCCGGGCTTATATGGATTCAAAGTTCCATATATTCCATGGCAAGAGAGGACCTATCCGAGCGGGGGGCGCGAGACAAGTATAAGAGTGAGCATTCCGCCCCACTCCTCGCGGCGAGTCCATATCTTTCTTCATCGAGCCATAGTGACAGCCTATTACCGCGTAAGGCTCCAAAGTCCATCTCTACGCGAGACTATTGAGACAGAAGGAAATGTGTGGGTTGATACCCCCACCGGCTTTATAATTGGGTATAACGACGACATATTAGAGCCATGAACCGACTGACAGCATTTCTCTTGACGTCGATAATAGCTCTGAACCTTATCGCTCAAAGACCGGGTCAGTATGTCGAGGCCGACATTGCACCCGGCTATACGCTGCCCACGTCGGCTTATTTCAGGGGCGACAACCCTCAAGGACATCATTTCGGCCCCATGCTGCAAGGCTCAGCTCGTTGGGGCATCGCCTCCTCACGTGGCATCAAAATGGGCATAGGCCTTAAGGCCATGACCTTCCTTCGCCCCTCCCTCATAGGCAGTCCGGCCGGAATATTTATCTATCAGGGAGCTAACTTGACTTCGATAAGCCGCCGCCTCACATTAGTGTATGAGTGGCAGTTTGGAGCCACTGCCCCATGGCAAATCAATGGCCCAAGTCATCCCGACAATATGGTGAATGGGTCGCCCGTCTGCGCACTGCTCGGAGCCTCGTTGCTCCTTCGCTACAATCTCAACAGCGACTGGACTCTCATCGGAGGCCTTGACCTGGCACATTACTCTAATGGCAATACACGCTGGCCCAACGCCGGGACAAACACGGCGGCCCTTCGCCTCGGCATCAGCCGACATATAGGATCGGCAGAGAGGGTCATAAAGATGATTGATGGCCTTGATACACTGGAACGGCCGCGACGAGCGTGGGATATTCTCCTTTGGGGTGCGTGGCATAAGAAGTGTTATCACGACGAGAATGACGAAGCTCATCCTTACCCCGGAGTCTTTGGGGCCGCCGGCATCAATATCTCCCCCATGTGGAGAGCAGGAAAGCGATTTCGTGTCGGGCCGTCGCTTGATCTTATCTGGGATGAGGCAGCCATACCAGCCTCATATATGATAGGCGAAGAAGGGAGTAGCGAGCAGCCTTACTTCATCAGGCCCCCATTTATACGACAGACGGCAGCCGGTATCTCGGTCGGAGGCGAATATGAAATGCCCATATTTTCGCTACACATCTCGATGGGTTATAACGTGATAGCCGGCTGTAAAGATCTGCGTTATTTCTATCAGACACTCGCATTGCGCACATGGATGACACGCAATCTATGGGTAAATGTGGGATACTCCCTCCGCGACTTTGCTCATCCACGCCATCTCATGCTTGGGCTTGGATTGCGCCTGTAGTAAACCATTGGATAGACTTGTCACAAAGCATATTGAACATTTTCAAGAAAAGGGGCGTTAAGAGTGAAACACACATTCACACACACCCTTACTTGATATGTCAATATCCAGCATCCATGCCCCAAGGGTATTATCATTCATCACCTTGGCCTGCATAGCCGCCTGTGCCGCAGCTCAAGAGCCGTTGCGCGGCAACGACATTCCGGAAAGGTGGATCTATACGCCCGAATATTCTCAGACCATACCTCCTGACGATAATTGGTGGCGCGGCTTTTCTGATCCCTTGCTCGACTCGCTAATCACCGAGGCAGTAACGAACAACTACAATGTGGCTATAGCGGCTCATCGAATAGCCGCTGCAGAGGCTGCCGTGGCATCGGCTCGCGCCGCCTACTTCCCTTCAATAGGCATCTCAGCTGGCTATAACCTTGGCCAACAGAGTGGAAATATGTCAAAGGTGTCCACATCTGCCATGAAGAGCCGATATATGAGCCTTGGCCTGTCGGCACAGTGGGAGATTGATCTCTTTGGACGCATCACCTCGCAAGTGAAGCAGGAAAAAGCTCTTCTTGAGGTGTCGAAGGCAGATTATGATGGCGCTATGGTGAGCTTGTGTGCCTCGCTGGCCTCAGCCTATGTGAGCCTCCGGCAAGACCAGCAGCGCGAGGCTGTGCTCATGACTCACCTCGAAACAGAAGAGAAGGTGGTAAACATCGTGAAATCGCGCTATGAAGCCTCGCTTGTCTCCGATCTCGATATGGCTCAGAGCGAGACAGTCTATGGCGCCGCCAAGGCATCGTTACCCTCTATTCGCAATTCCATAGCATCAGAGATTAATGCCATTGCCCTCTTGCTTGGATGCTACCCGGCCGAGGTGGAGGCGCGTCTTTCGAGACCGGCCTATGTGCCGGCTTATGCGGGCATCGTGGCCACTTCGGTTCCGGCCGAGCTCCTTAGACGCCGGCCCGACATAGTAGCTGCCGAGCGAACGGTAGCCGCCCAGGCCGCGGCGCTCGGAGTTGCCCGCAAGGAGTTTCTTCCCATGCTTGAAATCCGTGGCGCTTTTGGATTTGATGCTCGAGAGCCCTCCAAACTCTTTAAGAAACAGAGCATCACCTACTCCGTTGAGCCCACCCTATCATGGACTATATTTGAAGGATTTGGAAGGAAAGCTGCTGTGGCCGAGGCTAATGCCAGCATGGAGGTAGCCATCGACCAGTATCGCCAGACTATCCTCTCAGCTACCTCAGAGGTTGAAAACGCACTCTCGACATATATCAACGCCAAAGCATATGTGGCCGAGCTAGAAAAAGTTGTGGCCTCAGCTCAGCGCGAAGTAGACCTCTCCCTCGTTCAATACCGCACAGGCCTCACCCTCTTTACCCCCGTAGCACAAGCCCTGACATCTTATCTTCAATATGACGACGAGCTTGTCAGCGCTCGCGCATCTGAGTCGCAGGCAATTATCACCCTTTACCGCGCTCTTGGAGGAGGTTTTAGGGATTACCCCAAGCATTGACATATTAAAAATAAGACAAATAATTGATATCTATGCGCTTCCATTATCTATTGCCCGCCATAGCATTGGCTTCTGTAGCCGTCATCTCATGTCGTCATTCATCTAAAGAAGGTGAAGAGGATGGACGCACTCCCCTCATTGACGTTGCTCAAGTTGAGCAAAAGGCCGTGACGTTTTATCACACCTATCCCGGCTCGCTTCATGCCCAGAGCAGCATAGACCTCGTGGCCCGCGTGGCCGGCTACCTCCGCTCGCAAAATTATGAAAATGGAGAACTTGTTGAAAAGGGGGCGTTGCTCTTCACCATTGAGGATACAAGTTATCGTGATGCCGTGGCTCAGGCTCAAAGCCAGCTTAAGACCGCGGAGGCTGAGCTGGCATATAACACCTCCCACTATGAGGCGGTGAAACAAGCAGCAGCAGCCGATGCTGCCTCCAAGATGGAGGTGGAGCAAGCTCGGAGCGATATGGAGAGCTCACGCCAGTCGGTCAACACAGCCAAGGCTGCACTCTCCACAGCTCAGACCAACCTCCAATATTGTTATGTCAGAGCACCCTTCCGGGGGCGCGTAGGAGCGTCAGTACCCGGTGTCGGAGCGTATCTAACCGGAACCGGAGAGACTCTCGCCACCATTTATGATGATGCCGAGGTGAGAGCCGACTTCTATATCGATGACGGCAGCTACATAGCCATGTTGCGCGACGAGAACCCTGAGCTCCTTGGCGACCTGGAGAAGATGCCTGTGGCCTTTGGGGACACGCTTCCCCACACATACACAGCCAAGCTCGTGTATATGTCACCCAGTGTAGACCCCACTACCGGCACCCTGGAGCTTCGAGCCATGATTGACAATCCCTATGGAGAGCTTAAAGATGGCATGTATGCCACTATACGCCTCCCATATGATATGGATAAAGATGCTATCCTTGTCAAAGATGCCTCAATATCCACAGACCAGCATGGCAAATATATTTACACAGTGAATGACTCCAACCGAGTGGTCTACACTCCCATTGAGACAGGTGACATAGTCAACGACACCATGCGCGTGGTGACCAAGGGCATCGACCCCGGCACGAGGTATGTGACTCGTGCCCTACTCAAAGTGCGCCCCGACATGGAGATCAAGCCACGAATGGTAAAGTAAGCCACCGACCATCCACCTACCACAACTAATCTAAGACACAAGACTATGTTCTCGCGCTTCTTCATAGACCGTCCCATATTCTCCATTGTCATTGCCGTGGCAATGGTGCTCGTGGGCATCCTTACGGTCAAGACACTCCCGGTAGCTCAGTTTCCCGACATAACCCCGCCCACCGTTAATGTAAGCGCCTCCTATCCCGGTGCCGACGCATCCACAGTGGCCTCCACCATTGGCGTTCCCATTGAGGAGCAGGTAAATGGCGTCGAGAATATGATGTATATGAGCTCAACGAGCGGGAGCGACGGCAGTTATGATCTCACGATAACCTTTGACGTAGGCACAGACCTGGATATAGCAGCCGTTAAGGTGCAAAACAGAGTGTCGGCTGCTGAGGCCACTCTCCCTGAGTCAGTGAAGCAGCAAGGCATCCAGGTCACCACGCGTTCAACCAACATAATAATGTTTGTGGCTCTGGAAGCCGACTCGGCTCATCGCGATGAATATGACGCGCTCTATCTCACCAATTATGCCAAGCTCAATGTGGTTGACGAACTATCGCGCATCGACGGCGTGGGCGACGTCGGCGCATATGGCGCCGGGCAATACAGTATGCGTGTCTGGCTCGACCCCGAGAAGATGCGTGTCCGTGGGCTAACTCCAGCCGACGTAACAGAGGTCATTGAGAGCCAGAACATGCAGGTGAGCGCCGGAGCCGTGGGCGCCGCTCCCCTTGCCGGACCCGAGGCCTTTGAGTTTACCCTCACCTCCAAGGGGCGCCTGACCGACCCCGAGGAGTTTGGCAACATCATCATACGGTCATCCTCCAACGGCGAGATACTCCGTCTGCGCGACATCGCACGCGTTGACCTTGGCAGCGTATCATACGCCAATGTATCCGCTGTGTCAGGCCATCAGGCCGGCCTGCTCGGTATCTACCAGCTCCCGGGGGCCAATGCCTTGGATGTGGCCAAGAAGGTGGAGAAGCGTCTCTCCGAGCTTCAGGAATATTTCCCCGAAGGGGTGCATTACAGGGTGATATTAAACTCCACCGACTTTGTAAGCGCATCGATAGACGAGGTGCTCACCACCTTCGTCGAGACCACTCTGATTGTGATGATAGTCATTCTCCTCTTCCTCCAAAACTGGCGCGCCACGATTATTCCGATGCTCACCATCCCAGTGAGCCTTATAGCCACCTTTGCGGTGATGAAACTACTCGGATTCTCCATCAACACCCTCACTCTTTTTGGCCTGGTTCTGGCCATTGCCATAGTGGTGGATGATGCGATAGTGGTGGTGGAAGATTGTGCCCGATTGCTCGACGACGGCACCCTTTCCCCTCGCCAGGCTGCGGAGAAGGCAATGAAAGAGCTCATTGGCCCGATTATAGGAGAGGTGCTCGTGCTGCTGTCGGTGTTTATCCCCACGGCCTTTGTCTCCGGCATTACCGGCGAGCTTTACAAGCAGTTTGCCCTCACAATCGCCGTCTCCACCGCCTTCTCAGGCTTTAATGCCTTGACATTCACCCCGGCAATGTGTGCGCTCTTCCTGCGTAAGCGCAAGCCAACCCGATTCTTCATTTTCCGATGGTTCACAAAAGGCTTCAATGCCACGACCGATGGTTACATGAAAGTGATAACGGCCTTCCTAAAGCGCCCGATAGTGGCCATCGGAGTCTACTTTGTCATTTGCCTCATTGCAGTATTCGGGTTCATGAAGATGCCGACGTCATATGTCCCGGCCGAAGACCTTGGTTACTTCATGGTGTCGGCACAGCTCCCCTCCGGGGCCGCCCTTGAGCGCACAGACAGCGTGATGAAGGCTATTCAAGAGCGCATCAACTCCATCCCGGAGGTGACCAATGCCATATCCATCACCGGCATCTCATTCATGGGTGGCGGAAACGGGTCAAATACCGGCTCCTTCTTCGTGACGCTCAAGCCATGGAAGGAACGCCGCGGGAAAGGCCAGGGCGTAGATGCCATCATCGACCGAGTGTATGAGCTCACCGGCGATATTCAGGAGGCTGTGATATATGCTATCAATCCCCCGGCCATTCCGGGTCTGGGACTTACAGCCGGCCTACAGATGCAGTTGCTCGACATCAATAATCGCGGTGCAGAGGCCATGAAAGAGGCACTCGCCGAGGTGTCGGCTGCTGCGCGGAAAGATCCTCGCATCCAGGAGATACAGTCGCTTTATCAAGGCACTGTGCCGCAGTTTGCCATCACGATCGACCGCGACAAAGCCCGAATGCTTGGCCTTCACTTGACCGACATCTATTCCACCCTTACATCCTACATGGGCGGAGGAGCATATGTCAACGACTTTAACACGTTTGGACGCGTCTACGAAGTGTTGATTGCAGCCGATGCAAACGCTACCGGCAAAGTAGAAGACGTGATGAAGCTCTCAGTGCGCAACGACTCCGGAGAGATGGTGCCATTTGCCTCTTTTGCGAAAGCACAGCCCACGATGGGCGAGCCATCGGTGAGCCGCTACAATATGTATACCAGCGCTTCGCTTACTGCCGTGCCACGCCATGGCGTCTCGTCAGGAGCAGCCATAAAGGCCATGGAGGAGATTGTCAACGAGACCCTCGGCAACAACTACAGCTATGCGTGGACCGGCGAGGCCTATCAGGAGAGCGGAGGCGGCCTCACCGTCTCGGTGGTGATGATCTTTGCAGTGATAGTTACCCTCCTTGTCCTTGCCGCTCAGTATGAGAGTCTCACCGACCCTGTAGCCGTCGTCATCTCGATGCCAACGGCAATCTTAGGTACAGTGCTCGGATGCCTGTTTATGGGTCAGAGCATCGACATCTATACTCAAATCGGTATAATCTTGCTCTTGGGTCTATCGGCCAAAAATGCCATCCTCATTGTGGAGTATGCTCGCGACTATCGAGCCGCCGGACAAGAGATATCGCAGGCCGCGGCCGATGCCGGTCGAGTGCGCTTCCGTCCCATCATGATGACTGCCCTGGCCTTTGTGTTTGGTGTGATGCCAATGCTCTTTGCCACCGGCGCCGGAGCTGCCTCGCGAGTCTCGCTGGCTTCGGCAGTAGTGTTTGGCATGGCCGTGAACGCCATAGTAGGCACACTATTCGTACCCGGTTTCTGGGAGCTGCTTGAGCGATTCCGCGAGAAATATCTTATCAAGCTATTTGCCGCGGGCACGGCACCCTTACCGCAGGGGCATATAACAACGACAACCAACACAGACGCAACTTCAGATAATATCTGAACTTTGCAAACATTAGACCCCGGCATGACATAAGCGATGCCGGGGTCTAAAATTTTGCTTCATTCACTCTTATTTGCTACTTTTGCGACATGAAGCAACTATATGGACTTATAGGGCTCACCTTGAGCCACTCCTTTTCGCGCGACTTCTTCAATCGTAAGTTTGCCGCCGAGGACATCAATGCAGAATATATCAACATAGAGTTGCCTGACATAGGTGACTTTATCGAGGCAATTGCCGAGATGCCAAACCTCTGTGGACTCAATGTAACCATTCCTTACAAAGAGGCCATAATACCTTACTTGACCAAGGTGTCCGACAATGCGAGGGAGATTGGAGCCGTCAATACCATCGCCGTAGAATATGACGACCGAGATGGGATAATACTGACAGGACATAACACCGACGTCGTAGGATTTGTCGACTCGGTGGAGCCTTTGCTTAAGCCGGGCATGAATCATGCGCTGGTGTTGGGCACCGGAGGAGCATCAAAGGCTATCGTACACGGACTGCGATCGCTTGACATTACGACCACCCTCGTGAGCCGCAAAGCCGGTGAAGGCCATATCACATATGCCGACCTAACCGAGGAGGTGATGGAGCGTAACAAGATAGTGGTGAACACCACTCCTCTCGGGATGTGGCCCGATGTCGACTCATCTCCCAATATCCCCTACTCGCTCCTCACACCCGATCATCTGTGCTATGACCTGGTGTATAACCCCGACATGACGCTCTTCTTGCGCAAGGCATCAGAAAGAGGTGCTTCCGTGAAAAACGGGCTGGAGATGCTTCTCCTTCAGGCATATGCAGCATGGAAGATATGGCAAGAAAGCAACGCCCCGTCAAAAATAGCAGCCACAATTTAAGGCCTATAAGCTCAGAAGCAATGCTGTCTCTGGGCTCTAACCGCGACGATGGAGGGCAAAGGATAGCTCAATGTCTCAGAGCCCTCTCTGAATGGCTTGACATAAGGGATGTGACCCACACCTTTGTCACTCCTGATATACATGCCATGGCTATGCATCCGCCAATGATGATTCCGCGAATGTATGCCAATTCCGTAGCTCTCGTCACCCTCCCCTCTCCGCCTCTTGTCGTGGCTTCGGAGCAATCTCTCAATCATAAGCTTAAGGCGACAGAGCGGAGTCTTGGACGCTCCCCACAGGAGAAGACCATGGGCATTGTAAGCATCGACATTGACCTTGTTGTCACCTCGGGCCGCATCCTTAGACCGGCCGACTTTATTCGCTCATATTTTTTCCCCTGCGCCGCCATGCTATGACAGCGGCGAGGCCACGACAATCATTGGATCCTCGTCAATCCCGGCTCTTACGCCGTAGATTCTGGCATATCCCCCCTCTTTTACGCGTAGTTTCTTGGCAAGCGCCGGAGCCGACATGATGAAATTACGGGTGGTGACATTGGCCACCGGGTAGTCACGCGCTACCGATCTCAGCGCCTTTCCACCTGTTGCAGCCACCATCTCAACTTTCATGGCTATTCCAGGAAAGTTTACGATCTCCTTTTTGGAGACAAACAGATGTGTGTTAGGATGGAGAGGGGCGAGAGTAGGGGCGAGAGTGGCCAACTGAGCCCATGCTCCAGTTTTCATTACTGCAGGGAAGGGCTCGTAAAGGAAATCTCCTACAGAGGGGATGGATGGAAGCTTTGTTTCTCCGGCCTCTGATGACACCTCGAAAATGACGGGCATATCCGTTCCGGGGAGGAGGGTAATAGCCTCGTGAAGGGTGGGTCCATGGTAGCCTCGTATCACCACAGCCACCACCTCCTTACATTCCGTGGCAGTCCCTATGGCTATCACACGCCTCACCTGTCCGAGAGTCGTGGCTGAGTTGAGTTCGCCGGCTATTGCGGTCACATCAAGCATTGGGGATGCCTTGACCACCACCAGTGGTGCGAGCTTGAGCATCTTTGACAGAAGAACGGTTACATTAGGCTCACATTCTGACAGAGCCACCAACTTATGCCCATCAGCAGAGCGGCGAGCCGGGTCGATAAAGATTGAATCCCACTCCCTATTGCCGGCGTCTCGGAGGAATATCTCCGAGTCGGCGCATAGGGGATGAAGAAGCTCTGATAAGCCGAGGACGCGTGCGTTATGATTGGCTGCCTGAGCCACCTCCGGATTGATGTCGAGCGCTGTGACATCAGTCCCTCGTCGGGCCATCTCAAAGGCGTCTATGCCAAGGCCACATGTGAGGTCGAGATGGTGACGGGATTCGCCAATGATGTCGGCATGTGTTGAGGCAATGGCTTCAGACGTGGCCTGTTCTACCGCGAGCGAAGTAGGGATGACAAAGCCGGGGCATGCCAAAGCTTTTGGAAAGCGCTTAGTTCCCTTGCGCCGACGTTCTATCTGGGCAATGGCAAAGGCGAGTGAAGCATCGCCATGATGGCGTAGCCTTAGCCTAATGGTGTCATCGTTGGCATGGGCTGAGATCCATTCTTGAAGATTGTCGGTGAGATTGATCATATGCGTTATAAGCGCGGAGGACATGAAAGATGCCCTCCGCGCTAATATATCTGTATAGTTATTTAAGGCGCGATTAGTTGAGGATGCCGTTGTTTCGGAACACCTTTTGGATTTTCTCCAGGGCAGTAGCAACTTGACTCTCGGTGTGAGTGGCCATAAGGGAGAAGCGGATAAGAGTGTCTTGCGGAGCGACGGCAGGGCTAACGACGGGATTAACAAAGATGCCCTCCTCAAGCAGGTCGCGGGTTATGGCAAAGGTCTTGTTGTTGTCGCGGATGAAGAGCGGGATTATGGGCGTGGAGGTGTTGCCAATTTCACATCCCATGTTGCGGAATCCGTCGAGGGCCATATGAGTGAGCTTCCAAAGGTGTTCCTGACGCTCAGGCTCAGCCTCCATGATATCGATTGCCTTAAGGGCGGCGGCAGTGGATGCCGGGGTAATAGAGGCTGTGAAAATGTAAGAGCGAGAGTGGTGGCGAAGGAAGTTGGTAATTTCTTTGTCGGTGGCAATAAATCCGCCAAGAGAGGCAAAGCTCTTGGAGAAGGTGCCCATAATTAGGTCAACATCCTTTGAGACGCCGTAGTGATGGCAAACTCCGCGACCGCCTTTGCCGAAGACGCCAATGCCATGGGCTTCGTCGATCATCAACGACGCATTATATTTTTTGGCAAGCTCCACCATGGCAGGGACATTGGCCACATCGCCCTCCATAGAGAAAACCGAGTCAGAGACTATGAGCTTGACCTTGTCGGGGTCGCACTTACGGAGTTGCTTTTCCAAGCTCTCCATATCATTATGCTTATACTTAAGGCTTTGGCTGAATGACAGACGGCGTCCTTCGATAATAGATGCGTGGTCTTGCTCATCCCACAGGATGTAGTCTTCGCGACCGGTGAGGCAAGAGACAACGCCAAGGTTAACCTCAAAACCGGTGGAATAAATCATTACGTCCTCTTTCCCAATGTATTCGGCCAGACGCGCTTCAAGCTGCTTATGCAGATCGAGGGTGCCGTTGAGAAAAGGCGATCCGGCACATCCAGTGCCATACTTGCGAGTCGCCTCAATGGCGGCCTCCTTAATGCGGGGGTCGTTGACAAGGCCGGAATAGCAGTTAGAACCAAACATCAACACCTTTCGGCCGTTGATGATTACTTCCGGGTCTTGCTCAGAAGAGATGGCCCTGAAATAGGGGTATATTCCCAGGGCCTTAGCCTCCTGGGGGGCAGTGTAGCGGGCGAGTTTAGCTTGTAATAGCTTCATTTGAGACTGTTTGAGACTCGCGGCAGAGGGAATGCAGCGAGCATCGTTGACATGGTTTATTTTGTCGGTCGGATTGAATAAGGCTGCAAATTTAGCTAAATTTTGTGAATATATCCTCCAATTAGACAAAATTTTTAATTGCAGGGAAGCGATCTGGGACAAATCGACAACCTTTGGGCGATATTACAGATAAAAAGGGACGCCTTCCCGGCGTCCCTTTTTATGAGTTTCCAATAGGTACAATTTCTAAGGTAAAAAAGATTGCTTTATGTTCGTGACGCAAAGGTAAACCCATTTTGGGCGCTGGTTCAAGTTTTTTAATATGTTATGCAACATTATTTCATAACTCTGTTTTATTCAATATCGGTATGATGATTTATTAATTTAATGTACTTCAATGAGTTATGATGGTCGACACATAGTGATAGATGCTTCAGGGCCGTATGTTAATGATTGTTAATATCATTTTTTTTAGATTTCGGACATGGTTTTTAGAGTCAATTTTTCGCCATCAAATCGTGCGTAGCTCATCTTTTTGAAGGCATCGCCGAGGATAGTAAAAGTGGCTCCGGAAGGGAGGATTTCTTGATGTGGGAAATGTAGATGTCCAAAGATGAAATGGTCGACCTTGCCATGTGTCTCCTCATATTCCTTTGCCCACTGAGCTATATGCCCTATGGCTTGATTGCCACCGGAATAACCGCCTTTTTTACGCGAATGGGCGCTCCAGGCATGCGCAAAGCCATTGGTCCAGCGAGGATGGATGGCGGCATAGAGTAGGCGGGCAGGCTTGTTTCGAAAGATATGGCGAAGAATCCTAAATGACAATGGCTTATTTCCAACTCCGTCGCCATGCTCCATGACAAAGCGGTTGCCATATATCATGGTGTCGAGCACTCCGTCGACAATCTTGCATCCTATCTCTGAAGAGAGATAGTCGGTCATCCATATATCGTGGTTGCCTTTCAGCCATGTTATCTTCACGCCCTTGTCGGCCAAACGAGCCAGAGCTCCGAGGACACGTACATGTCCGCGAGGAACCACATTGCGGTATTCAAACCAGTAGTCCATCACGTCGCCTAAGAGGTAAAGTTCGTCGGCATCGGACGAGATGGAGTCGAGCCACGCAGCTATAATCCTCTCCTGTTGGAGCGGATTGTCAATGTAGCCAGCGCCTAAATGTGCGTCGCTAAAGAAATAGACCATGGGGATTAAAGGAAGCCGAGGTCGAGCTTAGCCTCCTCGCTCATCATGTCTTTGTTCCATTCAGGTTCAAATACGATCTGAATATCTACGCTTTTCACCCCGTCGATTGACTCGAGCTTAATGCGAGTGTCTTCAACGAGAAACTCGGCCGCGGGGCAGGATGGAGCCGTGAGAGTCATGTCGACATGGAGGCATCTCTCGTCGTCGAGGTCTATTTTATATATAAGGCCTAATGAGTAGATGTCAACAGGTATCTCGGGGTCGTAGACAGTGCGAAGAAGCTCTACTGCCCTCTCCTCAATCTTTAGGCGTTCGTCTTGTGTCACCATAATATTAATCGAGCTTAATTTCAGTCTCAGCCATTTCGTCATAACCCTCCCAGTGAGGGTCGTCGGACGCAGAGAAAGAGAGAGGAAGCGTCGGCAGGTCGGCTAAGGCCTCGTTTATTTTTCGACCGAAGATATGGAGCGAGAGAGTGTAAAACACCCAGTTACGCTCGTCATCGCCGGTAAAGATGCCGGTCATAACCGCCACTGGATCTTTGTCAAAACATTGCTGGAGGGCAGCCGTCGCGCTCTCCATGAGTCGGGCAGTGTCAGGGCCGGGCATGCCTGATGCGTCGCCTTCATAAGGCCACGAAATCTCTACCCGATAGATAAACCGAGGATTGGCCCGGAAACGGCATATGTCGCGGCGGCCGGTGACCATAATAAGACGGCCCGAGAGGCTCTCGGCAGGGGCGGTCCACCACTCGCCGGCAGCGCAATATTGGCTTGAGGGTTGAATCATGCCGCTAAATTACACTTTTTAGCCGAATAAGGCAAATATTATTGTTTTTATCACTATCTTTGCCGAATTATTACTCAAAAAGCAATAAGAAGCAAATTCACAGAACACTTAAATCACTTACTCAACACATTCCAACAATGGAACTTTCCGACATCAACGTCACTTATGCCGAGCCAGAGCACGCACGTTATGCCGAGACCATCGTAAACCTGATATACGAGTCAGCGCTTCAGCGCGGCACCGGTATCGCACGACGGACTCCCGAGTATATCGCGGCGAAGATCAATGGCGGCAAGAGTGTGGTGGCTCTCCATGGCGACCGTCTCGTCGGCTTCAGCTACATTGAATGCTGGGGGCATGGCGATTTCGTCGCAACTTCGGGCCTGATTGTCGATCCAGAGTATCGCCATCTTGGCCTTGCCGGCGCCATCAAGGCGAAAACTTTCGAGCTGGCTCGACTACGTTTCCCTTTTGCCAAACTTTTTTCCATCACCACCAGTCTCCCGGTAATGAAGCTCAACTCGAGAATGGGCTACAAGCCAGTCACCTTCTCAGAGCTTACAGACGACGAGGAGTTTTGGCGCGGCTGTGAGGGCTGTCGCAACTACGACATCCTCACTCGCAACAATCGCCGCATGTGTCTTTGCACCGGCATGCTATATGACCCGGCGCAGCCCCTTGAGCCTAAAGACCGTCCAAATGCCTATATGCTCTTGGTAAAAAACACTTTCAAGAAGCTGCTACACCTTAAATAATAAGAGTAGCCTCTGCGGCCGGAGCTCTCATCGAGCGCCATCATCTCCTCCCATCTCATCTTTCACCCCACCTTTAACCCCCTCCTACAAAAATGCAAAAGAAGAAAGTAGTCCTCGCTTTCAGCGGCGGCCTCGACACATCGTTTGCCGTTAAATATCTCTCCGACGACCTCGGATATGAAGTTCATACCGCCATAGCCAACACAGGCGGCTTCACCCCCGACGACCTTGCCCTCATCGAGAAGAAAGCCATGGCTTTAGGTGCCGCCTCTCACGCCGCCCTCGATATCACCCGTCAGTATTACGACAAGTCAATCCGATATATGATTGCGGGCAATGTTCTCCGCAACGGCACATATCCCATCTCCGTCTCTTCAGAGCGTATCTTCCAGGCCATCGCCATTATCGAGTATGCCAAGAAAATCGGTGCCCACGCCGTGGCCCACGGTTCGACCGGTGCCGGCAACGATCAGGTCCGTTTTGACCTCACCTTCCAGATCCTTGCTCCTGAGATAGAGATCATCACCCCCACACGCGACCTCACCCTTACTCGCGAATATGAGATTAACTATCTCAAAGAGCGCGGTTATGAGGCCGACTTTAAGAAGATGGAGTATTCCATCAACAAAGGCCTCTGGGGCACCTCAATAGGGGGCAAGGAAACTCTGAAGTCAGAGCAGACCCTCCCCGACAGCGCCTACCCCTCACAGATTACAGCCGAAGGTCCCGAGATGCTTATGCTCACCTTTGAGAAGGGCGAGCTCAAGGCAGTCAATGGCAAGAACTACGACAATCCCGTGGAGGCTATTCAGGCCGTGGAGGCCATCGGCTCACGCTTTGGTATTGGCCGAGATATGCACATCGGCGACACCATCATCGGCATCAAGGGCCGAGTGGGCTTTGAGGCCGCCGGTCCCATCCTCATCATTGCTGCCCATAAAATGCTCGAAAAGCACACCCTCACCAAGTGGCAGCAGTATTGGAAAGATCAGGTGGGCACATGGTATGGAATGTTCCTCCATGAAGCTCAATATCTTGAGCCTGTTATGCGCGACATTGAGGCCATGCTCGCCGAGAGTCAGCGCAACGTCACCGGCACCGTGGAACTCACCCTCTATCCTCGGACCTATACCCTTGTGGGCGTCGACTCACCCTTTGATCTCATGAAGACTGACTTTGGCGAATATGGCGAGGTCAACAAGGCATGGACAGCCGACGACGTGAAGGGCTTTACAAAGATTCTGGCCAACCAGATGAAGATCTATCACAACAAACAAGTGGCCAACGGCATTAAGCCCGACGAAGTATTGTGATAAAGGTAGGAATAATAGGCGGCGCCGGCTACACAGCCGGCGAGCTTATCCGCCTGCTCATCAATCATCCTGAGGCTGAGATTAAGTTTATACATTCAACGAGCAACGCCGGAGCTCCCGTGACATCTGTCCACGGAGGTCTCCTTGGCGAGACTACGCTTTGCTTCTCGTCGGAGCATCCGCTTGACGAGATTGACTGCCTCTTCCTTTGCTCTGCACATGGCAAAAGTCGTGAGTTTTGGGAGCAGAATAGTCGACCCTCCGGCCTGAAGGTCATCGACCTTGCCCAGGACTTCCGCGACGAGACCGGCGGATATGTCTACGGCCTGCCGGAACTCCAGCTTGATAAAATTAAAAAGGCACAGCTCATAGCCAATCCGGGGTGCTTTGCCACCGCCATCCAGCTCTCACTCCTCCCGTTGGCCAAGGCGCGGGCCCTCGCAGGCTCAATTGCCATCACCGCTGTCACCGGATCCACAGGAGCCGGAGTGAAGCCCGGAGCCACCACCCACTTCTCGTGGCGCAATGACAACCTGAGCGTGTACAAACCCTTTTTTCACCAGCATATTGCCGAGATTACACGGTCTCTTGCGTCGCTTCAACCCGGAATCACCCAAGAGCAGATATGTTTCATACCAGTAAGGGGCGACTTTCCCAGAGGGATATTTGCCATGACGCAGATTGAGAATACGCTTCAGCCAGGAGAGGCTCTTCAGCTCTTTAAGGAGTTTTATGAAGGTCATCCCTTCACCATAGTGAGTGAAGGCCCCATAGATCTCAAGCAAGCGGTCAACACTAATAAGGCCATAATCTCTGTCCAGGAGGATCCCATACGTCATCGTCTGCTTATCACCGCGGCAATAGACAATCTGATTAAAGGAGCCTCAGGTCAGGCCGTCCAGAATTTCAATCTTATCTTCGGCCTTGACCAGCGAACAGGTCTCCGGCTCAAGCCATCGGCATTCTAATCCCTCCACCTATCCATCCCCATGAATCTTTTTGACGTCTATTCACTATATGACATTGAGCCTGTGAGCGGCGCGGGATGCCATGTTTTCACCGCCGACGGCACCGATTATCTTGACCTCTACGGAGGGCATGCCGTGATTTCCATCGGCCATGCACAGCCTCGCTACATAAAGGCAATCAGCGATCAAGTGGCTCGACTCGGATTTTATTCCAATTCGGTGATAAACAGTCTCCAGCAGCGCCTGGCCGACCTCCTCGGCGACCTATCGGGTTATCCCGACTACCAGCTATTCCTTTGCAACTCAGGCGCCGAGGCCAACGAGAATGCTTTTAAGCTCGCTTCCTTTGCCACCGGTAGACCTAAGCTCCTCGCTTTCTCAAAAGCATTCCACGGACGCACCTCGGGAGCCGTTGCCGCCACAGATAATCCCAAGATCCAAGCGCCGTTTAATACAACTCCCAATGTGACCTTCGTGCCATTTGGTGATATTGAGGCCGCTTGCAAGGAGCTTGCCACAGGCCAATATTGCGCCGCCGTTGTGGAGGGCATTCAGGGCGTTGCAGGCATACGCGTGCCATCCGACCAATTCTTACGTGAACTACGCGAGGCCACCAAAGCATCAGGCACCCTGCTCATCCTTGATGAGATACAGAGCGGCATGGGTCGCACCGGTCAGTTTTTCGCCCACCAACGCTCTGGCATCCGCCCCGACATCATTACAATGGCCAAGGGGCTGGCCAATGGTTTTCCCATTGGAGCCATCCTTATCTCACCAGCCATTGAGGCGAGCAAAGGAATGCTCGGCACCACCTTTGGTGGTAACCACCTGGCCTGCGCCGCTGCCATTGCCACACTCTCAGTCATTGCTGAGGAAAATCTCATAGCCAATGCGGCCTCTGTCGGTGAATATCTTCTCGACAATCTTGCTAAGGTTGCAGGCATCAGCGACATACGCGGCCGCGGCCTGATGATCGGTCTCGACCTCCCCGATGGCGCTTCCCTTCGCAAGCGTCTCCTCTTTGACCACCAGATCTTTACCGGCGGAGCCGGGCCCGACACTATCCGTCTCCTCCCGGCCTTATGCCTCTCCCTTGACGAAGCCGACCGATTCTTGACCCACTTCAAGCAGCTCCTCAATGAATAAGTTTCTAAATGTATCAGATATAGGCCCGCTTGACAAGGCCATTGCCGAAGCCCTCCAGATTAAGGCTTCACGTTACGCTCGCTCATCTGCCGGGCGCAATTACACCCTTCTTATGCTCTTCTTTAACTCGAGCCTTCGCACACGCCTCTCCACACAGAAGGCTGCCATGAACTTAGGAATGAACGTCATGGTACTTGATGTCAATCAAGGGGCATGGAAGCTCGAGACCGAGCGTGGCGTCATCATGGACGGTGATAAGGCCGAGCATCTTCTCGAGGCAATCCCTGTCATGGGCTCTTACTGTGACATCATCGGAGTGCGCTCCTTTGCCGGCCTAAAAGACAAGGACGAGGATTATGAGGAACGCATCATCAATCAGTTTATCAAATATTCGGGCAGGCCGGTGTTTAGCATGGAGTCGGCCACCGTACATCCCCTCCAAGCATTTGCCGACCTCATCACCATAGAGGAGTATAAGACAAAGGCTAAGCCAAAGGTGGTGCTGACATGGGCGCCTCATCCCCGCGCGCTTCCTCAGGCTGTCCCCAATTCATTTGCCCAATGGATGGTTGCGGCCGGATATGAAGTAGTGGTGACTCACCCCCATGGTTACGAGCTCGACCCTAAGTTTACCGCCGGAGCCACTATCGACTATGATCAGCGACATGCACTTGCCGATGCCGACTTTGTCTATGCCAAAAACTGGAGCGCATATGCCGGTGACAATTACGGTAAAATACTCTCCACCGACCGCGACTGGACTATCGACACCGATCATATGGCCCTGACCGACAACGCCTTTTTCATGCACTGCCTGCCGGTGCGCCGAGGTATGATAGTCTCCGACGATGTGATCGAAGGGCCGCGTAGCCTGGTGATCCCCGAGGCAGCCAATCGCGAAATATCGGCTCAGACCGTGATAAGTCGCATGCTTCAATCCATTCAAGACGGGCGCAATGGCTGATATCACCGTAGTTAAGATTGGGGGGAATGTGGTTGACAACCCCCAGGCCCTCGACCGCTTTGCTGCCGACTTTGCTGCTACCCCCGGGCCTAAGATACTCATCCATGGCGGGGGGAAAGAGGCCACGCGCCTTAGTTCGCGCCTTGAGATACCTACCACAATGATAGAGGGGCGCCGCGTCACCTCGGCCGAGACCCTCGAGGTGGTTACCATGGTCTATGCCGGTCTGGTGAATAAACGTGTCGTCGGCGCCCTCCGTCGTCATGGCTGCAACGCCATTGGCCTCAGTGGCATCGACGGTGGCGTTATTCCCGCCAAGAAGCGCTCGGCCACGCCCATCGACTATGGCTTTGTGGGCGATATTGAGGTGTCATATATCAATGTCCCGCTTATAATCTCGCTCATCAACTCGGGCCTTACCCCGGTGTTTTGTGCCTTAGCCTACGACATCGACGGCGACACGTTACTCAATTGCAACGCCGACTCTGTGGCATCAGCCGTGGCAATAGCCGTTGCTGACAAAGCTTCCACCACCCTCACCTTCTGTTTTGAGAAAGATGGCGTGATGGCCGATCTTGACGACCCATCCTCGCTTATCCCCTCTATTACGCCAGCGACATTTGGCCCTCTCAAAGAAAGCGGTGTAATTGCCGGAGGTATGATCCCCAAGATTACCAATGCTTTAGTGGCAACATCGATGGGAGTGGAGAGCGTAAGGATATGTCGCTCTGACCTTATAAACACCTCGCGAGGCACCATAATCACCAATGACTGACCAGGCCATAGAGCTGTTGAAGAAACTGATTGCCACCCCGTCGCTGTCGGGCAATGAGGCCGCTACTGCTGATATTATCGCTGAATGGCTGGCTCAACGTGGCGTCGAGCCGCAGCGGATTCATAACAATGTGTGGGCTCTTGCATCGAACTACGACCCATCACGCCCTACCCTCTTGCTTAACTCCCACCACGACACCGTCAAGCCTTCCCCTTCTTATACCCGCAATCCCTTTAGCCCCGACGTAGAGCATGGGCGACTATATGGCCTCGGCTCCAACGATGCCGGAGCATCGGGCGTATCGCTTGCCTCAGCCTTCGTGGCCCTCAAGGATGAGCCCCTACCCGTCAATCTCCTCTTTGCCTGGACTGCCTCCGAGGAAAACATGGCCCCGGAGGGGATGAGAGCCTTCCTTCCCGAGATGGCCTCAAGAGGCATTAGTATTGACATGGCACTCGTCGGTGAGCCCACCGGCATGAGAGCTGCCATAGCCGAACGTGGTCTCATGGTGCTCGATGGCATGACCATCGGCAAGGCCGGCCATGCCGCCCGCAACGAGGGGATAAATGCCCTATATCTTGCCATTGAGGCTATTAACCGTCTGCGAGAGTTTAGTCCGGAGAAGGTGAGCCCAATCCTCGGCCCTGTCAGGGTGAGTATCACAATGATTCAGGCTGGGACTCAACATAACGTAGTGCCTGACCAATGCAAGTTTGTGGTCGATGTGCGCACCACCGACGCCTACACCAACGAAGAGACCGCCGTCATGCTTCAGGAGATGGCCGGATGTAGCCTCACTCCACGCTCCACTCGCATACATGCCTCAGTCATTGACCAAGACCATCCCCTTGTCAGAGCCGCAAAAGCTCTGGAACGCGACACCTTTATCTCCCCCACCACCTCAGACATGGCTCTAATGCATGGCATTCCATCCCTTAAGATGGGTCCCGGCGACTCGGCCCGCTCCCACACAGCCGACGAATATATCCTCCTTAGCGAGATAGAGGAGGCTATCCCGACCTATATACAGTTAATCCGACACATCTCCCTTTGACATATGAAACTTTGGAGCAAGGGCTTTGAGCCCGACAAAATGATAGAAAAATTTACCGTGGGCAACGACCGCGACCTCGATCTGAGACTCGCACGCTATGATGTTCAGGGTTCTATGGCCCACATCCGTATGCTCGAGTCTATTGGCCTTCTGGCGAAGGAGGAGCTGCCAGTGCTCCTCGATGCCCTCGCCGACATTGCCCGGATGATAGACCGGGGTGAGTTTGCCATCGCCGAGGGGGTTGAAGATGTCCATTCCCAAGTGGAATTTCTGCTAACCGAGCGCTTAGGCGACCTTGGTAAGAAGATCCATTCCGGACGTTCGCGCAACGATCAGGTGCTCGTTGATCTCAAGCTCTTCATGCGCGACGAGCTTACCCATATTGCTTATGCCACATTCTCGCTTTTTGATCTCCTGCTCTCCCTATCCGAGAAGCATAAGGATAAACTCATGCCCGGATATACCCACCTCCAGGTGGCTATGCCCTCATCCTTCGGACTGTGGTTTGGGGCTTATGCTGAGACCCTTGTTGATGATATGCAGCTCCTCTTAGCTGCATATCATGTGGCTAATCAAAACCCGCTCGGCTCTGCCGCCGGCTACGGCTCCTCCTTCCCGCTTGACCGCGAGATGACCACCCGTCTGCTCAACTTTGAGGCACCCCACTATAATGTTGTGGCGGCCCAGATGAGCCGCGGCAAGACCGAGCGCGCAGCCGCAGCTGCCATTGCTGCCATTGCCGCCACCTTAGGACACATGGCCATGGATATCTGCATGTGGATGTGCCAAAACTTTGGATTTGTCTCTTTCCCCGACAATCTCACCACCGGCTCATCCATCATGCCCCACAAGAAAAATCCCGACGTGTGGGAGATAATGCGCGGCAAGTGTAATCGCCTCCAAGCTGTCCCCAACGAGTTGGCTCTCCTGACTGCCAACCTCCCCTTAGGCTATAACCGCGACCTGCAGCTGATGAAGGATATAATCTTCCCGGCCACAACTGAGCTCAGGTCATGTATCGATATGGCCATCTTCATGCTCCAACACATTACAGTCAGAGACAATATCCTTGATGATCCTCGATATGACTATCTTTTCACAGTAGAAGATGTCAATAGGCTCGTGCTCCAGGGGGTGCCCTTTCGCGATGCCTACAAGAGTGTGGGTATCGCCGTCCAGGAAGGCCGCTACAAGCCCACTCGCGAATTATCTCATTCCCATCTCGGCTCAATAGGAAATCTCGCTACCGAAAAGATACGAGCCAAGATGACCCCCATCATCAACTCATTTCCGGAAGAATAAGCGATGAGCCTCGACTTACCAGCCCGCCCCAAGGTGTTTGTCTCCGGATGTTATGACATGCTTCATTCGGGTCATGTAGCTTTCTTTAAGGAGGCATCGGCCTATGGTGACCTTTATGTTGGCATAGGCTCTGATTCCACCATCATGGAGCTTAAGCATCATAAGCCGGTCTACTCCGAGAAGGAACGCCTTTATATGGTGAAAGCCATCCGCTATGTCACCGACGCTTCTATTAATCGTGGCTCCGGGATGCTCGATTTCATCGACACCATTGATCGTCTGAAGCCCAATATCTTTGTTGTAAATTCCGATGGCGGCAGCGACGCTAAGCGTCTCTTCTGTCAGGAGAGGGGCATCAAATACATTGTCTTGGAGCGTAAGCCCGACGAGGGGCTCGAGGCCCGTTCGACCACCTCTCTGCGCACCAGCGTCCCCTCTCGCCTCCCCTATCGTATCGACATCGCAGGCACATGGATTGACCAGCCTTACGTCTCCCAGCATGGCCACGGATGGGCCATCACAGCCTCTATTGAGCCGACAGTGGAATTCATGGAGCGTGGGGGAATGTCAACCTCCACTCGTAATGCCGCTCGTAAGATATGGCCTTATGAGCTCCCCGACTATAACGAGGAGATGCTCGCTCGCCTACTCTTCTGCTTTGAGAACGATCCCGAGAGCGACGGCCTTATATCCGGAGCGCAAGACTCTATTGGGATATGCATGACTGGTGTCACACGCCATTTTTATGAAGGGCGCTATTGGCCATCAAAGATTGAGCAGACCCATGACGAGGAGGTCATCTCCTGGCTGGAGAGCCATATAGCCCTCCTCCCCATGTTTCCGCGCCGTCCGGGTTGCTCCGTAGTTGATGGTAAAGATATAACTTCCGAGAAGGTGGGGCGGCTCACTGATGCCGCCGAGCGTTGTTGGGATGCAATGATGGCACGCGATCTCCCTGCTTTTGCTCAGGCATATCGCGACTCTTTTAAGGCCCAAACAGACATGTTCCCAGCCATGATACAGCCTGGCGTGGAGGAATATATATCCTACTGGGAACCTCGCTCGCTTGCCCTCAAGATGGCCGGTGCCGGTGGCGGCGGCCATCTTATCCTCGTCTTTGACAAGATACCTGACCATCCTTCGCTGATTCCTATCCGCATCCGTCGCTAACATAAGCACCTATCATACAAGCCAACATGGGCAGCCCAGCGATAGCGGGCTGCCCATGTTGGCTTGTATGAGTGGATGGTTTCAAGGCAAAGCCTCATCCAATCTTGGATGAGGCTTTGCCTTGGGTAGCGGGACCGAGAATTGAACTCGGGACCTCCGGGTTATGAATCCGACGCTCTAACCAACTGAGCTATCCCGCCGTTTGCGAGTGCAAAGGTAGGGCTATTTTTTATCTCCACCAAATTTTTTTTGATTTTTTTAGAACACAAAATTTATTTCATGCAAAAGAGTTGTCCATCAAATTTAAATGACTACATTTGCCAAAACAATACACGTTGATTTTCAACACTTAATCATCTCAACTATTTATTATGAAGAAATTCATTGCTGAATTTATCGGCACAATGCTGTTGGTGCTCCTTGCATGCGGTAGTGCAGTGCTCGCCGGTCCTTCCATCGGAGGCCTTGGCATCGGTCTCTGTTTTGGCCTTATTCTTATTTGTCTCTGCTATTGCATTGGCAACGTATCCGGCTGTCATGTCAATCCCGCAGTCTCCTTTGCTATGCTTCTCGCCGGTCGCATGAATGGTAAAGATTTCTGTGGATATGTAGTAGCCCAGCTCATCGGAGCTGCAGCCGGTGCCGGCCTCCTTGCTCTCTTTGTATCCCTTGCTCCCGGCTTTAATTTTGGAGGCATCACATTCGGAACCGCCGACCTTGCTGCCAACGTGCTGCAGCCCGGTGCTACTCCAGGCATGGCACTCCTTGCCGAGGTGCTTCTCACCATGACCTTTGTGCTTGTAATCCTTGGCGTCACCGATGCCAAGAAAGGCTTTGGCAACTTTGCCGGCCTGGCCATTGGTCTTGCCTTAGGCCTTGTCAATATCGTTGGTATTCCCGTCGACAACTGCTCCGTCAATCCCGCTCGCTCATTCGGTCCGGCCGTATTCTCACCGGGAGCATGGGGCGACTTCTGGATCATGGTTGTCGGTCCGCTCGTAGGCGCCGCCATTGCCGTGTGCATCTGGAAGGCCATCTCTTCCGACGATAAATAACACTTGATAACTAAAAAGCTAAAAAAATCAAAAAGCCCTGCGGAACTTGAACTAACCATGCCCGCCATGCGTCTTTCCAATAGAGAACGATACTTAGAAACAGCTTTTTGATTAATAAGGTATTTGAAAGGAGCCACTCGCGAGAGCGGCTCCTTTCATATGAGTGATGATGCGGTTATTTCCCGGCGGCCTTTTTGGCCTTGGTGGGTATCTTAGATGAGGTAAACATCCACTCCTTGCCGTCGACTATGAGAGAGTAAGTGGAAGTGATGCCGTTGTTCTCAAACACAACTGTCACTATATCATTGTCAACCTTAGAATAGCTGATGGCCGACTGTCGGTCAAGGTTTATTGCCTTCAGGATCTCGTCAAGGAGGCCGCTGTCTTTTGACGTGATCATATTGTCTTGCTTTATAATCTGATGAGTGACAGGGTCGCGTTGCTCTGAATAGATTATCTCAACGCCTTTCTGGCCGTCGGTAAATCTATTAACCAGGGCATCAAGGTTTTTTTGGGCAAAGGTACCTATTGGTGCGATGAGGAAAAGAAGGATAGGGATTAAGGTCTTAAGCATATCGTATTGCGGTGATGATTATTTACACACTATATTTATGGCGGCTTGAAGAGCCAGGGGGCTTGATGCGAGACGACGGCGGAGATGATTCTCCATGGTGCTTCGGGTGTCGGTAGAGGCGGCTACGAGAGCGTTGACGCTGTCAATGCGCTCGCGGCAGCGGAGGATGTCGTCGCGGATCAAATTTGGGTCACTGACTTTTACTCCGTTGCGTATCACGTAGCTCCCGGCATACATGGCAAAAAAGTCGTCGTTACTTGTCGCAACATCTCGTGGCATAATCCATGCGGATATGGCCACCACCGCTATAGCAGCTACAGCGGCTGCCATAGAGAGGAGAGGCCGGAGGTTGAAGCGTCGCTTGTTGTCAACCTTAGCGTCATAGGCCGGAGTGCCCACACATCCTCCTTCATACCAGGCCATCAGTGGTCGCAACCTGGCGAGGTCGGCCGGGAGTGATGCTTGGTGAAAAAAATCAAATAGTGATTTCTCCTCGTCAAGGGTTGTGAGCCCCTGGTCGAAGCGGTCAAGGAGACAACGAGCCTCAGAGGGTTTCAGTATATTGTGGGAGGTAATCATTTCAATGTTCATTGAGTTGAGTCATATAAAGTTGCCGAAGCCGTGAACGGCCTCTGGAGAGAAGCACTCTCACATTGCCCTCGCTGATGCCGGAGACAGAGGCTATCTCGTCAAGTTCCAGGCCATCGGCATGTCGCATCTTCAAGATCATAGCTTGCCTTGAAGGGAGCGCATCAATCAGCCCAGCGATAGCCTCTTCTTCCATATCTGAGGCCACAGCCTCTTCGGGCGTGAGAGAAGAATCGGCCACATCATATGAGTCATCTAATGATGTTGCCTGTCGGACACCTACGCGCCTAAGGGCGTCGATGGTTATGCGCCGGGCCATCACCATAGCCAGTGCCTCCGGGTCGGTGTAGCTATCGAGACGGTCGCGGATGGACCATAAGCGCAGCAATGTATCTTGCACAATATCATCGGGGGCATCACATCCTTTGGGGGCATCGGCAAGCCATCGGGTTGCGGCCGTGAGGAGACGGCAGCGAAGATGCGAGGCTAAGGCGCTGAAGGCTTGGATGTCCAATGGCATAGTGGCGAAGAGTGAAGAATGAGAGAGCGGCTTGATAGCGATGCTCTTTACCATTAGGACGGATAGGCACCCGATATTGTTACAGTCGGTTCATAAAAAAATATTTCCAGAGAGGAGCAGCCATTAGAGCTTGTTTCATAGAGTCGGATTCAAGGAGGGCAAAGACCTCATTCTCGGTGAGTAGCCGGAGCGTTACATCTTCAGTGTCGTCGAGATGGCGGTTGCCTCGGGGCTCCACATCGCGGGCGATGAAGGAATAAGATAGATTGTTCTGGCTACCGGGGTTGGCCGAGAGAACGCAATTGAGCGTCCATTCGCCTCCCACATATCCCGTCTCCTCCTCCAGCTCACGCTTGGCAGCCTCAAGGGGAGTCTCACCTTCCTCGGCCACTCCGGCCACGAGCTCTGTGAAGATGTCATCGAGGCCGTGGCGATATTGTTCGACCATGACAAATCGCCCTTCGCAATCGATGGCTATTACATTGACCCATGTGGGATATTCGAGGACGTAATATTCGGGGTGGATGTGCCCGTTGGGCATCATAAGGCGGTCGCGTCGGGCTGTTAGCCATGGGCGCTTGATGATATATTCAGAGCTGAGGGTCTTCCATTTTTCCATAAACGGGCTTATATAAAGGATGGGGTGCCTCCGTGGAGGCCGCGAAGAAAGTCTGAGGCATCCATGCGTTTTTTACCGGCCGGTTGAAGCTCCAGTATGGCCAAGGGGGCTCCGTCGCCGCAGGTCACAGTCAGAGCCTCAGGCCTGTCGCCCGGCTTCTGAAGTCGTGTGGCAAAGACCTTGACCTTTACCACCGCGCCATCGGGCATTGTCATTTCACTCCATGCGGCCGGATAGGGTGAGAGGCCTCTGACGAGATTGTGGATGTCGCGAGCCGACCGGCTCCAGTCAATGCGACAGGTCTCGGTAAAAATCTTGGGAGCGGGGGTAGGCTCAATGCCGGTGGCTATTTGCTCGGTGGTCACTGCCCTCCCCTTTTCAATGTCGCGGAGAGTTTGAAGGGTGAGGTCGGCTCCGAGCGTCATCAGACGGTCATAGACGCTTCCAACATTCTCGTCGGGGCCAATGGCTATGCGCTCTTGCGCTATTATGGGCCCGGTGTCAATGTCGTGGGAGAGGAAAAATGTGGTCACACCGGTCTCCTTTTCGCCGTTGATTACAGCCCAGTTGATTGGGGCGGCACCACGGTAGCGCGGTAGGAGCGAGCCATGAAGGTTGAAGGTGCCAAGGCGTGGCATGGACCATACCATTTCGGGCATCATCCTGAAGGCGATGACCACAAATAAGTCGGCATCAATCTCACGCAATGCGCTGATAAACTCGGGGTCGCGAAGCTTCTCCGGCTGCATAATAGGCAATCCTGCTTTAAGAGCATATTGTTTCACGGCGCTAAGACGGGGCGTGTGGCCACGCCCGGCAGGCCGGTCGGGGGCGGTCACTACAGCCGCAACGTCAATGCCATTATCTTCTTCATGAATGCGTCGCAAACTCTCCACTGCAAATTCCGGTGTGCCAAAAAATATTATCTTCATAATGAGGGAATGAAATTTGATTGGTTAGAAAAAAAGTTGATTAACTATCTGACCATCTCGGGATGGGATGCAATGAAGCTCTTCCAGTCTTTGGCACCCTTACCTCCGGCGTCAGGTCGGCTTGATTCATAGAAATGGGTCATGGCCACAGCCAAGGCATCTGTGGCGTCGAGAGGGAGTCCTTCGAGGGTGTCGTCGGGAAGTGTGAGCATGCGTCTAAGCATCTCTCTCACTTGCTCCTTAGAGGCGGCACCATTACCGGTGATGGCCTGCTTCACCTTGCGAGGCTCATATTCGGCTATAGGCACATCGCGCTCGAGCGCTGCTGCCATTGCCACTCCCTGAGCTCTGCCAAGCTTCAGCATAGATTGTACGTTTTTGCCAAAGAAAGGGGCCTCAAGGGCCATCTCATCGGGGTGGTAGGCGTCGACAAGGCCCGTTACTCGGTCAAAGATGCGCCTCAATCGCATGTAATGATCCTCGAACTTGGATAGCTGGATCACGCCGAGGGTAACTACTTCTGCCTTTTTTTGTCTCGTGATGCCCAGTATCCCATAGCCCATCACGTTGGTGCCGGGGTCGATGCCTATAATAATGCGGTTGTAGTGGTCAGTCGTTGCCATCGCCGGGCTGCCATGAATGGGAGATGACGTCCATATATGTTGAAAACCACACTACGTGGCCATGCCCATAGAGCTTTTCAAGCTCGTGGCGCAGAGGCTCGGCTGTGGTTTCCCATACGGCAGCAGCCGCTTCCTCTTCCATCACAAACTGTATGGCATAGTTACGGCTATCATCGTGGGGGGCGTTTACCAGGGCCATAGTGTGACCCTTGACACCGGGCGAGGCCATGGCGGCGGGGATATATAGCCGGTTTGCCCATTCAAGAAACATTTCGGGGGCAGCTTTTGGGTCGAGGATAAAAGTGGTGTTGAAAAGAATCATATGGTAAATGTAAGGAATGATGGTCGGAGTGTACCGGTGAACCACAGCCAGCCTGCGACCAGCCAAGCCACCGTCCCAATATAGAGACACCATGCGATGAGCGTCCGGGCTCGATCTGAGGCTTTTGCGGCATCGTCATATCGTCCCAGAGCATAGTGCTCCTCCACCTTTGAGGAAAAATACATGGCCATGGCTCCTAAGGGGAGGCACATGAAGATGGTGACTAAGAGCGACTGTATGGCCCATGTGGGTGGGCATGGCAGAATGCGTAGCCCCATTGCCTCTGGCATCTTCCCATATGAGCCGGGGGTTATTCTTGATTTCATTGCGATAAAGGTTTTCGTTTGAGTGTCATCATTATTTGTTGAAATGGGCCTTGAGTTTGCGGCCAAAGCCACGGAAGAAGATCTCGACATGGCGCAGCAACGTGGCCTTTATACCATAATAATAACACATGATGCGAAAACGTTCACGTAACGACTTATATTCATTGTTGGTTGTCACCCCTTCGCTGAGATAATCTATCACCGGCTCGGGACCGACGTAGACATTTTTTCTTGAGTGTTGGAGGCAGCGTATGGTCCATTCATAGTCGGCCGAGAAGCGGTAGAGGCGGTTGTAATGGCCGGTGATGCTGCGCAGCACGGCCATAGCCTGATGGCACACTTTCATACCATCAGCAAAGGAGTTATAGTCAAGATGCTCGGGAGCGCGGAAGTGCCTTTCTCCCACCTTGCGCCGCTCATTGTCCACTAAGATGGTCTGGCCATAGACGATGCCGGGCATATCCTCGCGCCTGATGGCCTCGGCATAGCGGCTCAAGACATCAGGGCCATGGAAGGCATCGCCGGCGTTGAGGAAGATCAGGTAGAGACCATGGGCTCGCTCAAGCCCCTTGTTCATGGCGTCGTAGAGCCCGCGGTCGGGCTCGCTGACTATCACAGACCCGGGTAAAGCCAACTCCCGTGCTATCTCCACGGTAGAGTCTTTTGATGATCCGTCGATGATTATCTGCTCTATCTCCCCGGCATAGTCTTGCGACGCGATGCTTTTGAGCGTAGCCGGCAGTGTGGACTCGGCGTTATATGTGACGGTTATGATGGTAAAGAGCGGACTGGCTTCCATAATGGGATGAATTGCGTGATGACTCTGCAAAGATAATGATTGCCGACGGAAATTTAGTAATCTCCAAAAAATTACTTAGCTATTGAGGGCTAATAAATCGGCTACTACAAAGGTGGAGCCACCGACAAATATCGTCGGGGAGCCGGCCGAGTGGGCTGCTTTGTAGGCTTCCTCTACCGTGGTATATGCCTCTCCTGCTATGCCGAGCGTGGCTGCCAATGAGGCCAGCTCGCTTGAGGGCATCGCGCGGGTCACTGAGGCCTGGGTCCAACGGAAGGTGGCGTCGGGGATGGTGGCAGCCAATCTCAGGATAGAGGTAACATCTTTGTCGTTGACAAAACCAAGGACTATCTCTTTATGCCCCGGGATGGAGGAGAGACGGGGGGTGATATAGCTCCACCCGCCTATGTTGTGGCCGGTGTCGCATATCACCAGCGGGTCATGGCCAAGCGTCATCCATCTCCCCATCAACCCGGTTGACTCGGTCACGCGGCTGAGCCCGGCCTTTACGGCACGCGGCCCGACAGGCAGATGAGCCAGGGCGGCGAGGATGGTAGACATATTGCGTGTCTGGCAGTCGCCACACAGGTCGGCATCTATGGCTCCGTAAGGGGTAGAGGGGTAATGGATGTGATTAGGAAAGATCTCACCGTAGAGAGGGGAGTCGTCGGCAAACTCGATTGGGGCGCTAAGACGAGCGGCTTTGGATGCAAAAACCTCTCTCACGCTTGGCGGACCGCTCTCACCCACCACGACAGGCACCCCCGGCCTTATAATGCCGGCCTTTTCCGCTGCTATCTGCTCTAAGGTGTTGCCCAAGAGGGCTGTGTGGTCGAGTGATATGTTGGTGATGACACTCAGCAGGGGGGATGGGAGGATGTTGGTGGAGTCGAGCCTTCCGCCAAGCCCCACCTCGATTACTGCCACATCCACCTCCTCCTTGGCAAACCATTCAAAGGCCATAACGGTGGTAAGCTCAAAGAATGAAGGGCTGATGTGGCAATTCGCCATGCCGAGGTATCTCTCCACGAAGTCGATTACTGCCTCGCGGGGTATCTTCTCTCCGTTGATGCGGATGCGCTCGCGGAAGTCGATGAGATGGGGCGACGTGAACAGCCCCACTCGGAGGCCGGCTGCTTGAAGCACTGCGGCAATGGAATGAGACGTGGAACCTTTGCCGTTGGTGCCCCCTACATGTATGGCTCTGAAACGCCGCGAGGGGGAGCCAAACATGGCGTCGAGGGTGCGGGCAGTGTCGAGGCCTGGTTTATAAGCAGCCTGACCCACTGTCTGATACATGGCCAAGCAGCCAAAGAGATAGTCGAGAGTCTCTTGATATGTCACTTATGTAAAGATTGTGTTAACCGTTGGATTAAAATGCAATAAGCCCTATGACTCCGGCCGCTATTATCACGAGGATAGGATGGATTTTGGCGAAATAGACGGCGATGAAAGAGGACACGCATATGGCCACCGACCACATCACCTGGTAGGTCTCTGTGCCGAAATTGGCCGAGTTCATCAGCAGGAGGGCTGCTGAGGCTATGAGGCCCACACATACCGGTCTGAGACCCGACAATACCCCCTTAACTATGGCACTCTCCTTGTGGCGACGGATATAGTGGCTCATAAAGAGCACAAGAAAATATGAGGGTACCACTACCGTCAATGTGCATAATATTGACCCGAGGATACCAAACAGAGGATTGGCAAAGGCGGGATTGTCTATCCCGGGAGCCACGTAACCAATGTAAGTGGCCGAGTTGATGCCAATGGGCCCGGGGGTCATCTGCGAGATGGCCACAATGTCGGTAAAGGTCTGCTCGCTTATCCAGCCGGGGCCCACTATCTCTCTCTCTATTAGAGCAAGCATGGCATAGCCGCCACCAAATCCAAAGAGGCCAATCTTTAGATAACTCCAAATCAGTCTGAGATATATCATGGCTTAGGGGTCTTGTCGGTAAAATATCGGGCGTTGCGTCGGTGGATGATATACCCGGTCACGCCGCCGAGGATTATGTAAAGGATGGGGCTTGAGATTACCGGTAGCTTGCTCCATATGAGCAGGGCAACTGCCACCGGTATCAGTATCGTAAACTTATTGAGCTTGGCCGAGCGCCCGGTGGTAAACACCGGAGCTATAATAAGCGCTACCACTGCCGGGCGTATACCCATGAAGATATGCGAGGCTATTTCGTTGCTCTTGATGAGCTCAGGGGTGATGAAGATGGCTATGGCCAATATCATTAGAAATGAGGGCATGATGGTGGCCAGGGCGGCCACTACTGAGCCGGCGCGGCCGCGAATCTTATCACCCACGGCTGTAGCGAAGTTTACTGCAAGGATACCTGGCAGAGCTTGGACTACTGCCAACAGGTCGAGGAAATCTTCGCGCGAGAGCCAGCGATGGCGGTCAACCACCTCTTTCTCTATGATAGAGATCATGGCCCAGCCTCCACCAAAGGTGAAGGCTCCTATCTTGAAGAATGTAAAGAATAGCTTGGTGAGCACTGATATCTATAATATTCTGTAGTTCAACATGTCTTACGTTAAAACGAGAAGTCTATACCTATGGCTATGCCATTGCGCCTCGCCCCCGGTATGTGGCGGTAAGATAGTCGCCACACATATTCTATTCGTCCGATGCCGAGAATATGATCGAGCCCCACGCCGGCCTCGCCGTAGGGATGGCTCCAACGCAAAGGGGCAGTGGCCACGCTTGCGCCGCGGAGGCAATATTGTCCGCCGGTAGCCATGCCGGCCGAGGCTGTCAGAGAGATTCCCAATGGCTTTATGGCATCAATCATCCCCAGTAGCAGGCCTCCATCATCTATGCGTGTATGGAGGTCGACATATCGGTCGGCACCGAGCTCCATGGGTCGGAGCATAGCAAAGGCTCCGAAGCGACATATCACATAGGGGCTCGTTGGCAGAGTGGGCAGCAGAGGAAATAGCCCATGCCCAGCCGTATATGCTCCATGAGCAAGGATTGACACTGTAGCTCCTCGGCCTCCTATGGGTGTCACTTTGTCGGCCGTAATCTCGGCTATGGCGAGCGACGTGTTGTCGTGGCTTGAGGCACCCTCCACCCATTGCAGTCTGGCTCTGAGTCTCAGAGCCATCGGCTTGGTGTCTATACGTCGGTTGGTGGCCTGAAAAAAATCGCCTCGTGGGCGCCACATGCCCTCGGCCGTCAGTCGCCACGCGTCGATCGTGGCCAAAGGGCCAAAGGATAGGTAGCGGGTGGGATAAAGCCTCTCGCGTGCAGCCCCGGCCTCAATACTTGAGCGCCGAGTGGGCTCGTAGATATATCCTATTGCGGCCATCTGTCGATAAAGAATCATCTCGTTTCGCCGAAATGCAAGCCTGATTGGCGTGCGACGTCGCTCCGGGGCAAGAGCATCATCGCCAAGGGCATATGTGTCATATCCTGCTCTTGTCTTGATGGCATTGACGCGATAAGAATCAAAATATCCCTTGGCGGGGATGAAGTGCCACTCAGCCTCCAACCCATACTTCCAGCGATGGTCGCGAAAGCCATATCCCCCATAGCCGCTTATTCCCAGACGAGGCGAAAGGGTCACGGTTGTGGCTAATCCGCCCCCGAGCCTGAAGCCCTCAAGGGTGTTGTAGCCCACAAACGAGGATACTGGCCCAAGTCCCACCATTGAATCAAGCGGGATATAGCCTGTGGCTTGGCTCATAATGCTCTTGGTCATGTCGCTCCATCGCGCCATGAAGCGGATAAAGCCGTTGCCTTTGGCCATGGCGGGGAAGAATGTGGCGACAAGGAGGGTGATGAATATCTGTCGGATTAGCGTTTTCACGCCGCGAAATTACATTTTTTTTAGTCATGATGGACATTCCGATGTGGCTTTTGCTTATCTTTGTGCGTCATGAATAAAATTCCCAGCTTCACCATCGACCACACTCGTCTCGGAAGAGGTGTCTTCCTCTCCCGCCAGGATGTTACTCCCTCGGGCGACGTTGTCACCACTTTTGATATACGCATCACCCTCCCTAATCGAGAGGAGGCCGTAGCGCCGCGAGCACTTCACGCCATGGAGCATATTGCCGCTACCTTCCTGCGCAACCATCCCTCTTGGGCCGATAAGGTGGTCTATTGGGGCCCGATGGGATGCTGCACCGGCAATTATCTTATCCTTCAAGGCAACCTTACGCCTGCCGACGTAATGCCCCTGGTAATGGAAACTATGGAATATGTGGCAGACTTTGAAGGAGAAATTCCCGGTGCCTCAGCTCGCGACTGCGGCAACTGCACCTTCATGGATCTCGACGGAGCCAAGGCCGCTGCTCGTCTTTGGCTCTCCGGGCCTATTGAGACTCTATATCCACAGTAAACAGATGTTAAAATATCAGGCCATTGTTTTTTTATTACTATCTTTGGCTCGACCTATGAGGGAAATTCTCCCCTCGCGAATCTTACATCATGGACAACGACAACGAAATCACATCGATATTCAACGACTATCTGACTAACTACAAGAGTATTGACATTGCCGAGAGGGCATTCAAGCAGGCAATGGCCGAGGATGCCGACCTTCGCGCCATATATCGCGAGTGGTGTCACGAGACCGGCTCTTCTGAGAAAAGAGGTTTTGCCGATTACTGTGAAGAGTATCTTGACCGGCAAAACGAAGTGTGGGACACTCTTAACGACTATGATAATGAGGAATAACCCTCCAAGCTTTATCCTCCCGGCTGAATGGGAACATCCCTCGGCTGTCCTCCTGGCTTGGCCTCACCAATTGACCGATTGGGTTCCGGTGCTGGATCAGGCACAAAAGTGCATTAGTCAGATTGCTCGCAGTCTCTTAGACCGAAATATTCCGGTTATTATCCTCTCCCCCGAGCCTAAGAAGACAGAGGCCGCTATTGGTTACTCAGAGCTATTACATATTGTAGACTATCTCACCAACGACACATGGACTCGCGATTATGGCCCCATCTCCGTTATTGATAAAGACTTAGGCCATTGGAGCCTCCTTGACTTCCAGTTTAATGGCTGGGGACTTAAGTTTGCCGCCAATCGCGATAATCTTGCCTCACTTGCCCTTCAGGCTCATGGCTGCTTTAAGGCTCCTCTGGTCAATAGACGCAGCTTTATCCTTGAGGGTGGCTCTATTGACACCGACGGCAACGGTCTGCTGCTCACTACATCGCGCTGTCTCCTTTCCCCCGATCGCAACGGGGCTCATTCCAAGGAGGATATACAAGCCCTGCTGGCCTTTGAGCTTGGCCTCGACCGGCAGATATGGCTCGATCATGGCGCTCTGTCAGGCGACGACACCGACTCTCATATCGACACTTTAGCTCGTTTTGCCCCCGGTGGCAAGGTGCTCTATTGTTCATGCTCCAACCCATATCACCCCGACTATGAGGAGCTTAAGTTGATGGAAGAGGAGCTGCAACGCGCCGCTGCCGAACATACCCTATCGCTCATCCCTCTACCCTTGCCGGAGCCAATCCTCGACGTTGACAACGGCTCGTTCCTGCCGGTTACCTATGCTAATTTCCTTGCTCTCGACTCGGTGGTGCTCATCCCATCATATGGCCAGCCTGACACAGATCTCCTCGCATGCAATATCATCCGGGAGGCTTTCAACCGTCCTGTGGAGATGATTGATTGCCGGGTATTAGTTGGCCAGCACGGCTCACTTCACTGCACCACCATGCAAATCCCACTCCAAGCCATCATTTAGCCTTATGACACTTTCCACCGCCATCATACAACAGTCAAAGACAGCTTCTATCTCAGCAAATCGCGAGCGCCTGGCCGAGGCAATACGCCTCGCTGCCTCCAAGGGTGCCAAGCTAATTGTCAATCAGGAGCTTCACGACTCACTCTACTTCTGCCAATGTGAGGATGTCGATCTCTGCTCTCTCTCAGTAGGTATCCCCTCCGAGGCCACCGACTATTATTCCACCTTGGCTCTGGAGACTAAGACCGTCATAGTGTGCTCATTCTTTGAGCGTCGTGCCCCGGGCCTCTATCACAACACTGCCGTAGTATTTGAGGCCGACGGCACCATAGCTGGCATCTATCGCAAGATGCACATCCCCGACGACCCGGCTTATTATGAGAAATTTTACTTCACCCCGGGCGACCTCGGCTTCAAACCTATACAGACCTCGGTGGGTTGCCTCGGTGTGCTCGTGTGCTGGGATCAATGGTATCCCGAGGCCGCTCGCCTCATGGCGCTCGCCGGAGCTGAGATGCTCATCTATCCCACTGCCATTGGATGGGAAAGTACAGACACGGATGATGAGCGCGAGCGTCAGCGCCAGGCATGGATCACCGTCCAGAGAGGCCATGCTGTGGCCAACTCCCTCCCTGTGGTGACTGTCAATCGTGTAGGCTACGAGCCCGACCCTTCGGAAGCCACCGGGGGCATCACCTTCTGGGGCTCCAGCTTTGTGGCCGGTCCCCAGGGCGAGCTCCTTTACATGGCTTCCGACGATGAAGAGGTGGTCTCGATAGTTGACATTGACATGACGCGCTGTGAGAATGTCCGCCGCTGGTGGCCCTTCCTGCGCGACAGGCGCATTGATGCCTATGGCGGCCTCACATCTCGCTTTCTTAGATAATCATTTATTGTCGCGGAAATAGTCGGCCTCAGGAGCTTTGTCTATCAAGTCCATAAACTGTGTGAGCGACGGAGTGATGATTATCTGTGTCCGGCGATTTTGCTGGCGCCCCTCTGCTGTTGAGTTGGAGGCCACGGGGTTGTATTCGCCTCGACCACCTGCAGTCATCCGCGCCGGATCGACATTAAAACGGTCTTGAAGCACCTGCACCACCGATGAAGCTCTAAGCGTTGACAGATCCCAGTTGTTGCGGATATTAGTCCGCGAGATGGGCACATTGTCAGTGTTCCCCTCCACAAGGACGTCATAGTTGCTGTAATCCTTGATAATCTTTGCTATCTTGCTCAAGACATCCATGGCAGCGGGATTAATGTCGTAGCTCCCGCTCTTAAACAGCATATTATCGGCCAAAGAGATGTAGACCACGCCCTTGAGCACACGCACATCCACATCTTTTGTCTCCGACGCGCTTAGCGAGCGTGTGAGATTGGATGTAAGAACAAGGTTGAGCGAGTCGCTCTTGCTCTTAGCAGCCACGAGCTGCTGGATGTAGCGATTGGAGGCGTTAATCTCATCAACGAGCTTCGCTATATTCTTGTTGCCCTGAGAGTTTTGATCCATCGAGGCATTGAGCGCAAGGCGCATATCATCATAATCCTTACGCAGCTGAGCGTTGGTGGCTCGAGCATCAGCAAGTTGTTGCTCGAGGCTCTTGCCTCCGGTGCGGCTCTCGGCAAGCGACACCTTCTGCTCATTATATTGAGCCTGAAGATTGTCATAACTGGCCTGAAGGCTCCTGTACTTGCCGCTGCTCACACACCCCGAGAATCCCAGGGCAGTAGCTATAACGGCAATGCCTAAAATCATATTTTTCATAATCGAGAATAATAATGGGCCTCAAGCCATAGCCGGAAAGCCCGGTAGTTGATTTCATATATCAACAACTTAGGCCCCCATAGAGTTGTGCGAAACAAAGTTTTTGCCTACCTTTGCCTAATATTCATAAAACGGGAAAATACCCTTAACCATCATATCATGAAAAGACTCTTGTCCGGCTCCATGCAGGCCGCCGCTGCGGTGATGGCGCTGACCATAATCGGGCAAACGCCTGCCGGTGCTATGGCCGCTCCGCTGCCTGTGACGGCCACGGCTTCTCCGACAGCTCGCCTCATAAACCTCACTACGGCCGAGGTGAGCCTCCCCTCCGGACTCACTCTCACTATCGACTTTTATGGCGACAACATCTTCCGCCTCTTTGCCGATCCTAAGGGAGGAATTGTGCGTAACCCCATAGCAACTCCTCCGGCCGACATCTTAGTGTCCACTCCTCGCCGACCCCTCTCTGGCGTCATCTCAGTGTCCAACGCCAATGGCAACGCCATTGTGGCTTCGCCCGACGTAACTGTCACCGTTGACTCCGCCGGGATGATTACCGTCACTGACAAGGATGGCAATCTGCTCATTGAGCAGACCGAGCCCACTGCGTTTAACGACGACTCTTTTACCCTCGGGCTGAAGGAGAAGGATGGCGAATGGTTTTATGGCGGTGGTGTACAAAACGGTCGCTTCTCCCATCGCGGACGCGCCATTGAGATTGTCAATCAAAACTCATGGACCGATGGCGGTGTCTGCTCTCCTGCCCCATTCTTTTGGTCTACCGGAGGTTATGGCATCATGTTCCACACCTTTGAGCCCGGACGATATGACTTCGGCGCAGAGAAGCCCGGGACTGTGGTCCTCACTCATTCTGCCCCTTACCTTGATATGTTTGTCATGGCAAGCCCCACCCCCACCGGCCTCCTCAACGACTTCTATCAGCTGACGGGAAATCCTGTGCTCCTCCCAAAGTTTGGTTTCTATCAAGGTCACCTCAATGCTTATAACCGCGACTATTGGACTCCCGACACCACGGGTCGCGGTGTGCTCTTCGAGGATGGCATTCGCTACCGCGAGAGTCAGAAAGACAATGGCGGTATCCGAGAGAGCCTCAACGGCGAGCTCCCCGGCAACTATCAGTTCTCGGCCCGCGCCGTAGTTGACCGCTATGCCAATGCCGATATGCCCTTGGGATGGGTGCTCCCCAACGACGGCTATGGAGCCGGATATGGACAGACAGGCTCGCTGGAAGGCAACGTTGAAAACCTCAAACAGTTTGGCGACTATGCTCGCTCCAAGGGTGTCGAAATTGGCCTCTGGACTCAGAGCGACCTCCATCCCAAGGAAGGAGTTGAGCCCCTGCTCCAGCGCGACATCGTCCGCGAGGTGCGCGATGCCGGAGTCCGCGTCCTTAAGACCGACGTTGCCTGGGTGGGCTATGGCTATTCCTTTGGCCTCAATGGTGTGGCTGACGTGGGCGAGATAATGCCATATTATGGCAACGATGCCCGCCCCTTCATCATATCCCTCGACGGATGGGCCGGCACTCAGCGTTATGCCGGCATATGGAGCGGCGACCAGACCGGCGGCGAATGGGAGTATATCCGCTTCCATATCCCCACTTACATAGGGTCAGGCCTGGCCGGTAACCCCAACATCACATCCGATATGGATGGGATTTTTGGCGGCAAAAAGCCGGTGATAAACACTCGCGACTTCCAGTGGAAGACGTGGACCCCCATGCAGCTTAATATGGATGGCTGGGGAGCCAATGAAAAATATCCCCAGGCAATGGGCGAGCCTTATACATCCATCAACCGCCACTACCTCAAGCTCAAGAGCCAGTTGATGCCCTATGCTTACACCTATGCTCGCGAGGCTGTTGATGGTAAGCCTCTTATCAGGGCAATGTTCTTGGATTATCCCAACACCTACACCTACTCTCCGGCCACACGTTACCAATATCTCTATGGTCCCGACTTCCTCATCGCCCCCATATACCAAGCCACTGCCTCCGACGACCAGGGCAACGACATTCGCAATGGTATATACCTCCCCGAGGGGATCTGGATTGACTATTTCAACGGCGATGCATACCATGGCGGACGCGTGATCAACTCGTTCCCGGCTCCGGTGTGGAAGCTGCCCGTGTTTGTGCGACAAGGCGCCATCATCCCCATGGTCAACCCCAACAACAATCCCTCCGAGATCAATAAGAGCCTCCGCATTTACGAGCTCTATCCCGCCCCCGGTACATCGGAGATGACCGAGTATGACGACGATGGAACCACCGAGGCCTACCTTCGCGGCCAAAGTGCCACTACCCATATCTCCATGACCCTCTCCGACAAGGATGTCCTCTCAATCGATGTTGCTCCCACCCAGGGTTCTTTCGAAGGCATGCAGCCCATGAAGTCTACAGAGCTGATTATCAATGCGACGTCGATGCCTAAGTCGGTTGAGTCAACCATAGGTTCAAAGGTGAAGCTCACCAGGGTATCGACCCTCGAGGAGTTTAACCGCGGCGGCGAAAATATATGGTATTATAATCCTGCACCCGAGCTCAACACATTTGCCACCCCCGGCAGCGAGTTTGCTTCTGTCAAGATCACCAAAAATCCTCAGATTCTCGTCCGCCTTGCCACTACTAACACTGCCGAGAATGGCATCCGGGTAACTGTGAAGGGGTATAAGTACGACACCACCGACAAGCTCCTCGCTTCCCATGGCTCCCTCTCAGCTCCCATGGCTGCTCAGAGCGTTGTTGAGCCTTATGCTGTAACGCCCAAATGGGCCACGGTTGAGAATGCCGACTTCTATGAGGTGGAATTTGATGGTATGAACTACTCCACCATTGCTGCCGATTCACTCTCCTTTACCGACCTCCAGCCTGAGACCGACTATGTATTCAAGGTTCGTGCGGTCAATGCCGATGGCCAGTCGCCCTGGACCGAGATAGCCGTCAAGACCCTCGGCAATCCTCTTGAGCATGCCATCCATGACATCCGCGGCCGTGCATCCTCGCCCGACCAGGAGGGATTTGAGGCCTGGCATCTCTTTGACTTTGCCGAAAGCGGCGACATCTATCACTCGCAGTATCAGACCAACGCTCTCCCATGCACTATCACCGCCGATCTCGTCGCTGTCAACCATCTCGATAAGATGGAGTATCTCCCGCGCGACAATGCAGGCAACGGCACCATCCTCGCCGGCTCTGTCCAGACCTCGATCAATGGCAATGATTGGAGCGAGCCTGTAGCCTTTGAATGGGCTCGCGACAAGGCCGTGAAGACCTTTGTCTTTGAAAGTCACCCCGATGCTCGATATGTCCGCATCAACGTCGACAAGGCCGTTGGTAACTACGTGAGCGGCAGAGAGCTTTATATCTTCCGCACTCCCGGCTCAGAGCCTTACTATCAAGGCGATATTAACAAAGATGGAAAGATAGACGACAACGACTTCACCTCGTATATGAACTATACCGGCCTGCGCCGTGGCGACTCTGACTTTGACTATGTGTCGGTAGGTGATGTCAACGCCAATGGTCTCATCGATGCCTACGATATCTCTCTCGTGGCCCGTGAGCTTGATGGCGGTCTCATCCTTCCCGATTCTGTGTTGACAGCTCCGCAGGGCTCCCTGACCTTTGCCGTCGCCCCTCGTCGTGCTGTCAATGCCGGTGATGAAGTTACTGTTACTGTGAGCGGCAAGGCTCTCAAGGCCATCAATGCTCTCTCCTTTGCCCTCCCTTACAATGCTCTCGACTTTGAGTATATAGGCATCAAGGCTTCCGGCCTCAATGAGATGGCCAATCTCACTTACGACCGACTCCATACCTCCGGCGACAAGGTGCTCTATCCCACCTTTGTCAATCGTGGCACTAAGCCCATGGCCGATGGGAGCGGCGAGATTATCACCATCACGTTCCGCGCCAAGCGCAAGGCCGCCTTCACCCTCAGCCCCTGCGACATCATCCTCGTCGGGCCCGACGGACAGACTGTCAAATAACTTCGCGACCATAAGCACATAATCATATGGGCTCCCGCAGGATTGTCTGCGGGAGCCCATATGCTATAGAAATTAGTCAGCTTAAGAATTTTCCATTAGGAAACGCTCCACGTCGAGGGCAGCGCGGCAACCGGAGGCGGCAGCCGTAATGGCCTGACGATAGACTGGATCGGCTACGTCGCCGGCGGCAAATACGCCGGGGATGTTGGTGGCGGTGGTGGGGAGCGCGGTCTTGATATATCCCTGTTCATCCACCTCTACGGAGGGGAAGAGCTTGGTGTTGGGCTGATGGCCTATGGCCAGGAAAAATCCATCGATGGCCAGATCAAAGCGTTGCTCGGTGGGGGTGCCAACATTTTCCACGAGGTGAGCCCCCTCTACAAATTCCTCGCCATAGAGCCCTACGGTGTTGGTGTTAAATAGCACCTTAATCTTAGGATTGTCAAGCACTCTGCGCTGCATCACCTTTGAGGCTCGGAGATAGTCTTTGCGGACGATGAGAAACACGTCGGAGGCTATCCCGGAGAGATAGAGGGCCTCCTCGCAGGCGGTGTCGCCGCCGCCCACAACGGCCACTCGCTTATTGCGATAAAAGAATCCATCGCAGGTGGCGCAGGCGCTCACTCCCATCCCTTGATATTTCTTCTCGTCGGGGATGCCGAGATATTTGGCTGAAGCGCCGGTGGATATTATCACGGTTTCAGCCTCAATCTCTTCGCCGTCTGAGGCCTTGGCCTTAAATGGACGCGTAGAGAGGTCGATGCTCTCTATGAAGCCGGTGCGAATGTCGGCTCCGAATCGACGGGCCTGATTGCGTATGTCATCCATAAGCTGTGGGCCTTGGATCCCCTCCGGATAGCCGGGGAAGTTTTCCACTTCGGTGGTGGTGGTCAGCTGACCTCCGGGTTGGTGTCCTTCATAGAGAAGGGGCGATATGTTGGCTCGGGAGGCATAGATGGCTGCGGTATAGCCTGCAGGTCCTGAGCCGATGATAAGGCATCGTGTGGTCATATATGTGTTTGGTTATGATATGGCTTGAGGGGCTTAACGCAGGTCTATAATCTCTGCGCCAGGAGCCTTGGAGGTGATAAACCGGAAGGTGGAGTCGGGGAGCTTTGATCCGGTCTTGACTGATGTCAGGGTTATGGTCATGATTCCCCCCGATGGGAAGAAAAGCTTCATGCGTGATGGCATCTCGTCTGCGCCAAAGGTTACCTCGGCTCGTGTCACAGTCGGATTAGGCATCGACGGCTTGAGCAGAATGGTGCGCTGTGACGGATTGCCGATATAAGAGGCTTTGTATCGGCTGTTGAGCGACGTCAAGATGGCATAGGGGTTCACCTGGGCCAGCTCGTCAGGCGTTGGCTCGGTGATATTCACCTCTCCGGCATCTTGGCTCCATGTCCATTGTGTCTTGCCATCATACCACACCTTCATCTTAGGCGAGTCAATGCTAAACTTATTTCCGGCAATGGTCAGTGTCCCTCGAAGGTTTCCTTGTCCCGTGGTTGTGAAGGTGGCTGTGATGCTTTCGGCAGATTTCATCATGGCCACGGCTCTGTTGAGCAACTGCAAGGCGCTCTGTGCTGCAATAGCTTGGGGTGTGGAGGATATCAGTAGCAGCATAAGGGCAAGGATGCTTTGTGCTATGGTCTTAAGGCTTTTCATCGGCGTTGTAACAATTTGGGTTGGCTAAAGGTTCATGCGGTCAGTCTTCACTGCTCGAGGCGGGCTGATACTGGGTGGTACCGGTACATGAAAGCCATTGCTCAAAATCATAGATGGTCATGTTCACCTTGCGGGGCTTCCCCCCTTGAGCCGCGCCCACTATGCCGGCTCTCTCCAGCTGATCCATGATCTTTCCGGCGCGTGGATAGCCTATTTCAAAGCGGCGCTGAATAAGCGAGGTGGAGCCCACATTCTCGCTTATGACGAGGCGTGCAGCGTCCTCAAAGAGGGGGTCGCGATCGATAGATACTCCGCCTCCCTCGCCGCCGCCGGCCGAGTCAGGTATATATTCGGGGAGCTGATAAGGCACTGAAAATCCGGCTTGTGAGGCTATGTGGTCGCAGATGGCTTCCACCTCCGGAGTGTCGATAAATGCACACTGCACTCGCTCTATCACGCCGTCGCGCGAGAAGAGCATATCGCCGCGACCTATGAGCTGATTGGCTCCGGGGCGGTCAAGGATGATGCGGCTCTCGAGCTGCTGTGTGACGCGGAAGGCTATTCGGCCGGGGAAGTTGGCGCGTATCACGCCCGTGATGATGTTGGCCGAGGGGCGTTGTGTGGCCAAGATTACGTGGATGCCCACTGCGCGCGCTTTCTGAGCTATGCGGGCTATGGGGGTCTCTACCTCCTTGCCGGCGGTCATGATCAGGTCGGCAAACTCATCTATCACCACCACGATATAGGGCATATACCTATGCCCTTTGGCGGGGTTGAGCTTGAGGTTAACAAATTTTTCGTTATATTCTTTGACGGCGCGTACGTTGGCGGCCTTAAGTAGCTCATATCGCTGATCCATTTCAAGGCAAAGCGAGTTGAGCACCGGCACTACCTTATCCATATTGGTGATGATGGCCTCATCTTCGCCTGGCAAGGCGGCCAGATAGTGTCGCTCTATCTTATTATAAAGCGAAAACTCGACCATCTTCGGATCGATGAGCACAAACTTCACTTCGGCCGGATGTTTCTTGTACAGGATGGAGGCAATGATGGTGTTGAGTCCCACCGACTTACCCATGCCCGTTGAACCGGCTACCAAAAGGTGGGGCATGCGGGTGAGGTCGGCAATATAGACATCGTTGGATATAGTGGCACCCATAGCCATAGGGAGTTCGGCTGTGGATTCTTGATATTTTCGCGAAGCGAGGATCGAGCGTATGGACACTACGCGCGGCTTCTTGTTGGGCACTTCGATACCTATGGTCCCTTTGCCGGGCATAGGTGCTATGATGCGAATGCCTATGGCCGACAGCGAGAGGGCCAGGTCATCTTCAAGCGAGCGTATGCGATTGATGCGCACTCCCTCAGCGGGCACGATCTCATAGAGGGTCACTGTGGGGCCTACTGTGGCCTCAATTCGAGCTATGGAGATGCCAAAGGTACCGAGCATCTTGCGTATGTTGTCGATATTGGCTTTTTGCTCCTCGTCGTTGAGCGCTCCCTCGGGAATGGGGCGGTCTATGAGGAGATCAACCGTAGGGCGGCGGAAGTGTGATAACTCAGCTGTAGGGTCGTAATGGTCGGTCTCATCTGTCGTCTCTACGGCTTCTTCGATGGGTGCAGCCTTGGCCACGGTGACCTCCGGTTCTCCGGTAATGTGCTCAGCTCCTCCCTGTATCACAACTTCCCCCTCGCTCTGGTAGTCGCTGTCGTCAAGATTGGCCAGGGGGTCGTCGGCTATGGTAATGGTCACTTCCTGTTGGTCGGCTTCATGCGTCTCTCCATCTATCTGAGGACCATGCTCCGTCATGCCAGATATATCTGAAAGCCCTTCTGAACGCGCGGTGTCTTCCGCTTTTTCCGGCTTTTCTGTCTCTCCTGATTCTTCGTCGCGCTCTGCTGTGGCGGCAGCCTCGCAGCGCTGTCTCATGGCCTCACGGCGCTCTGTCACAAACCGGTTTGCGGCGGCCATAGCGTCGGTGATCTGCTTGAGGAAGATAAGAGCCACGGCGGCTACGAGTATCACGCTCACGCCTATCATGCCCCACACTCCGGTGACTTCAAGTAAGAAGTTATTGACCTCATGGCCATGGAGACCGCCCCAATAGATGCTCGTTGGCATCTGGTAGGTGACCATCCCAACCACTACAGATGTGGCTATCATCACCACGAGGCTCTTAACTGTGAGCCTCCAAAACGACAGTCGTCTGAGTCCAACGAGGCTCATGCCTAACAACGCCAGATAGGCCGGCACGGCAAAGGCACCGAGACCCATTGAGCCGCTTATCATACACTCTGAGAGCCATGCTCCGAGCGGCCCTCCGGCATTTTTCACCGTGGCCGTGGAGGCCACTGCGCCGTCGAGCCCCGATGAATGGATGATGCTTTGATCAGCCGCTCCTGCCGAGACTATATAGCTTATAAACGATATTAGGATATATGTGGCTGCTATGAGACACACCACGCCCATAAACATGCCGGGGCGTTTGTCGGCCTTCAGTCGGCTCAGTAGCCCGGGTTTCTTAGGCTCGGCCTCTTTCTTTGCGGCTTTAGTCGGAGAGGCTACGGCTTTGGCTCGAGAGGGCTGCTGAGGCTCTGTAGCCGGCATCTCAGCCGTTCTTCGGAGAGACTCCGGCTCGGGGGGAAGGCTCACTATGGGGGGGGCCGCGGCATTCTCGGCCATTACGCGACGGCGCGGACGACGCGGTGCTGCCGGAAGCTCCTCCGGCTCAAAGACAGGGGCTTCCATTGTGTCGATATCGGGATAATGCTTGGACATTCAAGTGTTTGTGAGTTCTTTTGTGTGATAAGAATGCAAAGGTACACAAAAAGAAAGACTCCCGCGGCCTAATATATCTTAATTTTTTTTCTTTTTTATTGGCATCCTCCTATGTCGCACTGCAGAGCATCCCATAGCCCATTTTTTGTTGTATTATTAAGCCGAATGATGTAACTTTGCATCAAAATAAACATTGTGGACATAAAAAATTAATAGGGACAGAGAGCTAAGTAATGGCCCAATTAATTTATAGAAGTTCCCATAATCCCTCATAGCTATGAAACTCTTTGACAAGCTTTCCCAGAAAGCCAAGGAACACCCCCAGAGGGTGGTGCTCCCCGAGGGCACTGAGCCCCGCACTCTTAAGGCTGCCGACCGCATCATCGCCGACTCTCTCGCCAAGATTATACTCATTGGCGACCCCAAGGAGATACTCGCCTTGGCCGATGAGCTCCTCCTCGAAAACATCAAGAACGCCACCATAGTCAATCCCGCCGATGAGACTGTCATCGACAAGTATGCCCCCCTCTTCTTTGAGCTTCGCAAGAGCAAGGGCATCACGATGGAGCAGGCCCGCGCCACTACGGCCAATCCGCTCTATCTCGGTTGCCTGATGGTGAAGGCCGGCGACGCCGACGCTCAGGTGGCCGGTGCTCAAAATACCACCGGCAATGTACTCCGCGCTGCCTTCCAGGTGATTAAGACCCAGCCCGGCATCGATGTGGTCTCCGGCGCTTTCCTAATGCTTCTTCCCGAGGATAGCCCCTTCGGCACCGATGGAATCCTCATTTTTGCCGACTGCGCTGTCATACCCGATCCCACCGCCAAGGAGCTTGCTCAGATTGCCGTGAGCGCCGGACAGACCGCTCGTGACATTGCCGGCATCACTCCCCGAGTGGCCATGCTCAGCTTCTCCACCAAGGGCTCAGCCAAGCATGAGCGCATCGACAAGGTGGTGGAGGCCACCAAGATTGCCCATGAGATGGATCCCACGCTCCTTCTCGATGGCGAGCTTCAGGCCGACGCTGCTCTTGTCCCCGGCGTTGCTGCCTCCAAAGCTCCCGGCTCCCCTATTGAGGGACGAGCCAATGTCCTTGTCTTCCCCTCGCTCGAGGTTGGTAACATTGCCTACAAGCTCGTCCAGCGTCTTGGCGGCGTCGAGGCTGTAGGCCCCGTGCTCCAAGGCCTCGCTGCACCGGTCAACGACCTTTCTCGCGGTGCCTTCCCGGAAGATATATATAAGACCATCATCATGACGGCCAATCAGGCCATAGGCCTCAAAGGTCTCTGATTTTTATAATCCTTAACCAACAATCAATCAACTTCCCGACAATGAAGATACTCGTGCTCAACTGCGGCAGCAGCAGCGTGAAATACAAGCTCATCGACACCGACACCGATGCTACAATGGCCGAGGGTGGCGTAGAGAAGATAGGCCTACCCGACGGCTTTCTCAAGTTTAAGCTCTCTGATGGATCCAAACAGATAAAGGAGCTTGGCCTCACTGACCATGAAGGCGCCGTCAAGGCCATCCTCGAAGTGCTCACCGACCCAACCGTGGGCTGCATCAAGAGCTATGACGAAATCGATGCCGTTGGCCACCGCGTGGTCCATGGCGCTGAGAAGTTTAATAAGAGCATGCTCATCACCGACGAGGTGATCCAGCAAGTCAAAGACTGCTACCCCCTCGCTCCGCTCCACAATCCCGCCAACATCACCGGTATCGAGGCCATATCGGCCCTCATGCCTTCCGTCCCTCAAGTGGGCGTCTTCGACACAGCATTCCACCAGTCGATGCCCGCCAAGGCATATATGTATCCCCTTCCCTATCGCTTCTATAAGGAAGATGGTGTACGCCGCTATGGCTTCCATGGCACAAGCCACCGATATGTGGCCGGTCGCGCCATTGAATTCCTCGGCCTTGACCCCGACAACTCCAAAATCATCACTTGCCATATTGGCAACGGCGGCTCCATCACCGCAGTCCTCAACGGCAAGAGTGTCGATACCTCTATGGGCCTCACTCCCACCGAGGGGCTTATGATGGGCACCCGTGTGGGCGACGTTGACCCCGGTGCTCTGACCTACATCATGGGTAAGCATAATCTCACTGTTGACGACCTCCAGCGCATCATCCAGAAGGAAAGCGGCATGGCCGGCTTCACCGAGATTTCCAACGACATGCGCGAGATTGAAGCCGCTGATAAGGCTGGTAACGAGCGCGCCCACCTCGGCCTTGAGATGTATATCCATCGTATCATCAAATATATCGGTGCTTATGCCGCTGAAATGGGCGGTGTGGATGCCATCGTCTTCACAGGCGGAGTAGGAGAGAACCAGACCGGCCTCCGCGCCGACGTCTGCGCTCCCCTCAAGTTTATCGGTGTGGAGCTCGACCTCGAGATCAACTCCAAGACACGCGGCACAGAGACCTTAATCTCCACCCCAGGTTCGCGTGTCAAAGTGGCCGTCATCCCAACCGACGAAGAGCTGATGATTGCCCGCGACACCCGCGACATCGTCTCCGCCCAAGCATAATCAACATCTTTCCACACCTACGCTCCCGGAGGCCTGCTCTCCGGGAGCGTATATATCTTCTGCCCCTACATGACACGCGACATCTCCATCGACCTCTTTGACTATCCCCTGCCCGACAATCGCATCGCCTCCCATCCCGCTCCGATTCGCGACTCTTGCCTCCTTCTTGTGCGTCATCCCGATGGCTCCCTTGAAGACCGGCGCTTCACAGACTTACCTTCCCTACTCCCCACCGACTCCCTCCTGGTGGCCAACAATACGCGTGTCATCAATGCCCGCCTCCCCTTCCACAAATCAACAGGCGCTGCCATTGAAATCTTTTGTCTCGAGCCTCTATCTCCCGTCGACTATAATCTTGCCTTCGCCTCTGAGGGACGCGATGGTTGCATTTGGACATGCCTCGTTGGTAATGCCAAGCGTTGGCGCGATGGATCGGTGACTCTTGAGGCCACAGCCCCTGACGGCCGCCCCATCACGGTTTCGGCCTCGCGCATCACCGGCTCCGTAGCCGACTCCGACGGCGCTACATCCATCCGCTTCACCTGGGCCCCTGAAGAGCTCTCCTTCTCTCAAATCATCGATGCCGCCGGTTCTATCCCCATCCCCCCTTACCTTAACCGCGACAGTGAGGCATCTGACCGCCTCGACTACCAGACCGTCTATTCCAGAATCGAGGGCTCTGTGGCAGCTCCCACAGCCGGCCTCCACTTCACCCCCACCCTTCTCCAAGCCATTGATCAAGCCGGCATTCCGCGCCGTGAGCTCACCCTGCATGTCGGCGCCGGCACATTCCGCCCGGTCAAGTCGACCACCATCGGCGACCACGATATGCACGCCGAGTGGATTGCCGTTGACCGCAGCCTTATTGCCGAACTCGCCTCAACCGACAGACGCATAATTGCCGTGGGCACCACCTCAGTGCGCACCCTTGAGAGCCTCTACCACCTCGGCTGCCGCGCCGCCATAGGCCAAGACCCTCTCACCCTCCCGCAGTGGTATCCATACTCCGACTCCCATCCCGCATTATCAGCTTCTGAGGCACTCTCAGCCCTGCTGCAATGGCTCGACAACAACAGGATGCCCCGTCTTATAGCCTCAACCCGCATCATCATTGCCCCGGGCTACACCTATAAAATAGTGCGCGGCATGATAACCAACTTCCATCAGCCCAAGTCGACCCTCCTCCTTCTCGTCTCGGCCTTCACCGGCGGAGACTGGCGCCCACTTTACAACCATGCCCTCGCCGACCCCCGCTATCGCTTCTTATCCTACGGTGATGCATGTCTTCTCCTCTCTTGACCCTCTCATATGAACCATCTCCTCCCGGCGGCAATTGCCGCGATATTGGTCTCAATCCTCAAAGGTTGCAGCCACAGCTACGACCCTCGCCTCGTCATGGCCGCCGACACCATTGACGCCAGCCCCGCCATTGCCCTTGAGGTTCTTGCCGCCCCGCGTTTGTCTTCGCTCTGCGACTTTTTCCCTATGGCTGACAAGTCCCAGTCCTCGGGGAAGACCAGCTTTTTCCGTTGCTCGATAGTGGCGTTGAAGAAATTTATGCCGGGCGAAAATTTCTTGTTGTCGTCAAGTGTGCCCCAATGCGTGTAGCGGTAATGCCGCTTGCCATCATCTCCGATGGTATAGGTGTTGGTGGCCGCGTACCTGTGGCCGTTGTTCCTGTGAATATGCACGATGTTCTGACTGCCCTCCTTTGATGGTCTTCCTTTTGACATAGTAATTATATTTAATCATACATAAGTCTTATCTACGCTATAAATTTGAGTGAGAGGTGAGTGCCCTTGGCGGGTGCTCACCTAATTATATATATCATCAGGCCGATGAGTAATTGTTACTCACCGGCCTGATGTAGTTTTTAAGGGGCGGCTCACTTGCCGAAGATGCTCCCTATCTTTCCTTTTATCTCCTCAAAGGCGCTCTCCTGGATGCCGTCGCCATCGAGGTCGCCGAGAAAACCTCCATCTTTTACTTTGGCAATTATCTCGGTCATGGAGATGTTGTTGAGGTCAAGGCCCTTGAGATGTTGGGTCACTGCTGCGATGTCAAAGTTGCCGCCAAAGCGCGAGGTCAGCTCTGCAATGATGTTCTGGATGTCCATATTCTGTAGGGGGATGAGAATTAGTGTTTTTCTGAATAACTTCGTGGCAGGTCAGATGGTTCATCCCATAGAATCAGATGGTAAAGGTGCCGTTGACGAGCTTTCCCATGGCCCAGACGGCTCGGAGGTTGAGATCTTTGTCGAGCACCATCACGTCGGCATCCTTGCCGCGAGCGAGAGAGCCCTTGCGGTCATAAACGCCCATAATCTTAGAGGGGGTCTCAGAGGCCATGCGGATGGCATCCTCGAGAGGGATGTCGGCCTTCTGTACGAGTGTCTGGATCAGGCGGTCCATTGTGGCTATGGAGCCGGCCAAGGCAGAGCGGTCACTCAGCTTGCACACTCCGTCTTCTATAATCACACGGGGGTCAAATGCCTCAGCATTGTCGGATGCGGCGCAGGCCAGTGCGTCGGTGATGACGCAGGCTCGCTCCGGGCCTTTGACCTTGTAGACGAGGCGTAGGATGGTGGGCGGCACATGGATGCCGTCGGCCACAACCTCTACGGTCATGTCGTCGATTAGATAAATGCTCTCCACCGTGCCTTCATACTTATACTCACGGCGCTTGTGGAAGCCTGGCATGGCGTTGTAGAAGTGGGTGGCGTGGGTATAGCCTGACTCCCAAGCGGCGCGGATATCCTCAAACTCGGCCTGAGTGTGAGCCACAGAAGCGAGGATGCCCTTGCCTGACACATACTTGCCAAACTGCATGGCTCCGGGAAGCTCAGGAGCAGCGTCCCAACGCTTGAGACAGTGCCAACGCTCTACGATGGGGATATACTCTCGTGGGTCGGGGTCTTTGATATATTCGGGTATTTGGCCACCAGCCATTTTCTGGTTGAGGTAGTGACCCTCGAGATGGAGGCCGAGGACGGGGCTGTCGGGCTCATCCATAAGTTTAGTGCAGGTCTCGGCTGCGCGGTTGATCATCTCTACGCTTGAGCTGGAGAGAGTGGGGAATATGCTGGTAGTGCCATGCTGCATGTGGGCGTTGATGGCAGTGCGAAACGCTTCCTCAGTGCCCTCCATGAAGTCGCCACCGCCACCGCCGTGGCAGTGGATTTCTACGCCTCCGGGGACAACATACATCCCCTTCACGTCGATTATGTCCGCACCGACAACGGCGAGGTCGCAATTGGTCACTTCAAGGATTTTATTGTCGCGCATCAAGACTGAGCCGTCTTTGAGCCATCCTTGAGGGGTCAATATCTTGGCATTGATTAGCTGAGTGAGCATCTGTGATAGATTGGTAGTTGATGAATATGACAGATTGGGTTTTGACTTTCCATGGGGCAAAACCCTCTGCAAAGGTAGCCAACTATCGCCACACTTTCACTCATTTCCGTCAAAAAATTTTTTACAGCCGCGACGTTGCACTATCTTTGCCGAAAATATATCAGCCACAACCAATCTATCTTCTATAATGAAACTTCTGCTCTCTGCCATAGCTTCTATGGTCATTGCCTCTTCTACAATGGCTCAAGATGCGTTTCACTGGACCGATGCTTCTGTCCATATACCCCCTTCGGGTCCTCACAAAGCTGTCTTACGCTCCGACACAACCTTCACCGCCTGGCGTGGGCAGAGAGCCGGTCTGCAGGCTCTTATCGAGCCGGGGCTCTCTCTGACGGGCAAGACCCTCTACCCACGCATCAAGGGGGCTGAGGGGCTTGATGCCTCGGCTCGTTTCATGCGCTATGCCCTGACCAATGATTTCCGCTCATGCGGGGTGCCGCCGGAGCTTGAGCCATGGCCTGTGGCCGACATCATTGACCTTGACACGGCCATCACCATGGAGCATGGCAGAAACTATCCTCTTTGGGTCACTGTCGAGGTGTCGGAGCGGGCTCCGGTTCGCCGGCAGCAGATGACTCTCGAGCTGGTCAATGAGCCGACAGGAAAGGTGGAGGTCTCCCTCCCCTTGACTTTCGAGGTCCAGGGCATGACCCTCCCGTCGCCTCAGAGCGAGGGCTATTTCCACCTCAACATGTGGCAGCAGCCCTATGCCGTGGCTCGATATTATGGCGTGGAGCCTTGGAGCGAGAGTCATCTCAAGCTCTTGGAGCCTTATGCACGCTATCTGGCCCGAGCCGGTCAAAAGGCCATCACCACCATTATGTTTTACGAGCCATGGGGGGAGCAGAGCAACGACAAGTTTCTCCCCATGGTTGAGACTCTCAAGAAATCCGATGGTTCTTGGGCCTATGATTATTCCAACTTTGACCGCTATGTGGAGTTTATGGACAAAATGGGTGTAGGCCCCATCATTGAGTGTTTCTCTATGATACCGTGGGAAATGAACTTCCGCTATCGCGACGAGGCCAAAGGAGGAGAATATGCTTGGCTCAAGACCAAGTCTGACTCTCCTGAATATGAGGATTTATGGGGCAATTTCCTTTCCGCCTTCAAGGCCCACCTCGATGAAAAGGGATGGACTGACCGCACTGTGATGGCTATGGATGAGCGCGGTCTCGCCGACATTCAGAGAGCCATTGCGATAGTCGACAAGTATGCCCCCGGAGTGAAGGTGTCACTCGCCGGTGTCTACCATCCCGAGCTGGTCGACAAGCTATACACCTACTCCATCGAGGCATCCCCTTGGCCCGCTGAGGTGCTGAAGATGCGCCACGAGAAGGGCCTCCCCACCACCTTCTACACTTGTTGCGCCACCTCTGCCCCAAACATATTCAGCAACTCCGACCCGGCCGATGCCGCGTATATCCCGGCCTACTGCATCGCTGCCGGTACCGACGGCTATCTCCATTGGAGCTACCAGAACTGGACTGACAATCCGCTCGACGACACTCGATTCAAACTCTTCGCTCCGGGCGACACCTATTTTATTTATCCAGACGGCCGCTCGTCAATCAGATATGAACGCCTCGTGGAGGGTATTCAGATGGGTGAAAAAATCAAAGCCCTGCGCAAGTGTATCTTGGGCAAAGGACGCATCGACCTCCTCGACCGGCTTGACGAGGCTCTCATCCCCATTCGCATGGGTCTGCGTGGGCGTCAGCTCCCCACCTCCAAGATTGTGGCCGACCTCCAGTCTGATTTGACCGAGATATCTGCCGCCCTCGCAAGCAATTGAGCCTCTCCATCAAGAAATTTCTTGCCTCATTTTTCCACCACATCGACATTTTTTATTATCTTTGCGCCCGATTAACAAAGCAGACAATAATTCATCTATGAAAATGAACCGCATTCTCTCCATCGCTGCTGCTGCTGTGATGGTTGTAGCTGCCGCCAGCTGCTCCGGCGACAAGAAAGAAGATAGCAACATCAAGACCATCGAAGAGGCTCGCGAGCAGTTCGCCTCCGAGCTCCAGAACGCCGATACCACCCAGGTGCTCCAGATGGGCCGTGAGTTCCTCCAGTCACTCCAAGACGGCAAGGTTGACGCCGCTCTCGACATGCTCTATGCTCGCGAGATGGTTGACTCCACAGAGACCCTCCGCAAGCTCAACGAGGGGGAGCGCAAGAGCCTCGCTCGCCGCTTTGAGCTCATGCCCGTGAAGTCGTTTAATGCTGTGCCCATCTACTATGATTTCAGTATCCCTGCCATCAACGACCTCAAGTATGAATATGTGTTTGACCCCGAATCGTCCACCGGCAAGCAGACCATCATGTTCAACCCCATTAAGCGCGACGGCCAGTGGTATCTCATGCTTAAGCAGCCTGACCAGCCCGCACAGGACGCTAACAATGCGTTCCTTCCCGGCGCTGCAATAGCCATGCCAGAGGAAAGCAAGAAATAAGCCTATTTGGCTAATGACAAAAAGCTCTTCCCGGTCTCTGATCGTCAGAGACCGGGAAGAGTTTTTTATCGGGTCTGTGTATGTATCACGCGACGTCGCTTCCCAATATTGGTGAGCGCCATGCCGGCTATAATCACCGCCATAGCTACGACCTGTATCCATTTCAGATGGTCGAGCCCCATGGCCACAGCCGATATAGTGGCAAACACCGGTACCAGATATTGATAGAGCGACACCATCTCTGAACCTATAGACTTGATCGCCGGCTGTACCAAGAAATAGGCGATAAAAGTGGGGCAAAGGAGGATAAAGGAGATTTCAAGCCAAGGTATTGAGTTGCCCGAATGGATTATTGGCTCGGTGTCAAGGCCGGGGATTAGGACAGCACATGGGATAGCTGCGAAGAGAAACACCCATCTAAGGAGACCTACAGGCTTATAAGTCATGCTCGGCTTCTCCATCAAGACGAGATAGACGGCATAGCAAAGGGTGGAGGCTATGGCCAATAGATCACCCAGCATATTGTCTGACCCTGCCGACCCGCCGCTGTTGGCCAATATGACGATGGCAGCCCCGACAAACGACACCACTACTCCCACATATTCAATCAACGACGGTCGCTGATGCTGGAAGATGATGCCAATGAGTATCACAAACACGGGCGGGATGGTCATGATGATTGATATATCGATGGGGTTGCCATAACGTAGCGAGGTAACAAACAGATAGATGAAACCAAACAGACCTACCAATCCACCTAATACTACCTTCACCCAGTCGTGGCGCGATATCTTCTCGGTCTTCATAAACATAGACACTATCCAAAACAGGATACATCCGCCAGCCAGGCGTACAAATGTTATTCCCTCAGCCGTCATCCATTCTGGGATAAGTGCTTTGGTAACAGATACGTTTAAGCCCCAGAAGATTGCGGCCAGCAACATACAAAGGTTGCCTATGATGATTGAATTTTTTCCCATCTTTTTGTCTGGTTTGTTGAAAAATCATTGATACAACCATTCAGACCCCTATTTTGTTGCATCAGCCTATTTCAAGTTGAGATTTGGCTTTTGCTAAAATGTGAGTATCTTTGCGCTATGATTACTATCTCTGAGATGATCATGCGCGTCATTACTGATTGTGGCGCTATTCACGTCGTGGTGAGCCCCGGTGCCCGCTGCGCGCCTCTGATTCAGGCTGCCGTCGACTCTGAGTTGCAGGTCACGCCCATAGTTGATGAGCGTGTGGCAGCCTTCTTTGCTCTCGGCATGGCTTATGCGTCGGGCAAGCCGGTGGCTCTTATTGCCACTTCAGGTACGGCTATGCTCAACTATGCCCCGGCTCTTGCCGAGGCTTTCTATCGCAATATACCTCTGATAGCCATCACGGCCGACCGACCGCAGGCGTGGGTCGACCGCGCTGACTCTCAGACTATCCGCCAGCCGGGAGCACTCGATGCCGTAATGAAACGGTCCGTGGCTCTCCCGCCTCTGTCGGCTCGTGGTGCTGCCCGCCATTCTTTCCTCCTTCTCAACGAGGCTATCTTTTCTGCCACTCATTGGCCGCAAGGCCCGGTGCATATCAATGTCCCTATCGACTTTGCCGACGAGCCTTTTGAGATGCCTTTTCAAAGCTCAATTGACTTCATATCTCCCAATATTTCGCTCTCAAATGAGGTTGTCAGAGAGCTCGTCGCTCCTTGGCGCGACAAGAAAGTGCTGATTGTAGCCGGAGGGTGTGCCCCGTCTCCTCGCCTCAACAAAGCCATCTCGCGCCTCTCCCGATTTGGCAACGTGGCCATCTTGGCTGAACCCACAGCTAATATCCATGCGCCCAGGATTATCCGATCTTTCGACCCCATCATTGCTACCCTTGGTGATACCCTTGCCCCCGACTTGGCAATCACTCTTGGCGACCCTCTTATCAGTGCCTCGCTCAAGGGATTGCTGCGTCGCTGTGGAGCCACTCATTGGGCTGTCGGGCCCCTTGTCGGTCAATCCTCCTTGCCCGATACTTTTGGCCATCTATCTCGGATGATTTTCTGTCCTCCGGCCGACTTTCTCTTGCCGCTTGCCTCTGCCTTAGAATGGCAAGACAAGCATACACCTCCCCGCCCCATCAGCAACGATTACGTACACCTCTGGCTCTCAGGCCGCGTCAACGCCGACATGATTGCCCATCTTCCCTGGTGTAGTCTCTCGGCTCTCAATATGATTCTCCAGAAGGCGCCTAAAACCTGGAACATCCATTCCTCCAATGGATTGACCGTTCGCCAACTCGCTCTCCTCGACAGCCTTCACGGCCCCTGGCATAGGGTAAGTTGTAATAGAGGCGTGAGCGGCATCGATGGCTCCACCTCCACCGCCTTAGGAGAGAGCACTGTCTCATCAGCTCCGACGCTGCTCCTCACCGGCGACATGAGCGCCCTTTATGACATTGGAGCCCTGGCCTCACGGACTGCCACGGTCCGCTTCAAGACGGTCGTATTTGATAATGGTGGAGGCGCCATCTTTAATTTCTCAAAAGCCACTCGCGCCCTCCCCTGCCGCGACGCCGCCCTCACCCTCGCCGGGAAGGTAAACCCTCCGCTCAGGGGACTGGCCGACGACTGCGGCATGAGGTATTACCAAGCCTCCAACGCCGACGAGCTCAGACGCGAGCTCCCACGATTCCTCTCCGACAATACTTTCCTCCCTCTGCCGGCAATCCTTCATATAATAACCGATGGGAAGACCGATGCCGACATCTACCACCAATTTATTTCCTCAATCAACTGATTATTCACTATGCGCGAATGGAAAACAATTAAGGATTATAGCGATATCCTTTTTCAACAGTGCGGCAAGGTGGCTAAGATCACCATCAACCGTCCTGAGGTCTATAATGCATTCCGCCCCTTGACCACCCAAGAGATGATTGATGCTGTGGGATATGTGCGTGAGGCCAATGATATTGGCGTCTTGCTCCTCACCGGTGCCGGCGACAAGGCTTTTTGCTCCGGTGGCGACCAGCGGGTAAAGGGCCATGGCGGATATGTAGACGCCAACGGTGTGCCTCGGCTCAATGTCCTCGACCTGCACAAGGCCATCCGCTCGCTCCCTAAACCTGTCATAGCCCTCGTTAATGGCTATTCTATAGGAGGAGGCAATGTGCTCCAAGTGGTGTGTGACCTGACTATCGCTTCCGAAAATGCTCGCTTCGGCCAAGCCGGTCCAAAGGTGGGTAGTTTTGACGGTGGCTTCGGCTCTTCTTATCTCGCTCGCTGTGTCGGGCAGAAGAAGGCTCGTGAGATATGGTTTCTCTGCCGTCAGTACACTGCTGCCGAAGCTCTGGAGATGGGCATGGTCAATAAGGTGGTGCCCCTCGAAAGGCTTGAGGATGAAGCCATGGAATGGTGTGCCGACATCCTTAAACGCTCCCCTATGGCAATCCGCATGATTAAGCGTGCGCTCAACGCCGAGCTTGACGGGCAGCATGGCCTGATGGAGTTTGCCGGAGATGCCACTCTGATGTTTTATATGATGGCTGAAGCCCAAGAGGGCAAGAACGCCTTCCTTGAGAAGCGCGACCCTGACTTTGACGATTTCCCTCGTTTCCCCTAACTCCATTTCTCATATGCAGGCTCGCTTTGTTCGCCGCGACTTCCATTTCATCAAGCCGGCTGTCACTTCTCGTGGAGCGCTTACCGTCAAAGAGACCTACTTCATCATCCTTACCGAGGGGGAGACGGTGGCTATAGGTGAATGTGCCCTCTTTCATGGGCTTGGCTCCGATGACCGTCCCGACTATGCCGCTATGGTGGAGCAAGTGTGCAACGCCATTAACTGCGGTAATCCCTTTCCCGACCTGTCTCAATGGCCCTCCATCCTTTTTGGTCTTGAGAGCGCACTCCACTCTCTCAGCAACGGAGGCGGCTGGCAGGTGTTTCCGTCGCAATGGAGCCGTGGGGAGAGCCCCCTGGGCATTTCCATCAATGGGCTGGTGTGGATGGATGCTCCCGACCGTATGGAGCAATCGGCAATGGAGAAGGCCGAGGCCGGCTTCAGGTGTATTAAGTTTAAGGTAGGCGCTTGCGACTTTTCCGCAGAACTTCGCATGATAGAGCGATTACGCCGCCGCTACGGGCCTGAAAAGGTAGAGCTGCGCCTCGATGCCAATGGCGCTTGGCGCGACGACTCTGAGGCTCTGTCGCGCCTTCACGCTCTTGATCCTCTCGACATCCACTCAATTGAGCAGCCTGTTAAGGCTCGACAAGAGGCTATGATGCAGGCTGTGATTGCCAATTCCCCTATTCCCGTTGCTCTCGACGAGGAGCTGATTGGACGCGATCCTGCCACAGAGGTCACTCCCCTGCTATCTTATCTCCGACCTCAGTACGTAATACTTAAACCATCGCTTTGCGGTGGCTTCTCCGGTGCTGAACGTTGGATTAATGGGGCTGAGAGTATGGGCATTGGTCATTGGGTCACTTCGGCCTTGGAGTCAAATATAGGTCTCAACGCCATTGCACAATGGACAGCCCGCAACGGCATCCCTTCCATGCCTCAGGGGCTCGGCACAGGCTCTCTTTATGCCGACAACATTCCATCGCCCCTCCTCCTCGACGGCCAGACTCTCCATTTCTCTGACATCATGCATTTACCATTTCCTGATCTATGACCCTCAAGGATTTCATTAAGGAGTGGACTTCGTGTGACCCCTTCATCACTGCACATACAAGCGGCTCCACAGGTTTTCCAAAGGAGATAAAGCTCCTGAAGGCCGATATGGAGCAAAGCGCCATTGCTACAATAGTTTTTTTCGGTATAAGGCCGGGAGATTTGCTTGCCACGCCACTGTCCCCAGACTATATAGCGGGCAAGATGATGGCTGTGAGGGCAATGTTGGCACAAGCCTCGCTTTATACGGAGACACCTTCACGATGCCCCTTTTCTCTTCTCAATGGCGATATCGCCCTCGCGGCCATAGTCCCACAGCAGGTTGAAAGCGTGGCCACCAATAGCCAATGTCGCTTCAGAAACGTGATTGTTGGCGGAGCTCCTCTCGCTCCGGAACAAGAAGAGATGGCTCTTTCGTCAAGCTCTGTAACAGCCTGGTGGGCCACCTACGGAATGACGGAGACCTGCTCACACGTTGCGCTCCGACGGCTCGGCGAGCTTTCTTACACCGCTCTCCCGGGCATAAGGTTTGCCACCGACGACAGGGGATGTCTTGTCATATCCCGCCAAGGCGCGTCATGGAGCCCGGTGGTCACCAACGATGTTGTGGAGCTGGTGTCGCCCACCGAGTTCAGGTTTATAGGACGGGCCGACAACACTATAGTCTCCGGCGCCGTGAAGATTCATCCGGAGGAGGTGGAGAAGCTCATTGCCCCCGCCTTGGATGGACGTCGCTTCTATGTCACTTCTCGCCCGTCGGAGCGATGGGGACAGGAGGTAATTCTCGTCGTTGAAGGAAAGGCCATGGCCGGCGAGGAGGCTGCTATCTTGGAGAAAACAGCGGCTCTTGCCGGCCATATCAAGGCACCTAAGGGGTTGATTTTCATCGACTCCCTCCAGCTCACTTCGTCGGGGAAGATAAAGAGAGAGCGTTTTTGACGTCTACGCTTATTTTTTCTTGACGGGGTCGCATGTGAGCCCCACGCCTAATTTCTTGAAAATTTTATGGTCCACTTCGCCGAGCATCACGGTTGAATGTACCTGGCAACCGCGAAGTTTGGGCAATTGCTCAAGAGCCACACGGCAGCGGGCATCGGTCGTTGACAGCACCGACAGAGCCACGAGCACCTCGTCGGTGTGGAGCCTCGGATTATTGCCTCCCAAGTAAGTGAGCTTGGTGTGCTGAATCGGCTCTATCATAGACTGAGGTATGAGCTTCACATCATGGTCAATCCCGCCGAGATATTTCACTGCGTTGAGTATCAGGGCTGCACTCGGGCCGAGCAGCGCTCCACTCTCGGCGGTAATGATGGTCCCGTCGGCAAGCTCTATGGCCGAGCAGGGGTGGCCGCTCTTCTCAGCTCGCGCCTTGGCTGCGGCGATGGGCCGGCGATAGTCTGTGGTAATCCCGGCTTGCTTAAACAAGAGGGCTATCTTGTTTATCTCGGCCTCGCATCCGTCGCCCAGGGCCATGCGGCACAGCGCATCGTAATATCGGCGTATAATCTCCTGGCGCGATGCCTCCCGGCATGCCTCGTCATCATCAATGCAGAAGCCCACCATGTTGACGCCCATGTCTGTCGGGCTCTTGTAGGGATTCTCGCCATAGATGCCCTCAAAGAGGGCGTTGAGCACAGGGAATATCTCTATGTCACGGTTGTAGTTGATTGCGGTCTTTCCGTAAGCCTCCAGATGGAACGGGTCTATCATGTTCACGTCGTTGAGGTCGGCGGTGGCGGCTTCATAGGCTATGTTGACGGGGTGCTTCAGCGGGAGGCTCCATACAGGGAAGGTCTCAAACTTGGCATACCCGGCCCTGATGCCCCTCTTATGCTCATTATAAAGCTGGCTGAGGCACACGGCCATCTTGCCTGAGCCGGGGCCCGGCGCAGTCACTATCACGAGCGGACGGGTGGTCTCTACATAATCGTTGCGTCCAAAGCCCTGCTCTGAGTCAATGAGGTCCACATTAGTGGGATAGCCGTCAATGAGATAGTGCATATAGGTGGGAATGCCGATGCGTGCCAGGCGCTGGCGGAAGGCATCGGCGCTCTTCTGTCCGTCGTAGTGGGTGATCACCACTGAGCTCACCAGGAATCCCCTCCCCTCAAATTCCTTGCGAAGGCGAAGTACATCCATATCGTAGGTGATGCCCAGGTCGGCCCTAACCTTGTTTTTCTCAATGTCGGCGGCCGAGATGACTATCACTATCTCGGCATGGTCGCTGAGCTGCGACAGCATTCTGAGCTTGCTGTCAGGCTGGAAGCCGGGGAGCACTCGACTTGCGTGATAGTCGTCAAAGAGCTTGCCTCCAAGCTCCAGGTAAAGTTTGTTTCCAAACTGAGCTATGCGCTCCTTGATATGCTCTGATTGTATCTTGAGATACTTGTCATTGTCGAATCCGTGTTTCATAACGGGTTGCAAAGATATGCATTTTTTCATTTCGCCGCCCCGAGACACCCAAAAAAAGTTTTTAACACATCAGCGGCCCCGGACACTGATTGTCAGTTGCCGGGGCCGCCTGATGTCGTTGCTCTGATTAGTTATGTGCGGGAATGGTGTCGGCAGGCGCGGCATCATCCTCCGTCACCTTAAACATGAATGGCAATACATAATGCACTCTCACAGGTTTGCCGTTTACCATGCCGGGGCTCTTGAAGCGCAGCATGGAGGCCACGCGCTTTGCCTCGTTGTCACACGACTCTTTGCCGGCCGAGCGGAGCACCTCTATCTCATCGGGGTTGACACTGCCGTCTTTCTCAACCACAAACCTAATTATCGAACGGCCTCTGAATCCGGGTATCTCGGCATCCTTGGGATAGCGCAGTTTTTTGGCGATGAACTGAAACATGGCCGCTTCGCCACCCTCATACTCGGGCATCTTCTCTACTGCGTCAAACACAGAGTCGCCGGCCTTCTTATCCTGAGGCTCATCCTTGGAGGACCGGGCCACGGGCTTCTCGGCCTCGTAGGATTCGGCAATGGGAGCTGAGGCAACCGGGGCTTCTTCCACAACCTCAACAGGATCCGCTTCGGCCTCAGGGATAGTGAGGAAGAGGGAACCTTCATTGTCAGCCACTGCGATTTGCGGGGCAGATGTTTGGATTTCCGGCTGAGAGTCGGTAACTTTGGCGTCGGAAACGGCCGTAAGGGCATTGGCCACGGCCGGAGCCGAGAGTGCCAGCAGGCACAGTGCCGCTACGGGCAGTGCCACAGCCGCCATGATGCGGCTTGAGGGGCTTGATTTTTGTTTTAGCATCATTTTGATACGTTTAGATATATTGGAATGATATGTGAGGTTGCAGGCAATTGACGGGAATCGGCTGCCTGCCGCCTTTTTTATTAGCATTATCTGATAGTCTGAAGCCCGTGCTCCGGAGCGCAACACGGCATCATCGGCCTCATACTCATGCACCGTAGCCAAGTCACGGCGCATTAACCACCCCGCCGGACAATACCAGCACAGAAGGGCCACGCCCGTGGCAAGTATCAGGTCGGCCCAGTGGCGCCCTGCGAGATGAGCGCTCTCGTGGGTGAGAACGGCGTTGTCGGCCACGGCATAGTCTTGCTCTGACATGATTATATAACGTCCAAAGCTAAAAGGGCCTGCGACATTAGAGGCATGGACAAGTATCTGCCATCTGCCGAGAGCCTTGCCCGCTTGCTTTGCACCATGTATTATATTGTAAAGCCTTATGGCACCGATAATCTCCCTCGCCACAAAGAATATTAGCCCGGTCATGTAGACTATCACGGCCATTCTTAGCCACAGAGGCGTTGATGTGTGCTCAGTTCCCTCAATCATCTCAACCGACATAGGTCCAATGGCCACCGTCGCGCCCGCGGCCTGCATAGAGGGCTCAATTGCCATTGTCCATGCTGCCCTGACAGGCTCAGCCAGCACCGGCACAAGGAGCGTTGCAAGAAGCGAAAATATATAGGATATTCTCGACAATCCGTGGTATGTTATGCCTGCCACACAGAGCCTCAGGGTCAGATAGAGCGGGATGAGCACAAGGCTAACGGCCAGGGAATATGCAAATAACGTTGACATGGCTCACTGATGTTTTGACGCATTGGCTTTCTCTATCTCATCGAGCAGATGGCGCAGCTCATCCACGCTTACCTCTTCATCTTTTACCAAGGCCGATACCATCCCAGCAAATGACCCGCTGAAATATCGACTGATGGCCGAGCGTATCGACGAAGACCCCACTTGGGCCGGCGAGACCTTGGCGAAATACACATACCCTTTTCCCTCGGCCCGATGGCCGACATAACCTTTATCCTCAAGTATCCTTACGATAGTGGAGACCGTGTTGATATGCGGGCGGGGCTCAGGGAAAAGCTCCACCAGACGCCTCACCGGCATCTCCCCTTCAGTCCAGAAGATTTGCATTATCTGCTCTTCTCGCGGTGTAAGATGGCTGTTGCTCATTTTATCTTTCTCAGGGATGATTTGACCCCGACGCGGCAAAGGTAACAACTATATTTATTAGTTGCAACTAATTTTTTTAGTTTTTACAAAATTATTTTTTGCCATAGAAAAAAAAGAAGCCGAAGATTGCGGCAGGCATCCTCGGCTCCATGATGTGACAATTCGTTGGTCACTCAAACTTCAACAGATAAAACCTGTCGCTCTTAAGCAAAGACAGAATATAATATCCCTTTTTCACGCCCTTGAATGTGCAGAAAATTGCATCATGGCTCATGACTGCGTGGCGCGAATCAGGGGCTGCACCTTTCACCAGCATCTGCGCGAGGCTCACATCATTGACATTTGCCAAGCCGGGAAGCCGGGTTAAGGTAATTGCTCCATTATAATTGTCATTAAACGATATGGTTATGGAATCCCCTGAAAGGGCAATGCAATTGGTCTTCTTTTGCAGATTTGACCCCCTCAGGTCAAGCATACCGCTCTTGGTGATCACCACGTTGAGAGGAGAGAGCAATATGGTGTCGGCATATATTTGCGATGAATGGTAGTCAAGCTTCACTGCCTTCTTGGGCGGATAGTTTGGGTTGATTTGGTTTTCCCTGCGGTCAAGATTGTCAATCTTGCGAAGCACTGTGTCATTGCGCATATTCGTGACAATGCTCATATCGCCGGTTTCATAGTTCAACAATACGATCGTGCCGGTAATGGACGTGCCGTCATTGAAATGACACCTTGTGATAAAAGGGGTCTGCTCCATGATAGGACGGGCAGGATCGGCCCCCATCTTTTCCGTCATTTCAACTTCGGCCATTGGAATTGTCTTGTCAGTGCCCTCAGACGTAACCACGATCTTTTTGCCGGGATGACGTTTGGTAATGCGACCGAGATATTTTCTTTTGTCTGAGGTTGTCACCCTATCACGTAGACCATATCCAAGGTTATATGGGAGATCGGGCGTGATGCGTTCAGATATATCTGCATATTCGATGGTCTCGACGGAGGGTCTGAAGCTGACATAGCGTATTGAATCCAGGCCCTCTTCCAAGACCAGAATATCCTCCATCTCGTTTGCATCCTCAATCGAATACCTGTTGTCAAAGGATGCGGCTATGGAATCGAGGCTTATGGCAGCGGCCTTGATTTTGTTGTATTTCGGAAACTTGGCAAGCTGTATGGTCTCCTTAATCCCCAAAGTTTTTACAAACGGCGAATAATTCTTTAGACTGCTTCTCACAAAGCCCGGAAGCTGTTCGCGCGAGGTGTACTTAACCTGATGTTCCAGCCCGTTGCGGCGAGCCTTGCGCGACGAAATGAGAGTGTTGAAGCTGATGGAGCCGTCGGCATACTCCACTGAGGGAAAGCCATAGAGGCGCGTGCCGTCTTTCAGAACTATCGTTTCAAAGTCAAATGGACGGAGCCGGCTGAGATTGGCAGTGTCCATCTCCTCTGCCTTCATACTGTTGGCGCTTACGGCAATCATGATTGCCGTAAGCGCGTATGCAATGTGACGTCGGATATTCATAGGTGTCAATATTTGACGTAGAACGGATTAACTGTTATTGTCTTGCTTGCCGAACGTCCTCCGGCAGTGACATTGACGGTCCTGAATTCCTTTTCAAGCACATTGGTAAAGGCTGTGTTTACCCGTCGGCTGCTGTTGCCCGGCACCGTAATGCTGCGGTTGACGGGGATTAGGCCGGTGCCTGACACTTTGACTGTCGTTGTGATCTCGGTGCTTCCTGAGTTGGTAAGTGTGACGGTGATGGCGGCGTTGTCCCTGACGTCGGCCTTGGCGCTGGCCGGGGAGATGGATATGCGCAGACGCCCCGGGGCCGGAGCCGAGGGCACCTCCTCTGTGGCGGCGGAAGATAGATTGCATTCCCACAGGACGAGATTTGGCGTGTGAAGCGTAAGAAGACCGTTGCCCGAAGGGATTGCCATGGCGTATGTGCGTTGGTCGGCCCCGGTACCCTCTACTGTCTCACTCTTATTTTCCCCGCCTTCTTTTAATGTAAGGGTCAGGGATGTGTTGGCCCATGACTGCGGCGTAGTGATGATGTATTTAGGCGAAGGCGCGGGAGCCGCTTTTTTCCCTTTCCTTGCCCTTGTCTTGGATGTCGTGACTTTTTCGGCTTTGCCGGAGAATGTGCCGTCGCCGAGCTTAAGGATTCCCCACTTCCCTCCATGCTTTGCCAGGGCAAACTCCCCTACAAACTCTTCTGCATCGGAAAACTGAGGAGGCAGGACTGTGGAGCCGGCCTTTGTGCGGTAGCCGGTGAGATTGTTGACGGTAAAGGACACGACATCGTCAACGCTCGATGAGGGGGCCGTGGATGCGGAAGTTTCACTAACTTGTCTTTCAGAGTCAGCGAGACGGTAATGGTCATCAACCTCAAATTCCTTTATCTCGCCTCGGCTGAGGATAGAGCCATTGGCGTTGATTGTGAAAAACTCCCCTTTGTTGTTTTCAATATAGGCAGTGCCGTTGCAAAAAGTGGTTCCGTTGTAGACCTTCCCAATCTCTTTCGGCAGCTTGAGGGCTACGCCGGCGCGATTGATGTAGAGCATTGCGGCTTTTCTTTTAGCGATTTCCTGTGCCTTGTCAGTCACTTTTGACACAATGTTTCCAAGGGCGCCTTTCATGCGCTCGGTAACCACTGCCCGGCCTTCGCTAAACGGATGGGGATTGGTGTAACGCGTAGGAAGCACCATTCGGCCCGTGGGGTCCATATAGCCATAGAAACCCTGAGAATTGCACACCGGGAGCAATCCCTCTGAAAAAAACGGATATTCACTGACATAGACCTCCTCTGCAACGGGAGTTTTGGTAAAGTCGGCGTGAAGAATGCCCTGCAGTCGGTATCTATCCCCTTCTGCCGGGGTAAGTATAAGTGACTCGCCTTCGATAAAGGGAGTGATGGAGTCGGTTGTAGACGGCACGATTTCGTTGCCGCTGCCATCTATGATGCTGGAGTAGACGCCGCGCTTGACAAGGAAAATGCCGGGCGACATCATCTCTATGTTATTGTATATCGGCTCGACCGACCATTTTGCGGTCTTAGCCTCAGCCGTAGGGGCTGACAGTGCCCCCATGGCCAGGGCTAATGAAATGATAGCCTTGTTGAATGATTTTATTTTCATGAGATAACGTAAGTCAGTCGTTGGTCACTTTTCCTCGTTGCCGTCGGCGTCAAGCCCCAGCTCCTCGTAATACATTTTCTTGAGGTACTTGGCCTGGCAGGCATGGCTGTATGTGGATGAGCCAATATAATGCCCGAAGATTACGCCGATGAGCTGCCCGGTGGAGGGGTTGTATATGGGAGAGCCGCTCGTTCCGCCCGGGGTCTCGGCATTGAGCTGAAAAGAGTATTTGCTGGCAACTTTTGTTATTTTAGTTTCATCTATTGTAGGCTTGAGGCTCTTGGTCGTTTGGTCAAGAGCCCAATCTACACCGCGTGGATAGCCTATCCATACATACGTCTCCTTGGCGGGTTCGAGCTTGCCTGTATAGAAATCCTTGGGGTCGAAGACACGAGTGATGTCAGCCGGAGTCTTCTTGTCATTGAGCTGAAGGAGGGCTATGTCCATATCATTGTTCGGGGAAACAGCAATGACATTGCAGCGTGCAAGTTCATCTGGGTGCGTATAGTTTCGGCCCGGGTATCCCACTTTGATTGACACCATCTCGCCGGTGATCTTAAGTGTGCATTTCTTAATCTGGCGTATCAGAGAGTTGATATATTCATAGAAATCTTTTTCACCCTTGAGATTGCCCTCAGCGAGTTTCTTATTTGTCTGAAGCATAATCATGTTCCACAATATGCTTGTCTCAGGTGCGACGTCTGCACGTTGGCTATATGCCGACAACATCTCATATGAATGGACAGAGGCCGGAAGCTGTTGGTCATTGACAATCTTGTCCATCTTGGTCCGAAGTTCCTCTCGCTCCTGCGTAGAAAGATACTCAAGCTCCCAAGGGCTTGCAATGTGGCGATTGGTGGCCATACGCCCCTCATGGTCAACGAAAAATGCTGTGGCGCAGTAGGCGCGTACGGCATCTTCGGGAAAAGCTCCGTTTCCGCCATACTTCTGGTTGGGGAAATACTTGGTGATGACCTCATGCCAAATCTCCTCCTGGATAGGGCTGTTCTCGAGGGTCGCATAAAGCTGATAGGCAGCCTCTACATAGACTACGGCCTTTTCAGCTTCCTCCGGTGCCCAAGGCTGATATTTCTGCGCCGGGTGAAGTATCTTCCATGCCCCGAAACCTATGCCGGCAACAATCATTGCTACCGCCAAGGCGATGCCGATATACTTGATGACATTGTTGCCCGACGGGAGATTGGGAGCGAGCTCGTCGGTGATATCCTTGTTGCCAAGGGATATGGCGTCGCCGCGCTTGATACGGATATCCTTGTTGGGGGCTATCTTAATGCCGTTGACAATGGTGCCGTTGCGGCTGCCGAGGTCCGTTATGTATGCCTTGCCGTCCTTGGCTATCTTCAAGACGGCGTGATAGCGGCTTACAAAGGGGTCGCTCACCACCATGTCGTTGCGGTAGTTGGACCCTATGTTAATGATGCGCTTGTAGTTGGCTGTGCGGGTGGTCTGGGGCACCTGGGCCCAGTTAAGGGCCACATTGCCAAGCTGGACAAGGTCGCCGCGGCGCACTTCAGTCTCGACACCCGGGTCAAGACGCTGTCCGCCGACAAAAGTGCCGTTTGTACTGTTCTTGTCCTCGATAATCAGCCGCCCGTCATCAAGAATGAGGAGCTCAGCGTGCAGACTGCTCACCGATGGATTGTTTATCTGAATGTTACATCCGGGTGCTCGTCCGATTTTAATAAGTTTCATTATTGCTTATGGTAATAGTTGATGATATCATGTGATTAAACGTTTTCTTGCCGTACCGACTACATAAAGATCTTGCGGCCATCCTTCTTTGAGTCATTCTCGCCCTTCTTTTCCTTATTCTTTTTGTCAGTCTGTTCGCCGGATTTTTTTCTTTCCTGATCTTTTTTTTCTCTCTCTTTTCTTTTCAGTTCCCTGTTATGCTGGTCAGTCAGCTCCTGGGGGATTCCTGTGGTGACACTCTTGATAGCCACCTTTTCAGGCTTATCCTCCTTCGGGCGGACGGTGTCTTGCTGGACAACCTCCACCTTATTCCCCGGGATGTCAATGATTTCCGGCGTGGGCGGCTCGTTTCGTGTCTCTATTGCGTCTCTAACAGCGATGAACGCCCAAAGGAGCAAAATTGCCGCAACGACAGTCACGATGCTCCACAGGGCAATTTTCAAGGGCTTGGACGGGTCAGGGATATCTTTCCAATCCAACGGCTTGTTGCCGGCGAAGACAACTGAGTCGCCTCGCTTGATGCGTACAATCTTTCCGTTGCCTACTTTGACGCCGTTGACGCTTGTGCCATTCTGGCTATGGTCAATGAGCTCGATGCGTCCTGTCGGATGCAGCCTGACCACTGCGTGGCGGCGGCTTATCATCGCGTCCTCAATGACTATATTGCAATTGTCATCGCGGCCTATGGTAATGATTTTCATTGGTTACGGTTTGTTGTTATGTTTTTTCTCAGTCTTGAACACTTCTGCTGTGGCAGTGGTGAAGATTTTATCAATTGCATTGACCTGGCCATCGGAACCTGTCTGCCCCATACATGGCTTTCTAAGCTCTTCTGCGGCCTTTCCTACCCCTATATATGGAAGATCGTTATCTTTAAGCACTGGAATAAGTTTGTCAAGTACATTGGCTATCTCTCTGGCTTGTTTGGCACGTTCATTGAGATTGCCGATTTTCGTGAGACCCTTTATTTGTTGGGCAATGGAGTCAAGCTGCGCCTTAAGGTCTGCGATATCGTCGGCCAGCTCCCCGACCTTATTTTCATCAAGGGCTGATGACGGTGTTTCCTGGATTTGCACCTCGGTGAGCTTCTTTACCACGGTGTCACGCCTCACTGTCATTGTGGGCGCCGGGGCGGCGGGGCGATAATGCCACTGGATTAGGTTTATTATGATGCTTATGGCGGCAACGATTGCAAGTCCATACATCAATATCTTTTGAAGTCTTGTCATCTTTACGGGGTCTTTGGATTTGGATGAAACGTCGGCTACGGCGATGGTCAAATTGTCATGGCCGCCGCCATGGGATATTCCCTCATTGTCAACGGAAACCGTCACTGAGTCGACAGCTCCGGCACCATTGGGCGAGGCGGCCACCATATCTATAAGTTTTCTTTGAGGGAACATTCCCCATATGCCGTCACTGCAAAGGACAAATCTGTCACCCTTAAGATACGGGAGTGTCGTCACTTCACTTTTGAGCGGCTCTGATGCATGGCCTAAGGCCTGGGTTATAATGTTTGACTCACCAGAGAGACGCGCCTGTTCCTCGTCAATCACATGGCTTTTCACCAACTCCATTACATGGGAATGGTCGGTAGATCGATAAACGATTTTCTTGCCACGCAGCTGATATATACGTGAGTCACCCACGTGGGCCACTACGGCATGGTCTTTGTTTATAAGGATAGCTGCTACGGTAGAGCCCATTCCCTTTAGCTGGAGCTGGGGCCTTATCCCTTCGGGAAGGAGCTGAGCCGGTGTATACTCCCTGCCGTTTACGGCGGGATATGGCAACCCGGAGGCAGCGAGGATGGCTGCGTTTGCCAAGTCAATGGCCGCTGCAAGCTCCTCAGGCACACGGCGGCTATCCTTGACCCACTTGAGACGGTCGGTGATCACCTTGGCGGCAATCATAGAGGCAGTCTTCCCCCCGGGGCCGCCCCCCATGCCGTCGCAGACGAGTATCAGAAGTCCGACCGGGGTGTCAGTCCATGCACATGTGTCCTGGTTTTCCGCACGGCCACCAATACGCGACTCGGCATATGCCCTGACCGGGTATTTTGTATTGATTACTTGAACCATTGTTACAGATATGAAAGCAGAGAGATGAAACTATATTATTAGGGCGGCAGCAACTCCGGCAGCGACAGCGGCCACGGCAGCCGCGACAGAGATCCATATCATCCGCCGATTGTTGCTCTCCTTGGCGGCGAGTGCCTCGGCTATAGCGGCTTTAAGCTCTCTTGCAGACCCATAACGCGAAGATTGAGATTCAGCCATGGCACGCGACAACACCTCCATTAACTGTCGCTTTACACCCGGAATCGGATCGGGTGAGCTGTTGTCGTGGGGCTTATGTCCCGCGAGAAGCTCATAGAGAGTCACGGCAAACTCATATAGGTCGGTCGTGGCATTGACGGAGAGCGGCTGACCCACCTCCACGTTTTGTTCGGGCGCGGCATATCCAGGTGTGCCAAGCAGTCCGGCCGATGTTATGTCGTGTGTGTCGCGGGTGAAGGCTATGCCTAAATCCATGAGCCTTACATTGCTGTTGCCGTTTTCCACCATTATGTTGGAGGGCTTGATGTCAAGATGATAGACGGGCCGAGTCCCGGTATGGAGGTATGACAAGGCGTCAAGGACCGGGAACATCGCCCGACACACACGCTCCACGTAATTTCCGAGCGGACGAAGGTTTCGCGCCACATGCTCATCCATGGGTATTCCCGTGACGAAATTGCTGACGATGAATATCGGCCCTGTCGGTGCGGGCTCACATAATCCTATGGTCTCGATCAGATTGGGATGGCGGAAACGCAGCATCGCTTCCTCACGGGCCCTGTTTCTGACGCTGGGGATGTCGGCATATGCCGGATTGACCATTTTAATGGCCACCTTCCGGCCGTCTGAACATGAATTGCCGGCAAAGACAGTGCCCATGGCCCCTTGTCCGATAGGGGCTTTGTGTGTGTCAAACATAAATTGCTCGCCTCCGGCAATTATATAGATCAGACTGCCCTGCTTGACGTAATTTCGTGGCATATCATATTGTTTATGGATCAAAATTCCGCGCCAGCCCCTGAATTCAAGACTACGTTTAGCTCTCCTATCCGCTTGCTTGCGTCCTCTGCTATCTTATTATTCCCGGTTGATTTAGCGCGTTCAAGGGCCTCTTGATAGAGTTCAAGCGCTTTGGTAGGGTTACGGCTATCCACCACCGTGCCAGCTACGCCGGGGCCGGCAAGATACGCCTCGGCCATCCAGTATATCACCTCTGCATTTTCAGGGTCAATCTTATAGGCTTGCTTTGCCCAATGGAATGAGGCCGGGTTGTCTTCTGCTACCGTCCTGCCGTCATAATATATCTTACGAAGCTGAAGAGCAGCATCCAGCGACTTGGAGTTGCCGGCATTGGCAATTCTCTTTAAGTCCTCAATGCCTTCTGCCACAGTGGCAGAAGCGTCCAGCTTCTTTATTGCATCATCAAAGGCAATCTCATACTCCGGGGCCTGGGCAACCTTTTCAGATTGGCCTTCAATGGCCTCTGAGGTCATCGGTGCCATTGTCTCTTCGTCACCATTGGACTTAAAAAGCAGAAAACCGCCCACAGCTGCAGCGAGAATGGCCGCGCCGGCCACAAGTCCTATAACCTTGTTCTTCCCGGCGGCCACGGACGGGAGCGCTATCGCCGGTGAGCCGGGATTGGTCTTGAGGTGACGCTCGTTGCGCTCAAGGTCTACTCTAAACTCGGCTGCTGACATATATCGGTCGGCCTGCTTCTTGGCCATGGCCTTGTCCACAACCTTACGAAGCTCCTTGTTGGGTATCAAGTTGAAGTTTGGCTTGCCCTTCATCTGCATCTGCAACACCTCATGGTCAGCGCCCTCAAAGGGGAGCTTCCCGGTAAGGAGTTGATAAAGCATGATGCCTATGGCATATATGTCGGTTGTCTCGTTTTGATGGGGCACGTCGCCTGTCACAAGCTCCGGCGCAGCATAAGCAGCCTTACCCATAAACTGTCCTGTAGACGTCAGGGCCTTGTCCTGGGTATTGATGGTCTTTATCTGTTTTGCAATGCCATAGTCGATAAGTTTCACGTTGCCGTCAACGGTCACCATTATATTAGAGGGGTCGATGTCGCGATGGATATAGTGCTTGTCATGCATTGCCATGATGCCCGACAGCACACTCTTCACCACGATAGCGGCAAAGCCCTCGCGGTCAGACTGCATACGGTTATGCAGCTCTTGTGCATATGGTATCGTCTTGCCGTTGTTGTCGGCCGTCTTGCCGTTGAGAAGGTCGGCAAGCATGACGCCCTCCAAAAGCTCGCTGACAACATGGTAGTGCATGACGCCGCCGGGGCCTTCCACCTCGATAAACCCATACATCTTGACGAGATTCTCGCTGTTGATCTGGATAGAGGCTTCGCGACGGGCGCGTTCGATGATGCCCTGCGACAGGTCGTCGAAGAGAAATTTTATTGCCACCGGCTGCTGAGAGCCCGTGTTATGGTCTATTCGGGTGCCCTTATACACCTGACCCATACCTCCCACGCCTAACGGCGCACTGTCGGTGTCTACCTCGTAGGATATATTGTCACGGCGATCCTGTTCACCCTGCAGTTTTATTATAGGCATATGATGTCATTTATTGCTTGATGCTTTTAGAGGAACTTTGTGCCTCCGTTGGCAAAGTTGTCAATCCCATCAATGGCCTGGGTGCCGTTGGAGGCGCGGTGCTCGCTGTTGTAAGGCGAGAATGTGTCATCGCCCGTGGACTGTCCGCCAAACACCGGGGGAAATTCCTCCGTATCGCCTAAGTCAACAAAGTTTTCGGCCACTGACAGTCCGTAGTCTGCTCCGTTGATGAGCAAGAGCAGAAGCTGGTAATTGTCGCCGATGCGGATTATGTCGTTTGTCTTTACCTCATGATTGTCAAAGTCAAGCTCCTCGTCATTTACCGTAATGCCGTTTTTTGAGCCTTCATCACGTATCTGAGCCACGAGCCGACGGTCGCCTGTCTTCAGTTGTTTGACATTGAGAAGGGCGTGAACGCCGGATACCGTTCCTTCTGCGAGACGGACGTCACACTCTTCGTTGCGTCCGATGGTGTTTCGGCCTATATGTACGGGCCAGTATTCGCCGATGCCTTTGCGGGATAGAGAATAAAGGAAACCCACCACGGGGGCTGACGCATCGGTCACCGGAGCCCCGGGAGCGTCAGTCGCTGTCTTATGCATTCCCGGCACAACCGTCCCCCCCTTCGCGGAGGGAGCGGCCGGGCGAGAATATATGCTGTTCATCCCGGGAGCCTGTGTTCTTGTTTGTGACATATGATGATAATTGGTGTATTTTAAGCAGCTTAGTGTATTTAAGCTACTATCAGCAACGAAGATACGTTAAATTTTACCCCCCCTAATTATTAACATCTATTAACATATGTGTATATCCATCATGCCCACATGATTATGTGTCTAATCAAAAAAAATCTGCGGGCCCGAAGACCCGCAGATACATCTCTTTTCGACTTTCAGTGTCGGTATAATGTTTTCTTATCTTATTAACTAAGGAGTGTGGTTACTGGAGGGTTCCAGCCTCGGCTTTCTGTACCATGGCTTCGTTGGCCAGGATGTAGATCTCTACGCGGCGGTTTTGGGCGCGTCCGGCAGCTGTCTCGTTGGAGGCTACGTAATCTTGCATGGGGAGGCCTTGGGCAGTCATGCGCTTGGCTGAGATACCGCTGTCGATAAGATAGGTCTCAACAGCATCGGCGCGGCCATTGGCCACCTTGGTGTTGACGGCCATCGAGCCGGTGTTGTCAGTGAAGCCATAGATCTGCACGTCGGTGTCGGGATAGGCCATGAGCGAAGCAGCAAACTTGGTGAGGTCTTTCTTAGCGTTTTGGCTCAGCTCGGTGCCGTTTGTAGGAAAGAGGATGCCACCCTCAAAGGTGACGCGTATGGCTGTCAGTCCGTTGCTATCGGTCACGGTGTCTACTGTGGCTGCCTGTGCGAGCTGCTTCTGGAGCTCTGCTTTCTGCTTGTCCATCTTCTTGCCGATGAGCATACCGGCTCCGGAGCCTACCGCGGCACCTATGGCAGCGCCTATACCTGCGCCTTTGCCGCCTCCGATGAGGGCGCCCACGCCGGCGCCTACGCCGGCTCCGGCTCCGCCGCCGATAGCTGCTCCCTTGCCGAGGTTGGTCATGCTGTTACAGCCTGCTGAAATCATAAGGCTGAGGGCCAATGCGCCCGCAGCTATTGTCTTGATGAGTTTCATAAGATAATATAGTTGAATTTTGATTATTTTATGCTTGTGTTGCTTATGCGCTCTAAAGCGTCAGCAAAGTTACGCATTATTCTTAGGTGGAACAAACGCCACTGCTATAAGTTCAGCATTTCATTTTCTCTCTTTGTGATGCACATAGAGAGTGTGCTTTGTGCAAATTTAAGCCAAATGTTAAATTCTGATGCTGAAATTATACTAAATTTGTGTTTTGTTAACAATTTGCCTCTGTCATAATCCTCCCAAATGCATTAATTTTGCAATGTCAAAACCACATGACATTGACACAATCTATCAGACCGACATCGACCATGACCATAAAGACCTGCGCTCTCGCGGCCATCATATCACTTTTTTCAGGCATCTCTACTATTGCCGACCCTAACAAGCCCACCATTCCCGAGTCTCTAACTCAGGACGCCGACATCATCCTCGAGGAGGATGATGTATATATGCCCTCTCTTTCCGAGCTTTTAGGCGCCCCTGTTGACAATCTTGGCTTTATCTCTGGCTCCGAAGACATTGAGGCTGACATCGTCGACTACGCCAAGAGTTTTATCGGCGCTCGATACCGCCGTGGCGCCAAAGGCCCTTCTTCATTTGACTGCTCGGGCTTCACCAGCTACGTCTTCCGCAACTTCGATATGCGCTTAGGTGCCTCAAGCCGCGACCAAGCCACTCAGGGTGAACGTGTCTCAATTGCTGATGCTCGCCCCGGCGACCTGGTATTCTTTTCTGGAGCTCGCGCCGGAAAGACCGTGGGACATGTCGGTATCGTTGTATCAACCGACCCAGCTACCGGCTCTGTCAAGTTTATCCATGCCGCCACATCGAGAGGCGTCCGTATCGACTCTTATCCCGATGGCGGATATTATTCGCGCCGCTTCCACTCCATCAGGCGCGTGATTGAGTCATAAAAGATTTACACGAAGATTCCTTGACCCCGCATCCATGTCAGAGGCCTCTCAATCGTGATGGCCACAGACATGGATGCCGTCGTTTATGAACCTCTCTGACCTATCCTTTTGTTATATATATAAACAAATAAACATCTCTCTAACCGAAATAATTCAACCATGGATTTTCTTACCGATGAGAAGCTGGTCATTGTTGGCGCAGCCGGAATGATTGGCTCCAATATGGCTCAAACAGCCGCCATGATGAGGCTTACGCCTAACATCTGCCTCTACGACACCTATGCCCCTGGGCTCGAAGGTGTTGCCGAAGAGATGCGCCAGTGTGGCTTCAAGGGCATCAACTTCACTGCCACATCAGATGTCGCTACCGCTTTCAAAGATGCCAAGTATATCGTGTCATCAGGTGGCGCTGCCCGTAAAGCCGGAATGACTCGTGAAGACCTCCTCCGAGGCAACTCTGAGATTGCCGAGCAGCTTGGCAAAGATATCAAGCAATATTGCCCCGACGTGAAACATGTGGTGGTCATTTTCAATCCAGCCGACATCACCGGTCTGGTGACCCTCATCTACTCAGGCCTTAGGCCCTCCCAAGTGTCAACCCTTGCTGCTCTTGACTCTACTCGTCTGCGCAATGAGCTTGCCAAATATTTCCACATCCCCGCCGATGAGGTGGTCAACTCCCGCACGTATGGCGGCCACGGCGAGCAGATGGCGGTCTTTGCTTCAACCACCACGGTTGCCGGACAGCCACTCGACCAGATTATAGGCACTAAGGCCCTCCCCGAGCAGGAGTGGGAGCAGATGAAGCAGCGCGTCATCCAAGGTGGCAAGGCAATCATCGACCTCCGCGGGCGCTCCTCTTTCCAGAGCCCTGCCTACCTCTCTATCGAGATGATTGCCGCTGCTATGGGCGGCGCTCCTTTCACCTGGCCTGTCGGTACATATGTCGACAATGGGGAGTTTAACCACATAATGATGGCCATGGAGACCACCCTCGATAAAAACGGCGTCACCATCAAGCCCGTCAAAGGCTCGCCAGAAGAACAGAAGGAGCTTAATAAAAGTTACAACCATCTCTGCAAGCTCCGCGACGAAGTGATCTCCCTCGGCATCATCCCGCCCATCGCTGACTGGAGCAAGATCAACCCCAATCTAAAGTAACTCCATCTAAAGTCATTGCGGCGGCCCCGGTTTCTATCCTCGGCCGCCGCTTTTAATTCGCGCAGGCTTGCCATAGGCCATGCCATATGACGCCACCACCACAAAGCATATCAGCGGAAGGAGAAACGACACATTCACGGCCGGATAGCCCATGACGCTTCCACAGTCAATTATGGCTGCCTGTAGCGGAGGGAGCACCGAGCCCCCAAGTATGGCCATTATAAGACCAGCCGAACCAAATTCCGCATCATCCCCAGATCCCTCCAAGGCCATACCATAGATAGTGGGAAACATCAGCGACATGCAGGCCGAGACTGCCACAAGACAATAGAGCCCTGCAATGCCACGCAACATTACTACACCGCTAACAAGCGCCACTGCCATAGTAGCCATCACTGTCAGTAGCCGCCCGGGGCTTATATATTTAAGCATATATGTGCAGATGAAACGCGACAGACACATTATGACCATTGCACAAATGTTATATTCCTGCGACATCACCTCGGCTTCCTTCTCCCCTATCCCCTGATCCATAAATATATGGGTGCCATACTGGATAATAAACGTCCAGCACATAATCTGTGCCCCGACATAAAAAAACTGAGCAATGACCCCACGGCGATAACGTGCCCGGTGCCATAGCCGACGGAGTGACTCCCCTACTCGGCCCTCTCCTCGAGGCCTTTCCCCTGTGCCGGGCATCTTTACCAAGCTTATTAATGCCATCATAGCCACCACTACCGCTCCGATTGCCAGATAAGGCTTTACCAAAACAAGCAGGTCGGCTTCCTTCACTGCCTCAAAGGCCTCAGGCGGCAGTATTGCTCTTTGCGCTGTATCCATCGAATCAAGCCGATTTTGGATAAAATTCATTGCCACATACATCCCTAAGAGCGACCCTATGGGATTGAAACACTGGGCAAGGTTGAGCCTTCGCGTTGCCGTCGCCTCAGGGCCCATTGCATAGACATATGGGTTGCAACTTGTCTCAAGAAACGACAATCCACAAGTGAGCACAAAGTAGGCTATAAGGAAAGGCAAATACATTCCCGATAGCATTGCCGGATAAAATAAAAAAGCCCCAAACCCATAGAGACCCAATCCAAGCATCACACCGGCACGATATGAGTAGCGGCGTATAAAAAGCGCAGCCGGGAAGGCCATGCAAAAATATCCACCATAAAAAGCCAGCTGTACCATGGCCCCGTCGGCGACACTCATGCGGAATATCTTCGAGAAGGCCTTCACCATGGGGTTGGTGATGTCATTGGCAAATCCCCACAGTGCAAAACATGCCGTGATCAGTATAAAGGGGAGAAGATAACGGCCTGAGGGCTTCTCATTGGGCTTCATGGGCAGGGATAGTGTAATTAGTTTTAGAGGCTAAACATTTGCTCCATGTCTTGCCACTTTTCATTCGACGTTGCCCCCGCCTCTGTCTGCTGAAACTCCGACATATAATCCTCCCACTCCTGCTGGCGCGGAAGTGTCGACAGCTTTTTCATGGCCTCATTGAGGTTCACATCGTCGGGCAGCTCAAGTATCATCACCAGGCGAGTGCCCAGGATATAGATGTCCATTGCCGAGATGCCTACGGCCTTTATTCCTTCTGTCACCTCTGGCCAGATCTCCCTCTTCTCGTGACGCCGGCGATACTCGGCCACAAGGGCTGCGTCTTTGCGAAGGTCCATCGTGCGGACATATCTTTTCATACTCATGCGTGATTTTTTTTACAGTTTGCAAAGATAGTGATTTGCCCCCATTTTCTGAAATTTTGATTTCCTTTGTCCAAGAAGTTTTCACTCTGCTCTTCATATGATACGCTCTTCCTTTCTGGCATTAGCCCTCTTCATTCTCTCGTCCTCTTTCTCTCTTGGCCGTAATAATAGCCCCACCATTGACCGCATTGACCCGCCTCACTGGTGGGAGGGAATGACCTCCGATACACTTCAGCTCATGGTCTATGGTCCGTCAATTGCCAATGCACCTCTTTCGCTGGAGGGGGCTCTTCCGGTTGTTGAAATTGTTGAGACTGTAAAGCCGGGCTCGCCCGACTATCTTATTGCCTATCTCGCTATTGCCTCTGAGGCGCAGCCCCATACTTTCAACCTGAGATTTTCTCTCCCGGACTCGCGTAAGTCCATTTCTAAGCCCTATGAGCTTCGCCCTCGTTCCATGAAAGGAGCCGCAGGTTTTGATGCCTCTGATGTCCTTTATCTCATCATGCCCGATCGATTTGCTAAGGGAATAGCCGCCAACGATGGCCATGAGCGCGATGGCCTTGACTTCCCCTCTCCCGACGAGCCCGATAACCCCAATGCTCGTCATGGCGGTAACATTGCCGGTATGATTGAGCATATTCCTTACATCGACTCGCTCGGCGTCACCGCCATATGGGTCGATCCCGTGCTCGAAAACGACATGCCCGGCGGCTCCTGCCACAGATATGCCACAACTGACTATTACGCCATCAATCCGCGCCTTGGCAATAATGCTGAGTGGATCGCATTCGTCGACTCTTGCCATCATAGAGGAATGAAAGTGATGTTGGATATGATTTTCAACCATTGCGGCTCCAATCATCCTTGGCTCCATAACCTCCCATCCCTACGGCGACCCTGAGCTCCCATCTGTTATGGACTTCAAGCTTATGGCCATAGTCCGTGATGCCTTCAGTTCCGAAACTCGCCCTTACGCTGCCCCGGGACAATCAATGGGCCTCAACGATATATGCACAATCCCAACGTCGCTAAATAACGATTGCCTTTTGTCGCTTTTTGTTGCCATTTTTTGCTGCTGAAACAATAAAAAGAGGTAATTTTGCGTTACCTATCCAGAGAGGATTTCCTTCCCTGGGTTGGTTTCTCGCTCCTCTCTGACCGACCCTCCTTCACCAAGGCCCTGACTATTATGTCTATAGCACTTCCTACCGACGCTTCCATCATACTCACATATCGCTGCCCGATGAGATGTCAGATGTGTAACATTTGGCAAAATCCCACCGATAAGGGGCGCGAAATTAAAGCGGATGACCTCAAGTCGCTACCAAGACTGAAGTTTATCAATCTCACCGGTGGCGAGCCATTCATCCGCGAAGACTTGGAGGATATTGTAAGGGAGTGTTATCGCCACACCGACCGAATTGTCATATCCACCTCGGGGTGGTTTGACGATAGGGTAATTGCTCTCGCCCGTAAGTTTCCCAATATAGGCATCCGCATCTCCATCGAAGGCCTGTCGCAGAAAAACGATGAACTTAGAGGACGTCAGGGCGGTTTTGACCGCGGATTGCGTACTCTGCTCACTCTCAAAGATATGGGCGTTAAGGATATTGGCTTCGGATGCACTGTCTCTAATCACAACTCGTCCGACATGCTCGCCCTGTATCAGCTTTCGCGCTCGCTCGGACTTGAGTTTGCAACCGCCGCTTTCCACAATTCTTTTTACTTCCACAAAGATGACAATCAGATCACTAATCGCGACCAAGTGGTCTCTGACTTTGAGAAGCTGATTGAATGGCAGCTTAAGGAAAGTCACCCCAAGTCATGGTTTAGGGCTTTTTTCAATATGGGCCTTATTAACTATATTGAAGGTCGCCCGCGTCTATTGCCTTGTGAGGCCGGCTCCACCAACTTTTTCATTGATCCTTATGGGGAAGTTTTTCCCTGCAACGGAATGGAAAAGAAATATTGGAAAGAGTCGATGGGAAATATTTTTTCTCAGTCTTTTGATGAGATATGGAACAGTCCACAGGCTGAGAAGGTGCGCTCCATGGTTCGTTCATGCCCTAAAAACTGCTGGATGGTTGGGACTGCCTCTCCTGTGATGAAAAAATATATCACCAAGACTGCTCCATGGGCAATCAAGCAGAAGATTAGGTCGCTGCGTGGGCTTAAACCATGCATTGACATGAAACGCTACGACGTGGGGCAAGACCCCAGGCAGGGCAACCTTCGTCTCCCCTCTCAGGAGGAGGTTAAAGCTTGATGGGATCCATTTCTTCGATAAAGATTGCCGTTACAGGCACTCGCGGCATCCCTGATATACAGGGCGGGGTTGAAACTCACTGCCAGGAACTTTACCCTCTCCTCGTATCTCGGGGGGTGGATGTGACCCTCTTTCGCCGCAAACATTATTCCGAAGCAGTCTCATCTTCACGAGGCCTTAAGATGTGGAAGGGCATTAGGCTCTCTGATCTTTATGCTCCTCACAAAAAGAGTCTTGAAGCTATTGTTCACACCGCCTTGGCAATTTGTAAGGCTCGTCTTTGTGGTGTGCGTATTGTCCACATTCACTCCATTGGACCTGCCATCATGACACCTCTGGCGCGCCTGCTCGGCATGAAAGTGGTGATGACCCACCATGGGCCCGACTATGAGCGCGACAAATGGGGGGCTCTTGCCTCTTATATGTTGCGATTGGGCGAGCGCATGGGCGCTCGTTGGGCAAACAAGGTTATTGCAATCTCGCCCCATATTGCAAAAATTATCAAGGATAGACATGGTGTTGAGCCTGTAATCATCCCCAATGGTGTGCCCTCCCCCATTGTTCCCTACAATGCCGATCAAATCATTTCGCAATGGGGTTTGTCTTCGAGGATGTATGTCGTGGCTTTAGGCCGTTTTGTCCCGGAGAAGCGTTTCACGCTTCTCATCGACGCCTTCACTCAGCTTTGTGATGTGGAGGCTATCCCTCAGGAGTTTAAGCTGGTCATTGCCGGCGATGCCGATCATCCCGACCATTACTCAGAGGAGCTGAAGGCAATGGCTCGCAAATATAACGATAGAGTGATACTCACCGGCTTCATCAAAGGGGAGAAGCTACAAGCTCTCATGGCCAGTGCGGCGCTCTTTGCCATGCCTTCTTCCCATGAGGGGCTCCCAATCGCTTTGCTTGAGGCCATGAGCTATGGACTCGATGTGGCCGTGAGCGATATTGAGGCCTGCCGACTACCTGAGCTCGAGCCATCCGACTTCTTTACTCTCGACTCCATCCAGGAGCTCAAAGAGATCCTTATCAAAAAAATTAATCGACCATACAAGCCACGTCGATATTTCCTCGACCGCTACCGATGGCCATCAATTGCTGATGCCACTCTCGCCGTCTATAAAAGTATACTATAGTCAATCCACCGAGTGCTTGCTACCTCGTAAAAAACAAGACCTATGAAACAACCCATCACCCCCACCTTCCTAATACTCACTGTGACATTTTGTGTTTGCCTCATAGTGAGCAATCTTATGGAGATAAAGACTGTGTCTTTGGGGCCGCTTACCATCACTGCCGGTGTGGTGGTTTTCCCCATATCTTATATCATCAACGACTGTGTGACAGAGGTATATGGCTTCCGTCGCGCTCGCTTTGTCATCTGGCTCGGTTTTGCTGCCAATCTACTGGTGTCAATGCTCCTTCAGTTAGGAATCCTTTTACCCGGTGCTCCCGAGTGGGCCGGACAAGATGCAATGGAGTTTATATTTGGCGCAGTCCCTCGCATTTTTGCTGCAAGCTTTATCGCTTTCTTGTGTGGATCTATGGCCAACGCCTGGATTATGAGCAGGATGCATCGCGCGGCAGGAGGTCGAAGAGGCTTCTCGCTGCGCGCTGTTGTCTCAACCCTCGGTGGCGAGGGCATTGACTCGGCCATCTTCTTCCCCATCGCTTTTGGCGGCCTCCTCCCTGGAAATATTATTTTGTCGTTGATTGTAAGCCAGGCGTTGCTCAAGACTCTTTATGAAATCATTGTACTTCCCATTACCATTGTGATTGTCAACCGACTTCGTCGCTATAATCCTCTTCCTAATGAGCTTTTCTGACCTATCTGCCCTGCGCGTCGTCTGGCTCGACCTCGACGACACTCTCATCGACTTCAAGGCTAATTCTCGAGCTGCGCTCTCTAATCTCTACCATCTCAGAGCCTTTGACCGCCTGTGGTCATCGCCCCAGGTGTGGATTGAGGCTTATGAGGGTCATAACATCCCTCTCTGGGTCGATTATTCTGTTGGCCTAATTGACTCGGCCACCTTACGTTCTGAACGCTTCCGCCGTCCTCTCACTGATGCCGGAATGGACAATGATGAGGCTATCAGGTTGTCAAATGAACTCGACACTCAATATCTTGACCTGTTGGCCATGGAGAGACGTCTGATGCCGGGTGCCTTGGAGCTCCTACACCATCTTAAAGATAAAGGCTATGTCACAGGTGTACTCTCCAATGGCTTTGCCGATGTCCAGCATCGCAAGATGGCAAGAGCAGGCATTGATAATCTAATAGACATCACTGTACTATCCGACGACATAGGGGTAAACAAGCCCGATATCCGCATTTTTTCTTATGCCCAGGGCTTGACACAATGGCCTGACAATCCTTCCCATCACATTATGATTGGCGACAATCCTGCCACAGATATTGCCGGTGCCCTCAGCGCAGGATGGAAGGCTATATGGCTTTGCCACAGCCAATCCTCTGCTGCCTCCCCCGAAGGTGCTATGACTGTTAACACCCTCAGCGAGATAATCGACCTATTATAAAAAAGGCTATCCCTCTAATCCATATTCTTTTATCTTTCGATAAAGGGTGCGCTCGGCTATGCCAAGCTCCTTGGCCGTGGCCTTGCGCCTGCCTCCATTTCTATCCAGCGCCTCTATGATACGTCGACGCTCCGTGTCTTCAAGTGTAAGTGGAGTCGATACCCCGCTTTCGCTATCAATCTCGGATACATCTTCATGCGGAGCCACCTCCTCGACCTCTACAATTGTGGCATTGTCAAGCCCCGGATAGGTAGTTTCTTTGGTCTCGGGACCGGTATAATGAGGAAGAAGGGGCTGCGGAGAGTCAAGGAAGGAGGTTACCGTCGTTGGCTCGGGCTTCACGGTTGGTTGAGTGGCTTGACGTACAGATGAAAGCTCGCTTGCCAGTTCATCTATGCGGCGTTGCATCCTAAACACCATATTAAATAATATCTCCCTCTCCTGTTGATAGTCATAGACTCGCTCCGCTGCCAGTGCCGGCGCATTTATCCCTGCCCCGGCCGGGAGATATTGCTTCATGACCGTTCCACTCACCGGCCCATTACCACCCTCAAAAAGTGCCATCTGCTCTATTACATTCTTTAGCTGGCGCACGTTGCCGGGCCAACGGTAGGCCTGGATGTCACGGCGTGCATCATCTGTGAGTTCCAACTGCGGTGTTCGATATCGCTCCGAAAAATCGGCAGCAAATTTCCTTGCAAGCAGCGATATATCGTTTCCCCTGTCGCGAAGTGGCGGCACGGAGATGCTCACCGTCGACAGTCGGTAATATAGGTCTTCACGGAAACGCCCCTCGGCAACTGCTTTAACCATATCCATATTGGTGGCTGCCACCACTCGTATGTTGGTGCGCTTCACTTCCGACGACCCAACACGCAGATATTCACCCGTCTCCAGCACTCGCAGCAATCGTGCTTGGGTGGTCATCGGCAGCTCTGCCACCTCGTCGAGGAAGATGGTGCCTCCATCCGCTTCCTCAAAATAGCCTTTTCGAGCGGCCACAGCTCCGGTAAATGAACCCTTTTCATGTCCAAAGAGCTCTGAGTCAATGGTCCCCTCAGGGATTGCTCCGCAGTTGACTGCAATATACTTGGCATGCTTGCGAGGTGAATATGCATGGATTATCTTGGGAAAAAACTCTTTTCCCGAGCCACTCTCGCCCGTGACAAGCACCGACAAATCTATCGGAGCAACTCTTATGGCTCTCTCAACAGCCCCCAACAAGGCCGGCGAACTTCCAATTATGCCAAAACGCTGCTTTGCTCGCGTCACCTCGGGGTCAACCCCTCTCGCAACTGTCAGCTCCATTTCTCAAGTTCATAGGTCTTTGACTTAAGATACTCGCCCAGCTCTGAGGGTGTTGCGCTGTGGGCCTGCTGCTCCTCCACCGTTATCGGTTGTCCCACCGTGATGTGGATGGTTGAATGGGCCTTGCGAAACACCTCTGCCGGTAGACGCAGTGTCCTCAGCTGCCATGATATACGTCCTAAGAGATTAAACCACCATGAGTTACTCCCGTGAAAAAAGATCGGTATCACTGGTACTTTAAGCTGCTCTATCAGACGGATGACCGTCTCTTGCCACTCTCGGTCTCGGAGCTGGAATCGATTATTTACCTTACTCACAGCCCCAGCCGGGAAAAATCCGAGCGGCTGCCCGCGGCGCACCTGCATTATGGCCTTGCGGATACCCTGCATCGACACTGCTTTCTTGACCGGGTCGTCAGAGGCGAGTGCGTCCACTGCTATAAAGCTCGGCTGCATAGCCGTGATATGATTGAGTATCATGTTTACCATCACCTTATAGTCAGGATAGTAGCGACCTACAAGATTAATGAGCGAAATGCCGTCAAGTGCCCCAAATGGATGGTTGCTCACCGTGATAAATGGCTGACTGCCCATCGACGGTATCACCTCCTCATTATCAACCCTCAGCTTGATGTCAAGCTCATTGAGTAATCCGGTCGTGAAAGGAACTCCCGGCGTGGCGCAATTATGGCGATGGAGGTCGTTGACCTTATCGATTGAAAAAAAATGCAATATGGAGTTGACAAGCTTTTCATGTCCCCTTAGCCGAGGCGCCATTTCGGCAATGTCCTCATAATCAAGTACGGTGGACTTCATGTTCTTTGAGTTATATTTCAGACGTAACAATACTGTCGGTGACACATGACATCCCATTGGATATTTCGGATGCCAGTTGACCGACAGTTATGTATAAATGTGGCTTGGGCTTACCTTGACAGTTGTGGCTGTTTTATAACAGTCATTGTGCCCTCAGCAGCATATGCTGCAATTACTTTGAGGCCTCGACTGATGCCTTGCGGAACTCCTTTAGGAGCTTCTCAATGGCGAGTGATGCCTTGCGAGCGCGTGTGCCGGCTGCTTTGTTGCCCTTCTCGGCCTGAAGGTTTGCGTCGGTTACGAATGTGGCATATGCCTCTGCGATTTTTGCTACTAATTCTTCCATAATGGTTATGTGTAGGGGATAGTTGATAATGGCTTTTTAGAGAGTTTGAGGCAAAAGTACATATTTTTTTTATAATCACTCACCTTTGTGAGTTTTTTTTACCCGATTCACTCCTTTTTTCTATTCTATCCATATTTTATGCCTTTTACGATGGCCTCCTTAATCCTTTTTTGCCCATGCTACAATGTCAGTTGCTAAGTAATCTTCAAAAAATAACTTGGTAGACTTTCTTGTCTTTTTTGCCATCTTTTTCAGCTCAGTTTAGTCATGTAGCTCGCTACACTCCTGCACTTTCGCTAAAAAATCTGCACATAAAACCCTGCGAAATTCTTTACCAACTTATTTTTTTTACGATTACTAAATTTGTTGTAACTTTGCCCCTCGCTATGGGACGTCTTTTGGCTATAGACTATGGTAAGCGTCGATGCGGCATTGCCGTCACCGACCCCTCGCGCATTGTGGCCACCGCCCTGGCCACCATTGACACCCCCTCTCTCATCGCCTTTGTCAAAGATTATGTCAGTCGCGAGATGGTCGATGCCATAATCGTTGGCCTCCCAACTCAGCTAAATGGCCTGCCCTCCGACTCTATGCGATATATCCGCCCGGGCATCGGCGCCCTGCGCAAGGCTCTCTCGCCGTCAATCGACATCATTTTCTTTGACGAGCGTTTCACCTCTTCGCTGGCACATCGCTCAATGATCGACTCAGGCATGACGCGCAAACAGAGGCAAGACAAAAGCCTGGCCGACCGAATGGCCGCCACCATCATCCTCAACGACTTTCTCTCAAGCCGAGAATATCTCTCGCTACAAAATTCAATCACCCGACAATGAGACTTCCAATATATCTTTACGGTCATCCCGTATTAAGGGCTAAGGCCCAGCCCATCGACACTGCCGCTATGCCGGCCGCTGAGCTCCAGACGTTGATTGACAATATGTTCGACACTATGTACGCTTCTGAAGGCGTGGGCCTCGCTGCCCCTCAGGTAGGTAAAAGCATAAGGCTCGTCGTGGTTGATGGCGATGCGCTCGCCGACAAATGCCCCGAGTGCGCCGGTTTTAAGCGCACATTCATCAACCCCGTGCTTGAAATCCTCGACGGCGACCCTATTGGTCGAGATGAGGGTTGCCTCTCAATCCCCGGCCTTAGCGAGAAGGTTGACCGCGTTGAGCACATTCGCATCTCCTATCTCGACCGTAACCTCAATGAGCAATCTGAAGAGCTCTTTGGCTTCGCCGCTCGTATGGTCCAGCACGAATTTGACCATCTTGAAGGTAAGGTCTACACCGATCGCGTCAACCTCATGCGTAAGCAATTGATTCGCAATAAACTTAATGGCATTGCCAACGGAAAGATTACCCCCGAATACCCCTTCCGCACTGCCTCTCGCCGTAAGTAATCGCCCCTCTTCCCCTCCCTACTCATAACAATTACTGAAACAAAAGCCATGGCTGACGATAAAAAAGTGATTTTCTCTATGGTGGGTGTCTCCAAAACCTACCCTCCTCAGAAACAAGTGCTTAAAAACATATATCTCTCCTTCTTTTATGGTGCCAAGATTGGCATCATTGGCCTCAATGGCTCCGGTAAGTCAAGCCTATTGAAGATTATTGCCGGTGTCGACAAGGATTATCAGGGTGAAGTGGTCTTTGCTCCCGGCTACTCTGTTGGCTACCTTGAGCAGGAGCCCAAACTTGACCCCGACAAGACGGTCATCGAGGTAATCCGCGAGGGTGTGAAGCCCATCATGGATCTCTTGGCTGAGTTTGACAAGGTCAACGAAGCGTTTGCCGACCCCGACGTACTCGACGACCCCGACAAGATGGATGCCCTCATTGCCCGCCAGGCTGAGCTCCAAGATGCTCTCGATGCCGCCGACGCCTGGAACATCGACAATAAGCTTGAGCGAGCCATGGATGCCCTCCAGTGCCCCCCCGACGACCAACAAATCTCTACCCTCTCCGGTGGCGAACGTCGCCGTGTCGCCCTCTGTCGCCTCTTGCTCCAGCAGCCCGACATCCTCCTCCTCGATGAGCCCACCAACCATCTCGACGCTGAGTCAATCGACTGGCTCGAACAGCATCTCCAGCAATATCCAGGCACTGTCATAGCCATCACCCACGACCGATACTTCCTCGACCATGTGGCCGGCTGGATTCTCGAACTCGACCGCGGCGAAGGTATCCCCTGGAAGGGCAATTACTCTTCCTGGCTCGACCAAAAGACCAAGAGAATGGCCCAGGAAGAGAAGCAGGCCAGCAAGCGACGCAAGACCCTTGAACGTGAGCTCGAATGGGTGCGCATGGCGCCTAAAGCTCGCCAAGCAAAAGGCAAGGCCCGCCTAAACGACTATGACCGCCTGCTCAACGAAGACCAAAAGGAGCGAGAGGAGCGCCTTGAGATTTTTATACCCAATGGCCCCCGCCTGGGCAACAAGGTGATTGAAGCCACCGGCCTTGCCAAGTCGTTTGGATCAAAGAAGCTCTTTGACGGCCTCGACTTCATGCTACCTCCCAACGGCATCGTAGGCGTAATCGGGCCCAACGGAGCTGGCAAGACAACCCTCTTCCGCCTCATCATGGGACAGGAGATGCCTGATGCCGGCTCTTTTGACGTGGGAGAGACCGTCAAGATTGCCTATGTGGATCAGACCCATCACGACCTCATCCCCGACCACACTGTCTATCAGGTTATATCCCAAGGCGTTGAAAGCTTTCGCATGGGTGGTCGCGACGTCAATGCCCGCGCCTATCTCTCGAAATTTAATTTCTCCGGCGCCGACCAGGAGAAGAAGATCGCCGTCCTCTCGGGCGGCGAGCGCAATCGCCTGCACCTGGCCATGGCTCTCAAGGAGGAGGGCAACGTGCTCCTTCTCGACGAACCCACCAACGACATTGATGTCAACACCCTCCGCGCTCTTGAGGAGGGCCTTGAAGACTTTGCCGGGTGTGCCGTGGTCGTAAGCCACGACCGCTGGTTCCTTGACCGAATATGCACCCACATCCTCTCTTTTGAGGGCGATGGAAAGGTGGTCTTCTACCAAGGTTCTTATTCCGACTATGAGGACTATAAGCGCGCTCAAAATGGCGGCAAAGAGCTCCCGCGCCGTCGCTATCGCAAGCTCCTCGCCGACTGATTGCCATCCTCGTTGGATCATCCTCTCGTTTAGCTTTACACCTTATATATAATGAAGCGATTTATCTGCCCGCTGATTGCAGCGGTGGCCATTGTGATGGCTATCCTTTCTTCTGCCCCCAAGGCGGCCGCCCAGTTCCGCTACGGTCCTATGGTCGGCGCTAATTTCACCTCCCTCAAGTTTCGTCAAGATCTCTTTTCAATCGACTCCGAGGTGGGCCCGGCCGCCGGTATTGCCGGCGAGATGATGTTTCCCGGCATTGGCATTGGACTCGACCTTGGCCTGCTCTACCAAATGCGTGGTTCTACCCTCCATATGGGACAGCGCGAAATCTGGGCCAGCCAAGGATATGGCAAGGAAGATATGGATCTTCATATGGTCTCTATCCCCATTCATCTAAAGCTCAAGTGGCATCGCCTCGGTGGCTTTGAGGAGAAACTGGCACCTATCTTCTATGTCGGCCCCACTTTCTCATTCATGGCCGGACACTCTTCCATCGACGCTATGAAGTTCTCGGGTGGCGACGTGGCTATCGACCTTGGCATCGGTGCTGAAATCTTTCGTCGGTGGCAGATCACAGGCGGTTACTCCTTTGGTATGACATATCTGGCTAAGGCCAAGATTCTCACCGACTTCTCTTGCCGCGCCAATTCGTGGAACATTAGGCTTGCCTATTATTTCTAAACTGCCATGCGCCCCGATGAAATAGCTTTCATTGCTCTCTGCAACGACTATTGTTCGGCTCTCGAGCAGGTTGTCTCGGGTATCGACTCGGCTCTCTCCTCCCGCCCTGCTTTCATTGCCTCGATGCTTGGCCTCCTCCCAAGGCTCTATATCTCTGCCTCCGACTGTTTTTCCGACAGCGCTGATTTCGACGATGATTACTTTGACGATATGGCCATGGATGGCGAATGGGCCATCAACGACTTTCTCGACGAGGAGCGTTACGAATCAGTCCGCCGAGCCATTGAGGCCATCATGGGCCAAGACGATGTCTATCTCGAAGTGTTTGAGGAGGATATGAAATATAGCGACACCCCTATTTCGGCCTCCATCTCCGAGGGCCTTGCCGACATTTTCCAGAGTCTCTACAATTTCGTCGAGACTGTTAGAGATGCCCCCGACTCCACCGTTGCCGCTGCTCTCGTCGGTGCCAAAGAGGAGTTCTGCCATTTATGGAGTCGCACTGCCTGCAATCTTATGCGTGCCCTCAATCATCTTCGTTATTTCGCTCCCTCTGTCAACGATTGACCCCCTCTCTTATGAACGAATATCCCTATATCGACTCTCTCATTGACTTCCTCAACGATAGCCCCGTCAATTTCTTAGCTGCTAAGTCCATCACCCGTATGCTCGACGAGGAGGGCTTCACTCCTCTCGACCCCGTCGAGAGGTGGTGCCTCAATCCCGGCGACAAACATTACGTAGTCAAAAACGGCTCGGCTGTCTTTGCCTTTGTCGTCGGCGGCGGCATGACACCGGAGCCCGTCACGCCCGGCTTCAAGATTATCTCTGCCCATAGCGATTCCCCCGGCTTCCGCATCAAGCCTCGGACCGAGATGATGACCGAGGGCGGGATTGTGAAACTCAATACTGAGGTCTATGGCGGCCCCATCCTCTACACCTGGTTTGACCGCCCGCTCTCCATCGCCGGTCGTGTGATGCTCCGATCTTCCAATCCGCTCCATCCCCGCGCCGAGCTTGTCAACTTTCGCCGACCCCTGCTCACAATACCCCATTTGGCCATTCACTTCAATCGATCTGTCAATGAGGGCAATCCGCTTTCTAAACAAAAAGATATGCTCCCGGTCATTGCCAAAATCAATGATGGCTTTGAATCAAATGGATTGCTGCTCAATATGGTAGCCGAGGAGCTCAATGTCGATTCCGACGACATTCTTGACTTCGACCTCTCGCTTTTCGACACCACTCCCGCCTGTCGCGTCGGTCTCCACAATGAGTTTATCTCTTCGGGGCGCCTCGACGATCTCATGATGGCTCATGCTGCCATCACGGCTCTCCTTGACAGCGACGATATGTCCATGACTCGTGTAGCGGCTATCTTTGACAATGAGGAGACAGGCTCCGGCACTAAGCAGGGCGCCGCTTCCCCTGTGCTCGACCATATCTTGCGCCGCATCGCTGCCTCTGCTTTCGGTGCCTCTGAGGAAGATTATTTCCGAGCCATCGCCAATTCGTTTATGATCTCGGCCGACAATGGGCATGCTCTCCATCCCAACTATCCCGAGAAGCAAGATCCCACCAACCATCCCATTCCCGGCAACGGCCCTATTATTAAGATTAATGCCAACTGCAAGTATATGACCGATGCCGACTCGGCTGCTGTCTTCCGAGCCATTTGCGAGCAAGCCGAGGTGCCTTTCCAATATTTCGTCAACCACTCTGATGTAGCCGGCGGATCCACTTTAGGCAATATTCTCACTTCTCAGATCGACCTTCGCGGCGTCGACATGGGCGCCGCCATCTGGGCCATGCACTCTGTCCGTGAGACTGCCTCTGTGGCCGACCACGACTACACCATCCGCGCTTTCACTCAATTCTACAATAGTTGATGAGGCATATTTGTATAGCCACCGGCACTCGGGCCGACTGGGGGCTTCTTTGCCCCATTGCCCGAGAGCTTTCCTTGAGGCCCGACACGCGCGTATCTATCGTGGCCACCAATATGCACCTCGATGAACGTTATGGCGCTACGGCTTCGGAAATCCTTGCTGATGGTTTCTCTATTGCTGATTCTTTCGATATAACATCCGGCCTCGACGACTCCCCCTTTGGCAGAGCTGTTGCCACCGGTCGCGCCACCCAAGGGATGGCTGATGCTCTTGAACTTCTTCGTCCCGACCTCCTTGTCATCCTTGGCGACCGCTTTGAGATGCTTGGCATTGCGTCTGCGGCCGCTCTGATGCGTGTGCCAATTGTCCATATCGCCGGGGGCGAGATCTCTGAGGGGGCTATTGACGACTCTATGCGCCACGCCATCACCAAGCTCGCCTCTCTCCATCTCACTGCCACCGAGCCTTATCGCCGGCGCGTCATTAACATGGGTGAAAACCCTGAGAGAGTCATCAACACCGGCGCAATCGGCGTTGACAATATCGTCAATGGACGCGATGCCATGACTGAAGGCGAGTTTGCTGACAGTCTCGATGGTTTTCCTTTCCCAAAGGGTTCGCTCCTTGTCACTCTCCATCCATGCACTCTCGCTGACTCTCCCGCCGCTACGGTATGTTCTGCATTGCTCCAGGCACTCGACCATTTCTCTGATCGCCAGGTGATAATCACATATCCCAATAATGATGCCGGCTCTGAAGATATCATCCGCCTCATTGAGGATTATGGCCGGAAATATCCCCTGAGGGTTAAGGTGATCAGAAGCCTGGGCCGTCGTCGCTACCATGCTGCGCTCGCTCGTGCCGGTGCTGTGGTGGGAAATAGCTCCAGCGGTATCGTCGAGGTTCCCTCGATGCATATCCCCACCGTTAACATTGGCCCGCGTCAGAAGGGACGTGTTGCCGGTCCCTCGGTGATTAATTGCCCGGAAGATACCCTCTCCATCACCAATGCCATAAGCCATGCGCTGAGCCCCGAAGGCCAATCCTTGGCTCTGAGGGCGGCCAATCCCTATTACAAGCCCGACACTCTTAACGAGATAGTCAAGGCCATTGCCGAGACCCCCCTGGAGCTCCTCCACACCAAGCGTTTTGTCGACCCCTATCCTCTTCAATAAATGACCAATCACATCATCCCGTCATCGGCCTCCATCTTAGAAGCTCTGCAACGCCTCAACGACTTGTCGGGGCATGTCATGACTCTCTTTGTCGTTGAGCCTGACGGACGTATGTCTGGCTCTCTCACCGATGGAGATATTCGTCGCGGCCTCCTGGCCGGGGCCTCTCTTGACTCCCCCGTTGCCCTTGTTGCCCGCCACGATTTTCATTCGCTTGAGGCCGAGGCTCCTAATCTGGCTCTCCTCCGCCTATGGCGCTCTATGGGTATCAAGCTCATCCCTCTGCTTCGCCCCGACGGCTCCATCGCCGAGATTCTCGACACTACTGCCACTACCACTCGTCTCCCTGTCTCCGCTATCCTCATGGCCGGAGGTAAGGGTGAGCGGCTGCGTCCCTTGACACTATCCACCCCCAAGCCGCTCCTCACCATCGACGACAAGGCCATCATCGACTATAATATTGAAGCTATGGAGCGTGCCGGAATCGGCCTCATTAGGGTGGCTGTCAACTATATGGCCGACAAGCTCGTGGCTCATTTCGCTGAGCGAGACAATCACGCTCATATTGAGTGTGTGGGCGAGCCCTCTCCACTCGGCACCATCGGCGCCGCTTCACTCATGAATCATGAGCCCGGAGGCCTCACCCTTGTAATGAACGCCGATATTCTCACCACCCTTCCACTCGAAGATTTTTACCTCCACCACTGCGACTGCGACAACGATATCACCATCGCCGCCATTCCCTACAATGTGGCGGTCCCATATGCCATTCTATCTACCGACCCTTCCGACCCGAGCCGCGTTACTGCCCTTGAGGAAAAACCTTCCTATTCCTATTATGCCAATGCCGGCATCTATCTCATCTCCAATGATTTGCTGAATGCTCTACCCAAGGGTCAACGAACCGATGCAACCGACCTCATTGACACCGCTATAGCCTCGGGTCACAGGGTGGGCTACTTCCCCATCTCCGGTGTGTGGATCGATATTGGTTCACCTGCCGATTTTGCTCATGCTCGCGAGCTTATGCGACAACATCGTCTCCTCGGTTAATCCGCTTTCTCATCCCTCATCACAATGTCTAATCGTCAATTGACCGATAATTCTCAAGCCTCTTCACGCGACTCTCGCCTCAAGGAGCTTGCTACCGGCAGCATTGGCCGCCTGCTTTGGCGATATTCCCTCCCGGCTGTGGTCGGAATGGTGGTCATGTCGCTCTACAATGTGATTGACCGCATCTTCATCGGCCAGGGCGTGGGCCCGGAGGCCATTGCCGGTCTGGCCATCACCTTTCCGGTGATGAACGTGGCCACGGCTCTCGGTGTCCTCATCGGCGCCGGTTCCTCGGCTCGTGTCTCAATCCTTCTCGGCTCGGGCAATCATGAGGGGGCTTCAAGGGTCCTGGGCAATGCCTCTTCCCTCACTCTCATCATTGGTGTGATTTATGTCACTCTCTTTGCAATCTTTCTCGACCCCATGCTCCGCCTTTTCGGTGCCAGCGATATTACTCTCCCCTATGCCCGCGATTTCATCTTCCACCTCTTGCCCGGTCTCCTCCTCACCAACATTGCCTTCAGTCTCAACAATGTGATTCGGGCCTCCGGTTATCCGGTCCGAGCCATGGCCACTATGCTCATCGGCGCCGGCTCAAATCTCCTCCTCGCTCCGGTCTTTATCTTCTGGCTTGGTTGGGGCATCACTGGTGCGGCTGTGGCCACCGATATCGCCATGGCCATCTCGGCCATCTTTGTCCTCTCCCATTTCTTCAGCAAGAAGGTCGACCTCCGCTTCCGTCGCGGCATTTTCTCTCTAAGAGCCAAGACTGTGGCCGGAATCGTCTCCATCGGTGCGGCTCCTTGTCTAGTTAATTTTGCCGGCTCGGCCATCAATGTCATCATCAATCTTAATCTGGTCCATTACGGTAGCGACATGGCCGTGGCGGCCGCCGGAATCTTCACCACCTACACCTCTCTGCTCGTAATGGTAGTCATAGGCATTTGCCAGGGTATGCAGCCCATCGTAGGATATAATTTCGGCGCCGGTCTTTATGGGCGACTTCAACGCACTCTTTGGCTCACCATTGGTTGCTCTTCGGCGCTGGTCACTGTTGGCTGCCTCTTTGGCATCCTGTGCCCGCGACTCATTGCCCGAGCTTTCACCACTGATCAGGAGCTTATCTCCCTCACTGCTCGGGCATTCTCCATCGCCATGCTTGCCTTCTGGCAAGTGGGCTTTCAGGTGGTGGCCACCAATTTCTTCCAGAGCATCGGTTATGCCGGCAAGTCAATCATCATGAGCCTCTGCCGTCAAGTGATTTTCCTTATCCCTCTCCTATATATCCTCCCGCCGATCTTGGGCCTTGATGGCATATGGGCCTCTTTCCCCATCTCCGACTCCTTGGCCACATTAGTTGCTGTCATCCTCCTCGCATGGCAGTTAAAGATGATTGGCCGTATGCATCAATCTCCTTCGGCGTGAACTTTGTCCCCCTCATAACCATTGTATTTTCATGAAACATACTCATATTCTTGCCTTCACTGCCCTGTCGGCCTTTATCCTCTCTGGGTGTTCTTCTGTCCAGAAAACTTTCAAGTCCATCACGGGCCAATCGGAGCCGGCCATCGTGGCCACCCCCGTTACTTCCGAGCCTGAGCCGTCCATGTCCGAGCCAAAGAAATCCGAGTCCAATAAGTCAACCGTCTCTGAAATTAAGGCTTCCAATCTCTCTGCCCTCGAGACTGAGTCTATCATCGACAATATTGTCTTTGGCCGCTGGATTATCGCTGATGCCGGCGGTAAGGCTGTTGTGGCTTCCGATGAGGGCGAGCGCCCCTACTTGGTGTTCGACTCTACTGCCGTCAATCCTTTTATCCTCAAGTTTTATGCCTTTACAGGCTGCAACACTCTCAATGGCCGCTTGGCTCTTACCCCAAAGGGCCATCTCGCAAAGGCCGGCGAGTATGCCGCAACTATGAGGCTTTGTCCCGATATTGAGGCTGAGTCTTCCATCATTGACGCGCTCAACAGCGTGGAGCGCTACAAGCTCGAGCGTATCGATAATAACTATATCATGTATCTATACAATGTCGCCGGCTCCAACACCCTCGTCCTGCGCCGAAGCGACATGAGCTTCCTCGATGGGGCTTGGCAGGTCACCGAGATTTCTCCCATCAAGGTGGGCAACGACGACATGCCCGAGCCTATGCAGCTCGTCTTTGACATGGAGGAGGGCCGCCTCCATGGCAACACCGGCTGCAATGTCCTCAACGCTAAGATCTCTTCGTCAATTGACAAGCGTAACTCCCTCTCCATCTCCGACCCCATCACTACTCGCATGGCATGCCCCAATGCCGGCCTGGAGCAGCAGCTCTCCAATGCCCTCCTCAAGGTTGCCTCTGCTGAGAAGGGGCGTCACTCCTCTGTCAATCTTCTTGACGATGCCGGTAACACGGTCATCACCCTACGCCGCCTCAATCCCGAAATCTGAATTTTACCAAATCTATAAAGAAGAGTGGCCGGACGCCTAACGCATCCGGCCACTCTTCTTTATAGATTATAAGCACTTAATATCAGCGAATCAGCACCTTCACGGCCTTGGTGCCCTGGCGGCGGATATAGAGACCGGGGGTAAGGGCATCGGCACTTACGGCGCGGCCCTGGAGATCATAGTAGCGAGCCTCGCCATTGGCGGGTGTCTCAATGGAAATAGCGCCTATGCCGGCTGAGGTCTTGACGTAGAGTGACGGGAGCTTAAACTGCTCTGGTGCAGCGGCGGGCGCTATGTTGGTATATGTCCCGCTCTGGCATATGATGCAGGTGGGATTGAGGACGTTGGTTAACTTCACGGTTCCTTCTGCCCACTCGGCTGTCCAATAGCATCCCTCATTCTCCTCTGTATAGAGCTGGAAGCTGGTCAAATGGCTTTCGTCCATTCCGAGATAGCGTCCATTGGCATCCACAAGTGTATACCCCTTGCCGGCTACGGCGGTGATGGTAATGCCGGCTGCGTCAGGAGCTGTGGCTTTGCCGTCTGATATATTTGTGTCGGTGAGGGCGAGGCGGCCATATGATGAGCCGGTGCTGATCGGTGCGCCATACTGCCCCTCTACCACCAGGATATACTGCTGACCCGATATGATTGTAGTGGCAAGCTCCCATGCGGCTCCCTCTACTGGCTTCTCAGGCTCTGTCGGGGTTGTCGGGGTCTCTACTTTCTCCCCCTGTAGGTAGACGGCGGGAAGCACTCGGGTGTCGTTAGTCTCTGGATATGAGCCAAACGAACGATATCCCTTACCATACATCACTGTCTTCTGCATGGCCACATTGGTGATCGTGGCGGTGCCATCTGCTTCAACTTTTACTGTCCATACTGAGCCCTCTGTGGCAGGGTCTTCGGTGAGATTAAAGCTGTTGTAATTGCCGGTCTGATAGAGATACTTACCGTTGGCATCCTTGATGGTATATCCACCCTCTACTGCGTCAAATGTAAAGCCGGCAGCGGCTGAGGCGGTAAATACGCCATCTTCCTCAGTCACAGCCTCGCCATAGAGATAGCCATAGCCGTTATTGCTCGTAATGGCTGTGGCAACTGTGTCGCAGGCAAAAAGCGCATAGGTCTTGCCGCTTTCAATAGACGACGCGAGGCTATACTTAAAGCTCGACTTGTCAGCGGGCTTCTCCGGCTCTGTCGGGGTTGTCGGGGTCGATGGGGTCTCCCCTTCGGTGTAAATGGTCATCGACCTAATCTGCCATTTAGCATTAACACTGAGTACAATCTTGGTTGAGCTACCAGTCCACGTGGCATTATTGCCGTCCATGGAAATCTTACCGGTATCCGCTGTGGGGGTTAAGGCCTTATCTGCATTTGATCCTTTAAAATTAATACCAGTCATTGTGGTGCCTTCTGGAGCAGCAATGGTCATTGAACAACCATTGTATAAACGGATGGTCCAGTCTCCAGTCTTGCCTGACATAACTTTGTAAATAGCAGGCGCAGTCTTTGATTCTCCTTTTTCAAAGGATAGTGTATAGCCATTAATTATGGCTGATTCAACGGGCTGATACTTTTCAGCTTCGCCGTTACTTGTGCCTTCTTTAGGCTTTTCAGGGACAAGAGTACCCTTTACATCAGTGACGTCATTGACACTGAGCGTCACCTCTGCGCGGGCATAGCCTGCCACCAGGAGAAGAGAGAACAATGAAAGTAGAAGTTTTTTCATTCTCAGGTATTTAGGTTAGTGAAACGATTTGTCAGTATGTATTTCCTCGCGCAAAGTTACGCCATTTTTCTATCCCCCCTGCCAATTCCCTCATTAATTTTTCATTTCATTTATATCCTTTCCCATCCGTTTCCCCGGATAGATACTACCTGGATAATCCCTGGATTCCCCTGGATTTAAATCTTCCTTCTCAAATTCCTAATCACTCCCTCCTCATTCCTAATCCTTTATCCTTGAGCGTATAAGCGAGTGCCACGCCCCACCCCCTCAGCCCCTCTGGCTGCAAGGCCAGGGGAATCCAAGCGCCGGCAAGAGCACCTTGACATTATTCCATTACAGCCTCTTATGCAACGATTTCAGGCTCTATAACCGGTGTCTTATTCCCCCTCCCGCTTATCCATGCAAATATCACTGACATGATAGGGCTCACGATATTGAAGATGCAGAATGGGGCATACACTATCGTGGCCACGCCAAGCACTGTGGCCTGCGTCATCCCACACGAGTTCCAGGGGATAAGCACCGACGTCACTGAGATGGAGTCTTCGAGCGAGCGGCTAAGCAGCTCCGGCCGGTAACCGGCACGATGATACGCCCCGCGATACACATTCCCCCCAATGATTAGCGATATGTACTGGTCGCCGGTCGTGGCGTTAAGGAAGAGGCCCGACATCACCGTCGCGCCTACAAGCGACTTGCGCCGACGCAGTCTACGGATAAAGGAGCGTGTGAGCACCTTGAGCATCCCCGACCCTATCATCACCCCGCCAAACATCATGGCGCCAAGGATGAGGTATATCGTGGGGAGCATTCCTGTCATGCCGCCGGTAGCGGTTAGCTCGTCAAGTGCATCGCTGCCAGTCGCAAGTTGCGAGGGAAGTAAGATAGCCTTCACCGAGGCTTCGAGCATCCCGCCGCCAAGCATCGCGCCTATCTGAGGCTGCGCAATCCACATAGCCGCAAGTCCCCCAAGGGTCGCTACTGTGAGGATAATCAGTGTTTTTACCCTCAATGCTATTAAGACACATGTCACTGTCGGCACAAGATAAAGCCATGCCGACAAATTGAAGGCTTGCTCCAGACCTTCAGCCATGGCATAAGCATGATCGGCCTCGCCATCACTCATGCTGAAAGCTCCTACACCGGCATAGACGGCGAGAGCTATGGCCATGGCCGGCACGGTGGTGATCATCATGTTTTTGATGTGCCTGAAGAGATCAACGCCACATGTCCCGGAGGCCAGTACAGTGGTGTCGCTCAACGGAGATACTTTGTCGCCAAAATATGCTCCGGAGATTATGGCACCGGCCACCCAGGCCGGAGATAGTCCGAGGATTGTCCCTATACCCATCAGGGCCACTCCGATGGTGGCTATGGTGGTCCACGACGACCCGGTCACCACCGAGATGATTGCACACACTACACATGCTGCCGGCAAAAAATAGGCCGGACTGAGGATCGCAAGTCCCGAATGAATCAGCAGGGGAACTGTCCCCGACAGCATCCATGTCGACGACAATGCCCCGATGAGTAGGAGTATGGGTATCGCCGGCAAGATCTGACGTCCGCTGCGTAATATGCCATACCATATGAGACGCAGTGGCCTCTCGGTAGTTAATACCGTCAAAAGGAAGGCAAGCAGGGCACATCCCCCTAATATATAAGGTGATAGGTCAAGGATTGCGTCGGCTCCGTGTGTCACTATCGTGTAGGCGAGTACACCCATGAGGGTAATGACCGGGATGAGCGACACCTTGACAGTGGGCATAATAGACCCTTTGCTTGTACGGAAATCCACCGATTTTTGCTGCATTGGCATGTAGAAATGAGTGATTAGTGCTGCAAAGATACTCAAAAAATACTATGACTCGCCTATTCCACCCCCTCGGCTTTACCCTTTTTTAGGTATTTTAAGGAATGCCGGTCGGGAGTAATTTTGCACTCGTAAAACCAAAATCAATCATCATCTTCATTTCTCACCTAATGCTCACCCGACTTTCAGCCATATCACTTGCCGCTGCGGCTGCCTTATCGCTCGCCGCAGAGCCGGTCGACACCGTTGGATACTCCCATTATAGGATTGGCTCTTACGGCGAGGCCGTGGCTCAGTTTAAAGACTATGGTATCAACCGTTTTGCCTCCCCCGACGGAAACAGCCGCATTCATCGCAACTCTGTCGCCATCCCTCGCTTCGTCATCTCCGGCGAATATAAGTTTAATCCCAAGTGGATTCTCGGAGCCGAGATTGAGTTTGAAGCTGGTGGCACCGGCACTGCCGTAGAGCTCGAAAACTCTGAGAATGGCGAGTATGAGACTGAAATTGAAAAGGGTGGCGAGGTAGCACTCGAACAGTTCCACATCACTCGCCTTATATGCCCCGCCTTCAACGTCCAGGTGGGCCATATGATCGTCCCCTTAGGTCAGACCAACGCCCATCACGAGCCTATCCTCTTTTTCGGCACCACTCGTCCGGAGTCCGAGACTGTTTTCATCCCATCCACATGGCATGAGACCGGCATACAATTCTTTGGCTCGTTTGGCAAACACGCTGCCCGCTTCTCTTATCAGGCTATGATTGTGGCCGGCCTCAACGCCAACGGCTTTGACCGAGACTCATGGATTGCCTCCGGTAAGCAAGGCTTCTTTGAAACCGACAATTTCACTTCGCCCGGTTATGTGGCTCGCCTTGACTGGAACGGCATCAAGGGCCTGCGTCTGGGTGTCTCCGGCTACTATTGCCGCGATGCCGGCTCTAACTCCGACAAGCCCCACATCTACTCCTCCATTGGCCGTATCCCCGTCACGATTGGCTCCATGGATGCTTCCTATTCCAATCGTTACCTCGCCCTCCGTGCCAATGTAATTTATGGCCACCTCGGAAATGCCGCAGGTGTAAGTTCCATTAACCGCACTCTCCTCTCCGGCAAGTCGCCATATAACCGCACCTCACCCGTGGCTAAGAACGCCCTTAGCTATGGTGCCGAAATCGGTGCTAAGCTCGACGGCATCATTGGCCGCGGATGCCCTGCTATTGTACCTTTTGCTCGCTACGATTACTTTGACCCTCAGGAAGCCGGTATGCCGGGACAGACCATGGACAAGCGTCTTCAAGTAAGCCGCTGGACTGTGGGCTTAAACTGGTTTCCCCTTCCCAATTTAGTGGTAAAAGCCGACTATGCCACTCGCCAGATCGGCACTTCAAAGGTGTTTGGCAAGGGTAAATATACCTCTGAGAACGAGTTCTCTATCGGCATTGCTTATGCCACATGGTTTTTTAGTAAATAAAGCAATAACATAATAAAAATGAAAAATTTCTTTAAGTTCTCAGCCCTCGCTGCTGCAACGCTCATGATGGTGTCTTGCTCAAGCAACGACGACCCCAACCCCGCCGACGATCCCAAGAACGACAAGGAGATTGAGATCACCTCTTCTAACCTCAAGTCGTGGACCAACTACATGCGTCAAGTAGCTACCCTCCTCTCAACCGACGCCAACAACCTCCGCGACGCCTGGACCGTTAGCTACAACGGCGGCGCGCCCTTCGCCACTCAGTTTAAGAGTCACTCCTCCAGTGAATATCCCTCGGCCAACTCTGCCATCGAAGAGATCGTTGACAAGTGTGCTGAGATTGCCAACGAAGTGGGCCAGGCTAAGATTGGCGATCCCTATGCTCTCTATGCCGCCGGTCGCACTGACGAGGCTCTCTATGCCGTTGAGTCTTGGTATAGCTGGCACTCCCGCGACGACTATTCCAACAATATTCGATCCATCCGAAATGCCTATTATGGTGCATACGACGCCGCTACTCCCGCCGCCAATTCTCTCTCCGCTGCAATAGCCGCCTCTAACGCCGACCTCGATGCCAACGTGCGCTCTGCTATCGATGCCGCTGAGGCTGCCATACTCGGCATCCAACAACCCTTCCGCAACAATATCCCCTCGGCTGCTACCGTAAACGCTATGGAGGCATGTGCTGACCTTGAGGAGATCCTCAACATGCAGCTCAAGCCCGCCGCTGTGGCTCTCCCCGAGGCAACACTCCACAACATCGTTGATGCCTATGTTGACAATGTGGTTGTCCCCACCTACACTCTTCTTGCCCAGCGCAACGCTGCCCTTAAAAATGCCGTTGAAGCCCTTGCTTCCACTCCCACCACCGCTGCCTTTGAGGCTGCCGCCAACGCTTGGCTCAGCGCCCGCGAGCCCTGGGAAAAGAGTGAGGCCTTCCTCTTCGGCCCCGTTGATGCAATGGGTCTCGACCCCAACATGGACAGCTGGCCTCTCGACCAGTCTTCTATCGTCCAAATCCTCAATTCCGGCAACTTTGACGACCTTGACTGGACCGATGGCGACGATGATGAAGCCATTGAGGCTAAGCAAGGTGTCCGCGGCTTCCACACTTTGGAGTTCCTCATTTTCTCCAATGGTCGCCCGCGCACCATTAACTTCTGATAGACTGATGATCCGTTTAGGTTTAATTCCTTCCCTGGGAGCAGCTGCTACTTTGGCAGCTGCTCTTGTGGGTTGTTCTGACATGGATTCTCCTGCACTCGATGCCCTCGACATTGACGTCCCGGCAGGATACGCGCTCTCAGCCGGCACCTCCACCGTATTCCTCAACTCGTCGGTGGCCTACGACTCCAACGCCGACTGGGTCTCGGGCGACTATCTCACACGCTTCCACCGCGGCGATAAGCTCTACGATGATGCGCGCACCTCTTCCAACGACAATGGCGGCGGCCTCGGCCCTGTCTATGCCGGATATTCGTGCGGCTCATGCCATCGCAACGCCGGTCGCACTCGTCCCGCTCTTTGGAACGATGGTGGCTCGGGGCCTTATGGATTCTCCTCAATGCTTGTCTACGTGACTCGCCGCAACGGCGCATTCTTCAAAGACTATGGACGTGTGATCCACGACCAGGCCATCTATGGCGTAAAGCCGGAAGGTAAGCTTTCTGTCGACTGGCACTATGAGTCTTTCTCCTTCCCCGATGGTGAGCCTTATGAGCTCGCTCGTCCTGAGTATATAATCTCTGAATGGTATGCCGACTCCATTGCCCCCGAAGACCTCTTCTGCACCGTCCGCATCCCCCTACGCCACGTGGGCATGGGGCAAATGATGGCCCTCGACCCCCACGAGATTGAAGCTCTCGCAGCCCGATCCAATTATCCCGAATATGGCATCTCTGGCCGCGCCAATTACATAGTAGAGCGTGGAATAAAGCAGCTCGGCCTATCCGGCAACAAGGCCCAGCACGCCGATCTCACCGTCGAGCTCGGCTTCTCCTCCGACATGGGCGTGACCAACTCTCGCTATCCTGAGGAAATTTGCGAGGGCCAGATACAGATGAGTCAAGGCTCTATGATGGGCCTCGCTTATGACCGCCTCGATGTATCGACCGAAGACATGGAAGATGTTGACCTCTACATGCAGAGCCTGGGAGTACCCGCGCGACGCGACATCAATGATCCTCAAGTGAAACGAGGCGAGCAGATGTTCTACGAGGCAAAATGCCATCTCTGTCATGTCACAACCCTCCACACTCGTCCCCGCGGCTCCGTCTTGCTCTGCAACACCGCTCTCCCCTGGCTCGGAAACCAGACCATTCATCCCTATTCCGATTATCTGCTCCACGACATGGGCTCAGAAATAATGGGTGTGGGCCTCAACGACAATTACGTTTCCGGCTTGGCCACCGGGGTAGAATGGCGCACTACCCCCCTTTGGGGTATTGGCCTCCAAGAGAAGGTCAACGGCCACTCTTTCTTCCTCCACGACGGACGAGCCCGCAATCTCACCGAGGCCATCATGTGGCACGGCGGCGAAGGCTATGCTTCTCGCCAGCTCTTTGCCAAAATGCCTAAGGCCGACCGCGACGCTTTGATCCGGTTCCTCAAATCCCTCTAACCATTAGCAATCCGAAAAAAGACAATGAACCAACGCATCATCATCACACTCCTTCTCCTCATTGCCTGCATAATGCCTGCTATGGCTCAGTTTGATGCCGACACCGACAACGGTGTGGTCTCGCTGGCCGGTCGCGATGGCTTCTCCATCTCCTCCAAAAACGGCGCTTTTGAGTTCCGCCCCTATCTCCTTGTACAGGGGGCTGCCAACTTCAACTATTATGACAGCGAAGGACTCGACGCCGCCTATAACCAAGACAATGTTGCCAATTCAGGCTTCTCCATACCCTATGCCGTGCTCGGCTTCACCGGTCACGCTTTCAAAATTGTCAACTTCAATCTCTCCATCAATGCCGCCGCTTCCGGCGGTGCGCTCCTTCAGCAGGCCTGGGCCGATGTGGCTCCGAGGCCGGAATTTGGTGTCCGCTTCGGTAAGTTTAAGACCCCATTCTCCCACGCCTACCTCACTGCCCTCGGATCTACCCTCTTCCCATCCCTCCCCCGCTCGCTCACCACTCCGGTGATACTCCCCTACTCCCTCAACGCCGTGACCCCCTCCATCGGCACGGGCTTTGACCTTGGCGTAGAAGTCCATGGCCTCGTGAAAAATCGTTTTGGCTATCAAGTGGGCATCTTCAATGGCACCGGAGCCTCGGTGAACACCGCCGGAAAGACATTTTCCGATGACTGGCACATCCCCTCACTCCTCTATGCTGCTCGACTGACATGGCAGCCCCAAGGCCCCATGCCTGCCATACAGGGCTCACCGGCCTACACATCGCTTGACAAGATGCTCATCGGTGTATCATCTTCTCTCAACGTAGAGAGCGAAAATGAGAGCACCAACGACTTCCGTCTCGGAGCTGAATGGGCCTGGAACCACCGTCGCTTATATCTCGGTGCTGAGGCCTATTGGATGCACGTAGGCTTTACAAAGAGACAAAAAATCGATCGATCTTTCAACTACTTTGGTGGCTACCTCCAGGCCGGTTACTTCGTGACCGACAGGCTTCAGCCCGCTCTCCGCTATGAGCTCTTTGATCGAAACGGCTCTGACCGTAAAGGCCTGCTCAATATTCCCTCAGTGGGACTCAACTACTTCTTCCCCGACCTCGGCATAAAGCTTCAGGCTATGTATAGCTACACCGCTCGCAAGGGTCACGCTAACCAAAGCGATCGCGACGAGGACAATCTCGGCCTTTCAACCCATCAGGCCATGGTAATGGTCCAGTATTCTTTCTGATATGATTCTTCGAAACCTCATTATATTTTGCGTCGTTGCCTCTACACTCCTCTCTTCATGTGACGACGGACGCATCTATCCACCCGAAAACGACATCCGGCAAGAGGGGCACACCATTGAGATAAAATGCAGACTCGATGGCGTGAAGGATTGGAACGCCACACGCGACTACTTCCTCTCGGCAGCCGCCTTTGCCGACGACGGCTCAGGATATGCTCTCGTGAGCCTCAATATTGCGGGTGGCAACAACGACGCGCTGGTGCTCACCGGTGTGCCTGCCGAGGCCTCCACAGTGAAGATATGTATCCTTGACCGTCTGAGAAAAGAGGTGGTGTCGCTGGCATCTATGGAAATAGCCGGTGCGCCATCCGTGGCCGATACCCTCCGCCTCGATGCCGGGGCATTAGATGTGTCGCCTTTGGCTGCTCTGCAAGATGCCGTCTTCACTCCCACTTGCTCTGCCTGTCATGGTGGGGGTGCCCAAGCCGCCGCAAGTCTGTCGCTCCTCACTGCAAATGACACTCATAAAAACACCATAGGGATACCGGCTCATCGAGCCACCGAACAAGCCCCCTTTAGGGTAATGCCTGGTGAAGCCGACTCATCGCTCCTCTACTTGGCTCTGACCACAGACATCTCCTCGTCGTGGGCCTACGACCACTCTGTGGAGCTTGTCAACCCCTCCCTACGCGACATCCTAAGACTCTGGATAACGACCTCCGACGAATAACATTCCGACAATAATTAGTATCTTTGCCCCTTAAAATCGCAATGGAATACTCAATTAAATATAAATACGCTGATACACAAGCCACTGTGGCTCTCAGCCTCTTCAAGGATGGGAGCCCGGAAGCTCACGCAATAATATCGCTCTCCAGCGCCGCCGGCCTTAACTCGCAAGCCCAGATAGACGAGATAAAAAAGGCTACCGCTAAACTCTGCAGCGCCCTCGGCTGCGAGTATAGGCTTCGCCCCGTCCTCGCCCGGTGGCTACTCTCTGATGCCGCCAATCAAGCTCCCCTTGTGGGCGATTGTCTTGGGGATACCGCTGTGGCTATCGTAGAACAGCAGCCTCTTAATGCCACCAAAGTTGCTATCTGGATTTACTTCATGGAGGCCACCGAAGTCTCCTCGGCCGAGGCCGGGCTGACACTTGCCCGGCGTCCATCTTACACTCATATCTTCATGGCTTCGGCAGGCCTCCCAGGCTTTGGTTCGCAGACCGCCACCGCCGCCTTGCTCGAAGATTATAACATAAGACTCAACGACCTTGGGACATCGTTGGCCGACGGTTGTCTACGCACATGGTTTTTCGTTCGCGATGTCGACCATTTCTATCGAGGTGTAGTATGTGGCCGCAACGAAGTGTTTGCCGTGACCGGATTAACTCCACAAACCCATTTCATTGCCTCCACTGGGATAGGCGGCGGCGCTGAGAACCCCGATGTTACCGTCAAGATGGATGCATGGGCCGCTCTCGGCATCAAACCTTCACAAATCACCTACATCCAAGCTCCCGACTATCTCAACCCCACATATCAATATGGTGTGGCTTTTGAACGTGCCACAGCCATAGACTATGGCGATCGCCGGCATATGCTCGTGAGCGGCACTGCTTCCATCGACAACCATGGCGACATTGTATGCCCCGGCGATATCATTGGCCAGACCAAGCGAATGCTCGACAATGTCGAGGCTCTCCTGCGCGAGGGAAAGATGGCGTGGGACAATGTGGCTCACATGATAATCTATCTTCGCGACATCGCCGATTATAACACCGTCAAGGATATCTTTGACGAGCGCTTCCCGCTCCAGAGTTCTGCACCAAGAGTTATTGTCCATGCCCCGGTATGTCGTCCCGGATGGCTCATCGAGATGGAATGTATGGCTATCAAAAAAGCCCCCAACCCCGACTATGCGCCTTTCTGAACATAATACACGACGCCTTATAACAGCATTATGGATTGTCGTTACGGCCACATTGGCCGCAACGACTTTCTTTACATCCTCCCAGCCCTATGGCCGATGGTGGTTTTTCCTTCTGTGGGGCGCAACAGCCTTAGCCCTGGCCTATGTCATGGTGGTAACGAGCATGTGGCGCCGAGTAGGCTCTTTTATCCTCCATCTCTCCCTGCTCATTATTCTTCTTGGAGGGGCCCTCACTGCCATATGGGGGGAGCGTGGAAGCGTCACACTGGTCCCGGAGATGCCTCCGGTCTATTCATGGGTGACTGACGAAGCTCCTTTCACTCGCCCACTCCCCATGCCGCTGAGCCTCGACTCTTTTGTCGTAGATACACACCAGGGCATAGCCTCTCCACGCGATTATATCAGCTATCTCAACGTGGGCAAAGTGTCAGTCAATCATCCTTTACGCATAGGCTCATATCGCATCTATCAGTCGTCGTTCACCCCCTCAGGCGCCACGGTGTTAGGTGTTGACTACGACCCGGCTCATGGGCGCGAGGTAAGCTATGCTGGATACCTAATGCTCGGTATTGGTTTTATCCTTATCATGGCCAATAAGCGCGGACGATTTATAGCCATCCTACGTTCCCTCTCCGTTGGGTTGCTTATTGCCAGTCCACTTGCGTCACAAGCCTCCCCTCGAGGAATTTCAGAGGCCGATGCCGCAGCGCTGGACACCCTCCAAGTGCTCTACAATGGGCGTATAGCACCCTTCTCGACCCCTGCCACGGAGCTTATGAGAGCAATGGGAGCCGAGACATCTTCGCCTATGCGCATAGCCGCTTCCATCATGGTTTATCCCGCCGACTGGGGGAAGGTGGCGTTGCTCAAAGTCAAAAGCCAAGATCTTCGCCGGGCTTTAGGCATCACAGACGATATGATAGCTCCCGACGAATTATACCTCCCTGACGGGACTTATCGTCTTGCAAACCTCTACAATGGGGGCGACAAAGGTCTTGACAAAGATATCCTTGAGCTTGATGCCGCGCTCAGCGCCTTTCGCGATGCTGCCGAGGGTACCCTCTGCTCCCCCCTACCTGCCTCAGCCTCACCCCTGCCGCGCTGGAGAGTTGTCGCTGAGCGGATATATACAGGTATTCCTATACGCAAAATTGCCTTCATGGCCATACTCACCACAGCGCTGATGGGGCTGATGCTGCAAGCTATGAGAAGAGGAGAGCTCATTTTCGCAGTGGCGGTAGTCGCGATGATTCTATATCAGGGTGTTTATCTTGCGCTTAAGTGGCTAATAGCCGGGACGATACCAATGGCTACGGGCGAGGATGCCATGTCGCTGGTTGCCTTCATTCTGCTCATCCTCTCACTCGGATGCTTACGACTAAGAGAGTCAATCATGGCTCCTCTCGCTGTGCTTATGGCCGGCTTTGCCGCCCTTGTGGCCTATATCAGTGCACCGGTGACCGACATTCACCCCGTAATGCCTGTTCTCTCCTCTCCTTGGCTCGCTATCCATGTAGGGCTGGTGATGACCGCCTATGCCCTCCTCACACTCACGTTTATTATTGCGCTTATAAACATCTTCAAAAGTTCTGACAGGCTGACAAAACTGGCATTATCTGTCATATATCCCGCCTCGGCACTTCTTGCTGCCGGAATCTTCACAGGGGCTGTATGGGCCGGCGATGCCTGGGGCCGTTATTGGGCCTGGGATCCAAAAGAGACATGGGCGCTGGTGACTCTGATGGTATACATCATCCCCCTCCATCGTTGCATGAACCCCAAAACCCTATCCATCTTCCTCACCATAGCCTTCCTCACCGTGATAATGACCTACTGGGGTGTAAACTATCTTCCCTCGATCCACGCTTATCAGTAAACCGCCGAGGATGATTGTTGATAAATAATGTTGCCTCATGCATCAATATCTCGTCAAAAAGCCCCATCTTTGCAACTAATTCAACACATAAACAATCAGACCTGACATACCGTGGACAACAGACCTACCGTCACATACGACCAGGCATATGAAGCATCCCTGCGCTACTTTGACGGCGACGAGCTCGCCGCAAGAGTATGGGTAAGCAAATATGCGCTTAAAGACTCTTTTGGCAATATCTACGAATCCACCCCGGCCGACATGCATCACCGCATTGCCGCCGAGATTGCAAGGATTGAGTCAAAGTATCCCAACCCTATGGGTCACGATGAGATTCTTTCACTCCTCGACCATTTTCGCTACATAGTGCCGCAGGGATCGCCCATGACCGGCATCGGCAATGACTATCAAGTGGCCTCGCTGAGCAACTGCTTCGTCGTGGGGCTCGACGGCAAGCCCGACTCCTATGGCGGAGTGATTAAGATTGACGAGGAGCAGGTGCAACTCATGAAACGCCGCGGCGGAGTGGGCCACGACCTGAGCCATATACGTCCCAAAGGGATGCCGGTAAAAAACTCAGCTCTCACCTCCACCGGCCTTGTCCCATTCATGGAGCGCTATTCCAATTCCACACGCGAAGTGGCGCAAGACGGGCGTCGCGGGGCACTGATGCTCACCGTCTCCATCAAGCATCCCGACGCCGAGAAATTTATCGACGCCAAGATGACCGAGGGAAAGGTGACCGGCGCCAATGTAAGCGTCCGCATCGACGATGCCTTTATGCAGGCCGCAGTTGACGGCAAGGAATACACCCAGACATTCCCCACCGAGAGCGCTGACCCCATAGTGAGCCAGAGCATCGATGCTTCGCGATTATGGGCAAAGATAATCCACAACGCCTGGAAGAGCGCTGAGCCCGGTGTACTCTTTTGGGATACAATCACTCGCGAAAGCCTACCCGACTGTTATGCCGACCTTGGCTTCCGCACCATCTCCACCAATCCGTGTGGCGAAATACCTCTCTGCCCCTACGACTCCTGCCGCCTCCTGGCCATCAATCTCTACTCCTATGTGGTCAATCCCTTTAAGCCCAATGCTTACTTTGATTTTGACCTTTTCCGCTCTCATGTAGCCAAGGCTCAGCGCATTATGGACGACATCATCGACCTGGAAGCTGAGAAGATTGACCTCATCATTTCTAAGATTGAAAGCGATCCGGAGACAGCTGAGGTGAAGGCCACCGAGCTCCACCTCTGGCAAAAGATACGCGCCAAGACCCTCCTGGGCCGACGCACCGGAGTGGGCACTACAGGTGAAGGAGATATGATAGCCGCCCTCGGATTGCGATACGGCACTCCCGAGGCCACCGACAAGTCGGTTGAGGTGCACCGAGCGCTCGCTCTTGCAGCCTATCGCTCGAGCGTCGAGATGGCCAAGGAACGTGGCGCTTTTGAAATTTATGACCCTTGCAGAGAAAAGGCCAATCCTTTCCTCAATCGTATCAAAGAAGCCGACCCTGACCTTGTGGCCGACATGGAGCAGCATGGCCGACGCAACATTGCCTGTCTCACTATTGCCCCTACCGGCACCACCTCGCTCATGACCCGCACCACCTCAGGCATTGAGCCGGTGTTTCTACCTGTATACAAACGCCGCCGCAAGGTCAACCCCAATGACACATCCGTGCGCGTTGACTTCGTCGACGAGAGCGGCGATGCCTTTGAGGAATATGTTGTCTATCATCCCAAGTTTATCACATGGATGGAGACTCAGGGTATCGAGCGACGCGACGACTACACTCAGGAAGAGCTTGACTCCCTGGTTGCGCGTTCGCCCTATGCCGGTGCCACCAGTGCCGACGTTGACTGGCTGGAGAAGGTGAGGATGCAAGGCGCCGTCCAGAAATGGGTCGACCATTCGATTTCAGTCACCATCAACCTACCCAACGATGTTGATGAGGCTCTCGTCAATCGCCTTTATGTCGAGGCCTGGAGGTCGGGCTGCAAGGGCTGCACTGTCTATCGCGACGGCTCACGCGCCGGAGTGCTCGTAGCTGTCGATGAAAAGAAAAAGAGCGAGGAGACGCATGAGCCCCACCCACTTGCCGAACCCGTGATTCTCACCAAACGCCCCAATGAGCTTGAAGCCGACGTGGTGCGCTTTCAGAATAATAAAGAGAAATGGATTGCTTTCGTTGGCCTTGTTGATGGCAAGCCCTATGAGATCTTCACCGGTCTGGCAGATGATGAAGATGGCATATTCTGCCCCAAGTCGGTCTCTCACGGCAAAATCATAAAGGCAGTCGATGATAAGGGCAACAAGCGCTATGACTTCCAGTTTATCAACAAGCGCGGATACAAGACCACCATCGAGGGACTCTCTGACAAGTTTAACCCTGAGTATTGGAACTATGCCAAGCTCATTTCGGGCGTCCTGCGCTACGGCATGCCCATCGACCAGGTGCTCAAGCTTGTCGGCGGATTGGAGCTTGACAGCCAAAGCATTAACTCATGGAAAATGGGCGTGGAACGAGCCTTGAAAAAATATCTGCCCAACGGGACTAAGGCCACAGGACAAAAATGTCCCAACTGTGGAAGCGAGTCGCTTGTTTATCAAGAGGGGTGTCTTATTTGCACTTCCTGCGGAGCCTCCCGCTGTGGATAATCTTACCTTTATTTGATAATAATACACTAACGCGCAGATAATGAAGCTATCTTTTTTCATTGAATACCACACACAGTGGGGCGAGAACATTGCCATCAGGTTTTCACGTCCCTTGCTGGGGATGGAAGCCGGTGCACCCTTGTCAATGCCTCTAAAGCCTATACCCGGCACCTCATTATGGCACATTGAGATTGCTTGTGCTGACCTGCGTCAAGCCCAGGGAAATGAATATGGCTACGAACTCATCGGCGGCGACGGCACAGTAGTCCGCAAGGAATGGCATCCCCACGTCATCCCTGCTGCCGATCCCTCGACCGCGTCCTTAGCCCTATGCGATGCTTGGAGCGACCGCCCGGCCGACCTACCCTATCTCTCAACCCTTTTCACCAAGAGCGTCTGTCGTCGTCCCGACCGATATATCACTGCACCAAAGCTTCCGACCCCGGGCACAGTCACCATCGAAGCCACAGCCCCAATAGTGCCCACTGACTGTACTCTTGCCATAGCCGGCTCCATTCCCGCCTTAGGGCTGTGGGATCCCACAAAAGCTCTTAGGCTCTCCGACGCTAACTATCCCACATGGACGGCCACATTTACCATCCCGGAAGACATTGACAGTTTTGAATATAAATTTCTTATCGTCAACAGTGGAGATGGGAGCGTGAAGTCGTGGGAGCCACGCTCCAATCGTCGCTTTGATATGCCCTCCCCCTCATCTTCGGCCGAGACTGTGATAATATCGGGTCTAAACGTCCCTGCGCCGATGCCACTATGGCGTGGCGCCGGAGTCGCTATCCCCGTGTTTTCCCTCCGCTCCGTCGACGACTTTGGCGTGGGCGACTTTGCCGACATTCGTAAGATGGCCGACTGGACAGCTATGACCGGCCAGCGCATCATCCAACTGCTCCCGGTCAACGACACCCATATGACCGGCAAATGGACCGACTCCTACCCCTACAACTCCATCTCATCCTTTGCCCTCCACCCCATGTACCTGCGACCCACCGATGCCGGCACCCTTGCCGACCCCGACCGCATGGTTTACTATGACCAAGAGCGCAAACATCTTCAGGCCCTCCCCGCCCTCGACTATGAGGCGGCCTTCAAGCTTAAGATGGATTACATGGCCGAACTCTTTGCCCAGGATGGGCCGGAGACAATCCTTTCGGCTCCCTTTACCGAGTTTGTCGAGAAAAACGCCCATTGGCTCACACCATATGCTGCCTTTTGCATCCTCCGTGACCGTTTTGGCACACCCGACATGACCCAATGGGGCGAATACTCCTCATACAATCCCGAACGTATTGCTGCCCTCATTGATGCCAACATTGGCGAGATACAGTTTGTATACTTCCTCCAGTATCATCTTGACCTCCAGCTGCGCGACGCACGCGACTACGCCCACTCGCGCGGCGTGGCTCTCAAAGGCGACATCCCTATCGGCATCTCGCGCACGAGTGTCGATGCATGGCTCCACCCCGAACTCTTTCACCTCGACGCATCTGCCGGAGCCCCGCCCGACGACTTTGCTGTCAATGGCCAAAACTGGGGCTTCCCGACCTACAACTGGGATGCCATGGCACGCGACGGCTACCAATGGTGGAAAGACCGTTTCCGCAACATGGCCCGCTACTTTGATGCCTATCGCATTGACCATGTGCTCGGCTTCTTCCGTATATGGCAGATACCTATCGACCAGCTCCATGGACTCCTCGGCGTCTTCAGTCCGGCCCTCCCATTCTCTGAAGAGGAGCTTAGACAAAGTTATGACTTTGGCCTTAATGCCCCCGTCAACTGTCGCCCATATATAGCCGACTGGACCCTACCCGACTTCTTTGGCAATCGCGTCGACGAAGTAAAAGAGCGCTTCCTCATTCCTATCGGCGCCGGACGCTACGAGCTCCGACCCGAATACTCTACCCAAAAAGCAATAGCCGCATGGGCCGAAACCATCCCCTCCGGCCACCCTGACCACGACCTCGTAGAACCGTTGATGGGACTTATTGACCAAGTGCTATTTCTGCCCGACCCCTATCAGAAAGGCCTCTGGCATCCACGCATCGCCGCACAGTATACCTATTCCTATCGTGCACTCAACGACTACGAGCGATATCAGTTTGACAAGCTTTACAACGACTTCTTCTATCGGCGTAATGATGCCTTCTGGCGCGAAAGAGCCATGCAAAAACTCCCGCCCATCATCGAAGCCACTCATATGCTCACATGTGCCGAAGACCTCGGCATGATACCGGCATGCGTACCTTCTGTGATGGATGATTTGCGCATCCTCTCCCTTGAAATCCAGCGCATGCCCAAAGACACCGGACGCCAGTTTGGTGACCCAGCCACATATCCCTATCTCTCGGTTTGCGCCACTTCCACCCACGATATGCCCGGCATACGTGGATGGTGGGAGAGCAACCACGCCATGGCTCAAAGCTTCTTTAATAATATGCTCCATCAGAGCGGCGACGCACCTCTCCACGCAGAACCTTGGATATGCTCAATGATAGTTGACAGCCACCTCCACGCCATATCCATGCTCTGCATCCTCCCTCTTCAAGATTATCTGTCGATTGATGGAGACCTTCGGCGCGACAACCCCGCTGACGAAGTAATCAATGAACCTTCAAACCCCCGCCACTACTGGCGATACCGCATGCATCTGACGCTTGAGCAACTCACCGAAGCACATGAGTTCAACTCACGCCTGGCCTCCATGATAGCCACTTCAGGCCGATAAAAACAATCCGGTATTTAGTCGGATACAATGTCTTGATATATTGTATCCGACTTTTTTACACAAATTTGATATGGAAGCTGCTGATAATTCAGAAATTATTGCTACCTTTGCAGCCGCAATGGAGGAAGTACGGGCCGTCGGCAGGCTTGTCCCTACAGATGAGTGTCCGTGGCCCTTCACTGCTTAACCTTATTATTAACCAATTAATTAAATGACTGAAGAATTAAACAATTCTCCTATTGCGGACTTTGACTGGGATGCATATGAGAAGGGCGAGAACCTTGCCGGCAAAAGCCGCGAGGAGCTCACCAAGACCTACGACGAATCGCTCAACACCGTAAAAGATCGCGAAGTGACCGAGGGTACTGTTATTGCCCTCAACAAGCGCGAGGCCGTTGTTAACATCGGCTACAAGAGCGACGGCATCATCCCCATCAATGAATTCCGCTACAATCCTGACCTCAAGGTTGGCGACAAGGTAGAAGTCTACGTCGAAAACCCAGAGGACAAGAAAGGACAGCTCGTCCTCTCCCACCGCAAGGCTCGCGCAGCCAAATCATGGGAGCGCATCAATCAGGCCCTCGAGAACAACGAGATCATCAAGGGCCTCATCACCTCTCGCACCAAGGGCGGCATGATTGTCGATGTGTTTGGCATCGAGGCTTTCCTCCCCGGCTCACAGATCGACGTTCGCCCCATCCGCGACTACGACATCTTCGTGGGCAAGACCATGGAGTTCAAGGTGGTGAAAATCAACCAAGAATTCAAGAATGTCGTTGTCAGCCACAAGGCGCTCATTGAGGCCGAGCTTGAAGCTCAGAAGCGCGAGATCATCTCGAAGCTTGAAAAAGGCCAGGTGCTCGAGGGCACTGTCAAGAACATTACCAATTATGGTGTGTTTATCGACCTTGGCGGCGTAGACGGCCTCATCCATATCACCGATCTCTCCTGGGGCCGCGTGAGTCACCCCAGCGAGGTTGTAGAGCTTGACCAGAAGCTAAATGTCGTTATTCTTGACTTCGACAACGAGAAGAAGCGCATTGCCCTCGGCCTCAAGCAGCTCATGCCCCACCCCTGGGATGCCCTCGACCCCAACCTTAAAGTTGGCGACAAAGTCAATGGCCGAGTAGTCGTTATGGCCGAGTATGGCGCCTTCGTAGAGGTAGCCCCCGGCGTTGAGGGTCTCATCCATGTCAGCGAGATGTCATGGAGCCAGCACCTCCGCTCCGCACAAGACTTCATGAAAGTAGGCGACGAAATCGAGGCCGTAGTCCTCACTCTCGACCGCGAGGATCGCAAAATGAGCCTCGGCATCAAGCAGCTCAAGAACGACCCCTGGCAGGATATCGAAATCAAGTATCCCGTGGGCTCACGCCACACTGCCAAGGTGCGTAACTTCACCAACTTCGGTGTCTTCGTTGAAATCGAAGAGGGCGTTGACGGCCTAATCCACATCTCCGACCTCTCATGGACCAAGAAAGTTAAACACCCCAGCGAGTTCACTCAGATTGGTGCCGACATCGACGTCCAGGTACTCGAGATCGACAAAGACAGCCGTCGTCTCAGCCTCGGACATAAGCAACTCGAGGAGAACCCCTGGGATGTCTTCGAGACAATCTTCACCGTGGGCTCTGTACATGAGGGCACCATCGTTGAGATGGTTGAGAAAGGCGCAGTAGTTGCCCTCCCCTATGGCGTCGAAGGTTTCGCCACTCCCAAGCACCTTGTCAAGGAAGATGGCTCACAGGCCAAGGTCGACGAGAAACTCAACTTCAAGGTAATCGAGTTCAACAAAGATTCCAAGCGCATCATCCTCAGCCATTCTCGTATCTTTGAGGATCAGAATAAGACTGAGCGCACCGAGGCTCGCAAGCCTCGCAACAAGGCTCAAGGCGGCAAGCGTCAGGCCGAGGAACCCGCTATGGCAACCCCCCAGCTCGAGAAGACTACTCTCGGCGACTTAGCTGCACTTGCAGCTCTTAAAGAGAAGCTCTCTGAGAAGTAATCATTTTTTTCAATAGAAAGATTCCCCACCTATAAATCGTCGGGGCTATGCCGGAAAGCTTAGCCCCGACGTGTATATATGTAACTGTATTAAGCCAAAATGCAGGCTTTCATGAGAAAATAAGCAATCCGTGGTCTGCTGTTAACATTTTTTTTCTATCTTTGTGGATTGATAGTCTATCTACTCAGTATATCACCCTTTTTCAGCCATGAATGAAGAAGCCTTAAGCCGCCTTATCCTTAAAGACACGGCATTTCAAGAACTGATGCAGAGACGCATCCACAGCGTGCTCCTCGTTGCATCGCCATATGACGCATTCATGATGGAAGAAGATGGGCGAATTGAGGAACAACTCTATTTTGAGTATGTTTCGCTCAATCTATCATCCCCCCCACGCGTAACACAGGTGGCCGACAATGAAGCAGCTATCGAAGCCGTAAAGACCAAAGCATTTGACCTCGTAATAATGATGCCCGGAGTGGATATGGTGAGCGACACTATGGAGGCTGCCAAAGAGCTTAAGACTCTTCAGCCCGAGCTCCCTATCGTTGTACTCACCCCATTTAGTCGCGAAGTGTCGCGTCGATTGGAAAATGAAGATCTATCAGCCATTGATTATGTATTCTCATGGCTCGGCAATGTTGACCTCCTGTTGGCTATCATTAAGCTTCTTGAAGACCGGCTCAACGCCGACAACGATATTAATCAAGTGGGAGTTCAGATGATACTCTTGGTGGAAGACTCAGTGAGATTTTACTCCTCCGTCCTCCCTCACGTATATAAAAACCTGCTCAAGCAGAGCCGCGATGCCTCCACTGAAGCCCTTAACGCCCATGAGCAGATGCTCCGCATGAGAGGGCGTCCAAAGGTGATGCTCGCCCGCGACTATGAGGAGGCCATGTCGCTCATAGAACAGTTTGGAAGCAACATTCTTGGTGTTATATCCGACGTGTCGTTTCATCGCGAAGGAATTAAAGACTCCAAGGCCGGATTGAGATTTGCACGCAAGGTAAAGGAGTCGCGTCCACATCTGCCCTTTATAATCGAGTCGTCTGAGGCTGAAAACAGACAAGAAGCTGAGGCAATGGGGTGTATCTTCCTCGACAAGACCTCTAAGAAGCTCCCTGTTGACCTCACACAAGCTATGAACGACAGCTTTGGCTTCGGCGACTTTGTCATAACCGATCCCGAGACCGGCCGCGAGGTGCTCAGGATTTCATCTCTCAAAGACCTTCAATATCATCTCAACGACATTCCTGACGAGAGTCTTCTCTATCACGCCTCTAAAAACGACATCTCTCGCTGGCTCTACTCCCGTGCTCTTTTCCCCATTGCAAACGTGGTGAAGGAGCATCGCACCACCTCGGTAGAAGATGCCCCCGCTGCTCGTCAGCTTTTCTTTGACCTCATTGTCAAATATCGGAAGATGAAAAACCGTGGTGTGGTGGCTGTATTTAAGAAAGACCGCTTTGACCATTACTCCAACTTTGCCCGCATTGGCGAGGGAAGTCTTGGCGGCAAGGGGCGCGGCTTGGCTTTCATTGACCAGATAATTAAGAAACATCCGGTGTGTGACAACTACCCCGGAGGAGCCGTAATAACCATACCGCGCACTGTGGTGCTCTGTACCGATATCTTTGACGAGTTTATGGCCACTAACAACCTCTATCCGGTGGCCCTCAGTGACTTGCCAGATGCCGATATCCTCCGTTATTTTCTCCAGGCCCGCCTTCCTCAGCGCTTGATTGAAGACTTCTTTGCGCTTATGGAGGTGGTGGATACCCCCCTGGCCATACGCTCTTCATCGCTCCTTGAAGATAGTCATTATCAACCCTTTGCAGGCGTCTATTCCACATATATGGTGCCTCGTGTGGCCGACCGTTACGAAATGCTCCGCATGCTCTCCGACGCCATCAAGGGTGTCTATGCCTCAGTCTTTTACGCCGACTCAAAGGCATATATGAATGCCACATCCAATGTCATAGACCAGGAAAAGATGGCAGTCATAATCCAGGAAGTGGTGGGCCGCGACATCCCCGGGCTCGGTTATTTCCCATCCTTTGCCGGCGTAGGACGTTCGCTCAACTACTATCCCGTTGGGCTTGAGAAGGCTGAAGAGGGAGTTGCCGAGATTGCCGTGGGCCTCGGCAAATATATCGTCGATGGAGGTCTGAGCCTACGCTTCTCCCCGGCTCATCCTGCTGCTGTGCTCCAGACCTCAGAGCTTGAGCTTGCCCTGCGCGACACTCAGACCTCACTCTTAGCCCTTGACACCTCCGACCAACCGATTGACTTCTCGACCGACGATGGCTTTAATCTCAAGCGCGTCACGGTCAGAGCCGCCGCTGAGGCCGGTGTACTTAAGATGATGGTATCGAGCTTCGACCATGAAAATTATCGCCTGCTCGACTATGATACAGGGCGCGGTCGACGTGTGGTGACCTTCAACAACATACTTAAACACGATGCCTTCCCCTTGGCCTCTGCCATCGATTTTATGCTCACCAATGGAGCAGCCGAAATGGGTCGCCCTGTCGAGATAGAGTTTGCATGTATGCTTGACGACCTGTCCTCCGAAATCAAGGGGCGCATCTACTGGCTTCAGATTAGGCCCATCGTCAACAAGAGCAATCAAGTTAATGAAGCCCTAATGACCCTCCCCGACAGTTCTCTACTCCTGAAGAGCTCCACTGCCCTCGGTAATGGCACTATGACCGATATAGCGACAGTGGTCTATGTCCGCCCCGAAAATTTCAACTGCTCCGGCAACCCCGCCCTGGCTCGCGAAATAGAGAAGCTCAACCGACAGCTCTCAGAGCAAGGCATTGGATATATTCTCATAGGCCCGGGACGATGGGGCTCCAGCGACCCTTCACTTGGCATCCCCGTCAAGTGGCCCAACATCTCTCAGGCTCGCCTCATAGTTGAGACCTCCCTCCCAGGCTATCGCGTGGAGCCGAGTCAAGGCACCCATTTCTTCCAAAACCTCACGTCGATGGGCGTGGGTTACTTCACCGTCGACCCCAACAGCAGCTCAGGTTTCTGCAACTTTGAGATGCTCAACTCCATGGCAGCCACATATGAGAGTGAAGCTCTAAGGGTAGTGGAGTTCCCTGCCCCACTCACTATAGGTATCGATGGGCGTAAGAGCGTCGGAGTAGTAGCGCTTCCAGGTCTCATACCCTCGTCATCAGATTGATCCCACTCCATAAGAATCCATCACATTATGTCATTCTTCACAAATATAAGACGCGTATTTGGCCTGGCCGATGACACAGAGGCAGAGCCTCAGTATCTCGACGACGAGACTGTCAATGCCTCGCCGGCCAAAGAGCCCGAGCCCACAGACGGAGCCACATCGGCTACCGGCGTAGATGTAAGGCAAACATCATGCGCCTCCACCCCTTCAAACGAGGCCGAAGCTATTGCTGCCGAGATGCTTGCCGGCGTTGTTGACCTCTTCAACGCCTTTCAGCCTGAGTTTATAGCGCAAAGCCTTGATCCGGAGAAACAAAAAGAAATCCTTGCCGACAAGATGACTCCTGCTCTCAAGGCTCGCCTCGAAGCCCTCGCCGCTTCTCGTCGCCAGGCAATAGAGGATGAAGCCAAGGCGGAGCGTGTGGCTCTCGACGCCAACCTAAAGCGAATGCGCGATCGCAACGCCGAGCTAGAGCGCCGACGCTCTGAATTTAAGAATGAGCAGCTATCGGCTCAGCGCCAGAAAAGAGCCCTCCAGGAGCGGATCCACGACCTTGAGACACAAGTGGAGCAGCTTTCAGCCGACAAGGAGCAACTTGAACTTGAGACCCGCTCGATGGCCAACAAGATGAGGGTGGCCGGTGTGGCAGCCTCTGCCGACGAGACGACTCCTCAGCCTGTCAATTCCGAGCTTGAAGCCAACCTTGAGGCTGCCCTCAAGGCACAAGCCGAGACCTTGCGGAGCATCGAAGTTATACAAGCCGACAATAATCATCTTAAGACAGCCATTGAAGCCTTAAAAGAGCGCTGTAAAGTGGCCGACGAAATGATCAGTGGTCTACGCCACAGGGCGGCCGAGGCTGAGTCGAGCGCCGAGAAGGCTCAAGCTAAGGCCATGGATATGGAGAAGATCATGAAAGAGGCCGAAACCAATGCAGATCAGCTGAGAGAGCAGATGGTAGAGCTTCAAAAACAAGTCAAAGACTCAGCTATATCTCCCGAGGAGCTTGCAAAGAAAGATGCTCGTATCGCCGAGCTCAAACAGCGGCTTAGCGACGCCAAAAAGGTTGAGGAAGCCATCACCCGTCTTGAGCAGGAAAATCGCACACTCAAAGACACCATCCAAGCCAATCTCTACGAGCATGCCGCTCAAGTGTCGTCGCTCCGACGAGAGCTTGAGGTTAAGACCCCTAAAAGAGGGCGTCCCCGAAAGAAACCAATCGACCCTCATGCCGAGGAAGTCAAAAAAGAAAAGCGGCCATCTACCGCAAAGATTACGGCCATTGATGAGCTCATAGAAGAGAGCGAGTGGCTCGTTGCTCCTACGCCAGAAGAGCTCAAACCTCAGATGGTTGAAGAGCCCTCCGACGACTTTGGTTATCGGCCGCCGACTAAGAAACTGCATATTCCCGACGACGAAAACCAACTCACACTTTTTTAACCCATAACTGAAAAATAAACATTCATCATATGCGCCGATTAATCTCATTGGCATTGGCCGCCTTGATAACCCTCCCTGCCATCATTGCTGCCAACAACTTTGCTCCAAACAACAAGAATCGCTTCGCCGACATAGAACGATATATCGGAGGCGATAGGCCATCTTATCCCGCCCGATTTAATTATCTGCCTGACGGGAAAGAATATATGCAACTCTCGGCCGACGGTAAGCGACTTATGAAGTTTGACACCCGTACAGGCAAAGAGACCGCTACCATCATGGATCTCGATAACACCCGCGAGACTACCATCAGCCATATCGACGGTTACAAGGTGAGCGACGATGGAGGACGTGTCCTCGTTTGGCGAGACTCCAGGCCGATCTATCGCCGCTCGTTTGATGCTGAATACTTTGTCTATGAAGTGCGCTCTCGCATCCTAAAGCCCCTATCCACCGCCATCCCGCGTCAGCGCGCCCCGCTTTTCTCGCCCGACGGAAGGATGATCGCCTTCGTAGGCCCCGACAATAACATCTACATCAAGAAACTCGACTACTGGACCGAGCTTCCGGTCACTACCGACGGCAAGGTCAACGAAGTGATCAACGGCGTCCCCGACTGGGTGTATGAAGAGGAGTTTACGACTTCATCGTCAATGACATGGAGCCCCGACAATCTAAACCTCTGCTTTATCCGCTATGAGGAAGCACGTGTACCAATGTTTTCCTTCCCCCTCTACGAAGGTGCCTGTCATCCCAACATAGAGTATGCTCTATATCCCGGCGATTTCACATATAAATATCCTGTTGCCGGTGAGCCAAACTCCATCGCCTCCGTTCACTCATATGACGTAGAGACTCGTAAGACCAAGAAAATAGCCCTAAGCGACAGCAAGATAGAGTATATCCCCCGCATCACATATGCCTTCTCGCCTGAGCGGCTGATGATTGTGACGCTCAATCGCGAACAGACCCGCATGGAGATCTACTCGGCTAATCCCAAGACCACCGTCGTTAAGAGCATTCTCGTTGAAGAGTCAAACGCCTGGCTATCAACGCCCACCTATGAAGATATCCATTGGTATCCCACCAATTTCGTAATCCAATCAGGGCGCTCAGGCTATGAACACCTTTATCAATATGCCTACTCCGGGGCACTGGAGAAGCAGATTACATCAGGCGACTTTGACGTAACTGACTATTATGGATTTGACCCAGTGCATAAATGCCACTATATCCAGTCAACCTCTTCTGGCCCAATTAATCGCGTAGTGAGCCGCATCGACGCCAAAGGTAAGATGACCGACATATCCAAAGCCCAAGGCACCTCCTCGGCTATATTTAGCCCCGATTTTGCTTTCTACACCCTTTATTACAGCTCCGTGGACACCCCTCCCACAGCCACCCTCATCAATGCATCGAGCGACAAGACCGTTAAGACACTCGAAGAAAATGCCGCCTATGCCTCCCGCTGGGCTGCCACGCCTAAAAAAGAATTCTTCACCATGCAGAGCGACGGAGTGACACTCAACGGATGGATGATTAAGCCTGCCGATTTTAATCCCACAAAGCACTATCCCGTAGTGATGTATCAATATTCAGGACCCGGGTCGCAGGAGGTGCTCAACCGATGGGGTATAGGATGGGCCGACTATTTTGCCACCCAAGGCTATATCATAATCTGTGTCGATGGGCGCGGCACCGGAGGTCGTGGACGCGACTTCATGACCATCGTTTATAAAAACCTTGGCCACTACGAGAGCATCGACCAGGTCAATGCCGCCAAGTATGCCGCCACACTCCCCTTTGTCGACCCCTCTCGCATAGGCCTCTTTGGCTGGAGCTTCGGCGGATATGAGACCCTCATGGCCTCATCTCAGCCCGATGCACCCTATGCCGCAGCAGTGGCCGTGGCACCGGTAACTGACTGGCGCTACTACGACACCATCTATGCCGAGCGATATATGCTCACACCCCAGATGAACCCCGATGGCTATCGCGACTCCGCCCCAATCAATCGCGCCGATAAAGTAAAATGCCCCTTACTGATAATGCACGGCACCGCCGACGATAATGTGCATTTTTCCAACGCCGTTGAGTATGTGGCTCATCTCCAAGCCGCAGGAGGATGGTGTGACATGTATATCTTCCCCAACATGAACCACTCTATCAATGGCTGCGGAATGCAGGCCGTGGTCTATGCGCGCATGCTCGATTATTTCAACCAAAACATGAAATAAAACTTTTATGCCGATTTGGGGTTAATCTTTTGTTGAAGCAGATTAATCCCTTGACACCTTCTTTGACTCGACAATCATGAGCAACACCCTCAGTCCCGACGACAATAACGGCATCTTTGCTGTTTGGCTCTCCTGGATCATCTCCTCCGGAGCTATGCTCCTTGTCTTGCTCGTCCCTCTATTCATACGCCCTATATGGACACCCGTGGTGGCTGTGGCGCTTGAGATAGGCATATGGGCTGCAATTCGCCGTGGACGCGAGGGCTCTACGCCCAGGTGTTTGCTCTCTCTGTTTATCACCTCGAGGATTCTCTTTTGGAGCGCCATGGTGATGCTCGCCGTCTTGCTCTTTCATCGCCAGCTCCTCCCGACCGACATGGAAGCTTTCGGAATCAACCGCGAGATACCCTTCATCCCGGTGCTTATCATGGCTCCAATTGGTGTGGCTGTATGCTCCTGGATGCTCATCCGTGGACACGACTTCCCCTTCTGCGTTGACTGCAAATTGCGCTTCGGCACCCCCGCCGAGCGCGGTTTCTTAGGAATACTCTATAGTCAGGAGGGTACCACCCAGGTCAAGGTGCTCCTATATGGCTTTATTCTCCAAGCATTAGCCGCCATCCCCTACTATATCTTCAAATATGTCAACGAGAGCCTCACACCGGCCGACACATATTTCTTCTTTGGCATTCCGGCCGCTCTTTGGGTGTTGGGAACCCTCTACATTACGCTAAGATATATAGGCATATGGAGATATTACGACCAAGACATTGAGGGCTCGCAGCTGCGTCATGGGACATCAACCCGACTGCGCTTCCTAATCGTGGGAGACAACAGACTCCTTGTAAGTCTCCCCGAAGACATCTCCGACGATATCCCTGATTTGCAACACCCAAAGGCCGACACTCCCGCCAAGTTGACACTCCCCTTTCGCGAGAGAATGCCTGAACATGAGGCTCAGACCTACCTTGAGGGGATCACTAAGCTGAAGAAACCCAAGATACGCTTCCTCTACACCACAAGCGAATGGGACATAGATTGCAACGTGTTTCATTACATTGTAAACGTTGACGAGAAGGAGATGACACATCTCAATCACACCATTAGAGGCGCTGCTTGGCTCACGCTCAGAGACTACAACGTGCTCTTGGCGCAGAATGCTCTCGAGTCAATGCTATCGGCTGAAATCTACCGAATATATACTTCAGCAATGGCCTTTAAGACCTACAACACCAAGGGCAAAAGGCTCTATCCCATCAAGCATTATCACCCCACTTTCAGGCTTAACGAGATAATCGACTATAAGGTTGACTATAACGATCGTCACTGGCTCTATGTGGCCCACTGCAATGAAGACCAGATGCTTTACCGCCTAAGGTCGTTTTGGCGCCGATATATCTCCGGCCTATCTTATTAGACAATGGTTATAATCACCGGCCCCACCGCTTGCGGCAAGACCCTCCGCGCTGTCGACCTCGCCAATGCCGTCGGCGGCGAGATTGTGTCGGCCGACTCCAGGCAGGTCTACCGAGGTATGGATATAGGCTCAGGCAAAGATCTGGAGGAGTATGGCACCGTACCCTACCATATGATTGACGTTGCTGAAGCCGGCGAGATGTTCAACCTCTTTCGTTGGCTTAAAGGTGCACGTCAGGCTATAACCGACATAGAAAGCCGCGGACGGGAAGCCATTGTATGTGGCGGCTCCGGGATGTATGTCGAAGCCTTAGCTGCCGGAACATCCCTGCCCGAGGTACCCCCCGATCCTCTGCTGCGCGAAAGTCTTCGGGACAAATCGCTCTACGAGCTTCGAGAAATACTTAGCCGGATGAAGGTCCTTCACAACTCCACTGACACAGACTGCATCCCTCGCGCCATAAGAGCCATTGAAATACAAACATATTATCACAACCATCCGGAATTTGCCCCGATGGGGAGACTCTCCTCCCCTCGCCTACCCAATCCTCTCATCATTGGCCTCGACATTGACCGTGAGACCAGGCGCAAGCGCATCACACAGCGCCTCGATGCCCGCCTTAAAGAAGGAATGATAGAAGAAGTGGCTCGGCTGCTTAAGAAGGGAGTATCTCCCGACGTGCTTATAAACTATGGGCTTGAATATCGCTTCATAACTCTCTATCTTCGGGGCTCACTGACGCACGAAGAGATGACGCGACAACTCGAGATTGCAATCCACCAATTTGCTAAGCGACAGATGACCTGGTTTCGCGGAATGGCGCGCCGAGGATTTACCATCGAATGGCTTCCTTGGGATATGAACCGAGTAGAATTTGTCGCAACTGTAATCCATCTTATGACTCAGCATCAGCAGCAATGATTCAGTTCATCTCCATACTCTTCATCTTGATCTTCCCGCTATGCGTCGTAGCTGGACAACGACATTACTATATCTCACAGGAAACCCTCATAGCCGACACCACTATCACCTTTGCCGACACTGAGAGCAAGCCGTTATCGGCCTTAGAGGTGCGCGCCATGTCTGTTGAGCCTCGCCGCCTCAAGCAGGGACCGTCGCCAGCCTTTATTGATCTCATGGCCGGAGAATGGACCTTGCGTATCCGCCATCATTCCGACATTGCTGATAATATCGACGACGGCCATCGCTTATCCTTGTCGCTCTATTGCAATGATGTCCTCATCGAAGAAGCCCTAAGCAACGATATCACCGACCGACACAGCTTCGCCTCCTATGCTATGGAATGGGATAGCGATTCGCTCTACGTAAGCGCAGGCACCGGCAATCTTTCGCGGCTCATGGTTGTGAAGGCATCACCATGCGAAGGCCTATGCGCCATTAGGGCCGTTGGCCAAGCTCGCATTGCCATGCTGCTTACTGAACAACGCGATACTCTTCTACAAGAGCGACTCGCCGGGCTTAACCCCGACGAGATTTCAGCTATCATTGCATCAACTCCGAGAGACACCGGCAATCCGACAGGCCTTTACACCTACCTTGACCGCGAAGCCGACCCCGCCTTCGTCCGTTTGGGTGGACGTTATCGCCTGGCCATTGTTCCAGACCCTATGGAAAGTTCTCGGCTGCTCATCCTATATATGGAAGGCGCCGAAGTAAGCCCCACGCTTTGGCAACCCGGCATGATTAAGGGGCACCTCTCACCCACACCCTTCAAAGGTCAATATGACCTCCAGTGGGTCGATGCCCATGGCAAAGAGATCCCAAGTCTCACCGATGCCTATGCCATCTTCGACCCGGCGACACGCGTCATCACCCTCCGATTCCCTACACTTGAAGCCTCCATTCGCCTGGCCGCGCAATAAAATCCCCACAGATATACCATTTTAGGCTTTTACGCAGTTCAATTACGGAATCAGCCGAATTGAGATACACATACTCAGTTTTGAGCGTATTCCAATATCTTTCTATCCATATGTTATCTTTAGCGCGGCCTCTGCCGTCCATGGAAATGGTTATGTGGTATTTTTCACAAGCCTAAACCCAATCTTTCGAGGTAAACTGACCGCCCTGGTCGCAGTTGATTATCTCGGAAGAGTCATGCAGTCTTCTATCCTCATCAAGAACGTCGATGGTGTTGGCGACATCAAGCGTATTGTACACCCCCCAGGCCATTATGGCGCGCGGATACACGTCAATGATAGTCTGCATTAGTGCCTAAGAGGTCGCTATGTTACTGTTATACACTCTGCTCTTAAAACTTGGAGGATAAGAAGTGGCAGCTACCAGCATCCTGTCGAAAAGTCGTTCGCCGAAATAACGGCAATTGAACTTGTAGCAGAACTCATTCAGATACCCCTGCAAGAACTCGGGCTTAATCCCGTGATAGATATTGGCGAGCCTTGTCTTCGCGTTTGCAATCGCCATATGAACCCACAGAAGAACCTTCCCGATTTCTCCAGGGCTGATCGCCCTCCCGATATATCCCTTGAATTTTTCTTGCCCGGGCGTAAACAATGGGATACCTGAAGGTATAAACACGAAAATTCAACTCGCCAAACGAAGAGCCCGAGGATTTAAGCTGATATCTAATTTTATCGATATGGCCTACTTCGTTTGCGGAAAACTCCAATTCGACTACCCATACAAATCGTTATAGAGCCAAAAAATTATGATTTTTGATGCGGTTGCCCTGCAAAATCACACTAAAACTTGCACAGTAAAAAAAAACTACATAACTTTGCAGCGCGAAACAGACCAGTATGGTCCTTCGATGCAAGCTGAATCGTTAGCTCAGCTGGTAGAGCACAACACTTTTAATGTTGGGGTCGTGGGTTCGAGCCCCACACGGTTCACTGAAAAAGACGTATCTGTAGACTAAGGTCTCACAGATACGTCTTTTATTATCAATTAGTTAGCCAGTCTTCAAAATTACCTTAAAACCATTTGAGCGGTTAATTAGTTCTACTATAAAACCCTTGTTATATCCCACCAATTCCCATACTAACCCGAGAGCGTGGTGCCGATGTGGTACCGACCTGTGTTACCATTTGTCCCTACACTCACACACATCAATGAGTATGAAATATCCATCCGTAAGATTCTTGTTCGACAAGAAGCGCAAGGCAACAAACTCAACAAAAGGGCTTCTACAGATAGAGATCACTTATCAGCGACAGCGAAAGTGGGTTTCTACCAATGTGAAACTTTTCGCTTCACAATGGGATAATCAAAAGCTTATTATTAACCATCCAGACGCGGCA
>JAMPIE010000002.1:131323-143261 GCA_023663135.1 Alloprevotella sp.
CTTGGGAGTTTCAAAGGGTTTTCGGCTCTCGCCGTGTATCTTTGTTCTAATGTTGGTTCATTTACAGATGGACGTTACATGATTGCAAAGTTAGCGAAATTTTTGGAATTGGAGCTATGGTGTTGGAGAAAAAGATCATTAGCCAACATCAGGTCAATCAGACCAACATCAAGTCAATCAGAAAGGAGTCCAAATATTCAGCTTTACAGATATGTTTTTAACCCTAAGTTGCCCTAAAATAATAAGGGACGCCGACCCAAGCTGGCTTTTGACGGCATTTGAAGACACTGAGGCGGAGATAAGTGAGGACTTCCATAACATACCGTCCTCTAAGGGTCTTATGCTGCCGATGGATTATAATGAGGGGTCTAAGATTATTGAGGAACAGTATGTTGGGAAAACACTGCGGGTTGTTGCGCGCAGCCCTGAGGGCTCAAATCGCTTCGGCGGACGATATTATCTCTTTGTTATAGAAGATTGACAATGATAGGGGTCAACGGCTGGTGAGCTTGGACAGCTACGCGGTCGCGTCGCCGTGGGGCAGGGGCGTGGGGATGCGGTGGGGTAAAGCGACGCCGGCCAGGTGGTGGGCCTGGCCGGCGTGGCGATGATGGTATATTGGGGTCAGAGGATAGTTTTGGCGGAGAGGGCGTTGCCTTGGGCGACGGCGCGGACCATGAGGACGGAGCCGGGGGCGGCGTTGACGGGTATGGTGACGGTCTCGGTGGAGGCGTTGGCCACGCCGACAACGCGACCGCTGAGGTCGCTGACGATGATGCGCTTGGCTATGCCGGCGGAGGCGGGGATAGTGATGTCGAGGGCAGAGCCGGAGGAGGCGACGCTGAGGGTGGAGAATGCGTCGGCGGCGATGGACTCGATGGCGTTGAAGGAGGCTTCGTCGGTGAGGCGGAAGACGCGTGTGGCGTGGCTGTTGATGTCAAACCGGAAGCCGGAGTCTTTCACTCCGAGGTCTTCGTGGGCCCAGAGGTCGCGGAAGTGATATCGGGCGCCCGGGGTGAGGGCTGGGACATTGTCGAAGTCGAGGGAGAAAGAGCCGGCCGAGGCGTTGAGGTTGACGACGGCGATGGCCACGTCGCCATTCTCGAGGTCTTTGGCGAAGAGCTTCATGCCGTTGAAGTCGCCGAGATATTGAGCCTGGAGGCCCATGGGGTCTTGGTTGATGGCGATGAGCTCCTTGTTGGTCATGATGGCGAGGTCGTCGTCGGAGATTGGCTTGCGGAGGTCGCAGGTGAGGGAGAGGGCAGAGGACCACATGCACCAGAGCGACATCTGTGTGCGGTATTCATCTTGGGTCATGCCGGGGCCGGTCTGGCAGAGGTCGGAGGAGGACTTGCCGGTGCCGTGGATTCCCAGGCACATCATGTCGGCATCGTTGAAGCGGTTTGGGCCGGAGTAGGGCCAAAGGTCCTTGATGAGCTCGATGGACTGCGAGACGCCGACGCCGGGGGAGCGGGCAATCCAGCAGTCGCGGGCGTCGAGGGTTGTGCGCCAGAAGGGAGCACCAATTTCAGCGCCCCACTTCCAGGGGTCGTTTTGTCCCCATTCGCAGACGTAGAGGACGATGTCGCGGCCCGATGCCTTGAGAGCGTCGGCCATGGCCTTGAAGCGAGCCTTGGTTGTGGCGAGGTCGGAAGGAGCGTTGCAGTAGTCGTATTTGAGGATGTCGACGCCCCACTTGGCGTATTGGTTGGCGTCTTCGGTCTCGTAGCCAAAAGAGCCGAAGGCACCGCCGCAGGTCCTGGTGCCGCCGTCGGAGTAGATGCCGAAGCGAAGACCCTTGGCGTGGACATAGTCGGCCGAAGCCTTCATGCCGTTGGGGAACTTGGCGGGGTCTTCCTTGGGAGAGCGGTCGGCATTACGGGCAGAGGCGTGCCAAAGGTCGTCGATGACGAGCGAGTTGTATCCGGCCTCGGCCAGGCCGGTGGAGACCATAGCATCGGCCACCTGGCGTATCACCTCGGCCGAGATCTTGTCTTGGACCACATTCCAGGAGAGCCATCCCATCATGGGGGTGGGCATCTGGAGGCTTTTGCTGACAGTGAGATGGACAGGGAACTCCTCGGAGTCGCCGTCGAGATTTTCAACGGAGATGGTGTAGGAATACTCGCCCTCAGAGTCGACGATGCCGGTTACGGCCTGACGGCGAGCGTCGTAAGAGAGGCCGGCGGGGAGGCCCGAGACGGAGATTGCTGCATCGGGATTGTTGGCGCGTATGAAGTGCATCATCCTGACGCCGGGAGATGCGAAATATGTGGTTGCGCAGTCGAGGCCCCCCTCAATGGTGGAGACGGGGACAGTGGCGGGGGGGTTGGAGTTTTGCTGGATAAACTCGAAGTAAGCGTTGGCCCAGTCGAAGTGGTCGTAGCTGTCGGCGCCATCCTGGTCGGCGTCGAGGATGAGATATTTCCAGCCGAAGCAGTCGGCGGTGACCTCGGTGGCCTTGTCGTCGGAGCGCTTGGCAGTGCCCTCGGCCACGGTCTGTTGCTTTCCGGCCTCGCCCAAGAGCCAGACCTTCCATTTGACTTGGCCGTTTTGGGAGACCTCGTCGTCGATGCCGCAGACGGTGTGGAACTTAGTGACAGAGCCGTTGAGCTTCACGACGATGCGTGAGGTGGCGTGGGTGCCCACACCGGAGGCATATTCGGTGCCCTTAAGAGTGAGAGTCTTGTTGTCGATGCTCTTGTTGGCTTTGATGGAGCCCCAGCCCACGGTGGCGTTGGCCAGGTCGAGAGAGCTGAGGGGGACGATTTCTGCACCGTCGGTACCCTGGGCGGGGAGCTGCACGATGCCGGAGGGGGGCTCGGGGGTCACGGTGGAGGAGGAGCCAAGCTCAGCCTCAGTGATGGTGACAGGCTTTTCGCCGGAGTAGGAGAAGAAAGCATTGCCGAGGTCGACATGGTCGGCCCAGGCTTGCGCCCCCTGCTTGAGGTTGATTTGCATAAAATCATAACCCTTGAGGTCGAGATTGAGCTTCACCGAGGCGGGGTCGTCGCGCTTGATGGTGCCCGACTTGACCACCTCGCCGGCCGAGCCCTTGTAGAGAGTGATCTCATAATCGACAATGCCATGGTTGGCCTTGAGGTCGGCGCCATCGTCGATGCCGAGAGAAGCTTGGAAGCGCGAGGCTCCGTTGAGGCGGAAGAAAGCCTGAGAGGGAGCGTGAGTGCCGATGCCGGAGGTATAAGTAGTGTCCTTCATGACGATAGGGCCGCCGAGAGTGGCCTCATTGGCCCTCACCTTGGTCTTGCCGGCGTCGTCAAAGCAGGTGATTTTGGAGAGGTCGAGCGAGCTTAGCTCCACGATGCCGGAGCCCGAGGGAGCCGGGACGGTCACGGCGGCCATGGCGGAGAGGGCCAAGCCGAGAGCCGGGAGCGTCAGGGCAAAGAGTAGATTTTTTCTCATGCAGTGATAGTGATTTAAGGCGTATTGGAGCGCAAATTTAATATTTCGGACTGAGAAAATGGCGAGGCTGCGGAAACTTTTAGGGGCTCGGCGATGTTAAAAAATGTATAAAACCTTCATCTATTATGCGACACACACTCCCTTTATGCTTATTCGCAGCCGGCATGGCCTTTCAGGCCCATGCCTCTGAGCCTGCCCCTGGCGACACACTCCTTATCCCCGAAAGGGTGGTCTCGGTGGGGGGCGACCCCGGCAAAGCCGCCGACCTTGTGGCCATCCTCTATAACCGCCAGGAGCTCCATTTCTCCGACCCCTCAGCCCCGCGCTTCCTCTTCGTAGACCGCGACGGCAAGGTGGCCTTGGGCATAGGCGGCTATGTCAAAGGCACACTGCAATATGACTTCCGCGGAGCTATTGACGACGGCGCCTCCTTCGTGACCTACGACATACCCGTCCCGGCCAATCCCGCACAGAGAGAGCAGTATTATGCCAACGCCAACCACTCGACCATCTTCCTCCAGATGCTGGGGCGCACCGAGCGCTTCGGCACCTACGAGATGTTTATCCAGACCAACTTCTCAGGCGGCGGCAACGACGGCTATGGCTTGAAGCTCAAGCAGGCCTACCTGCGCTTAGGCTATGTGACCGCCGGCCTCACCACCTCGACCTTCGTTGACGGCGCCGCCGGCACCCCCACCATCGACGACCAAGGACCCGCCGGCGAAGCCACCGGCAAGAACATCATGCTGCAATATAAGCCGATGATCGCGCCCCATGTCAAGGCCGCCATCTCCTTGGAGATGCCCCATGCCGGCTATCGCCCCGGCACCGAGGCCGAGGCCATCTACCAGCGCTTCCCCGACATCCCCGCCTTCATCCAGTATGGCTGGCAGGGAGGAGCCTCCCACGTGCGACTCTCCGGGCTGCTGCGTCGCCTATCTTATCGCGACATGCTCGCCGGGAGCAACCGTTATGCCACCGGCTGGGCCCTGCAACTCTCAGGCACGGCCGCCATCCTCTCCCCCCTGCGCGTCTACTTCCAGGGAGCCATTGGCAACGGCTATGGCCACTATGTCAACGACCTCTCCGAGGCCTCTGCCGACCTTATCCCCGACCCCGACAAGCCCGGCCACCTGCGCGCCCCACGCATGACCAACCTTGAGCTGGGCCTGCGCTACGACCTTACCCCCAAGGCATTCCTCACCGCCGCCTACTCCCAGGCCAGCCTCCATCAGGCCCGTTTTCTCGGCCCCGACACCTACAAGCGCGGACAATATGTCACCGTGTCAGGTTTTTATGACATCATAGGCGACCTAAGCATAGGCCTTGAATATATCTATGGCCGACGCACCGATTATGACGGTTCACACGGGTCGGCCAACCGCATAGAGGGGATGCTCAAGCTTGCCTTCTGACGAATTTCGACTCATTGATGCCTATAATTGGCTGAAAAATGCTAAATTTGCGGCGCCGAAGGGAATGACAGAGCCATCCTCTTTGGCGCCCGGCTTTTGAAATATGGTAAGCAAGACCCGCGAAAGACTCATAGAAGTGGCCCGTCAACTCTTTGTCCATAAGGGGATTGAGAACACCACGATGAATGACATCGCAGCTGCCTCCGAAAAGGGGCGGCGCACTATCTACACCTATTTCAAGAACAAACGCGAGATCTACAACGCCGTGATAGAGCGCGAGAGTGAGCAGCTGGTGCAACGCATGAGGGTGATACGCGACCGCGATGACATTGACACAGTGGCAAAGTTTGAGATGTATCTCCAAGTGCGCTTTGACTTCCTGGCCGAGGCCATGCCTCGCCACGACGGCATCCTTCAGTGGCTCGGCCGCGACATACGCCGCGTGGACCGCATCCGTCGCCTCGCCCTCGAGAAAGAGCTCGGCCTCTTCAAGAGCCTCCTCGACGAGGGGGTGGAAGAGGGGGTCTTTGACTCTGCCCAAGCCGGTCGCCTCCCCTCGCTGGAGCGTCTGCTCTTTCAGGGCATGTGGAATGTAGGCGTCGGGGTCGACCACGACGAAGAGAGCCCCGTCCTATCAGGCCAGCTGCGCGACGATACCATCAGATTTATCCTCAACGGCATAGTGGCGCGCCGGCCCTCTCCAGCCTCCGAGTCCACTACCGCCGCTTTATAAAACCAATCATCCTCCCATAACCCCCATGAAACTTCTCGAAGGAAAGACCGCCCTCATCACCGGTGCCGCTCGCGGCATCGGCAAGGCCCTTGCGCTACGCTTTGCCGCCGAGGGCGCCAATATAGCCTTTACCGACCTCGTGATTGACGACAACGGCAAAGCCACCGAGGCCGAGATAGCCGCCCTCGGCGTCAAGGTCAAAGGATATGCCTCCAATGCTGCCGACTTCACCCAGGCCAAAGAGGTCGTAGAGCAGGTGAAGGCCGACTTTGGCCGCATCGACATCCTGGTAAACAACGCCGGCATCACCAAAGATGGCCTTATGATGCGCATGACCGAAGCACAATGGGATGCCGTAATAGCCGTTAACCTCAAGAGCGCCTTCAACTTCATCAACGCCGTTCTCCCCATCATGCTGCGCCAGCGCGGGGGCTCAATCATCAACATGGCCTCAGTCGTAGGCGTCCATGGCAACGCCGGCCAAGCCAACTATGCCGCCTCCAAGGCCGGCCTCATAGCCCTGGCCAAGAGCATAGCTCAGGAGGTGGGTAGCCGCGGCATCCGCGCCAACGCCATAGCCCCCGGCTTCATCGAGACCGCCATGACTGCCGCCCTTCCCGACGACATCCGCGCCGAGTGGGTCAAGAAGATACCCTTGCGCCGCGGCGGCAAGGTGGAAGATATAGCCGACGTGGCCGTCTTCCTCGCCTCCGACATGTCAAGCTACGTCACCGGCCAGGTGATCCAAGTCGACGGCGGCATGAACATGTAATCATCCTTAAATAATCTAAAATAAGCGGGCGGCGAGGCCGGAAATGGGCCTCGCCGCCCTTTTTTAACGAAATTTTCACTATCTTTGGCCACGAATAGGCCCATGGCGGGCCTTATCTCCCTCATTTACCTATCCCGACATCAATAAAATGCTCAGTTATAATACACGGCGCGCTCCCCTGAAGCTTCCGGAATATGGGCGCAACATACAGCAGATGGTCGACCACTGCCTGACGGTGGCCAATAGGGACGAGCGCACACGGTGTGCCTACACCATCGTCGAGGTGATGAAGACGCTGTTGCCTCAGACCGGCGACCCCGACGAATATATGCGCAAGCTCTGGGATCATCTGGCCATTATGAGCGATTTTAAGCTCGATATTGACTATCCCTTTGAGGTGATAGCTCCTGACAATCTCTTCACTCGCCCCGACAATATCAAGACTCGTCCAAACTATATCCGCTATCGCCATTATGGCAAGGGGGTTGAGAAGCTTATCGAGGCTGCTAACGCTATGGAGGAGGGCGAGGAGCGCGAAGCCTTGGTGATGATGATTGCTAATCAGATGAAGAAGATGTTGCTGGCTATCAATCCTGATGGCATCGATGACCGCCGCGTCTTTGACGACCTGGCCGAGATGAGCCATGGCAACATAGTGCTTGATCCGGAGACCACCTTGCTTCATGAGTTTACAATCGTTGAAGCTCCTGCTCCCGGCAAGAAGAAGCGTAAGCGCAAGAAGTGATCAACAGCCCCCAATCTACATCCAGCAATGATCATCCGGCAATCTGACATCCTCCCGGTGGCCTCAGTCAATAAGGCCCATGGCATCCATGGCGAGCTGTCTGTGACGATAGACCCCGACATACAGCTTGAGGTGGGTACATGCCTTCTGAGGGATGTTGACGGCATCTACGTGCCGTTTTACATCAGCAGGATAAGGCCGCGGCATGGCGACACATTTCTTGTCGGTTTTGACGGGGTTGACACCGAGACCGAAGCCGCCGACTTTGTTGGGGAAACCCTTTATGTACTCACCTCAGAAATAGCCTCGCTGAGGCGCGTGGGGTGGGACGAGGATGAGACGGAAGATGATGGATTTTACGCATCGTCGCTCGTTGGATTTACCATCCTCAGCCTCGAGGGAGAGGAGATAGGCGCCGTGGCCGACATAGACATGACTACTTCCAACACCCTTCTCATCGTGGAGCGCCCAATGGGCGACACGGTGATGGTGCCCTTGGCAGACGGCCTCGTGTCGGGCTATGACCCTGAGGGCAAAACGCTCACTATGGATGTCCCCGAAGGGCTCCTTGACCTATAACCCCTTGTCAAAAAGCGTCAATCTACCATGGAATTTGATGAAAACAAGCTTGTAAGACATATATCAGCCAGCCTGGCCGAGGCCGGCCGCCCGGCATATTCCGACGATGAGATACTCAACATAGTCGATATGATTTGGGACTTCTATGACACCCGCGGATTGCTTGATCCCGACGTGGAGGAGGAGCCGGATCGGCAAGAGATAGAGCCCGACATCGTGGCTTATTGCGCCACCCTGCTGCGGCGCGACAAGAGCGCGCGAGTGGTCTCCGGCGACCTGCCGCTTATTGTCAAGGCCGAGCTCGACTATGAAGATATGGTCTTAGACGGGAGCGACAACCTCACTGAAGAGTAAAAGCCTTATGCTAAAAGCCATTGCCCGTATCCTCGCATCTATCCTGCCTGCCGTCATTGCTATGGCGCTGATGCTGACCGCGCCTTTTGGCGTGTCGGCTCAAGAAAAAGGGTCTGTTGTCTATACCGACCCCTATGAGGGATATAACGATGTGATCTTCATGGATATGGACTTTGAGCCCAACTTACTGACGCCCATAGTGCCCGACGCGGAGAAGGCTGCCATTAGGCACTACATGAGCGCCGTGGCCAAGAAGCTGAAAGGGCCCTTTGAGATAGAGCTTATGAGAGATGGAGAGGTGATGGTATTGACCATACCGACCGACCGCATCTTCCTTCCCGGCGACACACTGCTTGACGAGAGCGTAGAGCGAGTGTTTAAGCCGCTGCTTCCGATGATGTCGTCCCCGACGGAATATAAGGTGATAGCAGCCATCCATACCGATGACACCGGCAACGCCCGATACCAAGAGGAGTTTTCCCAAAAACGTTGCGAGTCTCTCAACGCATTCATTTCTGAACTTATTGATGATGGACTGGTCCATCCCGACATAGTGTTCATCCCATATGCCATAGGGGGCGACGACCCCGTGACCGACAACGACACCTGGCGTCATCGAGCGCAAAACCGCCGCTTGGAGCTCTACTTCATCCCCGGGCCGTCGCTCATCGAGAAGGCCCATAAGGAGACCCTCCAGGGCGCCGACAAATCTAAATAAACCAACAAGAAAAATCTATTATCAGCAATATAAGCAATGGCAAAGGAACTGAAAGACCTCACAAAGAGGGCCGACAATTATTCACAATGGTATAACGACCTGGTGGTCAAAGCCGACTTGGCCGAGCAGAGCGCCGTCAGAGGCTGTATGGTGATCAAACCATATGGCTATGCCATCTGGGAGAAGATGCAGCATGAGCTCGACCGCATGTTTAAGGAAACAGGCCACCAGAACGCCTACTTCCCTCTGTTGATACCCAAGTCATTTCTCTCGCGCGAGGCCGAACATGTAGAGGGCTTTGCCAAAGAGTGTGCCGTCGTGACCCACCACCGCCTGATGAATGCGCCCGACGGCAGCGGCGTGGTTGTAGACCCCGAGGCACGCCTTGAAGAAGAGCTCATCATACGCCCCACCTCAGAGACCATCATCTGGAACACCTACCGCAACTGGATCACCTCATATCGCGATTTGCCCATCCTTATCAACCAGTGGGCCAACGTGATGCGCTGGGAGATGCGCACCCGTATGTTTCTCCGCACAGCCGAGTTTCTCTGGCAGGAGGGCCACACCGCCCATGCCACCCGCGAGGAGGCACAGGAGGAGGCTGTGAAGATGCTCAATGTCTATGCCGACTTTGCCGAGAAATATATGGCAGTTCCGGTGGTGAAGGGGGTCAAGAGCGCCAACGAACGTTTTGCCGGGGCCATAGAGACCTATACCATCGAGGCAATGATGCAGGATGGCAAGGCCCTGCAGAGCGGCACCAGCCACTTCCTGGGGCAGAACTTTGCCAAGGCTTTTGACGTGCAGTTTGTCAACAAGGATAATAAGCCCGAATATGTGTGGGCCACATCATGGGGCGTCTCCACTCGCCTAATGGGTGCCTTGATCATGACCCACTCCGACGACAACGGGCTGGTGCTCCCTCCCCACTTGGCTCCCATCCAGGTGGTGATAGTGCCCATCTACAAGACCAACGAGCAGCTTGCCGAGATCTCGGCGCGAGTGGAGCCCATCGTGGCCGAGCTTCGCCGCCGCGGCATCAGCGTGAAGTATGACGATGCCGACAACCGTCGCCCCGGCTTCAAATTTGCCGATTATGAGCTCAAGGGAGTGCCCGTGCGCCTCGCCCTTGGAGCTCGCGATCTGGCCAACGGCACCGTAGAGGTGATGCGCCGCGACACCCTTGAGAAGAGCGAGACTGAGCTCGATGGCATAGTAGATTATGTGGCAGACCTACTGGAAGATATTCAGGCTAATATCTACAAAAAAGCCCTCGACCAGCGCGAGCGCATGACCGTCAAGGTGGACACCTACGACGAATTTAAGGAAGCCATCGAGAAGGGCGGTTTTATCCTGGCACACTGGGACGGGACCCCCGAGACCGAAGAGCGCATCAAGGCCGAGACCAAGGCCACTATCCGCTGCATCCCGCTCGATGCCCCCGAGGAAGAGGGAGTGGATATGCTCACCGGCAAGCCCTCGAAGCGCCGCGTGATCTTTGCACGCAATTATTAATCATTCCATCATATTCGACCCTCAACAGAGCCTGATGACAGAGGAAGTAGACAAAGCCCCCAAGCCCGGGCCGGTGCCGAGGATTGCAGTGGTTGTGCCCTGCTATAACGAGCAGGATGCGCTGCCGCTGTCGCTCGGACGCCTTGTCGAGGTGTTGGAGCGGATGGAGGGGGATAGCCTCATCGCCGCAGACAGCTATGTGCTGTGTGTCGACGACGGCAGCACTGACTCCACCTGGGGAGTCATCATACGCGCCAATGCCGCCGATCCGCGCATCCGCGGAGTGTCGCTGGCCCATAATCGCGGGCATCAGTATGCTCTCTTGGCGGGCCTTATGGCCGTTGCCGATGACAGCGACGCCGCAATATCCATCGATGCTGACCTTCAGGACGACCCTGCGGCGATGGTGGAGATGGTGAAGAAATTTCGCCAAGGAGCCGAGATCGTCTACGGTGTCAGAGGGTCGCGGACATCCGATACATGGTTTAAGCGCACCACCGCCCACGCCTTCTATCGCTTTCAGGAGCGGATGGGGCTTGACACGGTATATGACCATGCCGACTATCGGCTGATGAGTGCCCGAGCCATCAGGCTTCTTTCGGAATATGGCGAGGATAATCTCTTCCTGCGCGGCATCATTCCTATGATAGGGCTCGAGACAGCCATAGTGAAATATGACCGCGCACAACGCGTGGCCGGCGAGTCAAAGTATCCGTTGACCAAGATGCTCTCATTTTCGGTGGATGGGATCACCAGCTTCTCATCGCGGCCGCTGAGACTCATCTTCTTTGTCGGCCTGGCGCTGCTTATCCTCGATGTGGCTATGGCGCTATATGTGTTCAGTGCCTATTTTGGCCATGATGCCATCCCCGGTTGGACGTCGCTGATGATCTCCACATGGTTCCTTGGTAGCCTCATATTGATGGCCTTGGGGGTTGTGGGCGAGTACATAGGAAAGATATTTATGGAGGTGAAGCGGAGGCCGCGCTATGCAGTGCGCGACCGAGTGGGTTTTGCCTCATCCACACGTAAATAGACAACAGATTATGGACTATCGACAGTTTATCAGCCGGCTGGCCGCCCAAACAGGACGCGACACTCGCAGCCTCATGACCGCCGTGGAAGCCCTTGGCACCGCCCTGGCTCGTGGGTGCTCAGAGATGGACACCGTGGCCATCCCCGGCTTTGGCTCCTTCTCGGCCGTAAAGACAGATGAGCGTGTGGAAGCCGACTCCACGACGAAGAAGCGTACCCTTTATCCGCCCGAGATCAAGGCCGAGTTTCGCCCAAGTGTAATCTTACGAAAAAGAATGGCAGAAAGATGAATCGCAAGATAACCCTCCAGCAACTCTCTCTCGACCTGCCTGTCGACATCTTTGGCGCCGACCAGGATGAGCGTGAGGCTATTGTGAGCGCTATTTTTGCGCTCGCAGCCGAGACTCTCGCCAAAGGGGAGACGGTGACAATCAAGGGGATAGGTGTCTTTGAGTCCGATAAGAATCAAAACGGCGGCGTTGCCTTCAAGCCTGATGGTCAGTTTGCGGCGGTGGTCAATTCGCCCTTTGCGGCCTTTAGCCCAATGGAGCTACTCCCTGAGGTGAGCGACGAGATGCTCGCCGAGGCCGCCGCGCCCGAGCCCGAGCCCGAGCCCGAGCCGGAGCCGGAACTTGAGCCGGAGCCC
>JAMPIE010000002.1:143361-184378 GCA_023663135.1 Alloprevotella sp.
CAATAGCTCAGTCGGTAGAGCATTTCATTCGTAACGAAAAGGTCGTGGGTTCGAGCCCCACTCGCGGCTCATATTTGACACTGCTGAAAGCCAATTATTTAGATAGGCTATTCAGCAGTTTGTTTTTTTGTATAATATTGCGCTTGAAATCGACCGGAACTCCGCGCTTTTTGGGGATATGCGTGCAGAATCCGCCACAATCCTTCTGTAACCAAGACCGGGAAGCTGTGGCCGACATGAAGCCCACATACTTTCGACAGGGTAAGCATAAAGCCCCTCGCGACATCATATAACCACAGGCTCGGCTCAGATGGGACTTCCCTCCCAGTCAATTGAATAGATAAGGATAAAGAAGAAGGTGTGTCGCCGGACATCAGTCCGAAACACACCTTCTTCTAAATTTTCAGCAGTCTGTTGCTATCAGCGGATCACTACCTTGCGGGTAACAGTCATACCGTCGGCAAAGGTGACAGTGACCAAGGCCACACTGCCGGTGTGGATGTTTACCGGAAGGGTGGTGGCGCCGTTGCCGCGAGCCACGCTGCGACCCACGACATCGGTGACTGCCACGGCGACGATGTCGCTGCCATCTACGCGGATGGCGCCGTCGCCGACGGTTACGTTAAAATTTGCGCTATTATCAACGCTTATCAATGGATTGCTCAAAAAGGCGTTGCTCAGGTTGTCGGGGTGATGACCCTCCTTGGTGTTGGGTTGGGTGTAAGAGGGGTCATACTCGATGGTCACTACGTCGCCGGTGGTGCAAGGCACGGTGGCGGTGTTGTCGCCGGTGTAAACCTCGGGCTCGATGGCCTTGCCGTTGACACTAATGCGACAGTTGAGCAAGTCGTAGTTGCGGACGTTGAGCTTGGCGCCCTTCACTGAGGTGACAGTGGCCTTCTTGATCTTACCGTTGGCCCAATCGATATCAACGGTGAAGTTGCCGCGAGCCTTGAGGCCGTGGATTGAGCCATCAGCCCAGGCGGTGGGGAGGGCGGGGAGGATAAACACACCCTTCTGGCTCTGGAGCAGAGCCTCGGTGATGCCGGAGGTGGCACCAAAGTTGCCGTCGATCTGGAAGGGAGCGTGAGAATCATAGAGGTTCTTGTAGAGCTTGCCGTTGATCATATTCTTCAATATCTGATGCATATGATCGCCGTCGAGGGCGCGTGCCCAGAGGTTGATCTTCCAGCCCATTGACCAGCCGGTTGCTGCATCGCCACGAAGTTTCAGGGAGTTAGTGGCCGCTGTGAAGAGGTCATGGTCGGGGGTAATTTGGCCGAATGGATAAAGGGCCATCAGGTGGGAGAGGTGGCGGTGGCCACCGCCACCCTCACCTACCGTGTAGGCGCTATACTTCCATTCACGTAGGATGTCGTCATTGGTGTTTACGCCGTTTTTGGAGTCGCCATATGTGCCGGTATATTTCTCGGCTTTCAGGCCCTTGTCCATCTTCTCGTAGCGATCTTTAAGCATGGCGATATCCTCTGCTGAGATGCCGCAGTTGTCTTCGCCAAGCACTGCTACAGCCTCTATGGCTCCGGCTAAGAGCTCGGCCACTATCTGCTGGGCATGTGCGGTGGCGTTCTCTTTGGGGCCATGCTCGGGCGACGACTCGTTGGGGCACTCATATGTGCCATCCTTGGCAAGCTGCAGACGCTCGAGCCAGAACTCACATGCGCCCCAGATGGCGGGGAAGGCGCGGGCAAGGAACTCCTTGTCGAGAGTGAAGCGATAGTGCTCCATCAGGTGGGTGCAATACCATGCGTTGCCCACTACATATTCGTTGCCCCATGAGGAGCCGGCGCCGAAGATGTTGTTCTCGTTGAAGATGCTCCAGCCCTTGGTCGAGGAGGGGTTGCTTACACGGGTGGTGGGGTTCATGCGCCACTGGGGCTGGACGGTGGCCTGGTTGATGATGTAGTTGGTGAAGCACTCATGCATCTCTGAGAGATTGGTGGGCTCGGTGGGCCAGTAGTTCATCTCGATGTTGATGTTGGCATGGATGTCGGCGTTCCAGGGCTGAGTGTTTGAGTTGCTGTAACGGCGGTTGGCGTTATAGCCGGTCCATATGCCCTGAAGGTTGTTGGGCAAGTCGAGGCCACGGTTGGAGCAGATGGCCATATAACGGCCATACTGGAAGAGCATCTGCTCAATGGCGCGTGTATGGGCGGGCGAGCCGTTGCCTCCATTGTAGGTGGTGAGCATCTCGTTGGTGGGGATGTCGTTGGATGCACCCTCAAAGTTAAGCTCCACTCGGTCAAACCAAGGCTTATAGTCGGCCACATGGTCGCTGTAGATGGCGCTCCATCCCTTTGTGCCGGCTTTGTCAGTCAGGGCCTTGGTATCGGCAACGAGGGTTGCAGTGCCTGAGGTGTAAGAAGGAGTGATGGGGTCGTAGTCGGTGTTGCCGGCCAAGATTACGAGCACTTCGTTGGCGCCCTTGACTGTCACGCCATCTTCGCCCGAGGTCATGGTGCCGCCGGTGGGTATCACCTTAAAGGCTGAGGCATAGCTGATGGTCTGGAACTTACCGTCAAATGTGCCGTAGCCATTGGCATAGGTCACTTCAGGCGCGTTCGCCATTCCGGGGTCTACCTGGAAGTTAAGGTAGAGCTTGCCGGGCTTGGAGGCGGTGAAGTGCATGGCTATCACCTTATCGGGATAGGAGGAAATAAACTCGCGGGTATACTCTGTACCGTCGGCCGAGGTGAAATGCACTGTGGCTGTGCCGGTGGTAAGGTCGAGTGAGCGATAGTAGTCGCTGGCTCCATTGGCGGCAGTCCATCCAAAGTCGGGATTGTCGCCTGGAACGCGGATCATGAGGTTTCCAAAAGCCTGGAAGGAGCCATAAGAGTTCTCGTCTGAACCATTCTTAAATTTCTCGGTTGCGCCGGTCCAAAGTGTTTTCTCAGTAAAGGAAACTTCTTCGCCGTTGATGCCGCCAAGCACCTGTGCGCCGAGGCGACCGTTGCCAATGGGCAAGCCCCAGTTCATCCAGTCGGTACCGGGAGCGGTATACCAGAGGGTGAAGTTGTTGTCGGGGGTCCAGGTCGTGGTGCCGTTGATTACGGAAAACTCGCCATACTCCATATCGTCGACGAGGATAAACTCCATGGGGTTGTTCACGTCAGCGGGGGTCCAGCAGCAATATTGGCCGCCTTCGCTTGCACCGCCGCAGAGATTGAGGCAGTTACCGCCGGCATTATCCTTTATCTCAATCTTGTTTTTGAACTTGTCGCCGGTATTGGTGGTCTGGATGAGGGAGAAACCTGAGGCATAGGGATTGGCCGAGGCCTTGACGCTGCCCTTGTTGCCGGCTGCGCCCACGATGGCCAGATACTGACCCTTGCGGTTGATTAGCTGACAGTTGTCGGCTGAGCCAACCACCTTCCATTCACCAGCCGGGTTGGGATTGGCAGTCTGCTGGGTGGCTGCGTTACCCGCACCATCAGCGGCAAGGATGCGACCGCCGGTGATCCACTTCATGTAATACCATGTCTCGTTGCCGTCGGTGGAGAAGATGGGGAGACCCTTAACAGGCTTTGAGCCGGCGGGCTCAAGCTCTGTCACCTTATCGCCTGCGGGAGTGTAGATCCACAGTGGGTTGTTGGGATCGGCTGCATCCCACTCGCCAAGCTCCTTGCCTGTGCCATAGCCGGTCCACTGGTTCATATGCTTCTCAGAGCCTACGCGGCCAATTTCAAAGCCATTGGAGCCCTCTTCGATATAAAGCTCATCGCCCTTGTCAGATGTCTTGTACATGCTGTTGAACGCCACTTCGTTGCCGAGCTTGGAGCGCATGATAAAGCTCTCAGTGTTGCCGATAAACTGCCAGAGCTGGGCGTCGGCCGAGGGATTGGAAGCAGCGGTGCGGAGGTTGTTGCCCGCGCCTTGGTCTGCTAAGGCTGCATCGCCACGGTTAAAGCGCACCTGGAACCAAACGGGGGCTTCCTTGGTGGAGAATATGCCGCCGGAGACAGGAGTGGTCGGGGTAGAAGGGTTGGTCGGGGTTGTGCCCCCTTCGTTGGGGAAGACCACGGTGCCGTCGGCCGAGGTGATAGTCAGGCAGTCGCCCTTGTCGGTCGTGGTCCAAAGGCCTATCGACTTGTTGATAGCGATGCCGCCAATGCAGTTAAAGCCTTTGCTTTGGTCGCTCTTGGGGCAGATGACATAAGTCTGCGGATAGATGGTGCTACCCGACACCTTCATTACGAAGTCGCCGCCGCCGGTCTTGGCAGTGGTGAGCTTGTCGCCGGTCATCTTGGCCTGGTTGCCTTTCTTGGAGACGAGCTTAAAACTGTCTTTGGTGCCGATAAAGGCCCAGAGCTGAGCCTCGTTGGAGCGGTCTTCGGTGGCAGTCTTTACCTCCTGACCTTCGCCCTTATCTTCAAGGGCGCAGTTTTTGACGGTGACGCCATCACCAAAATGCTCAAACTTGATGGTGTACCATTTGGCCTTTCCCGCATCGGAGGCAAACTCCGGGAAGGTCTGCGCGGAGGCTACGGCAGAGCCGGCCCCGAGGAGGACACACCACAGGAATAATCTGAAAAGAGTTGATAGACTTTTCATCAAAATTATTAGATATTAAGGTGTTGATTAATTTGCGATAGATTGCGAGCCTATATACCGACCCATAATTTCAGCAAAGATAATCAATTATCCTTCAATACGCTAATAATTCCCATGATTTTTTTTGTTCAAATCAGCGACCTGTTTCTCCCTCAGTTCCTGTCGACTCAGGCATACATGGCCTCGATTTCCCGGGCATAGCGGGCGGCTATCACGGGCCGTTTAATCTTGAGGGTGTTGGTCAGCTCGCCGGCTTCCATGGTGAAGGCTTTGGGCAGGAGGGTAAATTTCTTGATGCGCTCAAAGCCTGCAAAGCCTTTCTGGAGCCGCTCTATGCGGTCGGCTATCATGGCGCGTATCTCGCTGTTTTTCACCAGGTCTTCGAGGCTCTGATAAGAGATTTTCTTGCTCTTGGCATATTCTTTCAAGGCCTCGTAGGCGGGGATGATGATGGCGGTGACATACTTGCGCTGGTCGCCTATGACGGCCACTTGATCAATAAACTTATCTTCGCCCAGACGACTCTCAAGGGCCTGCGGGGCTATATACTTGCCGCCTGAGGTCTTGAAGAGGTCTTTGATGCGCTCGGTGAGGATGAGGCCACCGTTGTCGTCGAGACGACCGGCGTCGCCGGTACGAAACCAGCCGTCGTCGGTAAAGGCATCGGCCGTGGCCTCAGGCTTGCCGTAATAGCCGGCCATCACCGTGGGGCCTTTGACCAATATCTCGCCGTCGGGAGCTATCTTGATTTTGACTCGGGGGATGACGGTGCCCACAGTCCCTATCTCATAACCTTCTTGGGGGAAGCAGGTGACGGTGGCGGTGGTCTCTGACAGGCCATAGCCTATCACGATGTTGATGCCGCAGGAGTGGAGAAACTCCACGATGGTGGCCGACAGGGGGGCTCCGGCGGTGGGGAACATATTGCCGCGCTCTATTCCGATGGCTCTCTGGAGGGTGAGGAAGACGTTTTTGTAGAAGAATTGATATTGTTTCTCGAGCAAGAGGGGCACCTTGCGCCCGAGACGGACATAGTCGAGGTTTCTCCGGAGCCCAACTTTGAGAGCTCGGGCCACGAGGGCGCGCTTGATAAAGCCCATGCAGGATATCTTCTCTTGCACGGCGGTATACACTTTCTCCCAGAAGCGGGGCACGGAACACATGCAGGTGGGCCTGGCTATGGCCACTCCCTCCTGGATGCGCTTGGGGTCGGGGTTGATGTTCACCACTATGCCCATGTGGAGGCAGAAATAGGTCCAGGCACGCTCAAAGATGTGGCTTAGGGGCAGGAAGCACACTGAGGTGTCGGCGTCGCTCAGGTTGGTGAGCCGCTCTTCATGTATCTCCAGGGCGGCGGTGAAGCATGAGTGGGGCAGGACGGCTCCCTTGGGCTCGCCGGTGGTGCCGGAGGTATAGATGATGGTGGCTATATCTTCGGGGATGGCGCGGGAGCGGCGTGCCTCCACCTCGGCGCGGCAGTCGTCGCTGGCACTATGGCCGAGGGTCAGGAGATCGGCAAAGCGCATCGCGGCTTTGTCGCCGGGGGCGGGGATGATGGTGGGGTCGAGGGTGATGATATGCCTCAGGGCCGGCAGAGAGCCTTGGAGGCTATGGACTATGTCATATTGGCTCTGATTGCCCACAAAGATGAGGCGGGCCGAACAGTCGCGCATGATATACTCCACTTGCTGAGCTGAGGAGGTGGCGTAGATGGCTACCGGCACGGCGCGATTGGCATAAGCGGCAAAGTCGGCCACGAGGAGCTCCGGGCGGTTGGCCGAGAATAGGGCTATGCGCTCGGTCTCGCCCAGGCCGAGGGTCTCCATGGCGCAGGCTGCGTCGAGGGTCTGGCCGGCAAACTCTCCCCAAGTGGTCGGGGCCATGGCCTTGTCGTCTACGTCGATGAGGGTAAAGGCGATGCGGTCGGCTCCATAATGCTCCAGCTGGCGGGAGATGAGCGTGGAAAGTATATTGGGCATAGTTGAAATCAATGGGAAAGATGAGTGCACATTTCTGCACAATCGCGACAAAGGTAAGGCCATTCCTATCATTATCAACTTCTCGAGGGGACAAAAAGTGCCTTGGATTAACAATTCTTTGTCGCAAATAGTGTTTATTAACATCCGTTAACATTCAAAGCGTTATCTTTGTCCTCGATGAAACGGCTCGTCAACTTCTTTGCTCGCTTGGCGCGGAGACTGAGGCTGAGGCTCTCGCCCCGGCGCGCTCAAGCTGCTCCCTTGGCTCGGGATGCCTCCCCGGCCGGCTATCGCATTGTGGCCGGACGGGCGGCCACGGGCAAGACATCGATGATGAGGGCCGAGGCAATTGCGGCTATGCTCAGGCCCGGCACTCGCCTGTTGGTCATCACGTCGTCGGAACATGCCGCCACACATCTGCTCCTACATGAGGCATACGACCCTGAATATCATTTCATAGGCTCTTACCGCGCCTTGGCCTGCCGCATCCTTGGATGCCATCGGCTCACGACTTCTGAGGAAGTGACGGCTCCGGCGCTCGACCGTCTCGACGCGGGCGCCGGTCCAAGGGTGCCGTTCACCACCATCTTGGTGGATGATGCGCAAAATCTGTCGCCGTCGATGATACGCGTCATTGACCGCCTCTCCGACCCCGACCACCACTCCACCACATATTACATTGACCAAGGGCAGGCCATCTTCTCGTTTCTTGGAGCCACTGTGGAGACTCTATCGCTGCTGCGCAATCGAGCCGGCCGCCATGTGGTCAACCTACGCTCTGTCCGCCGCCCCATAGTAATGACCACGGAGCGCCTTGCGGCTCGCAACGTGGCTGAGGCAGTGGCCATGGCTGCCAATAAAGCGGCGGAGCTCATCGCGCCGGGAATGACCGTAGCACTGCTCACTCGCACCAACGCCGAGGCGCGCCAAGCCTCGTTGCTGATCGCCCAGATGGGCACTCCCCTGCTCCTGCTCACCTCGCATCTCATCGCCGCCGACTCCGCTATACCATCTGCATGCGAGGAGCCGTGGCGACACTATGCCATGCGTCAGGCCGACCTCCACGAGCTGCTGACCGCAGGAGTTACCATCGCCACCGTCCACACCGCACGCGACCGCGAGGCCGACCATGTGGTGGTCCTCGACACCCTCATCCCCCACCCCACCACCGACACCTACGAGGAGCGGCGCCGCCTCTCCACCGCCATCTCCCGCGCCCGCCTCTCCGCAACACTCGTCAGCATCACAAACCAGGAAAAATGACCGCGTAGCGGTCCAAGGTTGTAGCCGCGGGCCGTGCCCACGGTTAGGCGTAATAATTGATACCGACCGCGTTAGTGGTCGAAGAACCGCTTGTTGTCGTTCTTCGTCCATTAACGCGGTCGTTTTTCAAATCATTTCACCAAATCACAGACACCCTATCGCGGTTGAAAGAGTGTCTGTGAGGAGGCAAAAGGCCAGTTACCTTACGATAGTCTTGCGGCCATTGATGATATATAGGCCGGGCTTGGTGATGCGCTGCAGACGGCGACCCATGAGGTCGTAGGTAGCATCTGAGACGGTGGGGGTTACGGTGATGGAGGAGACACCTGTGGTGGGGCCATTGGACGCGGTGAGCTTGCCGGTAAACTTCACATTGATGTCAATGCCCTCCCAGACAACGGCTATGGTCATGTCGGCAATCCCTTCGGAGTCGATGAAGCCGTTGAGGTTCACATCGGCAAAGATGTCGATGCCGTTCATGCTCAGGTGCATTCCCTGGACGGAGCCGTAATAGTAGGCAGAGCCGTCGTCCTGGCGGTCTACCTCCACATTTTCCACCTTGATGTCGCCCAACGAGCCAAGACCCTCAAGGGTGAGGTTGGGCAAGATAAAGGTAGCGGTCATGCCGTCAGATCCCGGGATGATATTGATGGTTGCATCCTGACCATCGGCGAGCTGCTGGCCCATCATCTCGATAGAGAGCTGGCCGGAATAGATGTCGCCCTCGTCCTCGCTGTTGGCAAAGGAACCGCCCATCGTCTCGCCGGTAAAGGGGTCAAATATGGAGAGGGAGAAGCGGGCATCGCCCTGCTCGGTGGCTGTGCCTCGGAGTCCGACGGTATATTCCATTGTGTTGCCGTTCTCATCCTCGATTGTAACCGGGCCTTCGGGGCGGATATAGGTGGTGAGGGTTCCGGTCGTCTTGACCTGCACGTCGGTCAGAGAGAAGGCGGGATAGTTGTAGAGATACTCGGTTTCGTCGTCGGAGCGGCTCCAGTCGTCGTATGTCACCTCGCCGAAGTGAAGCTCGGGGATTTCGATGGTGACGAGGCTCACCTCGTTGCCGTTCTCGTCAGAGCCCTTTTCTCCTTTGTCAGTGACAGTGACCATCACCTTGAGCTGATAGCTCTCGGGATTTTCGACTGGCTCACTGCCCTCCTCAGGAGTTATGCTGAAGACAATCTTTCCGGGATATTTGGTGATGGTGCCGGCGGGAGTCACGGGGGTGACAGGATCGTCAGGCACCACGGGGTCGGGGTCTTTCACGTCGTCGGGCTTGACGGAGGTAAAGATGGCAGTGGCGCGCTCATTATCCCAATCGGGCACGGTGATGTCAAAGACGATGTCGGCAGTGGCATCGACACCATTTTCAGAGAAGTTGATATACCCCATGCTCACACCGTCAGAGACACCGGAGGGGGTCACCTCGGCGGAGAGCGCGCCCTTCATCATCGTGGTCGACACCGCGTAGGGGAGGAAGTTGATATCGAGGGGGTGGCCATCCTTGCCGGCCATTTCTGACCGATATTCAAAAGAAGCAGAGACATCGCCGAGTCGAAAGCCTTTTACCTTGAGGTCTTCGACAGTGAGGGTGATGTCGGAGGGTGAGGTGGTCAGGGTCTTGATAGTGGTCTTGACGGTCTCTTTGTTTCCTTCAGCATCGGTAATGACAAACCAGCCGCCTACCGGGCGCTCAGTGCCAACATATTTCTCTGCCAAGATGTCAAGGGTATCGTTCTCTCCGTTTTCAGCAGTGGCAGTGATGGTGGCACTGCCCTCTTTCTTGATTACAACGAGACCCTTATCGTCAACCTCAGCAACATCAGGGGCACTGCTCTCCCAAGAGAGCCTGGCTGTGGCAGCATCTATGGGGAGTATCTCGGTGGTGAGCTGATAGCTCTTGCCTACCCAATATTTGTCTTGCCCCTTGATGGTTATGTCAGTGGGCATGGCAGCTATGTTGACTTCAAGGATTGCCTCAACGGGCCTACGGCCATTAGAGTCAGTGGCATCGTTGGTGGCGCGAGCGGTAATAGTGGCCCGGCCGAAGCTGCTTGCCACGAGAGTCTGCGACTCCTCGTCGTATTTCACCACGCTCTCATCGGAGCTCTCATAGGTGATAGTCTGATCGGAGGCGTTGGCGGGCTCAATCACGGCAGTAACAGAGGGAGTCTCATGCTGCTTAAAGTCGAGGCTCTTCACCTCGTTGCCCTTTGCATCCACCCACTTAAGGCCGGTCACCGGCTGTCGCACCTCAAACGTATAATTTCTGGTGATAGGGTCACCTACATTATCAGCCCAATTGATTGAGAGTGTCACAGTAACCATTTCAACCGGGTCAGTCCCCTCTTCAACAATGATATTGCCGTTTTGGTCAACATAACCCTCGGGCACAGATGACCAGGACTCAATGGGAGTGATGTTCACTCCGGGGTTACTGAAATGATAGGTGAGTCGCTTGTCGCCCGTTTCACCGATATAATATTTTTTATCGTGAATAAGGTTTTGATCGTCCCAAAGGATGCGCTCAGGGGCCACGGGAGCACTGCCGACAGTGAAGGCAAACTCGACATACTCATAGGGATTGGCCATAGAGGTGGCCCTAATGTTAACTGTTTCACCTTCGGAAGTCTCAGTAAAAGCTTTGATGGTAATAGAACTCTTATCTTGTGCCGTTGCCGCCACAGCGTTGTGGTCGGGCACAGTCCAATTTATCCCCTTGTCATAAGCATTTGAGGGAACAAACTCTATGACCTCGGCCACATTGAGAGTCTTGCTATAGCCCTTGAGCATTGACACAGCCTCTTTTCCTTCCTTGATTTTGATGGACGTAACGGGGGTGGCATCGACAGTCACGGTGTGCTCGGCAAAGGTGTGGTCAGGGAAGTCGGGATGGTGCACCTTGACGGTAAATCTGCCGGGGTGACGACCCGTAAGGGTGTAGACCTCGCCAGTTTGAGCAATCTCTACAACGTTAGTCTCGTCAGAGAAATCAGCGCCCATCTCCGAGCCATCCTCCTTATATACCTCAACAACAAGCTTGTCCATTGCGTGGGCATCATCAGGACTGATGGTCAGTGTCGACATATTAATGGTCAGAGGATCGCCATCGGTCATCAGCGTCTTGGCGATGCCATCGGGAAACTCCACGGTTGTTACCGGCTTCCAGAAGCGGATGGTGTAGACGGGGATGTCGTCGGTCTTGCCGTCGTTGCGAGTAAAGGTGACGGTGACGGTAGCGGCATCGTCGTTGACAGTGATTTTCTTCGTAGCCGGGCCCTTTACGACGGCATCAACTTTAGTTTCGTCGGTATAGTAGCTGTCAAAAATTATATCATAAGAGTCGGTGGGGATAGTCACGCCATCTCCTCCGATAGTGATCTCAGCGATCTCAGGCTCTTTACACTTGATGGTATAGGTGTGTTTCGACAGCCCGTCGACATCTTTGCCGTTGGCATTGGTCACCGTGATGGTGATGGTGTTGTTTATTTTATTAACCACCGGGGTAGCTACAGTGGCCGTCTTGCCCTGTCCCACAAGCGACCATGTAAGCTTGTCGAGGTCTACATCCTCGATAAACTCATCGAGCTTAAGAGTATACTCGTCATCAGCCGATGCGAGCTTCAGTGCCTTTTCGTCATACTTAATATCCTCCAAGCGCGAATAATAAAGCAGCTTCACATCATCGACAGTAAGTGCACATCCCTCTTTTACGGTTTCTGAACTCCAATAATCACCTGCACTTAAGATAATATTCATTTTAGCAGGATACACGTTATCCGCGCCTGGCTCATATTTAATCTCAGCCAGATACTCGGTCCATTCTGAAACAGCGCCGCCAAATTCCTCATCTATATAAGCAATTCTCATCGCGTCAGCTGTTGTTGTAGCATTATCACCATGTCCATCCGGAATAGTTTTTCCCACGATACACCTCTCACGGTCTATCATAGTTGTCTTTTTGGGATCGGAATTATAAGCAAGACTTGCCGGAACATTTGTTTGAGTCCATGTTCCCTGCCATGAATAGAAAATCAGATGAGACATCTGATTTGCGTCTGTGCCTATTTCGCGTTTATACATAAACGTTATAGCATCAGGACGGCCATTAAAATCTACGCCACCGAATGTTCCGCCATCTTTTCCGGATACAGAACCCAATAAAGAAATTTTTGATGTAGACCAAGGTGTGCCAAGCGTTAAATATCCAGGTACTATCTCCTCCGATTTCATCGGATTTGCGGTATTCACAATCCTTACAGCCGAAGCTGAATTATATCCATCGACCTTAGAACCAACAATAGTGGAACCTCGCCAACCAAGAAATGGCGTCTTTGCACCTGCGACATGCGATATTTTCCACGGCGACGGAACTTGACCTTGTTGTTGCGTATCACCGCTCGAATATGGAGTATAATCGATCCATGAGTCTTCGAAGCTGCCGTTTTGGAGCTGCTGGGCAGCGGCGGGGAGAGTGAGAATGAGGGTGAGGAGGGCCGGGAGGAGGGCTTTGACCCACCGGCACGGAGAGAGGGTTATTTTTCTGTACATAAATAATGTGATAGTTGTCGCGTGATTGGTGATTGGAAACATCTTCGCCGGCGAGGGACGCCTCGCCGCTTTGCGGCGGCAAAGGTACTCATTTTTTCCGTAATGGCGTGACCTGCCGTCCCGAAAATTTCATCCCTCCACCTCTTCCAGACTTTGCCGCCGCGTTAATCGCGCAGCCTGCCATGCCTGCTACCATCTACGCCCACCGACCTAACCATCCTGCTGACACCTGTCAAGCCGAGGAACCGTTTTCATATAGATAATTGGGGGCGATATCCGCGCCATTATCCCAGCACACAGTAAAGGGATCGAGCCCAAACTTCAAAAATTCATCCATATCTCTCAGCTCGGCAAACACAGGCAAATGAAACAGCCTGGAGATATCTATTTTCTTCCTCTCGCCATTGTTGAATGTGCAGATGAGGCAGTAGTCGCCTCCATATTCTGCCTTACATACTTTCAGCATATCATTTGGTCTTAAGGTTAGAAATCAAAGACATTCTCTCACCGCGATCTCCTTTTTCAATCCCTGTCTTAATTGCATCCATATTCAAGTCGAGGAGTGTATTTACAAGCTTAAATGTAGATGATAAAGCCTTTCCATCAATCAATCTCTCGGCAAGAGAAATGGTAAATTCCTCGTCGCCTGCATATACGTGTAGATGACGAGGATTGTGGTCGCCGGGATAGTATTATATAGTAATTCCGAAGTATCTGATTATTCGTCCCATCTGGATGTGTATTATGACTGTGTAAAATTACTTGTTTCATTTTAATTGGCAAAATAAAGGGATCACAATTTATGTCAGGTCGCAGTGGACGTGACAGGCTACACACCTACCCGAGCGTAGGCTGGTCGGTACAGCCGACGGAGCCGGGACGAACGACCGCGTAGCGGCCATAAATTGCAGCCTGGGGCGAAACCCCTGGAATACAGCCATCTAATATCCACAATCACGTCAGTGGTCGAAGAACGACAGCCTCGTCATTCTTCGACCACTGACGTGGTAGGTATCAATATATTTCGCTTTCCGTGGGCACGGCCCGCTGCTACATGCTTTGACCGCTACGCGGTCGGGCGAGGCAGATTACATAACGCCTTGGCCGAGCATGGCATGGGCCACCTTCATGAAGCCGGCTATGTTGGCGCCCTTCATGTAGTTGATGTATCCGCCGGGCTCGGTGCCGTAGGTGACACACTGGGTGTGGATGTCGGCCATGATGGTATGGAGCTTCTCGTCGACCTCGGCGGCGCTCCACTGGAGGTGCATGGCGTTTTGGGTCATCTCCAGGCCGGAGGTTGCCACTCCGCCGGCGTTGACGGCCTTGCCGGGGGCATATGTGAGGCCGGCGGCTATGAAGGCGTCGATGGCCTCAGGGGTGCAACCCATATTGGAAACCTCGGCTACGATCTCAACCTTATTGGCTATGATCTGAGCGGCGTCGTCGCCGGAAACCTCATTTTGGGTGGCGCATGGAAGACATATGTCAACCTTCTGCTCCCAGGGACGACGACCGGGATAGAACGTGGCAGAGGGATATTTCTCGGCATAGGGGGCAACAATGTCCTCGCCGGAGGCGCGGAGCTCGAGCATATAATCAATCTTTTCTCCGGAGACACCTTCGGGGTCGTAGACATAACCATCGGGGCCTGAAATGGTCACCACCTTGGCGCCGAGCTCAGTGGCCTTAGTGACAGCGCCCCACGCCACATTGCCGAAGCCGCTGACTGCTATTGTCTTACCCTCGATGGAGTCGCCCTTCATGGCGAGCATCTGCTGGACGAAGTAGAGGGCGCCGAAGCCGGTGGCTTCAGGACGGATGCGGGAGCCGCCAAACTCGAGCGCCTTGCCGGTCATGGAGCCGTCGCACTGATTACAGAGCTTCTTGTACATGCCATACATGTAGCCCACTTCACGGCCACCAACGCCGATGTCGCCGGCGGGGACGTCGCGGTCGGGACCTATGTTTTTCCAGAGCTCCAGCATGAAAGCCTGGCAGAAACGCATGATCTCGGCATCGCTCTTGCCGCGGGGAGAGAAGTCGGAGCCTCCCTTTGCGCCGCCCATGGGAAGGGTGGTCAGGGCATTCTTAAATGTCTGCTCAAAGCCGAGGAATTTAAGGATGGAAAGATTGACAGAGGCATGGAAACGGATGCCGCCTTTATATGGGCCTATAGCGTTGTTGAACTGTACGCGATAGCCGATATTGTTTTGCACCTCGCCGCGGTCGTCGGTCCAGGTGACACGGAAGGTATAGATGCGGTCGGGCTCAACCATGCGCTCGATGATCTTGGCCTTCTCAAACTCGGGGTGCTGATTATAGACGTCGGCCACACAGAGGAGCACCTCACGGACGGCCTGCAGATATTCTTTCTCGCCGGGATGCTTGAGCTCCAGGGAGCTCATCACTTGATTAATATCCATAGACAAGTGTTGGTTATGAAACGGGTTATTTTTCGATGGTATTTATATAAGGGCCGGGCTGAAAATGAGCCGGCTCAGTGACACTGCAAATATAGCAACTTTTCAGGCTACGAATACCGCTCCGAGAGTCTTAAATAATGTTAACGCACAAGTCTCGGTTAGTAATCGCAAAAAAATAAGCTGGTAAAATTTTTATGAAGGATTTTCGAGGGACTTTCGTTATTATCTTACAGGCGCATAGCAAGCTATGCAACTAAAAGATAAGACGGAAAGCACCGAAAAGACGAATAAAATTTACCAAGTTATTTTTTGGAGATTACTCAATGGGGCTTGCGCGTAATATCGTATATATCTGAAAGAGAGAAGGCTTAGCGGCGGCGGCGCGAGCGGCGCTTGTTGGTGGCAACGCGACGCTTTTTCTTTGCGGGGACAAACTTCTGTTGCTTCTCGTGGATGGAGCGGTTGAAGGTAAAGGTACCATTAAGAGGGACCTTGTTTTCAAAGTCGATGATGAGAGCGGGATTGATGGCGATGCCCATAAACCGGGTCTCGAAGTGGAGGTGGGGACCGGTGGAACGACCTGTGTTACCTCCGAGTGCAATGGGATCGCCGGCACGGACGCGGTCGTCGGGCTTGCAGATAAACTTGGATAGGTGGCCATAGACAGTCTCCATGCCGTTGTCGTGGCGGATCACCACATAGTATCCATAGCCCTTGCGCTCATAGCGGCAGATACGGACCTTGCCGTCAAAGGCGGCGCGGATGGTGTCGCCTACATGGAGGCCAAAGTCCATGCCCTTGTGCATGCGGCGGAAGCGAGGACGGTAGCCAAAGGGGGAGGTGATGCGCATGTTCTCCATGGGACTGACATAGGAGCTGACGTCGATGTCCTTCATATCGGGGATGGAGGCACCGGCATAGGGGTTGACAAGCTGGCTCTCCCAGTATTCATCGAAGACCTCATTATCGAGGAGGTCGTTGGCGCGGAGGCCGTCGACAAACTTGGTATAGTTTGGGAGCATGATGTCGGCCGAGAGTGGGCGCTGGGCAGCAAGGAGCTCCATGCGCTGGGATTCATGCTTTTCGAGCTTAGGATTCTTGTCGGAGGTCTGAGCCGAGGCCTCGGGGGAGATGGAGGCGAGGGCGAGGAGGGCGAGGGCTGCGGCAGAGTTGATGAGCTTTTTGATGAGTATCATTCCGTTGAGAGCGAGGAGGAGGCGGGAGAGCAGTGATGAGGGATGAGGGGTTTAGTTGACTTCGCTGTCGGCGTAGACAAAAGAAGTTGAGGGATGCCAGTCGAGAATCTCGCCGGGGAGGAAAAATCTCTTGAGCTCTACCCGGGCGCTCTCGGGGGAGTCGGAGGCGTGGAGCACATTTTCTTGATTAGACATCGAGAAGTCGCCACGGATGGTTCCGGGAAGGGCATCGCGACCGTTGGTGACGCCGGTCATGAGACGCACCACTGAGATGGCATCACGGCCTCGGAGGGCGAGGACGATGACGGGAGTGGCGGTCATTGACCTGACGATAGAAGGGAAGAACGGACGGTCGACGAGGTGGGCATAATGCTCGCGGAGGATCTTTTCATCGAGCTGCATCATCTTCATGCCGACAATGGCGAGCCCCTTAGACTCAAAGCGAGAGAGAATTTGCCCTACGAGGCCACGAGCCACGGAGGAAGGCTTGAAGATGACGAGGGTAGTTTCCATATCTTGATTTCTCAGGTCAAAGAATTTTAAGATTTATTCACATCTGCGATAAATCATTGCTCAAAGATAAGGAAATAAAGCTTTCAATCCAAACGAAAAACCGGCACGAAAAGCCCCGAAACAGACCAAACGTGAAAATTGCATCCATAAAACGCCATATAATTGCACGTTAAGTCTAAATGTGAATTTTTTATAATTTATGTTTAGGCATCAAAACAGCATTTCCACCGCCTTAAAGAATGTTAATTTTTATATATTTTTAGCAACGATTTTTAACAATCAGAGAGGCGACAGACAGTGAGAGTGCGACCCGAATTGATGCCGAGCCGACGAGCCGAGAAGAAGCGGAGGGGTTCGCAGCGCGAGCAGGCCACAGGGACGCCGATATTTGACTCAGGGACACCCCCCTCAGTGAGAGTGACGGCAATGGCGCGGGGGAGTGAGACATGGGGCTTCATCTGCGGGCGGCGAAGGATTATCCCGTCAACGCCTGGGAAAGCCTCGCAGAAAGCCGAGGCCACCTCCTCGCCTACCTCGAAGCAGGAGGGACAGATTGATGGGCCCATAGCAACATGGACACGCGCGGGAGAGGCACCAAGGCGCGCCATAGCCCGGAGGGCATTCAAGGCAATACGCCCCACCGTGCCGCGCCAACCGGAATGGACGACGGCGGCGACACGGGCCATGGGATCGACCATCACTAAGGGAACACAATCGGCCGTAGAGACACCGATGGCAACATCGGGGTCCATCGTCACAAGGCCGTCAATATCGGTTAAAGAGCCGGCAGATGTCAAGCTATCGACGGTGGCAATATTGACCGAGTGGGTCTGTCGCGGGAGAATGAGACTGTCGGGCGAGGGGAGGCCAAGCCATAGAGCGACCTGATGGCGACACTCGGCCACATGAGCCGGGGAGTCGCCGGTGTAATGACAGGCATTGAAGCCGGAATAAGGATTGGCCTCGTCGACACAGCCGCGACAGGTGGAGAAAGCCACCAGGCCGGGGAGGTGAAAGTCAAGCGTCAGGGAGTGTGGAGGGGTCGATTTCATCCTCGCCATATTCAAAACCACGTCGGCGCCAATCTTCATCGGAGAGTGTCGAGGGATCGATATCGTCGTCGGGATCCTCATCGCCATAGATGGTGCGCGGCGTATCATCATCCTCCTCATCCTCAAAGCTCCAGGGATCATCCTCGCCGTCCCATCCATCCTCGTCGGTCATTCGGCCGAGATTGGGTTCGTTGTCGGGATCGATCTCCTCGTCATAGTCGGGCATAGGGGGAGCGTCGAAGATAAACTCATCCTCCTCACGGACGCGGTGGTGGCCGTCGAGCGGGCGGTGAGTGATGGCAGGAGTCGCGATGCGATTGGCTTCGTCAGTCACGGCACCCCAGAGGATATCCTTGAGGTCGGAAAGACCCTGACCGGTGACAGCTGAGATGAAGACATGGGGGATGTCGGTAGGGAGAGTGGGCTCAATCTCGGCGATGAGCTCATCGTCGAGCATATCGCTTTTAGAGATGGCCAGGATGCGCTGTTTGTCCATCAACTGAGGGTTAAACTTCTCAAGCTCAGCAAGGAGAAGTTCATATTGGGCACGGATGTCATCGGCATCGGCCGGCACCATGAAGAGGAGCACGGCATTGCGCTCAATATGGCGCAAAAAACGAAGTCCGAGCCCCTTGCCCTCGCTGGCGCCTTCGATGATTCCGGGGATGTCGGCCATGACAAAGGAGCGATTGTCGCGATAGGGGACGATTCCGAGCTGAGGCTCCATGGTGGTGAAGGGATAGTCGGCAATCTTGGGGCGGGCAGCCGAGATGGAGGAGAGGAGGGTTGACTTGCCGGCATTGGGAAGCCCCACGAGGCCAACGTCGGCCAAGAGCTTAAGCTCAAGCACCACTGCCTTCTCGATGGCCGGCTCGCCGGGCTGGGCATAGCGGGGAGTGCGGTTGGTGGCGCTCTTGAAGTGCCAGTTGCCGAGGCCGCCGCGACCGCCTCGGAGGAGCTTGATCTCCTCGCCGTCGTCGGTCACCTCGCAGAGAAACTCGCCGCTATCGGCGTCGAAAACGACGGTGCCGCAAGGGACATCGACCACCACATCCTCGCCATCCTTGCCGAAGGAGCGGCCGGCGCCGCCGCTCTCGCCGTTGCCGGCAAAGATGTGGCGGCGATATTTCAACGGAAGGAGTGTCCACATATTGCGGTTGCCGCGGAGGATGATGTGACCGCCACGGCCGCCGTCGCCGCCGTCAGGTCCACCCTTGGGGACATATTTTGCACGATGGAAATGACGGGAGCCGGCGCCCCCCTTACCGGAGCGGCACAGCACCTTTACATAATCTATAAAGTTGGAATCAGCCATGATGGAATTTCAGTTATGAGGAGGAGATGGGGGCGTGATTTGTTCCGGGTTGGAGTCCCCTCTCATTTTAATATAATGTGCAAAAGTACGAAAAGTTTTTTGTAACTTCGCGGAATTATGCAAACCAATCCTGTATGATACTGCAATTCTTCATAATATTTACATTCCTTGCGATAGGAGAACTGACGGTGTGGGCCACAGGCATCCCCGTCCCCTCATCGATAATAGGGATGCTGCTGCTGACGGCATCGCTCAAGGCCGGGGCAGTGAAGCTGTCGCAGGTGGAACGCCTGGCCGACTTCCTGACGCGCAACATGGCCTTCTTCTTTGTGCCGGCGGGTGTGGGTCTCATCAACTGCCTGGGGCTCCTCTCGGCCCAGTGGCTCCCCATAGCGTGTGCCACCGTCGGGAGCACCTTTCTCATCATAGCGGCCACGGGCCAAACCCACCGGGCAGTGCGCCGCCTCCTCCACCGCCGCAAAGGCACAAGCATCGCCACCGGAATATGAGTCCTGACAGTTTTCTCTGCAACGCCATAGCACTGATAGCCATCACCTTCGGAGCCTATATAGGAGCCTCGGCTCTGCAACGTCACACCGGCTTGAGGCTGCTCAACCCGGTGCTTGTGTCGGTAACAATGCTGATTCTCTTCCTGAGCTATACCGACATAGACTACACCACCTATCGCGAGGCGGGCCGGATGATAGAATTTTGGCTCAAGCCGGCCGTGGTGGCCTTGGGTGTGCCGCTCTATCGTCAGCTGTCGGCCATAAAGAAACAAATGGTGCCCTTACTCGTATCTGAGATAGTTGGGAGCATAATAGGGGTGGTGTCGGTGGTGCTGATAGCTAAGGGGCTCGGGGCATCGCAGGAGGTGATCCTCTCGCTGGCTCCGAAGGCAGTGACCACGCCGATAGCCATGGAGATATCCAAGAGCGTCGGAGGCTTGCCTGCACTGACAGCTGCCGTGGTGGTGGCCACCGGGATTTTAGGGTCGGTGGCAGGCTTCAAGATGGCCGGGATGAGCCGCATCAAAAGTCCCATAGCGCAGGGGTTGTCAGTGGGGACGGCCTCACATGCCGTGGGCACCGCCGCAGCCATGGAACGCGGCGAGCGCTATGGCGCTTTCTCCTCCTTGGGTCTTATCCTCAACGGGCTGCTCACGGCGCTGCTTACTCCCTTTATCCTCCCGCTCTTGGGGCTATGAGATGCGGCTCCAGTCGATGGCGCGGTCAAAGCGACGGTGCATCTCGCTCCGGAGGAGTGCCGAGCTGAGGTCGGGGTCGGCATCGAGCGTATCGGAGGCAGCAGAACGAGCGGCCGCCACTATGTCGCCATCCTGAGAGAGCGAGGCAATCTTGAGGTCGATGGGGAGTCCGCTCTGGGCCGTTCCCTCCAGGTCGCCCGGGCCTCGCATCTTTAGGTCGGCCTCGGCCACGACGAAGCCGTCGGTGGTGGAGGTCATGACCTCCAAGCGACGACGAGTGTCCTTAGAAAGCTGATACTTCGACATGAGGACACAATAGCTCTTGGCGGCTCCGCGCCCCACCCTCCCCCGGAGCTGATGGAGCTGGCTGAGGCCAAAGCGCTCGGCATTCTCGATGATCATCACCGAGGCATTAGGCACATTGACACCCACCTCAATGACAGTGGTGGCCACGAGGATATGAGCCTTCCCGGAGGCGAAGAGGCTCATCTGATAGTCCTTCTCGGCGGGCTTGAGAGCACCATGAACCATTGCTACCTTATAGTCGCGAAAGATTTCGCGGATCTCCTCATAGCCCTCTTCGACGGAGTGGAGCTCGCTCTTCTCATTTTCCTTGATGGCAGGATAGACGATATAGACCTGGCGCCCCTCGCGGAGCTGTGAGCCTACGGATCGATAGACATCAAGCCGCTGCTCCTCATAGCGCAGGAGGGTGGTGACCGGCTTGCGCCCCGGGGGGAGCTCGTCGATGACGCTCACGTCGAGGTCGCCATAGACGGTCATGGCCAGAGTGCGCGGGATGGGGGTGGCGGTCATCACCAGTACGTGAGGCGGGACGGTGTTTTTCTTCCATAGACGTGCACGCTGAGCCACGCCAAAACGATGTTGCTCATCGATGACCGCCAGGCCGAGCTCGCGGAAGCGCACCCCATCTTCAATCAGGGCATGAGTGCCGATAAGGATATGGAGCGAGCCGTCGAGGAGCTGCGAGTCGATGAGCTCGCGTTCCTTCTTGCGCGTCGAGCCGGTGAGGAGCTTCACGTTGACGCCGAGTGGGGCAGCCAAGGCGCGAATAGTTTCATAGTGCTGGCCGGCGAGGATCTCCGTGGGTGCCATGAGGCAGGCCTGCTTGCCATTGTCGAGGGCAATGAGCATGGCAAAGAGAGCCACGAGGGTCTTGCCCGAGCCTACATCGCCCTGCACCAAGCGATTCATCTGGCGACCGGTGACAGTGTCGGCATGTATCTCTCTGATGACCCTTTTTTGGGCTTCTGTGAGGGGAAAGGGGAGCATCTCACTGTAAAAGCGGTTAAAGAAATGCCCTATGCGCGGGAAGCGGTAGCCCTCAATCGACGCCTTGCGTCTGCGGCCATAGAGCTGTATGTTGAGCTGGAGGTAAAAGAGCTCCTCAAACTTAAGGCGATAGCGGGCGGCCTCAAGCTGCCTTGTGTCAGAGGGATTGTGCACCTGGGTCAGGGACTCGCGGATGCCCATGAGGCGATAACGCGTGATGATCTCGGGTGGGAGGGTCTCGGCCTTAGACTGTAGCGCCGGTCCAAGGGCGTTTTGGATGATGGTAAAGAGCTGGCGGGAGTCGATGCCGCCGTTACGCAATCGCTCCGTCAATGGGTAGACGCCGCGGAGGCCACCGGTGCCGGTAGACTTGGAGCCGGGCATATCCACCTCGGGATGGACCATGCTCCAGCGGCCTGTGGCCTTGAAGAGCGAGGGTCGGCCGAAGATGACATACTCGGTGCCTGTCAGGTAGAGCTTTTTCAGCTGCTCAATGCGCCTGAACCATATCACCTCCATGGTGGAGCGTCCATCGGTAAAGAGCCCGACGAGTCGACGCTTGGCCCCCTCGCCCTGAGTGGTGAAGGTGACAAACCGCCCCTTGACCTGCACCGATGCCATTTGGTCGCCCACAAAATCCTCGATGCGCATAAAGGAAGAGCGGTCGACATAAGAGCTTGGAAAATACTCCACGAGGTCGTCGACGGTGTGGAGCCCGAGCTCTGAGGCAAGGAGCTTTGCCCGGCGGGGGCCTACACCTTTAATATATGTGAGGTCGGTGGACATATGCGAAAAATGGAGGGAGGTTACTTTACAGAGACGGATGCCATGAGGGCTTCGGCTATGATGAGGTCGCGCGAGTTGGTGACTTTAATATTATAAGGTGAACCCTCGACAAGGACGAGCGAGGGCCGGCGCACAAAACGCTCATAGACCGAGGCATCGTCGGTGAGGCTCGCGTCGGTGGGGTCGGCAGCCTCATAGGCGGTGCGCAGATAAGAGGCGGGGAAAGCCTGGGGGGTCTGGACGGCGCGATATGAGGCGCGGTCGACGGCGCAACTTTGGCTGCCATCGCCGGGGAGTAGCCGGCGTATAGAGTCGGTGAGCGCAATGGCCGGGAGCGCGCCTCGTCCGGTGGCCACCACTGCGTCGATGACGCGCCTCACAGTGGCAACATCGACCAGCGGACGAGCACCGTCGTGGATGCTTATCACGGAGGCCTCCACCTCGGCTGTAGCCGCCAAGGCATTGGCCACAGAGGCCACACGAGTGGCGCCACCCACCGGAAGCAGCATCACACCCTCGGCCTCGGGGAGCGGGGCAACAAGCTCGCGCCACAGAGGCTCCATCTCGGGACTAATCACGACGGCCACCAAGTCGGCGGGGTAAGCGGCCGCCTTGATAGCGGCAATGGCATGGGCAACGACAGGCCGACCCCCCAGTCGGCAAAATTGCTTGGGGAGGTCGGCGCCGAAGCGGCTACCTTTTCCGGCAGCCACTATGATATGAAGAGTCTGTGCCACTTATTTCACAAGGGTCTTCCTGCCGTCGATGACATAGATGCCGGGAGCAAGGGGCTCGGAGGGTGAGAGTCGACGTCCCGTCATGTCAAATATACCTTTGTGAGCCCCGGAAGAGTCGGCTTCTACGTCCTCAATGCCTGTGGTGAGATTGTCCCATACGAGCGAAGCCACCTCGGCATCAGTCAAGGCGCGATTGTAGAAGCGGACAGAATGAATCTGGCCGTTGAAATCGGTCTTCTTGCTGTAGCTGCTCTTGGCTCCACCTATATATATGGCCTCCGCGCCGGGGCACCTGCCAAATGTCGAGAGGCCATACTGACCTAAAGAGCTGACGCCAATAGGACTCTTGGATGCCTGCGCCTCATCGAGGAAATATTTATATCCGTCTGTGCCAGACATCACCATGACCACGTGATGATGGCCGGAGGTGGAGGTGCCACGGGTGTAGAAGCCCTCGGTGTTGTTGCTTAGGCCGGTATATACGGGGCCGAACCCGTTGGAGGCAAGGAAGATGGTGAAGTGACTTCCCTGGCCATTGTCCTTAGAAGCCGAGACAGCGGGAACCATCTGCCCGTTGCCCACCTGATGGGTAACGTCGATGGCCACGGTCTGGTCGCCTTCGTGAGCGAGGATAGGCGCGGCCTTGCTGTCGTCGATGCGGTAGGGGCCGGCCGAGAGGTCAGGGTTGACGATGAGCAGGTCGGGGTTAGATGTGTCTTTGCCGGGTTCAATGGGAGTTGTGGGTGTCTGGCCGCCCACAGGCTCAGTCTCGGCGATGAGATACTGACAGCCTGTGTCGGAAGTATTGTCGCCGCCGCCCCAGTTGTAGACGCGAAATTGTTGAGCGGCGTTGGTCTGGTTCCACTGCACCGAGCCGGATACAACAATGTAATAGCCGTCGGTGTCGGCATCCTTGAGCAACCATCCGGCCGATGGGCTTTCGGCCACGGTCTTTATGGCCGTATTATAGGCCGAGGCAGGCGAAACGTAAGAGGCATCGGAAGCATTCTTAATGTCAAAGGTACCGTCACTGCGTCGCTCAAATATCCACTTGGAGGCATCTGTGAGAGAGGTATTGCCCATGATGTCTTGTCCGGGGCCTTGGGATGTAGCGTAACGATTGCCACGCAGGGGTGTGCAGAAAGTGTAGGTCTTGGTAAGGTCGGGGCCATTCGCTCCGGTCGCCTCAGCAGCTTTCTGCATGGAGGTGAAAGCGGCGGAAAGGCGTGCACGCTGCTGCTGACGCTCGGTGGGAGTCATATCCTTGTCAAGCGTGGCAGTAATTTCGGCTACTACAGCGTCATAATCAGCAGCCACCTCCTCGGGATATAGACCCATGGCCGAGCCAATGTGGCTGTTGCGCCAGGCGTTCATCTCGTTGAGTGTATTGATGAGGAGCTCGCTCTCCACGTCGAGAGTGCGATTGGGTGAGTAGATGACGTTGTCGAGGGCGTTGAGGCCGTCGGGGTCAACGGCCACGAAGGTAAACTGCCACTTGTCGCGACCTGTCCCACCATTATTGGCGTGGGGGAGCTTTGCGAAGACCTTGTTCCACCCTTTGCGAAGATGTATCTTGGTTGCGGGTCGGGCGGTGAAATTTTCGTTGGTGAGGCCCTCATTTCCCATATCCTGTTTTATATTTTTTCCGGGCTGCTTCCATTGCGGGGCGGGAATCTCTGAGCCATTAAGCCAAATGCGGGAACCGCGACGATCCCACTTGCCGGCATCGGGAGCCTTCTCATTGCCTGAACGGCTGTAAGTGTAAAATTCTATGAACGCGCCGCAGTCCTGCTCTTCCTCTGAATAGATATAAGTCCAGGCATAGACGGTCATGCCGTTCTGTGGGTTTTGCATCTGCCCCTTTACGGTGCCGTGCCAAATGTGGCGCAGATAGTGGCCGGCGCCGGTGGCACTCCATATTCCGTAGCTCTGTCCACCCTCAGTAAAGGTTGAGGGCATCACGTCGGCATCGATAAACTGCTCGGGAGCGAGAGTGGCCGAGGCGTTGCCGCCGTTGGGGATCTGCTCGGTGAAGTTCCAGCGCACGTCGGTCTGGCGCACGTAGGGAATCTGATATGCAACCTCCTTGAGAGTCGTGGCCTTATGATGGAGGAAGCGGCGCTCCCAGTCGGCAAACTCCTCAAATTCAGGGCCTGATGAGGGGAGGTAGGCGCCGCAACGCTCAATGTACTCGCCGCCGCCAATCCATCCGCGCTCAGCCGAGGCGAGGATGTTGGCATACTGGTTGTTCTGACGGATAATGTCGTCGGGGGTGGGGGTATAGGTATCGTTCCATGCAGCGGATATTGTACCGGCGACATCGGGATTGCCCCTCTCCACATCAAAGATGCTTGAGCGGTAGATGCCGGCAAGGTCGGCAAAGACATCGAAGTGGTTGGTGTAGTTGTAGCGCATGTCGATGTTAGGCACACCGTGGGAGAGCCGCCCGGCGGTGGCCCAGTTGGTGGTCATATCGCAGGGGATCAACGAAGGGTCAACCTTCTTGGACGGCCTATTATACTGGTTCCATATCACTACGTTCTTTCCTAAGGAGTGCACATAGTCAATCATGTCGATGATATAGCTATCTGGAAACGACACCTCATCGCCACCGATATGGATATAGGGCGACTTATCAAAGATTTTGACAACCTCCTGCAAAATCACCTTGAGCTCGGCAATGCCCTCCTCGGTCTGCATGCCATGACCCATGGCGTTTTGGAACGGATGGGAGTGGCCGGGCATATCAATTTCGGGAATGACAGTCATGCCGCGCTCCCAAGCATAGTCCTGAATCTCGCGGGCCTGCTCCTGGGTATAGAACTTGCCGGGGAAACGGGTTATGGCCACATCGCTTGTGAGCTGTGGGTAGGCGTTGATCTGAAGGCGCCAGCCGGTGTAGTCGGTCAAGTGCCAGTGGAATGTGTTGACCTTGAAGCGGCTGAGGAGATCAATCTCACGCTTAATCTCCTCGACGGGGAGCCACGAGCGGCCCACATCTTGCATGAAGCCGCGCACCTTGAAGGCGGGCCAGTCGGTGATGGTCACCGAAGGGATGGATCCGTTGCAGTCTTGGGCGAGCTGAGCGAGGGTCTGCGAGGCGCGTATCACGCCGGTGCGCGTCGGGGCAGTGATGGCAATACCTTGTGGAGTCACCTCCAAGCGGTAAGCCTCAGCCTCATAGTCTTTGAGTTCATAGTCGTAAGCACCGGCCACAGAGCCGGTCGTGACAGAGACCGAGAAGCCGCTCGCTCCGCTCTTCACCCCGGCCTCTTCGAGGGCGCGGATGAGAGCCGGAGTATTGGTTGGGTCTGTCACCTTAGCAGAAGAGCCCAAGGAGAGGGAGCCGGAACCGGTCTCTACCCTCTGTGGGCGCGGCATGATATTTTCAACGGTGGCCATGGCCGACAGGGACACCGCAGCCGCAGCAACAGCGGCGAGGATAAACTTTTTCATGCAGGAAATATGGTAGTAGATTAAAAGTGGCCGTCAATGCCCGACGGCGATGCGCAAAGATAACATTTTTTTACACATCTCACAAAAATTTCACATCCGCATCGTCAGAAAAGATGTCAGTCAGCGAGGGATTGGGCGGTGGAGTAAGTGATGCCCTTAAGAGCGTTGGCGCCGGTGAGGTCGGTGGCCACGAAGGTAAACTGCCACTTGTCGCGAGCCGTCCCGGCTCGGTCGGGATATGGGAGTTTGAGAAATACCTTGTTCCACCCTCGGCGGAGGTGGAGCTTAGTGACGGGGCGGGCTGTGAAGTTTTCGTTAAGGAGCCCCTCAGAGGCATGGTCTTGATGGTAGGCCATGCCGGGCTGGTCCCAGTCGGGGGCCGGGATTTCCTCGCCGTTGAGCCAGATGCGAGAGCCGCGGCGGTCCCATTGGCCGGCCTCGGGGCTACGGTCGGAGCCGGAACGGGCATAGTTGTAAAACTCGATAAAGGCGCCGCAGTCTTGCTCTTCGGGGGAGTGGATAAAGGTCCAGGCGTAGACGGTCATCCCCTTCTGTGGGTCGGGCATGGGGCCACTGATGCTGCCGTGCCACTGATGGCGGAGGTAAATGCCGGCGCCGGCGGCCTCCCACGTGCCATACATGCGGCCGTCGAGGGCGAAGCTGTCGGGCATCTCGTCGGCGTCGACATACAGCTCAGGGGGGAGGATGGCGTTGCTGTCGCCGCCGTTGGGCATCTGCTCGGTGAGCGTCCAGCAGACGTTGCTTTGGCAGACGTAGGGTATCTGATGGGCCACCTCGCTGAGAGTCGTGGCCTTGTGATGGAGGAAGCGACGCTCCCAGTCGGCAAACTCCTTATATTCGGGGCCCGACACGGGAAGGTAGGCTCCCCCTTGCTCAATGTATTGGGCGCCGCCGCCCATCCATGCTCTCTCGGCCAGCGCCAAGAGGATGGCATACTGGTTGTTTTGGCGCAGGATGTCATCAGCCGTGGGGGTCATGGCGTCGTTCCAGCAACAAGAGATGGCGCCGGCCACGTCGGGGTTGCCCTGAGGGAGGTAGAAGATGTTGGAGCGATAGATGCCGGCCAGGTCGGCAAACATGTCGTGGAGGTTGGAGTACTTATAGCGCATGTCGATGTTGGGGATGCCCTCGGAGAGGGTGCCGGTGATGCCCCAGTTGGTGGTCATGTCGACCGGGATGGAATCCGGATTGACCTTCTTGGCCGGGTGGTTGTAACGGTTCCATATCACCGCCTTTTTGCCCAGGCCATGGAGATGGCCGATCATGTCAACGATGTAACTGTCATCGAAGGCCACCTCGTCGCCCCCGATGTGGATGTATGGGGCTTTGTCAAACACCTCGGCCACCTCGTTGAGGATCACCTTGAGCTCGGCAATCCCATCGGGGGTCTGCATATCGTGGCCCATGGCGTTTCTGAACGGATGGGAGTGGCCGGGCATGTCAATCTCGGGGATGACGGTCATGCCTCGCTCCCAGGCATAGTCTTGAATCTCACGGGCCTGCTCCCGGGTGTAAAACATGCCGGGGAAGCGAGTTATAGCCGCATTGCTTGTGAGCTGGGGGTAGGCGTTAATCTGGAGACGCCAGCCGGTAAAGTCGGTTAGATGCCAGTGGAAGGTGTTGACCTTGAAGCGGCTGAGGAGGTCGATCTCTCGCTTGAGCTCGTCGACGGGGAGGAACGAGCGCCCTACGTCTTGCATGAAACCGCGGAGCTTGAAGGCGGGCCAGTCGGTGATGGTCACCGAGGGGATGACACCCCCGCTCCCCTCGGCGAGCTGCGCGAGGGTCTGCGAGGCGCGTATCACGCCGGTGCGCGTAGGGGCAGTGATGTTAATTCCTTGTGGAGTTACTTCCAAGCGATAAGCCTCAGCCTCAAAGTCTTTTAGCTCATAGTCGTAGGCACCGTCAACGAGGTCTTGCGTCACGGTGACCGGGATGCCGCCAGGCCCTACGCTCATCCCCAGCTCGCCGAAGAGGCGCGGCAGGGCTGTGGTGGAGAAAGGGTCGGTCACAGAGGCCACGGAGCCCAAGGTGAGGCTCCCGGAGCCGGCCTCGAGAGATTGTGGCCGGGGGAGAAGATGGTCAACAGCGGCTGAGGCGGCGAGCGACACTAAGCAGGCGCAAAGGGCTGCAATGAGGGTCTTCTTCATGAGGCGAAGGGGGCGGAGGGTGATAGGTTTCTACCGCAAAGATAAGTCAATTCCCCGACACCTCAAAGTCAGCGGCTGAGGATCTCGAAATTGTCGACAAGTATCTCAGTGACATTGCGCTTGATGGCGTTGCGGTCTTCCCACACGCGAGTGCGCAGTCGGCCCTCGATATAGAGTTTGGTGCCTTTTCTGATATATTTCTCGGCGGTCTCGGCGTTGTGGCCGCGCATCACGATGTTGTGCCACTCGGTACGCTCCGGGATATCGATCCCCTCGGCGTTGCGGTAGGCCCGCTCGGTGGTGGCCAACGAGAACTCGGCCAGGGGGACGGTCTGGACATAACGGATGCGGGGGTCTTGGCCCACATTGCCCAGGAGGATCACTTTGTTGACGCTCATAAAACGATGGATTGGCGGGGGTTACTTGACAGAGAGCTCCTGGCCGACAGAGCGAGCCATGATCTCGGGCGCATATTGCGACTGGGCCGTGGCGATGCCGGAGGCGTAGGAGCCGGCATTGTTGACATAGAGGTCGTAAGAGAGCACATAAGTACCTTTAGGCATGGTGGAGACGAAGATGGAGGTCCGGCTGTCGCGCGGCTCAAGGTAGAAGCAGACACCCTCGCTATACTGAGCCGAGGGGAGCTGCTCTACAGGCTCAAAGCATGCAGCGCGCTCATCGGTGATGGCCACATAGTTGAGATTGCGGTTGACGTGGAGCACCAGTCTCACCGTCACCTTGCCGCCAAGGGCGAGAGAGTCGACCCCGATGATACTCTTCTCAATGGAGAGGTCGGGGCAGGCAGAGGCCTCGACTGAGCGGAGCGGAGCAGTGGAGCAGCGGAAGATGGAACCCCAGGCGGGGGTGTGGCCCTTCTTGACGACGGAGACAGTGACGGGAGCCTCGGGATCGCTTATGGCGATGGGGGCGCGGAAGTAGCCGAGGCGGCGGTCGATGGGGCTGACGGCGAGCTTGTGGCCGTTGACGCTCACAGTAGTGCCCTTGGCCTCTGTGAGCCACTCTTGCGACGAAGAGAGGATGGCGGCCACCACCTCCGTGGCGCCGGCCGAAGAGCCCCAGTCGGTGGCCTGCTTCTGCACCACCAGCCAGTGGCGCAGACCATCGACCTCGGGCGAGCCGGGCTCTATGGCGGCAAAGGCGCGGAGGGCATTGGCCGTGTAGCTCAGATAGCCCCAGGCACGATTTTGCAGCGAGGGGAAGAAGGTGCCCTTGTCGGACGAGGTGACCATATATTCTCTAAGCGACTCGATGATTTCACGTGCAACAGCCTTATTGTCTCGGCGCCAGAGCATCATGGCAGCCTCGGGGCGCGATTGGAGCTCATAATTGCGCCAATCCTTCACTACAGCCTGAGTGGCGCGTGCCAAAAGAGACTCTACGGCGGTAGAGGCCTTCATGCCCGGGAAGCAGGATCGGAGGCATCCATAATTGACCATCGTGTAGGTGGGATCCTTGCGCGAATCTTTCAGGGCCTCGGCGTCGATATACTCCACGGCCTTGCGGGTCATCTCGTCGAGACGGCGATCGGCGGGGGTAAAGCCATTAAGGCGCAGGGTGGCCAGGATGGAAAGAACATTATACGTGGCCCACTCAGACGACGCCTTGATCTGAGCCATCCAAGCCCATCCGCCGTCGCTGCACTGCAAGCGTTCGAGCAGGTCAAGGGAGCCGTTGATGCTTCGGCTTATCTGAGATGGCTCGAATAGGAGGGCAAGGCGCTGCATGCGCTCGTTGTCGCTCTGAGCATCTTGCATCCAGGGGGTGGCGGCAAGGAGGAGCTGCTTGAGGTCGGCATTGCGTTCAAGCATGGAGGTGAGAGCCGCCGGCGAGCCGCCGTCCGAAGTCCACTCCTTGAGCGCCTCGGCGATGACTGGATAGCGGTCGAGGAGCCCCTTGGCCACAGCAGCCGAGAAGAGGGCGTCGGCAGCCTGAGGAGAAGTGATGGGCTCCTCTTTGGCGAGGCCGGGGAGGGCAGTGACCACATACCAGACGGGGTTTTCGCAAAACTCGATGGTGGCGGCTATGTCGGAGGCGCCCTCGGGCGTGCCCGGCATGGTCACAGAGGCCTCGTCGGTGTCGGGACCCATGTAAAATGTCTCGGTGTCGATGATGGGGGTGGCAGCCGGGAGGATGGGGAGAGGGATCTGCTCGCCGTCGGAGAATGTGGCGGTGGAGGCCTTGACCCTCACTCCGGTCATAACCATCCCCGGGAGAGCCTCGGCCTCGATGGAGGCTAAGGAGGTGGCGCGCGGAGCGATGGTCACTCTCTGCTCAACGGCAGAGATGGTCTTGGAGGTGAGGGGGTCAAAGGTCTCGATGACCACGGCCACGCTCTGCTCCTCGTCGGTGGCGTTCATCACAGAGGCCATCACCCGGGCTCGGTCGCCCTCGCGGAGGAAACGGGGCGCATTAAGCTTCACCATCACCGGCTTGGAGGCCAAGACAGAAGCATCGAGCGAGGCCAGGCGCATATCGTCAGTCCATGCAATGGCCTGAAACAGCCAAGTGGCATTGGCGTTGGGCACAGTGAAACGGAGCTCGAGGCTGCCATCGGCGGCAGTGGCGAGCATGGGGCGAAAGAGAGCGAGGGGGGTCTCGCTGTCGCGATACTCAACCTCGGGGGCAGACATGGACACGCTCACTTCCCCCTTATCTTCTCCTACTTCTGCTATCATATCATTAGACACTCCGGCAGCGGGGAGGGCCACCTCTTCCATTGCGGCTTCCTCCATATCATCTGAGGCTGACTCCATGACGCGGGCCGACTTCATCATCAACGGCGCATTCATATTATAGTAGCCACGGCTTCGGAAAGTCTGGGGCAGGAGACTTTGGCCATACAGCTGCCACTGCGGCAGATGGTAGCCGGTCTCGCCACGCCGATTGTCGCCAATGGGCCACATCATCATGGAGTTCCAACCCCGACGCGTAGCGTTGTAGCGCAGGGTCTTTGACGAGAAGTTAACGTAGGGTAGGCCCCACTTGCCGTAGGCAAGTGCATCCAGCGCGCCATTGTACATATCAATCATAACGGCACTCTCGACGGGGATGCCGGTGGCGTTGACCACTGAGAAGCGCCATGTTTCCTCGACTCCGGGAGTGAGATGGTCGCGCATCGACTCGGCTTTAATCGTGAGTTTACGGGGGTTGATGGCCGGCTCAATGTCAACCTCCATATTACTGCTTCCATAGCGGCCCATGGCTATGAACGAAGCTCGGAGCTCAGGCTCGCCGCCATGCTTCGCCTCCACCGGCATCTTGTGGAGCCCGGCGGGGAGAGTAATCCACCGCTGCTCTATCACCTTTTCGTAATCAAAGAGGGTGAAGAGCACATAGGTGGTGTCCATCGAAGTGCCGAGCAATATCTCGGCCGAGTCATCGACGCCAAGTGTCACTCGCTTCGTCGGAGTCCATAGCAGGGCACCGGAGGGGGAGCGGTTAATGTCGGGACGGTAGAGGGCTATGGAGCTGCATGTGGCCGTGTCTCCCTCGGCTGAGAATTTTATCTCATATATGCCGGGGGCAATGTTGCGCCAGTCAACCACCGGCTTGTCGGAGGAGAAAGAGCCGGAGGCAATCTCCTTGCCATCGGCATTGATGGAATAGGCAACCTCGACACCATGGAGGCTGTTGCCGCTGACGTCGACCACCCTGACGGGGAGGGTCAAAGAGTCGGTCACGTCATAGGTCTTGAGCAGGGAGGCCTCGACCCTTATCGATGGGCCAAGGGTGAAGGCATGAGTGGCTGTCTGACTCTCTCCGGCCGTGGAGGTGATGGTGACATAGGCGTTAAACCATGCTCTTTGGCCGGCGGCGGCCAAAGCCTCAGCGGGGACGATGACGCTCCAGGAGCCGTCGGGGCCGGTGATGGCATGGAGGGTCACATCCTCCCACTCGCCAATATCGTCCCATATTCTCCAGAGATAAGCGCGCGATATCTCGACATCTACCTTGGCATCTTGCACCGGCATGCCCGAATAGGTCATGGCAGTGCCGCGAAGGGTCACAGCCCCTTGAGAAGGCTCGTTGCTCAGGGCGTCGATGACCTTAGCCTCAAAGGTGGGCAGCTTGTAGTCCGACACCATGAATCGCATGTATTCATCGATTCCGCGTGTTCTCGCCTCTATAGAGTACCTACCGTTGAGGCGCCCGTCGTCGGGGAGCTTAAACGAGCCGGAGATTCGGCCAAAGTGGTCGGTGCGCAACGAAAGTGTGTCAACCTCCTGATTATTGGCATCGCGGAGCGTCAGGTCAATCACATGCCCATCCGAGGCATATGACTCGCGCCCTTTCACATAATAGAGGATGGCGGCAAAGGAGACAGTGTCGCCGGGATGATATAGGGGGAGGTCGGTGTAAAGCTTGATGAACCGGCGCGACGCAGTGTCGTTATCCTCGCCGTGATTGCTTACCCAAATTCTCGGGGCATATCGGTCAGAGCCTTTCACGGGGTAAATGGATCCGTCGCCTCCCCAACGGAGAGAAAGGTCCAGAAGGCCGTCGGCAGAGGTATGTCCAATATCAGAGACATCCTTATCTTGGCGGAACATGACCTGAGCGTCGTCGACAGGCTTGCCAGTGAGGATGTCGGTCACGACGGCTTTTTTGTCGGAGCCGAAGCTAAGGACACCGGAGGAGAGAGCCGTGCATCTTGAGATGTCGTAATACTCTTTCAACTTAAGCCCGGGAGCCGAGGGGACGGCGATGTAACAACCCGGGGAGTCGATGCGCAGGCTGTCGGAGGCACGGCCAAGAAATGGCGGCGTGTCGGTGAAAGAAAACTTCAGCTCGCCCACCTTGGTGACATAGGAGTTGGCAATGCCTCCGGGAAGCCTGTAGCTGTCTTCATAAGAGGCCGACTGAGGCAGACGGTAGAGAGTCACTTTCAGCTCCGGTATGTTGTAGACGTCGGCCTTGATGGTCATGAAATCGCCCGGAGCCACCACGTCAGAAGCAGCAACGGTGGCTCGGCGCGAAAGGAGATTGGCGCAGATGTTGCGGAGGCAGTTGATGCGGATATAGGTGGGATATTGCTTCTCAAATTCTGAGATAAGACCGTAGGCCTCCCGACACTGATCAATATTGTCGTTGTCGACCATCTGTCCGTAGGCAATCAGCGCCTCGCCACAGAAGGCCGAAGACCGGTGGGCGCGGTAGATTTCGAGCAGCCTGTTCTTTACCTCCTCCAAATTACCGCCTCCCTGAGTAGCCTGAGCTATCTCATTGACAATCAATGGGGCTGGATGGGAGGTATTGAGACGAATCAATGTAGAGCGATATTCCTTGGCGAGGGCCATTGCCTGAGGGTTTCTGAAATTGTCCAAGAGATCAATGGCCTGTCCTCCCACAAAGTCGAGCACGGAGGGATAAAACATATATTCCACCCTTGCATCCTTTGACGGGATGTCGAGCAGGAGGTCATAGTCGCGGAGAGGAGTGACAAGCAAAGCCTCGGGCGCGGCCATGGCCGCATTGAGCAGCTCCGACACACGGGCTAAGAATTGGTCGGAGTTCCACTCCGTGTAGTCGCCCTCGGCAGGCTCGCCTGTGGAGGGTCTTCGGTCTATATCCCACTGCGAGGAAATGTAATAGTCACTATAGATACGGGCTAAAAGCAGCTGAGTCATAGCCTTTGCCGAGGGGCTCTTGAGCATGGGAATTACACTGTCGATACGCGCTATCGACTGCGGCATACGGTCGGAGTCGATGGCGTTTTGAGCAAGAGTGAGGTTGAGGAGTGCACGCAGGGCGGCAGGGTCATTACCCTTATCGAGAGCCTGATTCAACTCCTTTTCACTCTGTTCACTCACCTTCTTGGGGAAGGCAAAATCGGGGCGACGCGGCCCCTCGGCAAATATATTCATGGCAAAGGCTATTATTGTAAGCAGCGTCAGAGCTGTTTTTCTTATATATTCCATATAAATAGTGATGGTAGACATCGGTTATGAGTAATTGCGCAAAAATAAACAAAAAAAGTCGAGGCCTGTCAATTGGCGCCGACTTTATGCATTATTAACAAAGGGAAGGGACTACTTTTTATCTTTATGCTTGCCTTCCCTTGACTTGCCGGGACGGTGGTTCATGAGCATACGGTCAAATTTGCGTTCGGCACCATCGAGCTTAAAGAGCTGTTTTTTTGAGAGAATATGGCTAAATTTTTTGTAATACTCCTGAATAATCTTGGCCTCTCGAGAGCGGAAGTCGAGGTAGGCTTGTGTGGCAGCATCATAGTCGGCATCGGTGGCTGAATCGGCCTTGTCTCTGACAGCCTTGGCCTTGGCACGCGCGGCGCGCGAGGCCTCAAAAGTCTCGCTCCTCATCTTGTTGTAGAGGGGGAGGAAGTCGGCTCGCTGCTTGTCGGTCAATCCAATCTCTCGAGCGATGAAGTCGTTTTGATGCTGCTGCATCTCCTGCATCCATTTATCGCGGTCATTGGAGTCGGCCAAAGCGTGGAGCGAAGCGATGGCCACCAGAATAAGAGCAAAAAGATATCGGGTCATGGCAATAATGAGAATGGAGGTCTATGATGGGTCACTGATTATAGGAGAGATTTACGGGGTCGAAGCCCTCGTCGTAGAGGTTGTCGTAGAGGTCAACAGGGTCGATGGCCTCGATGGCATAGTCGCTAAACTCACTCGCTCCCCGGTCCATAAGCTCGGCAATGGTGGGGATAGCGCGGGTAGAAGAGGTGGATACCTGTACATCCCCTCCGGAGCCAAGAAGGGTGGAGATGTTCATCATGAGCCAAATGCCGGCAAACATAGCCGCCATATAAACATAAGGCCTCACACGCTGCCAGAGAGAGCGCGGGCCGGCCTGACGATCATCACTCGCCTCAGTCTCCCAGGGCTGCTCGGGGAGCGAGTCCTTCATCCGGGCCGCAAACTGCTCGAAAAACCCGTCGGGGACAGTCATGCCTGTCTTGTGGTCGGCATGGTCGAGTATGGAGTCGTTGTGTTGATGGGTCATATGAGTGGATGTTGCTTTCTTGTATTGACTGCCGGGGCGAGTGAAGGTTTAATCCCGGTCAGAAAAATATTGCTCAATTTTTTTTACGGCATGGTGATAAGAAGCCTTGAGGGCTCCTTGGGAGGTTCCCAGGATCTCCGACATCTTTTCATAGGGCATTTCGTCGTAATAACGCATATTAAATACAAGGCGCTGCTTCTCGGGGAGTGATGCAATGGCCTTTCGGAGCTCAAGCTGGATCTCGTTGCCATCGATGTCGGTATCGGCCTCAATGGCGTGGATGAGGTGGGCCTCTTCGTCGTCGAGCGAGATATTGAGTCGTTTGCGTTCGCGCTCAAGGAAAGAGAGGCTCTCGTTGATGGCTATCTTATGGAGCCAAGTCGAGAGGCGAGCGTCGCCTCTGAAGGCGTCGAGCGAGGCCCAGGCTTTGAGGAAGGTGTTTTGCAGCAGGTCGTTGGCATCCTCGTGGCTGTTGACCATGCGGCGTATTTGCCAGTAGAGAGGCTGCGAGAAGCGGTCAATCACCTCTCCGAAGGCACGTCGGGCCGTCGAGGGATTGCGCAGGCGCTCAGTGAGGCTGTTTTCGTCGGGTTTGTTGGCCATGGATGGGGTGGAGGGAATGATTGATAAGCTTATTTCTGGATGTCGGTCGGGCCTGAGAAGAGAATCAGGGAGTCGCGACGGGCGGCGGGCTCGGCAATCTCTTCGGGGATGAAGCGCCAGTTGGGGGTGATGGTGGGGGAGATGATGCCCTTCTCCTCAATGGCTTTCATCAGGTAATAACGGAGGTCTTTGTCGGTCGACTTAATGATGCGCTTTGAGAGCTGGTCGTGCGGGATGCCGGCGCCCTTGGTGAGCAGGTTTCCGCCGCCATTGCCGCGATAAGAGTTGATGGCCACGCGATATGAGCGGTCGAGGTCGAAGGGGGAGCCATCGGCCAATGAGATAATGGTCACTCTCTCGCCTCGGGGCTTGGTGACATCAACGGTGTAGTTGATGCCGGCAGCGGAGTCGAAATTATAAGAGGGATATTTGAGGCGATTGTCGGAGGGCGAGGGATTGTCGGAAGCGAATCGAATGAGATGGTCGTCGGGCGAGGATATTTGGTTGGTCCAGATGTCATACGACTCTTCGAGATAGTCTTTTATCTCTCGGCCTGTGAGGGCCATGGTATATAGGAGGTTTTCATATTTGTAGAGCGAAAACATGTCGGCCATGGTGACAGGACCGGCCTCGATGGTGGCATCAAAGCTCAGGGGGGCGGCCATCGACACCTCGGCATCGCCAATCTCGAGCTGTAGACGATGGATGAGGTCCATGAAAGAGCTGGGGCCAAAGTAGGCATCGCGGCTCAAGAAGGGCCCGGTGGCCTGCCCTATCTGTCTCCCGACAAAGGAGGCCACGGTGTCCATCTCGGCGGCAAAACGGTTCATGAAGGAGGCCGAGGGTATGAGGTCGCCCACCGGCTCTACGCTCCCCTTGACGCTCTTGGAGGCCACCTGACCGTCGGGGCCGAGGGTAAAAGTGATGTCAACGCGACCGATGTTTACGGCATTGTTGGCGGGATTAACCACCACCACACTATCCCCCTTGGGATCGGTGACGGTGAGATCCCAGACGCGATGGTCATGGCCCATGAAGATGGCATCAAAGCCGGGGACGCGTCGTCCCACCTCGATAGAGGCATTTTCCAAATATCCTTGGCTGAGCACATCGGCATGACCGCCGGAGTGGAACAGGCCGATAATGGCATCGGGCTGCTCGCGCTCTTCGATGATCTTCACCCACCGCGAGGCGGTGGAGATCATGTCGTCGAAGTGGATTCCCTCCCAAAGGTTTTCAGGGAGCCACGTGGGGATGGCAGGGGTAATCATGCCCAAGATGGCAATCTTCCTTCCCTGACGCCTAATGATGGTGTAAGGCTTGACATAAGGCTCGCCGGTGGCATTGACCACAATGTTGGCGCCGAGCACCGGGGCCCCCGACATAGCCACGTATCGGTCATAGACGTCATGGCCGGTCTCAATGTCATGGTTGCCGAGGGTCATGGCATCATAACCCATAAATTTTAGAGCCTCGGTGGCGGCGTGGGGCGAGACGGCATCAATGAAGTTGTAATAATAAACTGTGGGCTGTCCCTGAAGCAAGTCGCCATTGTCGAGGAGTATAATATTTTCGGCGCCCCTGTCGGCACGTATAGAGTCGACATATGTGGCCACACGGGCAAGGCTACCGGGCCACTCACGCCCCGTGATATAGTTGAAGGGGAAGAGGTTGCCGTGGACGTCGGTGGTCTCAAGCAAGGTGATAGTCACATCCTCTTGCGGAGCGGCAAGGCAATTGGTTGACGACATGGCTGCTATTGACAGCAAAAGAGATATAGCGTGATTTTTCATTGTTGGCGTTGTGAGTGTTGGTTTTACGGTTCGAGCAGACACATCACCTTGCCAATCTTGAGCTTCCCTTCGAGTTTCACGGGTCGATGGGGCGCAGCGGTCTCAATCCAGGTGTCTATGTCGTCGCTTGATTTCTTTGAGCCATCAGTGGTGAAGCGAAATTTGATATGGTAGGTGTCATACTTGTGCCCATCGATGTCAATCTTGGCAGTGCCCACATAAGTAATGGTGAGGCGCTCTTTCTTTTTAGCCGAGAAGATGTTGATGATGCGCTGCTGTCCGGGCTCCATTGAGCTAAAGGGCATAGTGCGCATATAATAGAAGGCACTCACCATGTCTACGGTTGCACCGACGGCCTCGAGCGAGGTATGAGCCTCGGTGAGCTCAGCTCCGGGCTTTTGTCGACGGTATCGGCTGGCCTGGGCCGTGACTCGCGTCCCCTCATGGACAAATTTCACTATGTCGCGCGAGTACTTGCCATCTTCGTTGGCCACGCGCTCATAATAGGTGGGGGTCATCGACGAGGGGCGTATGGTGGATGTCAGGGTGTCGCGCAGATAATATATCTTGTCGGCCCAGGGTTCAGAGCCGGCATAGAGGGTGGCCTGGGCGGTGACGCTGCCGGGGGTGTAGTCGAGGCGGGCCCAGCCGGCTTTTTTGTTGATAAGCCCCCATTTAAACATCACCTTGTATCGGAGCGATTCCTTGGGGATAGACACAGCCCCCCTCGACTCCAAAGGCCAATAGAGAGCCATGACCAGGATTAGAGACAGAAGAGTGAATATCTTTTTCATGGGCAAGAAGAGACTTAGATTAAAGGGCAGCTTTATCCTTTGACCGATTAATCGCCAGAGGGTTTAAATTCGTTGAAGGGAAGCGACATGCGCGCCTGCTGCTCAATGCGACGGTTGCGCCAGCACTTGCGACACACGGCAATATACCTCTCGTCGCCGCCGATCTCCACCTGAGCCCCCTCGGTGACAATGTCGCCGGAGCCGTCGATACGGGCATTGATGATTGTCTTGCGCCCACAGGTACAGGTAGATTTAATCTCGTCGATGGTGTCGGCAATCTCAAAGAGCCTTTTCGATCCCTCGAAGAGGCGGCTCTGGAAGTCGGTTCGCAGGCCGTAACATATCACATTGCTGCCAAAATCGTCGACAATCCTGGCGAGCTGGTCAACCTGAGCCATAGATAAAAACTGCGCCTCGTCGACCAAAAACCAGTCAATGACAGCCATGGTCTGTTCAAAGAGCCCCTGAGCCAATGCATATATATCAGTATCGGGGTAGATCCATTTACACTCGCGCTCAATACCGATTCGCGAGCGAATGACGCTCCGACTCCCTTCGCGGGTGTCAATACAGGGCTTGAGGCACACATAACGCATCTTGCGCTCTTCAAAGTTATAGGCAGTGGCCAGGAGCATAGCCGTCTTGGCCGAGCCCATGGTGCCATAGCGAAAATATAGCTTACCTTTGCGGTTCATTTTCCAGGGATAATAATTGATGAGTGGCATCGCGGCAGAGGGGACGAGCGGCCACAGGGCGCAAAGGTAGCAAAAGTTTCCCACACCCCCACTCGGCCCCGCTGTTAACTAATCGTAAAATTAAGAAGGCTGGTAAAATTGGATTGTCGGGAGTAAAAATATTTGGCAGAGACGCAAAAAAACTCTACCTTTGCGGCGGTTTTAGCCACGGCACGCCGCAGCTGAAGCCAAAAAATCATCATATCACCCACTTTGTTAACCACTTAACATGAAGTACGAAACCGTTTTCATTTTAACTCCCGTTTTGTCTGACGACCAGGCAAAGGAAGCGGTAGATAAGTTCACGAAGACGCTCACCGACAATGGCGCCGAGATCGTGAACACCGAGATGTGGGGACAGCGCAAGCTCGCCTACCCCATCCAGAAAAAGTCCACCGGCTACTACAACCTCGTAGAGTTTGACGGCGAGCCCACCCTGGTGAAAAAGCTCGAGACCGCCTTCCGTCGCGACGAGAACGTGCTCCGTTTCCTCGTCTTCCGTCTTGACAAGTATGCCGCCGAGTACGCCGCCAAGCGTCGCAGCCTTCGCGCCGCCAAAGCCGCTGCCCCCGCACAAACAACCGAACCCGTAGAATCAAAGGAGGACTAATACCATGGCAAATTCTGAAATACGCTATCTCACCCCGATGTCAGTAGACGTCAAGAAGAAAAAATATTGCCGTTTCAAGCGTAGCGGCATCAAGTATATCGACTACAAGGATCCTGAATTCCTGAAAAAGTTTCTCAACGAGCAGGGTAAGATACTCCCTCGTCGCATCACCGGCACTTCGCTGAAGTTCCAGCGCCGCGTGGCACAGGCCGTTAAGCGCGCCCGTCACCTGGCTCTTCTGCCTTACGTGACCGACCTGATGAAGTAATCGCCCTCTCTCCCCATCCATCATCCACCCCCTCCACTTAATCAGGAAAAGAAAATGAAAGTCATCCTCAAAGAAGATATCACCAACCTCGGCTATAAGGACGACGTGGTTGAAGTGAAGTCAGGCTACGGCCGCAACTATCTCATCCCCCAGGGCAAGGCCGTCATCGCTACAGAGAGCGCACTCAAAGTCCTCGCCGAAAACCAGCGCCAGCGCGCCCACAAGCTCGCACAGATCAAGGCCGACGCCGAAGCCGCTGCCGCAGCCCTCGAGGGCGTGAAGCTCTCCATCGGCGCCAAGACCTCGTCGACCGGCACCATCTTTGGCTCTGTCAACTCCATCCAGATTGCTGAGGCGCTCGAGAAGCTCGGCCACAACGTTGACCGCAAGATTATCGAGGTCAAGGACTCCATAAAGGAAGTGGGCGAATACACCGCCACCATCAGATTCCACAAGGAGGTCGTAATCGAAGTGCCCTTCGAGGTTGTTGCCGAATAAGACAGGCTCCCCCCATCAAATAAACGCTCAGGCGCGGACGAGGCTTATAGCCCTCCGCGCCTGCGCTCGTTAGTAATCGTAAAAAAATAAGTAGGCCAAAGAGCGAAGTCATCATCGAGCATAAAACGCCATAAGATAGTTTTTGAAGATTACTTAGTAATCGTAAAAAAATAAGTTGGGACAGATGGCGAAGTCATCATCGATCAGATT
>JAMPIE010000030.1 GCA_023663135.1 Alloprevotella sp.
ACCCCCGTCAGCCACTCCCAAGTCAATCTCCTCCGAAGCCACACCCTCCACTACGGCCTCATCCTCGACGCCGACCTCTTCCACGCCCGACATTCCGGCGCCACCTTCGACTCCCTCCTCCAAGCCATAACCCCCATCTTCTGCCGCGCCCCCGGCTCAGCCCTCATCTTCGTCGGCGACTCTGCCCCCCACCCCCGCTCCGGCTTCGTCCGGATGGCCCGCCGTCAACCTTACCCTCTCCCGGTCCCCAACTCCGCCCGCCCCCAATTCATCCACTCCACCGGCGCCACGCCCTGCCTGGATAACCCCTGGATAATCCCCTGGATACCCCCGGATATAAATCCCCCGCCTGAAATTCCTAATTCCTCACTCCTCATTCCTCATTCCTTGGCCTTGAGCGCCTAAGCGGGTGCCGCGCCCCGCCCCCTCAGCCCCTTTGTACTTCCGACAAAGGAATCCAAGCGTCGGCAAGAGCCCCTTGACATTCTTTCGTAATCCATCACCCATAACAGCAAAGCCGTCCATACGAGGGGTATGGACGGCTCCTTTGATTGAAAACGCGAGAGGGGGAGGCTCAGCCGACAACTACGCCAAGAATATGGTTGTAGAAGCAGCTTACGATGCCAAGGCCTATGATGCCCGCCACACATACCCAAAGGGCAAAGCGCTCTGAGCCCGATGAGCGGAAGGTGGCCACGGGGCCTTGCTCCGTGGATATAAACATTGCCTTGACCACGAGAAGGTAATAGTAGAGGGAGATGATGGTGTTGATCAGGGCAATGAGCACGAGGATGTAGATGGCCACTGAGCCTTGGCCTATAGCGGAGGTAAAGATGAAGAATTTGCTGAAAAATCCGGCAAACGGGGGGATACCGGCCAAGGAGAACATGGCAAGCATCATAGTGAACGCCAGGCGCGGGTTGGTACGGTAAAGGCCGTTGTAGTCTTCCATGGACACGCATCCGGTATTGTTTTCTATCGCTCCAATGACACCAAAGGCGGCGAGGTTAGAGAAGATATAAACCAGCACGTAATACATCAGAGCTGCCACGCCAAGGCCGTTAAAGGCAATGACGCCAAGCATGATATAGCCGGCCTGAGAGATGGATGAGAAGGCCAGAAAGCGCTTCATGTTTTTCTGCCTTATGGCAAAGAGGTTGCCTATGGTGATGGTGAGGATAATCAAGCCATAAAGCATCCATTCCCATGCGGCGGAGTAGACGGCCGCAAACACCTGCCAGAGGATAATGAGGAAGGCCATGGCGGCTGCTCCCTTAGAGATGACTGAGAGGTAGGAGGTGACGGGAGTGGGGGCGCCTTGATATACGTCAGCCGTCCAAAGGTGGAAGGGGACGAGCGATAGCTTGAAGCCCACGCCGGCTATGACAAACACCAGAGCGACGATAAGCATAAGTGACACAGTCCCTTGCTCGGCAACGGCCACTCCTATGCGGTCGAAGTAGAGGGAGCCGGCCAGCCCATAGACAAAGCTCAGGCCCATCAGGAAGATGGCTGAGGAGAACACGGCTGTGAGGATATACTTGACTGCTGCCTCGTGGCTCTCGTAACGATGCTTGTCAAAGGCCACCATGGCTGCGAGGGGCAGCGAGGCCGTCTCAAGGCCGATAACGAAGAGGAGGAAGTGGCGGCTTGATATCATCAGATACATCCCGAAAAGAGTGAGAAGGGTTAGCTCATAAAATTCACCTCGGCGGATGGAGACAACATCTTGCTTGGACCAAGAGATGGCCTGGATCATGACTATGAGTGTGCCCACATTCAGGATGCTCTTGATGGATGCCATAATGGCATTGGTCTCATACATCCCTGCAAAGGCCTCGCATGGCTCTGACACACATGGGCAAAGCCCACAGATGGTGAATAGGGCAAAGAGGCCCACGGCCACCCATCCCGTAGCCCCGGCGGCGCGCGCTGAGGCAAAGGTGTCGTAGAGGAATACCAACAGGAAGACGACAAGCAGGCCGATTTCCTGTTTCATAGCTAAAAACTGTGAGTAGTCCATTGTTGTGAAATGTTTCGTAGTGTGGTGGGTGGGGCGATTAGTTCATGCCGATTACGGCAAATATCTCAGGGGAGAATGTCCAGCGAATGAGGCTCTCAAAGAAGTTGGGGAAGCAACCGATGGCAGCCACGCAGACGATGAGACTGATGGCTGAGGTGCGCTCCCACCAGGTGGCATCAGTGAGCGAAAGGTGATGCTCATCATACACCGGGCCAAAGAGCAACTTGCCCACGACGCGGAGGATGTAGACGGCTGTGATCACGATAGAGCAGCAGGCCAGGATGGTAAACACGCGATGGAACGTGTCGGTATGCTCAAACGAGCCAACGAAGATGGTCATCTCGGCAACGAAGCCGGAAAGACCCGGAAGACCCAGGGAGGCCATACCGGCAATAACGTAGCAGACGGCCAAGAACGGCATAATCTTCATCATTCCACCCATGAGACGGATGTCGCGTGTGTGGGTTCGGCCATAGATAAAGCCTATCAGCGCAAAGAAGAGGGCGGTCATGAGGCCGTGGGAGAGCATCTGCATGATGGCACCGGTCATGGCGGTGGTGTTGAGCATCAAGATTGCAAAGAGCACCAGCCCGCAGTGGGAGACGGAGGAGTAGGCGTTGATATACTTGAGATCGGTCTGAACACAGGCCGAGAAGGCTCCGTAGACAACCGAGATGCCGGTCAAGATAAGGAAAATCCAGGCGAGCTCTTCAGCGGCTTGGGGCATGAGGTAGATGGCTACTCGGAAGCAGCCATAGCCGCCGAGCTTCATCAAGACGCCGGCATGGAGCATCGACACGGCCGTAGGGGCTGAGGCGTGGCCGTCGGGACTCCAGGTGTGGAAGGGAAACATGGCGCCGAGCACGCCGAAGCCCACAAAGGTCAAGGGGAAAAGGAAGCGTTGCCACTCGGGGGCGATGGCGTTGCTCTGAGCTATCTGGACAAGGTTCCAGGTGTGGCCACCTTGATAGTAGATGCCGATGAGGCCGAGCATGAGGAAGGCCGAGCCACCCATGAGCATAAGGGTGAGCTTCATGGCTGAATAGTTCTTGTTGCCCGAACCCCACACGCCGATGAGAAGATACATGGGGATGAGAGCCACCTCATAGAACATAAACATAGTGAATATGTCAATGGAGATGAAGAATCCAAAGACTCCGGTGGAGAGCAAGACGAGCCATAGGAAAAACTCCTTGGGCTGGCTTATGGTCCATGAGGCGAAAGAGCCGGTCAAGAGGATGACTGACGAGAGGATGAGCATGGCGATGGAGATGCCATCGACACCCACAGCAAGGTTGATGCCGAGCTGAGGGAACCATTCCCACGAGCCGGTATAGAGCATGGGCTCAGCGGCGCCGGCGGCGCGAAGGCCGAGATAGTCAACGAGGAGATAAACCGAGAGAGCCAAGAGAGCGAGCGACCCGGTTACGGCCACCGCGCGTATCTGCTTTATGTCGCGGCAGAGGGCAAGCCCCCCAAGCATCACCAGGGGGATCACCACGAAATAGATTAATATATTAGATAACATACTGTGACAGGAGTATTCAGTAGAAGATAATGATTGGGGATGGTCAGACGAGACACCAGGCAGCAATCACTGCCACAAGCAGCGCGCCTATAAGATAAACAAGCACATAGCCCTGAAGGCGTCCGCTCTGAAGCCCGCGGATGGCATAGGAGGCCTTGTTGGTCACTATGGCCAGGCCGTCCATGGAGCCGTCAATGATGTGGCGGTCAAACCAAGCTATGGGGCGGCAGATGCCGTTGAAGATTATCTTATGGGTGATGAAGAGGTAAATCTCATCCCAGTAGAAGCGGCGGTGGGCTGCGGTCCAAAGCCAGCGACAGGAGTCGGCCATGCGACGAGGCACCTCGTTCTCGCTCTTGTAGAGGCGCATGGCAGCAAAAATGCCAATGAGGGCACAGATGATGGAGACGGAGGCCACGATCCAATTCATATGGATGATGTATTCATGACCCTGCCAGGTAACAAACTTACCGAAGGGGATAAGGCCGGCCACACACGACACTGCGGCAAGGAGCATCAGGGGAATAGACATGGCGGGCTCGCCATCGTGGGGGCGATGGTGATAATCGGGATTGTTCCACCAGAAGATGAGAAAGTAGAGGCGGAACATGTAGAAGGCTGTCAGGCAGGCCACGGCGGTCATCCAGACGCCCCAGAAGGGGGAATAGGAGTATACGGCCGAGAGGATCTCATCTTTAGACCAAAAACCGGCGAAGGGAGGGATACCGGCTATGGCCAAGCAGCCGATAAGGAAGGTCCAGTGGGTAATGGGCATATACTTGCGCAGACCACCCATGGCTGTATAATTGTTGGAGTGGACGGCGTGGATAAGAGCTCCGGCTCCGAGGAAGAGCAAGGCCTTAAACATGGCGTGGGTGAAGAGATGGAACATGGAGGCCATGTAGCCAAGACACTCATGATATTCGGGGCGAGCGGCACCGAGCGACACCATCATAAAGGCAATTTGTGAGATGGTGGAGAAGGCCAGGACACGCTTGATGTCTATCTGGCAGCAGGCCACGATGGCTGCATAGAGTGCCGTAATGGCTCCCACGACAAGGACAAAGTCAAGCGAGAAGGGGACAGCCAAATAGACGGGAAACATACGAGCCACGAGATAGACGCCGGCCACAACCATCGTGGCGGCGTGGATAAGGGCCGACACGGGAGTGGGGCCTTCCATAGCATCGGGGAGCCATATGTGTAGAGGCATCATGGCCGACTTACCCATACCTCCCATAAAGATGAGCACCATGGCCCAAGTCAAGACGCTACCTCCCATGAAGGTGGCACCGGCCGTAGAGGCAAAGACTGCGCCGGGATTGGAGGTGAGAGTCTGGAAGTCGAAGGTCTGGGTGTAGAAGGAGAGGATGAGGATGCCGATGAGGAAACCGAGGTCGGCAAAGCGGGTGACGATAAACGCCTTCTTGGAGGCCGAGACTGCTGATGGAAGGGTGTAGAAGAAGCCGATGAGCAGATAAGAGGACGCGCCTACAAGCTCCCAAAAGATATACATCTGGAAGATGTTGGTGGCCACTACGAGTCCCAACATCGAGAAGGAGAAGAGGCTCAGGAAGGCATAATAGCGCTGGAACCCTTTTTCGCCCTTCATGTAGCCCAATGAGTAGAGATGGACACAGAATGAGATGGTGGGGATTACGATGAGCATCATGGCCGAGATAGGATCGAGCAGGAAGCCCAGGCGGATAACAAGATTGGGGGTAAAGGCAAGCCAGTCGACATTAAAGATCACGGCCTGCTGCCTTACACCTTCGGCGATAAACTCAGGTGACCCGGAAAAATAATAGGTGAAGGCCGTGAAATAAGAGAGAACGAGGACTGTGCCCATGCCGAGAGTGCCAAGGACTCCGGCAAGTTTGTGGCTCATCTTCATGCCGGTGAGGCCGAGCAGAAGGAACATTCCCAAGGGAATGGCCAGGATTAACAGAGGTATGATGAAGTCCATGGGGCGTTGTTAGTTTTTCATTTGGTTAAGGTCGCGTGCGTCGACGTTGTGGACCGCACGGAAGACGTTGATGATGATGGCGATGGCCACGGCCGTCTCTGCGGCTGCAATGGCGATGGCAAAGAGGGTGAAGAACATACCCTCCATTGCCTCGGGATAGAGATAGCGGTTGAAAACCACAAAGTTGATGTCGACGGCATTGAGCATAAGCTCAAGGGAGATGAGCATTGCGATCATGTTGCGGCGGGTGAGAAACCCGTAGATGCCGCAGCAAAACATGATCATAGCCGGCACCAAGTAATAGATAAGCGTAATGTCCATTTTATTGCGAGGTGAAGGGAGGGTTAACGTTTGCGGGCAACGACCACGCCGCCGATGATACATGCGAGTAGAAGGACTGAAATGGCCTCAAAGGGGAGAAGAAGCTGACCATCTCCAGTGCCCATCATGGTGGAGCCTATGATGCCCATATCGGGGTTTTGCATGGCCGGTAGGCTGGTTAGGGCCATGGAGCAGCGGCTCCAGAGGGCTCCGCCGGCAACGACGAGGGTTGCCAGGGCTGCCAAAAGGCCAATGGTCTTGTGTCTTGAGTCGAGCTTCTCTGAGGAGTGGCCGGGCCTGGAGGTCAAGAGGATTGAGAATACAAAGAGGACAACGATGCCACCGGCATAGACGGCAATCTGGACAGCGCCAAGAAATTGGTAGTCAAGTTTAAAATAGAGCGCGGCAGTGGCAAAGAGCGTAAATAGGAGAAAGGTGGCCGAACGCAAAATCTTGCGTGTGGTCACGGTCAGTACCGAAAAGGCGATAATCGACAAGGCGATTACCAGGTACATGATGATGCTTCCTGCTGAATCCATAGATATGTGATAGATGGGCTTGTTTATTTTTCTGTGTTGGGGGCTTCGGGGGCCTTGGGGCTATCGGCGGCCTTGGCTTGCGCCTCGGCGGCTTTCTCGGAGGCATCCACGGCCTCTGCCTTGGCTTTCTCAGCGGCCTTGGCAGCGGCCGCGGCCTTGGCGGCAGCTATGCGAGCGGCCTTCTCGGCTTCAATCTTGGCAAGCTCCTCGGGGGTGGGCTCGGGATCGGGCACCTCCGGCAGGTAATTGAGCTGCTTGACGAGCTTCTCTCGAGAGAATACGGCCTGTTCAAAGTCGTTGCTGAAGTCGATGGCCTTGCCCGGGACGGGACAGTTGGTGACGCAGAGCTGACAGAAGGTGCATGAACCGAGATTGTAGATATACTTGTCGAGCTTCTTTTTCTTCTTGCCGTCGGGCATGTCAACCATCTTGGTGAGCACCTGGATGGTGCCATTGGGACAGCTTCGTTCACACATGCCACAGGCGATGCACTTGTGTCGTCCCTCCTCGTCATACTTAAGAGTGAGGATGGCTCGGAAACGCTCGGGCACATGGACCGTCTTGCGGTCTTCGGGATATTTTTCGGTGATCTTAGGGGTAATAAATTCCTTACCGGTCACCTGCATTCCCTTGAGGAGGGATGCGATGCCGTGCCCTAATGACGAAAAATAGTCTTTTACGCTACCCATGTCTGTAAAGATTATGTAGGAGTTATTGCTTTATTAAAATGATTGGATGAGAGGAATATGGGGTTGGAGAGAGGGAAGGTTATCTGACTTGTCCGCCGAGTATGTCGAGCAGCTCGTTGGTGATGCTTTGCTGTCGGAGCTTGTTAAACTCGAGGCGGAGCTGGTCGAGGAGCTTCTTGGCATTGTCGTTGGCGCTCTGCATGGCCATGACACGAGCGGCCTGCTCTGAAGCGCGGTTTTCGGTGAACACCTCTTGCATGACCGAGAGAAGAAACATCGGCAAGACCGTTGAAAAGATCTCGGAAGCGTTGGGCTCAAAGAGGTAGGGCCTGAAATTGTCGGGAGCCACGCCATTGTCGGTAAATGTTGACTGCATCACCGGCAGGAGGGTGTCGCTCTCAAGACGCTGGCGGCTGACAGTCTTAAAGCTCATATAGAGGAGGTCTACGCGGTCGAGCTCGCCGGAGACAAATCGATGGCAGAGCAGGTCGGTGAAGGCCTTGACACCATCTCCGGTGGTCTTGCCGTCAACCCCCTCAATTGTCACCATGTCAATGCCGGGCTCGGCCTTGGCATATTTGCCTACGGCTTTTACCATTTTGTTGCCAATGGGATAGATGTCGATGGAGAGCGAAGGGCCTAACTGTTCTTTGAGCCGTTCAATCTTTTGAACTAAGGCCTTAAAGATGTTGATATTATAAGCACCGCAGAGGCCGTCGTCGGAGCCAAAGACCACTATGGCAAGGCGGCTCACCTCGCGCTCCTCAATCAGTGGGGAGACAAACGATGCGTCGGCCGAGAGAAGATGAGAGATGATGCCCTCAATCTGACGACGGAACGGGAGCAGCCTCTTGAGCCCCTGCTCGGCCTTGTGCATCTTGGCCGAGGAGATCATCTTCATGGCGCCGGTAATCTTCTCGGAGGAAGCCACGGAGGCGATGCGCCCCTTCAGTTCGCGGAGTGTTGCCATTGCGGTCGGTTATTTCGTTTACTGGATAATTGTCTGTCTAATGGTTTAAGCCTCGGCATATCGTGAGGCAATCTCGACGGCTGCGTCAGTGAGCTTGGCGGTAACTTCGTCGGAGAAATCGCCGACCTTGATGCGGTCAAGAACCTCGGTCTGATACTTGGCGTGGAGAAGCTGAAGGAAAAGGCGCTCAAACTCAGCCACCTTGTCGGAGGGGACATTCTCGAGCAGACCCTTTGTGCCGCAGAAGATGATTGACACCTCTTCCTCAACGGGCATGGGGTGGTATTGCGGCTGGATGAGCAGGCGCTCATTCTTGCGGCCCTTGTCGATGACCCTGGCGGTGACGGCATCAACGTCGCCGCCAAACTTAGTGAAGGCCTCGAGCTCGCGAAACTGAGCCTGATCAATCTTCAGAGTGCCTGCAACCTTTTTCATGGGTTTAATCTGGGCGTTGCCACCGACACGACTCACGGAGATACCAACGTTGATGGCCGGGCGGATACCACGGTTGAAGAGGGCGGTCTCGAGGAAGATCTGGCCGTCGGTGATGGAGATGACATTGGTGGGGATATATGCCGATACGTCGCCGGCCTGAGTCTCGATGATGGGGAGGGCCGTCAACGAGCCGCCACCCTTGACGATGGGCTTGAGAGGCTCGGGGAGGTCGTTCATCTGGCTGGCCACTTCCTGATTGTCAATGATCTTGGCGGCGCGCTCAAGGAGGCGCGAATGGAGATAGAAGATGTCGCCGGGATAAGCCTCGCGGCCTGAGGGGCGCTTGAGGATAAGGGAGATCTCACGATAGGCCACGGCCTGCTTCGAGAGGTCGTCGTAGACGATGAGGGCGTCGCGGCCGGTGTCGCGGAAATATTCGCCAATGGCTACTCCGGCAAAGGGGGAATAATAGCGCATCGAGGCTGAGTCGGAGGCGGTGGCCGCCACGACAACAGTGTAGTCGAGAGCACCATGTTGGCGGAGTGTGTCAACGATGGCGGCCACGGATGAGGCTTTCTGGCCAATGGCGACATAGATGCAATAGACAGGCTTTCCAGCCTCAAAAGCGGGGCGTTGGTTGATGATGGTGTCGATGGCTATGGCGGTCTTGCCTATCTGACGGTCGCCGATGATGAGCTCGCGCTGGCCGCGGCCTATGGGCACCATGGAGTCTATGGCCTTGAGGCCTGTCTGGAGGGGGGTCTTCACCGGCTGGCGGTAGATGACGCCCGGAGCCTTGCGCTCAAGTGGCAGACGCATCAGCTCGCCCTGGATGGGGCCGCGCCCGTCGATAGGCTCTCCAAGGATATTGATTACGCGTCCGAGAAGCCCCTCGCCGACGGGGATGGAGGCTATCTCGCCCGTGCGATGCACAGACATGCCCTCCGTTACCTTATCGACATTGTTGAGCAGGATTACGCCGACATTACTTTCCTCAAGGTTGAGGGCAACGCCCTTGACGCCGTTTTCAAATTCTACGAGCTCGTTGGCACACACGTTGTCGAGTCCATAGACATGGGCCACACCGTCGCCTACTTCGAGGACTGTGCCTGTCTCTTCAAACGACACCTTGGAGTTGACGCTCTCAAGCTGCTGGCGGAGCACTTCGGATATCTCGCTGGGGTTAATCATTGGATGCGTTGATGATGATAAGATGGGTAAGATGGGTGAGGGGGAGAGGGTTTGTTTAATAAATGGGTGGAAGTTAGGAATCAAGCTCCATGCGCTGCCTAAGGCGCTTAAACTCGTTAGCCACCGAGGCATCGAGGCGCTCATTGCCTACCGAGATCGTAAACCCGCCTATCAGAGATGGGTCGACGGCCGAGGAAAACTCCATCTTAGCCTCAGGGCCAAGGTGGCGTCCCACAAGAGTCCTTAGGCGAGAGAGCTCACTGGAGTCAAGGGGGGCGGCGCCGGTGACCTTGACGTCGTAGATGTCGTTGTCGTGACGATAGAGTGCGATATAGGCAAGGGCTATGGCACGGATGAAGCTGATGCGCTCGCGCTGGACTAAAAGCGACAAGAAGTCGTCGAAGACCGGATCGGCGTCATCGGCAAGACCGGCAGCAGTGTTGACAAGGCTCACCTTGTCGGCAGTCTTCACGAAGGGGTTGGAGACGGCGGCCTGAAGTTCCGGCTGGGCGTCAAACGACGCCGCGAGCTGGCGCATAATGTCGTAAACACGCGAGTCGGCTCCCTTTTCCCTCGCAAAGGCAAGGAGAGCCTTGGCATATCGCCTTGGAATGAGTCCTTCGTTCATAGGTCGAGTGTGAGACAGGTGAGATTTGTCAGGGAGTATGGGGTTTATTTAGCAGCGTCCATTTCATCGATGAGAGAGTCAACGAGGCGTCGCTGAGCGGCATCATCGGCCATCTGATTGCGGACTACCTTGTCAGCTACAGCGAGAGCCAGAGAACTCATCTCCTTGCGGAGTTGCTCCTCGGCTTGTTTGCGCTCCTGGTCGATGGACACCTTGGCGGCATCCATCACCTTACGAGCTTCGACACGAGCGGCGTCGCGCGCCTCATCGATGATCTGGGTCTTCATTTTGTCGGCCTCGCGGAGGATGTCGGCTTGCTGACGGCGGGCTTGGGCTATCTGGCGGTCGGCCTCAGCTCGCGCATTGTCAAGCTGCTCCTTGGCGCTTTGAGCATACTCCACTCCCTTGTCAATAAGGTCGGCACGGCTTTCGATGCCCTTGACAATGATGGGCCACCCCCACTTCCACAAGACGAAGAAGAGGATGGCAAAGGACACGAACATCCAAAAGACGAGGCCGAAATCGGGCTTGAACAGTTCCATAGGGGTGGGCCGTTAGGTCGATGAGAATATTAGATGAAGAGAGCGAGGACGCAGACGATAACAGCAAAGAGGGCAACACCCTCGATAAGGGCTGCAATCACAATCATGTTGCTTCGGATGTCGCCGGCGCTTTCGGGCTGACGGGCTATAGCCTCCATGGCTGCGCCACCAATTTTACCGATACCGAGACCTGCGCCGATGGCGGCGATGGCAGCACCGAAGCATGCGCCGAAGCTGGCGCCGATTTCTGCGAGAATCATTGCTAACATAATGGTTCTGTTTTAATGTTTTTGGGAGTTAGATATTTATTTTTTATTTATTCTGTGGAGTGGGGTCGGCCGAGGCAACGGCAAGAGCGGGAGCCTCGGAGTCCTTATCATGGCCATGCTCGTGCGCCCCCTTCTCCTGCGCAAAGGAGATGAATATGGTGGAGAGCATCGTAAAGACATATGCCTGGATGAAGCTCACGAGGACGTCAATGAGAAGCATAAAGATAGAAAAGAGGACGGAGACGACAGTAGTGGCTCCGGCAACGGCCGTGCCCATCGCTGCAAAGATGAAGATGAGCAAAGTGAGCACAATGACTATCATATGGCCGCCCATCATGTTGGCAAAGAGACGGACAGTCAATGCCGCGGGCTTGGTCAAGGCGCCAAATATTTCAATGACGGGCATGATGGGAAGGGGAAACTTGAGCCAGAGGGGCACGTCGGGCCAGAAGATCTCCTTCCAGTAATGCTTGGTGCCAAAGAGGTTGGTCATCAAAAAGGTGAAGATGGACAGAGTTAGAGTAACGGCAATGTTGCCGGTGAGGTTGGCTCCGCCGGGAAATACCACCATGAGACCAAGGAGGTTCATAAACAAGATGAAAAAGAAGACCGTCAAGAGGTAGGGAGCAAATCGAGGCGAGCTCTCCTTGAGAGTGGGTCTTATCACACCATCATAGACAAAGGTAATGACAGCCTCGATGGCGCCGGTCATCTTACGTGGAGCCTTCATGCCATGGCGACGATGCCAGCGAGCTACATTGAGGACAGCCCACATTACAAGCAGGACAGTGATAAATAGGGCACACACATTTTTGGTGATAGAGAAATCCCAAGGGCGCCACACCTTCCCGTCCGGTAATATCTGGACAATCTTGCCCCTATAATCGCCCTCAGAGGCGATGACAAAGGTGGCCGAGCCATCTTGATATTCTTGGCCATGCTCCACCCTCGATGATGAGAAGCAGCAGAGGCGCCCCTCATGGTCGATGATGATGATGGGCAGGGGGATGTTGTGGTGATGATCAAAGGGCACCTCCCAGCCATAATGGTCGAGCAGATGGTCAAAGATTATCTCCTTGGGATCAACCTTACCCTGCTGAGGCTCATCATCATTGGAGGCCCATGCCGAGGCATTGGCCGACATGGACAAGATGGCGAGCAACAGTATGTGGAGCAGACGGTTCATGACTGAGAGATTGTCGGTATTATAGTTAAATCAAGAGGATGAAAGTCAGAAGATGCAGACGGCCACCACATTATTATCAATGTCGGCAATGCCGCCCTGAATATCGATGGCCTCTGAATAGCCTGCGGAGGTCTCAAAGACCACCTTACCGGCCACGAGGGTAGAGACAAGCGAGGCATGGTTGCGGAGCACAGTGAAGGCGCCTTGCGAGCCAGGGAGATGAACCGCTGTCACCTCGCCTTCAAAAAGGATATCCTCGGCTGATATTATCTGAAGTTTCATCGCTCTTAATGAAAATGGGTCGTGGGATAATGGGATTAGGCGCCGGCCTCGGCGAGCAGCTTCTTGCCCTTCTCAATAGCATCATCGATAGTGCCCACATTGAGGAAGGCCTGCTCAGGATACTTGTCCATCTCGCCGGAGAGGATCATCTTGAAGCCGCGAATGGTCTCGCTCAGGGGAACCATCACACCGGGCAAGCCGGTAAACTGCTCAGCAACGAAGAAAGGCTGAGAAAGGAAACGCTGAGCACGACGAGCACGCGACACCACGAGCTTATCTTCGTCAGAGAGCTCGTCGACGCCAAGAATGGCTATGATGTCTTGAAGCTCATTATATTTCTGAAGGAGCTGCTTGACGGCTTGAGCCACCTGATAATGCTCCTCGCCGATGATGTTTGGGTCGAGTATGCGCGAGGTAGACTCCAGAGGGTCAACAGCAGGATAGATGCCGAGCTCAGCAATCTTACGGGAGAGCACCGTGGTAGCATCAAGGAAAGAGAATGTCGTGGCCGGAGCGGGGTCGGTAAGGTCATCGGCAGGCACATAGATAGCCTGCACTGACGTGATGGAGCCATTTTTGGTGGAGGTGATGCGCTCCTGGAGGGCACCCATCTCAGAGGCCAGTGTGGGTTGATAGCCTACGGCCGAGGGCATACGGCCGAGAAGAGCCGACACCTCAGAGCCGGCCTGAGTGAATCGGAAAATATTGTCGATGAAAAGAAGAATCTCCTTGCCGCCACCATCTTGGTCGCGAAACTGCTCGGCAACTGTGAGGCCCGACAGAGCCACACGCAGACGGGCACCCGGCGGCTCATTCATCTGGCCAAAGACCAGAGTGGCCTGACTCTTGCTCACTTCGTTCATATCGACATCCTCGATATTCCACTGGTCTTTCTCCATCCCCTCCTCAAACTTCTTGCCATACTTGATGACACCGCTTTCAATCATCTCGCGCAAGAGATCGTTGCCCTCACGAGTACGCTCACCCACACCGGTAAAAACCGAGAAGCCATTGTGACCCTTGGCGATATTGTTGATAAGCTCCATGATAAGCACAGTCTTGCCCACGCCGGCGCCGCCGAAGAGACCAATCTTGCCACCCTTGGAATAGGGCTCGAGGAGGTCAATCACCTTGATGCCGGTGTAGAGGATCTCAGTGCCGATAGTAAGCTCGTCAAACTCGGGGGCGGGCTGATGGATAGATCGCAGGTCGTCGCGCTTCAGGGCAGGCAGGCGGTCAATGGCATCGCCAATGACATTGAGAAGTCGCCCCTTGACCTGCTCGCCGGTGGGGACAGAAATCGGGTGACCCAAGCTATCGACGCGTACACCACGGCAGAGGCCGTCAGTGCTTTCCATGGCCACACACCTGACGGTGTTTTCGCCAATATGCTGCTCAACTTCAAGTATAAGCTCATGGCCGTCGGGACGATCCACCTTGAGGGCAGTGTAGATGGGAGGGAGCTCGTCGGCCGAGCCGTCAAATGAGACGTCGACCACCGGGCCGAGCACCTGGGCTATTGTTCCGAATTTGTCGCTCATTGAGAGTGAATTTATTTTAATTTGAGGATGGTGTGCTACTATTATGAATTAGAAATGGATGCCATATACGATTATCAGCACCATCAATACGAGGTTAAACAGGTTGATGGGCAAGAGGTATTTCCATTCGAGGGCAAGCAGATGGTCGATGCGCAGGCGAGGAAAGGTCCACTTAAACCAGATGATGATTGCAGAGATCACTACAGCTTTGGCCACAAACCAGATGGGAGTGGGTATAAAGTCCATAATATGGTTGAAACCCTCCCAGCCGGGGATATGGAGAGGCATCCAGCCACCAAAGAAGAGCAGGGTTGCCACGCCGGCCACGATGAAGAGGTTGAGATACTCTGCAAGATAGAAGAAACCAAAATGGATGCCGGAATACTCGGTGTGGTAACCGGCAGTGAGCTCGCTCTCTGCCTCGGGGAGGTCAAACGGGCCGCGGTTGGTCTCAGCAGTGCCGGCTATCATGTAGATGATGAAGGCAATGATGGCGGGGATGTGGCCTTTGACAATAAACCAAAGGTCGCTCTGAGCCTCGACGATGCCGGTGACATTCATAGTCCCGGCAAAAGCCACCATAGTGAGGATGGAGAGGCCGATAGAGAGCTCATAACTCACCATCTGGGCACCGGAGCGAAGGGCGCCGATGAGAGTAAACTTGTTGGCCGACGACCAACCGGCGAGAAGGATACCAAGGACGCCGATGGAGGAGCAGGCCATGAGGAAGAAAATACCGATATTAAAGTCAATGACCTGAAGGCCTTTGCCCCAGGGGAGGACGGCAAAGCAGAGCATCGAGGCAAGAATAACCAGGTAGGGAGCAAGATTGAAGAGAAACTTATCGACATGTTTAAGGGAGATGAGCTCCTTGATAAGAATCTTAAACATATCGGCAAAGCTCTGGAGCAAGCCCCAGCGGCCCACGCGATCGGGACCGATACGACACTGGACGAAGGCACAGAGTTTACGCTCATAATATATGTAGAAGAGAGCCAGGAGAGCATAAAGCAGCAGCAGGGCTACGCCTACAACCACACACTCGGCCGTCACTGCGAGCCATTCGGGAAAGGAGAGGGTCGAAGTGAGGAAGGTGTGGATCCAGTTGGTCACTAAAGAGAAGTCAAACATTGCTTGCAGCTTAGTATTTGGAAGGGTATGATAATGGATGGCTTATTGTGAAGGTCAACGGTCAATGTCGGGCACGATGTAGTCCATTGAGCCGCCGATGGTGATGAGGTCGGCAATCTTCTGGCCGCGGGTGATATGGTCAACTACTGCAGCAGCGGGCAGACAGGGGGGAGCAATCTTGAGGCGATAGGGAGAGGTGGTGCCATCGCTCTCGATGAAGATGCCGAATGTGCCGCGACAACCCTCGACCATGCGGAACCAGTGACCCTGAGGGAGCTTGAGCACCTTGGGCACCTTGACGCATATCTCCCCTTCGGGGATATTGTCGATGAGCTGTGAAATGATCTTGGCGCTCTGCTCCATCTCATCCATACGCACCTTGAAGCGAGCCATGGCATCGCCCTCGGTGCGGACCACTTGCTCAAAGTCGAGCTCTGAGTAGATGGAATAGGGGTCGGTCTTGCGGATGTCGCAGGCCCAGCCGGAGGCACGACCTGAAGGGCCGGTAACGCCCCAAGAAATGGCGTCGGCGCGTGAGAGGATGCCTACGCCCTGGAGTCGATTTTCGGCTATAACGTTGCCTGTAAAGAGCTTATTATATTCCTTGATATTGGCGGGGAGCACATCGAGCAGGGCATGTACATCCTTGACAAAGTCGGGGGCAAGGTCTTGCATCAGGCCGCCGATACACTCATAGTTAAACGTCATGCGGGCGCCGCAGGTCTTCTCCATGATGTCGAGGATCTGCTCGCGGACACGCAGAGTGTAGAAAAGCATCGTAGTGGCGCCAAGGTCCATGCAATAGGTGCCAATGAAGAGGCAGTGGGAGGCGATGCGCGAGAGCTCGTCCATGATGACACGTATCACTTGAGCTCGGCGCGAAATCTCAATGCCGGCAGCCTGCTCAATGGTCATGCAGAGGCAGTGATGGTAAGGATGTGCCGAGAAGTAGTCGAGACGATCCATGAAATGGAGGGTCTGGGGATATGTGAGCTCCTCACATATCTTCTCGATGCCGCGGTGGATATATCCGCAGTAGACATCGATTTTCTTGATGGTCTCGCCGTCGACAGCGGTACGGAAACGGAGCACACCGTGGGTGGCAGGGTGTTGCGGGCCGATGTTGACTACGAAATCATCCTTTTCAAATATCCTGACCTCCTTCTTGACCACCTTGCCGGGAGCTTCCTCCACCCATGTATCGGTAAAGTCGCTCTGGCGCTCGTTTTCGGTAGTGACGGGGTTAATCTCTTCCTGTTCGCGGGTAACATATTCCTTGCGCAGGGGGAAGCCCTTCCAGTCGATGGAGAGGAAGAGACGCCTCATGTCAGGGTTGTTGATGAAGACGATACCAAAGAAGTCGTAGACCTCACGTTCATATATTCCGGCGATGGCCCATAGGTCAGCCACGGAATGGAGCATAGGCTTGATACGGTCGGGGGTAGAGACCTTGACGGATATGTGGCGGCCGGTCTTGGTGGAGGTCAGATAATAGTAGCAGCCAAGGGAGTCGGCCCAGTCCATTCCGACGATGGTGACGAGATAGTCAAACGAGAGGTCGGGGTCGTCGCGCAGACTCTGCGCAAGGCTATGCCATTGGGCGTCGGGAATATTGACCACGGGGATGTCGGCGCTATCGTCAACGACGGCGTCGGGAAACAGGGTGGCAATCTTTTCCTTCATTTCAGCCATGAGGATATATGTTTGTGAGTTAGAGGTCAGAAATTAATAATGTGATGACGGGAGAGGGCTGAGGGGGGGGGGATTAATCGTCGACCCCCTCGATGGGATGGGCCTTGAGAAACTCTTCTTGCTTCTCCTGGCGGTTGACTCCGCCAAAGAAACGCTCCACCTTGATTTTGCGCGATAGCTGCATGATGGAGTAGATCATAGCCTCGGGACGCGGGGGGCAGCCGGGTAGGTAGACATCGACGGGAATGATCTGATCGACACCCATCACCACATGATAGCTCTTGCGGAAGGGGCCGCCGGAGACGGCGCAGGCACCACAAGCGATGACATACTTAGGCTCGGCGAGCTGGTCGTAGAGGCGACGGACCACAGGGGCCATGCGCTTGACTATTGTGCCGGCCACCATCATAAAGTCGGCCTGGCGTGGAGATGATCGAGCCACCTCCCAGCCAAAGCGGGCCATATCGTAGCGGGCGGCGCCGAGGCTAACAAACTCAATGCCGCAACAAGAAGTGGCAAAGGTCAGAGGCCACAGGGAGTTGCTTCGGCCCCAGTTGATAAGCTTATCGAGGGAGCCCACGACGATGTTGGCTCCATTGTCTTGCAGCTCCTTAACGAGCTTCTCTATATATTCGTTGTCCTTCCACTCGTCGTAGGGCATGGATTTGGTGGTCACTTCCATTCAAGAGCTCCTTTCCGCCAGGCATAGACAAGGCCCAGCACTAATATGATGAAGAAAACGGCGATGGAGAGGAGGCCGGCTCCGCCGAGGCTCTTAACAATGACTGCCCAGGGGAAGAGGAAAACACACTCCACGTCAAACATCAGAAATAAAATTGCAAAAAGATAATACCCCACCTTGAATTGAGCCATAGACTCGCCTCGGGTAGGGATACCACATTCATAAGCTTCGCCTTTCTGTGCGTTAAACGACTTTGGGCTGATTAGGCCTGCAATCCACAGGGCAAGAGCCACGAGGCCAATGCCCGTAAGGGCGGCCGTGACCGCAAGCGTGGAGCTTTGAATTGTTGCTGCTAACATATTGATTGATACGTTGGGGGATATTCTTTTCGGTGAAAGATGCGCGTAATGCGATGCAAATATACTGAAAATTTCTTAATTTTTGTGGAATGTTGATAAAATTATGCCTATAAGGGCATAAATCGAGTAGGAGGTGAACACTAATCAGAGGTGTTCGCCTCCTTTCGTGTTCA
>JAMPIE010000031.1 GCA_023663135.1 Alloprevotella sp.
GCCAAACAAATAGCCGCCTAAAAAGGCGGCTAAGGAGTATCCCCGTGGGGAGTCGAACCCCAATCGTTGGAACCGGAATCCAAAATTCTATCCATTGAACTACGGAGACATCATTTTAGTTGCTCTCAAAGGAGAACGTCTGCAAAGGTAGTAAAGTTTTTTATCCCCCCCAAAAATCTTGAAGGTCAGTTTGACGGAAAAATTACATTCTTCGGGCTATCGCCATACCTATATGGCCGGTGATGATCAGCCGTATGCTATATAATACAGAGGCAGTCTCAATTTACAAAATCAGGCTAATTTTCAGGGTTTTCAGTGGTCTGAACGACCTTTTTTGGCTTGATTCAGACCGGGGGGCTTCATAGCCGCCCGTTTTCTGCTGACTCTGCCGATAGCTTCGCATTGTCTTTGCATCTGCAAAGGCACTAATTTTTCGTGGATTATGCCTATAAAATACTGAAGAATATTTAAGTAACTGTATATTCATTGGTTTTTGAGACCGAGTTACTCGAAATTAGCGTTTGTCCCGATCAGACGCGACATCATGCCATCAAATTTCGCTTTGTATGCGGATTTCATGTTCTTTGGGAGGAATGAGACATCGATGATTTCATGCCATTTCAATACGGGATTTTCAGACCTCTTGAATATGTTTGCAACAGCTTTGTCAATGAGACCGCTTGCGGTCATTGCAGTGTCAAAGTCGCTACGGGCGATTTTTCTTTTCCTTCCGTTCAATGTCAGGGCAAGTTCTTCCGAGTCTTCAGGCTATACTCTTTTCTTCGACATCACGAATCGGAAATCAGGGAATCCGAATCAAAAATATAAGAGTTAAGGACGTTTTATAGGATTATTAAGGATTGAGCATGATTAGAGGATCCGGGATATAATGTCGGAGAAACGGATAGGCATAGATTATGTTTATGCTCGACCGATATTTGCTAAAAAATATGTATCTTTGCGTGTTTATAAGTCACGTTAACCCGATACATTATCATATCTTCCTATGAATCAGCTTGCCACAAAGTATTCTCCGTCAGATGTGGAGGACAAATGGTATGCCTATTGGATGGAGCATGACCTTTTTGCCAGCCATCCCGACGCTCGTGAACCATATACTATTGTCATTCCGCCGCCAAATGTGACGGGAGTGCTTCATATGGGCCATATGCTCAACAACACCATCCAGGACATCCTCATCCGTCGGGCTCGCATGGACGGCAAGAACGCCCTGTGGGTTCCCGGCACCGACCATGCGTCGATAGCCACTGAGACAAAGGTGATAGGCAAGCTTGCAGCGGAGGGGATACGTAAGATTGACCTCACTCGTGAAGAGTTTCTCAAGCATGCGTGGGAATGGACTGAGAAGCATGGGGGCATCATCCTCAAGCAGCTGCGTAAGCTCGGTGCCTCGTGTGACTGGAGTAGGACGGCATTCACCATGGATGAGGCTCGCAGCGAGAGCGTTGTAAAGGTATTTTGTGATCTCTATGACAAGGGGCTTATTTACCGAGCTAATCGCATGGTGAACTGGGATCCAGAGAATCGCACAGCTATCTCTGACGACGAAGTGTATTATGTCGACGAGAAGTCAAAGCTCTATTATCTTAAGTATTATGTTGCCGACGACGATTTCATGGGCGAGACCGGCGAGGAGGGTGAGATAGTCCATCGCGATAGCGAGGGACGCCGCTATGCTGTAGTGGCCACCACTCGCCCCGAGACCATCATGGGCGACACGGCGATGTGTATCAACCCCAAAGACCCCAAAAACCGCTGGCTTGCTGGGAAAAAGGTGGTGGTGCCACTGGTGGGGCGCGTTATACCGGTGATCGAAGATCGCTATGTGGAGATCGACTTTGGCACGGGCTGCTTAAAGGTAACCCCGGCTCACGATAAGAATGACAATATGCTCGGAAAGAAGCATGGGTTGGAGACCATCGACATCTTCAACGAGGATGCTACGGTCAGCGAGGCTGCAGGGATGTATGTGGGCATGGACCGCTTTGAATGTCGCAAACAGATAGCCCAGGACCTTGAAGCCGCCGGCTTGATGGAAAAGATAGAGGACTATGAAAATAAGGTGGGCTGTTCGGAGCGTACTAAGGTGGCCATAGAGCCTCGCCTGTCGCTCCAATGGTTTATCGACATGAAGCATTTTGCCTCCTTCTCGCTGGCCCCGGTGATGGACGATATCATCAAGTTTGTGCCGGAAAAGTATAAGACCACATATCGGACATGGCTTGAGAATATCCAAGACTGGTGTATCAGCCGCCAGCTTTGGTGGGGCCATCGCATACCGGCCTATTTCTATGGTCCGGAGGAGGATGACACCTTTGTAGTTGCCGAGACTAAGGAGCAGGCCTTAGAGAAAGCCCGCGCAGCCTCGGGCAACGCCGAGTTGCAGCTCAGCGACCTTCGGCAAGATGAGGGAGCGCTCGACACATGGTTCTCATCATGGCTCTGGCCCATTACCCTCTTTGACGGCATACGTCATCCCGGCAATGAAGAGATGAAATATTATTATCCGACGGCAACGCTCGTCACCGGTCCCGACATCATCTTCTTCTGGGTGGCCCGCATGATAATGGCCGGATACGAATATGCAGGCGACAAGCCGTTTAGTAATGTCTATTTCACCGGTATAGTTCGTGACAAGCTTGGGCGCAAAATGTCGAAGCAGCTTGGTAACTCGCCTGATCCACTGGAGTTGATAGCTCGTTTCGGGGCCGACGGAGTGCGCATGGGTATGATGCTCTGCGCCCCGGCCGGCAACGATATCATGTTTGACGACAAGCTATGTGAGACAGGGCGCAACTTCTGCAACAAGATATGGAATGCCTTCCGCCTTGTCAAGGGATGGGAGGTCGACGAGACGTCAGAGCAGCCCGAGTCCTCTTGCCGCGCCATAGCCTGGATGGAGTCAAAGATTTCAGAGGCAGCAGCCGAGGTTGCCGACCTCATGGGCAAGTTTCGCATCTCGGAGGCGCTGACCACTCTCTATAAGCTCTTCTGGGATGAGTTCTCGGCTTGGTATCTTGAACTGGTGAAGCCGGCCTATGGCTCGCCCATCGATGGAGCCACCATGCGCGCCACAGAGGGATTTTTTGACGCATTGTTGCGCCTGCTCCACCCCTTTATGCCATTTATCACCGAGGAGCTCTGGCAACACCTTGCCGACCGCCGCGAAGGGGAGTCGATCATGTATGCCTCCACGCCCGCTGCCACCACCCCCTCAGAGGCCGATATGGCCATCGTGGAGGAGGCCAAGGAGATAGTCAATGGAGTGCGCAACGTAAGGGCTTCTAAAGGGCTGTCGCCGCGCTTAGGCTTGACACTCAATGTGGTAGGATCGTGGCCCAAGGAGCGCGATGCCGTGATAAAGAAGCTTGCCGGGGTTGATGAGATCAACCACAACATGGAGTCAGATCCCGCAGCAGCCTCCTTTATGGTAGGCTCCACAGAGGTGTGCATCCCCCTTGGAGGAGCCATTGACACTGAGGCCGAACTGGCACGCTTGACCAAAGACCTTGACTATTACAAAGGCTTCCGCCAGTCGGTGATGAAGAAGCTATCTAACGAGCGCTTCGTGGCAAAGGCTCCGGAGTCCGTGGTGTCAGCCGAGCGCCAAAAACTGGCCGACGCCGAGGCCAAGATAGAGACCCTTAGCCGCTCCATAGAGGCGCTGAAGGGATAAACTACAACAATAAAGAAAACTGCAACATATGTCATCAAAATTTATAGAGGAGCTGACATGGCGCGGCATGATTCATCAGATGATGCCAGGAACAGACGAGCAGCTCGCAAAGGAAATGACCACGGCCTATTTGGGCATTGACCCTACGGCCGACTCACTCCACATTGGCCATCTGGTGGGCGTGATGATGCTGCGCCACTTCCAGCGCGCCGGACATAAGCCACTGGCCCTCGTCGGGGGTGCCACCGGCATGATAGGCGACCCTTCCATGAAGAGCCAGGAACGCAAGCTCATCGACGAAGCCACCCTGCGCCACAATCAGGAGGCCATCAAGGCCCAGCTCGCAAAGTTTCTCGACTTTGAGAGCGACGCGCCAAATGCCGCCGAGCTGGTCAACAACTATGACTGGATGAAAGACTATGGTTTCCTCGACTTTATACGTGACATCGGCAAGCATATCACCGTCAACTATATGATGGCCAAAGACTCTGTGAAGAAGCGCCTCTCGGGCGAGAGCCAGCAGGGAATGTCGTTTACCGAGTTCTCCTACCAGCTTCTTCAGGGCTATGACTTCCTATACCTCTATCGCAACAAGGGGTGTCGGCTCCAGCTTGGAGGCTCTGACCAATGGGGCAATATCACCACCGGCACGGAGCTCATACGCCGCACCGAAGGGGGCGAGGCCTATGCCCTCACATGTCCGCTGATTACCAAGGCCGACGGCAAGAAGTTTGGCAAGACCGAGAGCGGCAATGTATGGCTCGACCCCAAGCGCACATCTCCCTATCGCTTCTATCAGTTTTGGCTCAATGTGGCCGACGACGATGCTGAGAAATATATTAAGATCTTCACCACTCTCTCACGCCAGGAGATTGAGGGCCTGGTGGAGGAGCAGAAAGAAGATCCCGGCCGACGCCCCTTGCAACACCGATTGGCCAAAGAGATAACCACCATGGTGCACTCGGCCGACGACTATGAGCGCGCCGTGGAGGCCTCGCGAATACTCTTTGACCCGAAAGCAGCCGATGCGCTCCGCGCCATCGACGAGGCCACCCTCCTCGACATCACCGATGGAGTGCCTCGCTATGAGGTGGAGATTCCAATGGAGGGAGTGAAGCTTATCGACCTCTTGACCGACGGCGCTCCCGTCTTCACCTCCAAGGGAGAGATGCGCAAGATGACTCAGGGGGGAGGCCTAAGCGTAAACAAGGAGAAAGCCTCCGAGCCCAACGCGCTCATCACTCCCGCTGACCTGCTCCAAGGACGCTACATACTGGTGTCGCGCGGCAAGAAAAACCATTTCTTGCTCATTGCTCGTTCATAAATGAATCTTACATATGCCGGCGGGGAAGTGAAAAACGCCTCCTCGCCGGCTTTGCATATCATCCGTTTATGTCACGTCTCATGCTATCGTTTTTTCTTGCTCTCGCTATCGTCTCAGCCCACGCACGCGTCTCGGGCGTGGAGAGCCGGGAGTGGCTCGACATCGAGGGCCACCATATCAACTGCCATGGCGGCTGCATCATCACCGGCTCCGATTCGCTCTATTATTGGTATGGCGAAAACCGCGAAAATGGTGCTCCGCAGCTCGGCGTGGCCTGCTATACGTCGCCCGACCTTGTCCACTGGACAAATAGAGGAATTGTGATGACAATAGGCGACAGCATCATCCCCGCGGGATCTACTATCGAACGTCCCAAGGTGGTATATAACGCATTGACGGATCGCTACGTGATGTGGATGCACCATGAGATGCCCGGCCAAGGCTACTCAGCGGCCCACTCTGCCGTAGCTGTGGCCGACAATCCTTTGGGGCCATTTGTGCCCTTGCGGAGTGGGAGGGTTAATCCCGGCCGGCTCCCCGCTAACATGCCTCCGGAGGCCGACACCGCCAGCTTTGACCTCGGCCAAAAGTGGTGGACTCCACGCTGGAGCGAGCAGGTGGCCGAGGGTATGTTTATCCTTCGCGACCGCGATGGGGGCCAGATGGCACGCGACATGACAATCTATGTTGACAATGACTCGACGGCCTATCATATCTATTCGTCTGAAGACAATCTGACGCTCCACATAGCAGAGCTCACACCCGACTATCTGGCCCATACAGGACGCTACGTCCGTCTCTTCCCCGGAGGCCATAATGAGGCCCCTGTGATATTCAAGCATGATGGCATTTACTGGATGATCACCTCGGGGTGTACAGGTTGGGCCCCCAATGCCGCCAGGCTCATGCGCGCTGAAAGCATCATGGGGCCATGGGAACAGCTGACCAACCCCTGCCGTGGCCACGGCGCCGACACTACCTTCGGCGGCCAAGGCACCTATGCCTTATCTCTTGCCGACGGCACCATAATCTTCATGGCCGACATATGGCATCCCGACGCCCTCTCGTCATCGGGCCACCTATGGATCCCGATAGAGTTTGACGCTACGAGCAACTGTCCCTATTTAGAAGCTGTCCAGGGGGAGTAATTAGTGAATGCTCTCCTTTCATGACCAACATTTATCGGCCGAAGAGCCCGAGATTGTCGGGAGCTCTTCGGCCGATAATATATTTGCTTGCGATTGCCTTGGAATTTATCCACAGGCTCGTAGGGGAGGGGAGGCTTAGCGCGCGGGAATATCTACGGGGTGGGTAGCACGGTCGTTTTTGAGATAGTCGGTAAAGTAGTCGACCATGCGCCAGTAGAAATATTCGTTCATGTTGCCGAAGCCGTGGCGCTGTGTGGGGAGGAGGAGGAAGTCAAAGCGCTTGTTGGCTCGGATCAGTGCGTCGGCCACGCGGATGGAGTTGCCTGGATGGACGTTGTTGTCGATGTCGCCATGGACCAGGAGAAGGTGGCCCTTGAGGTTGCGGGCAATCTCGGGGTTGGTCTTGATGGAGTAGATGAAGGTGGTGTCGCCTTGTTCGGTCACTTTCTCTTTGACGCCATGATGGGTCTCACTCCACCATCGGTTGTAGATTCGGTTGTCGTGGTTGCCGGCACATGACACGGCGGTCTTGAAGAAGTCGGGATATTGCAAGATGGCTGCTGTAGACATGAAGCCGCCGCCTGAGTGGCCGTGGATGCCCACTCGGTTGATGTCTATGTAGGGGTGGCGGGCTGCGAGCTGCTCAATGGCATATTTTTGGTCGGCCAGGCCATAGTCGCGCATGTTGTCGTAGCCATAGTTGTGATACCACTTGGAGCGGTCGGGGTGGCCTCCTCGGTTGCCCACGGTGATGACTATAAATCCGGCCTGGGCGAGGCGGTCGGTGCGTGGGGCCATGCGGGTGAAGGGGTAGTTGGTGGCCTCAACCTGTGGGCCGGGATACACGTAGTCGATGATGGGATAGACCTTTGTCGAGTCGAAGTCAAAGGGCTTATACATTGTGCCCCAAAGGTCGGTCACGCCGTCGGCAGCTTTTACCTTAAATACTTCGGGAAACTTGTATCCGGCGGCTAAGAGATGAGAGAAGTCAGAGCGCTCGAGTGTCATGAGCTTGCGACCGGAGGCGTCGTAGAGGGCTGTCTCGGGGATGGTGTCTACGCGCGAGAAGTTGTCTACGAAGTAGTGGGCATTGTCGTCCATGATGGGGGCATGGAAGGCGTTGCCCTTGTCAAGGAGCTTGACGGGGCCTCCGTCGAGGCTCACACTGTAGAGGTGTTGATAGTAAGGGTTTTCGCCCGCTTCGCGCCCCATGCCTGTGAAGTAGACGCGGCGGGTGGCAGGGTCGACGTTGAGGATGCGGTGGACATGCCAGGGGCCGTCGGTGAGGCGGCGCTTGAGGTTACCCTTGTCGTCGTAGAGGTAAAGGTGTGCCCATCCGTCGCGTTCGCTCCATTGGATTAGCTCCTTGCCATTGTTGAGGGCAGCCAAGGGGCGCACCTCCTGGTAGGTGTTCATCCTCTCTTCGATGATGGGGACGAGGGTGTCTTGCCCTATGGTGTAAGAGCATATGTCGATGCGGTGGAGGTCGCGTGAGGAGCGGGTGACGAAGAGGCGGTTGTCATCGCCCAGCCAAATGGCGGGCACGTCGGTCAAGGAGCGCTCTTTCTGCTGGCGGGGGCGATGGGCCAGCGAGAGGGTCTGATGCTTAAAGCGGCGGGTGTCAATTTCTTTGCGGCTGTTGGTGGTGAGGTCAAAGAGGTAGAGGTGTTCCTCGGGGGCTTCCATCTCGCCTGGCATCTGATATTTATAAGTCTCGAGGGTGGGGCGTGGCTCGGCCACGGAGTTGATTACCCAAAGGGGCTTCACGGCGCGATTATCTTCGAGCGTCGTCACAAAGTGGCGCGAGTCGGGGCTCCAGAGGCCATAGACACCTTTGCGCTTGCCGTTGCAAATGGTGTCGGTGTTGAGATATGAGTAGTCGAGGCCATAGCCAAAGTCCATCACGCCGTCGGTGGTCAGCGGGATGTCTACGACGGTGGTGTCGTTTTCATCTTTCTTGAGCTTTTCATAGTCGGCGCGGCTCATGCGGTAGAGGTTTAGGTCTTTGGCATACACCACGGTCTGGCCGTCGGGGCTCACTGATGCCCAGGGGAGCTCCTTGGTATCTTTCTCTTTATCTTTGAGGTGGGTCAGGCGCCCGGTGTTCATGTCATATGAGAAGAAAAAGATTTCTTTCTCCCCCTTTTTGGGTTGCTTCACCTTGGCGGCGGCTATTGAGTCGAGCCCTTCGGTGCTCTTCTTCTTGGCGTCCTGGCTGGAGACCACCTCAAAGGTGAAGGTGTGTCCGTCGGGCTCCACTTCGAGGTTGCGTATCGGCAGCGAGGCGGCAATGTAGGGGTCGCGCACTATGGTGGTCAGCTCGGAGGCCATCTTGTCGTGGTCCCAAAGCTCGCGCTTGGTGCGGGTTGCGGGGTCTACGACATACCATCGGGTGCCGTTGCCGGTCTTGTAGGAATACCAAAATTTGTCGCCGCTCTTAAACCAGTGGGGGTCTACGGTGGTGGAAAAGAGCATGTTGGAGAGCTTGTCTCCGGCAAAGCGCTCTGCCAGGGCGTAGGGGTTGGCCTCGGAGGGTGTCGGCGTGGAGTCGGGGGCGGCGGCGGCTCCCATTGCCATGAGCCACATCCCGGCGGCCAAGGTGATGATTTTTTTCATTCTATGATAGATGATAAACGATTGTTGTGATTAATTGGCACGCAAAGATAGTGATTTTTGCCGATATTTTAGTCTTCAGAGTAGTGGCGCAGCACTCGCCGATATGACGTGAAAATCTTTGACTTCGAGACGAAGCCCATGTAGTGTCCGTCGGCATCGACCACCGGAAGGTTCCAGGCTCCGGTGTCGTCAAAGGTCTTCATCACCTGCTCCATGGTCTCCCCGTCGACTATCTTCCCCGGGGGCATCGACATAAACTGAGCCACGTGCATGCGCCGGTAGAGGTCGGGGCGAAACATGATGTTTCTTATCTCGTCGAGCATCACGACGCCCATGAGCTTCCCTTGGTCGTCTACTACCGGGAAGAGGTTGCGGTTGCTCTTGGATATCACGCTCACCATCGACCTCAGGTCCATCCCGGGCTTGACGCTCATAAAGTCGGTCTCTATCACGTTTCCTATCTTCAGCAGGGTCAAGACGGCCTTATCCTTATGATGGGTCAGCAGCTCGCCCCGCTGAGCCAGGCGCATGGCATAGATGGAATAAGGCTCAAAGAGCTTGATGGTGATGTAGCTCAGCCCGGCCACTATGAGCAGGGGCAAAAAGAGGTCGTAGCCTCCGGTGAGCTCTGCCGTCAGGAAGATGCCCATCAAGGGAGCGTGCATCACACCCGCCATCACCCCTGCCATCCCCATGAGGGCAAAGTTTTTGATCGAGAGGTCGAGGCCAAAGAGGTTGTTAAGCAGGAAGGCAAAGAAAAAGCCGGTCATACACCCCACGTAGAGGCTCGGCGCGAAAGTGCCGCCCACGCCTCCGCCGCCGTTGGTGGCCGACGTGGCAAAGCTCTTGGTCACTATGAGGCAGGCGATAAATGCTAAGATAAACCACACGTTGGCCCCTTCGCTGTAGAATATGGATCCGTCGACGATGGAGCTTACGTTGCCGCTCAGCAGCGAGATGATAGAGGTGTAGCCCTCGCCATAGAGCGGTGGGAAGATGAAGATCAGCAGGGCCAGGATGGAGCCTCCTATCAGCAGCTTGGCCCACCGAGAGGCGATGCGAGAGAAGAGGTTTTCCATCATGTTCATCGACCGGGTGAAGTAGAGGCTCACCAGCCCGCAGAAGATCCCCAGGAGGATGGCAAAGGGGATGCGCTGTGCCACGAAGGGTTCGCTCTGCGCAAAGAAAAACTCCGCGTCATAGCCGGTGAAGATGTATGCCACAGTGGCTCCCGCCACCGACGACAGCAGAAGCGGCATCACCGACACTGTAGTCAGGTCAATCATCAACACCTCAATGGTAAACAGCAATCCCGCTATCGGGGCTTTGAAGATGCCCGCTATACCGGCTGCGGCTCCACACCCCACCATTATCATTAGGATTCTCGGCGAGAGCCTGAACACTCGCCCGAGGTTGGAACCGATAGCCGAGCCGGTAAACACTATTGGACCCTCGGCACCCACCGATCCGCCAAAGCCGATGGTGATGGACGAGGCCACCAGCGATGTCCACATGTTATGGCGCTTGAGCCGACTCTTGTTTTGCGATATGGCATAGAGCACTCGTGTCACTCCATGAGAGATGTTGTCTCTCACCACATATCTCACAAACAGGCTCGCCAGCAGGATGCCTATCATGGGGTAGACAAGGTAGAGCCAGTTGCCACTCGTGGCCGAGATAAACTGAGTTAGGAAGGTAGATATGTAGTAGATGAGCGAGCGAAGAATGAGGGCTGCTATGCCTCCGGCTATCCCCACCACGATGGAGAGGAGGATTACGAAGGTGCGCTCCTTGATGTGCTTCTCGCGCCAGAGCACTATCGCCAAAAAGCCCTCCCTCCAGGCATCGAGGAGGGAGTGGGCGGAGGGGGCTGTTGTGGGGTCTATATTGTCTTGGCTCATAAGCCTTTGCCTGTTGCTATGGTTCTGATGGTGTGGAGTATTATCTTGAGGTCGAGCAAGAAGCCGGCGTTCTCGATGTAGAGCAGGTCATATCTCATCCGCTCTATCATCTGGTCAACGCTCGAGGCATAGCCGTAGCTCACCATGCCCCACGACGTAATGCCGGGCCTGACTTGATGGAGCAGCGTATAGAAGGGGGCCTTGGCGGTGATCTGGTCAACGAAGTGAGGCCGCTCAGGGCGAGGGCCCACGATGCTCATCTCCCCCCTTATCACGTTGATAAACTGGGGCAGCTCGTCGAGGCGATATTTGCGCATCACTCGCCCAAGGGGCGTCACTCGTGGGTCGTCGTCCATTGCCAGGCACGGCCCCGCCGGCTCGGCGTCGGCACGCATCGTGCGCAGCTTGATGATGTCAAAGGGGCGCCTATGCAGCCCCACTCGCTTCTGCCTGTAGAAGGCGGGGCCGGGCGAGGTAGCCTTCACGGCTCCGGCAAGTATGAGGATGGCGGGCCCGGTCATGAGCAGGGCCAAGGTGGATAGAGTGATGTCGGCCACCCGCTTGAGATTGAGCGTCGAGGGTGCCATGCCTGTCTGTGATATGTCTATCAGTGGTTCGCGTCCCGGGAACATTGCCCTATTGCGCCCCCCGGCAGGGGTCCCTTGGCCGTAGCGGCGCTCCACTATGTTGCCCGCGCTTGCCATTATGTAGACCGGCTTCTCGCGCGACATCAAGATGGCCGCGGATGCCATCAGATCCTCGAGTCGTCCCGACGGGGCCGGCGCGAGGATAAAGCAGTCGGTCTCCTGATAGGCTGCGGCCTCTTCGGGCGTCATCTGCCCCTCTATCTTTACATGATGTATCTTCACATCAGGCGCTATTACCCCTTCCGGCGCCACCATGACGGCTCTATAGGCCACCTCTCCGCTGTCAAAACGCTTTATCACTCTCCTCGACAGCAAGCTGCGTGGGATATACACCACGATGAGTAGCAGCGCAAAGAGAGTGGATAAGAGGAGATAGTCCACGTCGAGGCGCGGCGTGAGGTCGTCAAGCAGCATCGCCAGGAGCACTGCCATGGTCCCTGTCAAGGCCGACACTATCGTCAGCAGCAGCTCCCGCAATCGCGAGCGTCGCAGCGGATCGTTATAATAGCCGGTGAGCCAATAGACGCCGAGCATCGCCGTGGGGAAGAGCAGCTGCGACGCTATCACCTTGGGAGTGAGCATAAACGCAACCATTGTGTGAAAACCCACATTGAGCAGCATAAACCTCACGGCATCAAAAGCCAGCCATGCAATCGACGTCGACAGCCAGTCGATGATGATCGATTGCCCGACGACGCGGCGGCGATAGCTCTTGACGCTTGTTTGAGGCATAAGGTTACAGTGATTATTATTTTTACTTTCTGATTATCTTGAATATGCCGCCAGTCGACACTTTGATGATCACAGAGGGCTCCCCCCCCTTTCGGTCGTCGCGAAGGTAGCGAGCCACATAGTCGGCCTTCTCCAGCAGGTCAGGGTTTATTTCGCTGAAACAGGTCGGGGTAGGGGAGCCGCTGAAGTTGGCCGACGTCGACACTATGGGGCGACGCAGTCGGCGGCAGAGCTCCGCAGCGAATGGGAGCGTGCACACCCTCACTGCCATCGACCCGTCGGGCGCGATAAGGCCTCGCGCAAGAGCCGAAGATGGGTGGTCATATACTATGGTCATCGGTCGCGGCGGCTCGGCTCCCTCCTCGGGTAGCGATGCCTCGACCAGCTGCAGCGCTGCCTCCGGCACATCCTCCACCCATCGCTCAAGCATGGCCGTGTCGCTCACCAAGGTTATGAGCGCCTTTGCGTCGGGCCGGCCCTTGAGCGCTTTCACGCGCGCCACAGCCTCCTCGTTTGTCGCATCACAGCCAATGCCCCACACCGTGTCGGTCGGGTAGACGATTATCCCGCCGCGCTTGAGGCTTTCGAGCGCGGCCTGAAGGTCGGCCTTGTCGTAGCGTGGCCACGAGGGCCAGTCCATGCTTGCATTGTCAAGAGTCATATTGACCGCAAAGGTAACAAAAAATCCTCTACCCCTCCGTCAATCTTTCCCCCTCCATAGTCTTAGTCAAAAAAAATATCTCGCCATCGCCTACCGTTAATATGTGTTAATAAAATCAATGGAGGGTAAAAATACCTTGAAATCACCTATATTTGTACCTTAAATTATAGTAAAATAAATATTCCGATCATCACATATATGCTTAAAACATTGTTAAGACAGCTTCTGCCCTTCGCTCTGACGGCCCTCGCGGCCATTCCTCAGCAGGTCGAAGCCCGATGCCTTGACCCGCAAGAGGATCTCCGCCGCGCCACCTCCCCGGCCGCCGTCGATGTCGCTTTTTGCCCCACTTGCCTCCCCGAGGTATCGGTAGAGGCAAGCAACCCAAAACGTTATGTTATTATCAATTACCGTGGTAATCAGAATGCCAATTCCCCCGGCAATAATGTCGGGGCGGAAAGCATGACTTTCCTTTCAGTTGATACCTCCAACGATAATCTTGCCAACAGTGCTACGTTGGACATAAACTCCATTTGGTATTTTACAGTGGGTAGTGTTGATGGTTCGGTGATCTTTCACAATGTAGGGATGGATGGCCGTGGCATCTATATCCCCGTTGGAGAGTCGGGTACTCCGGCCACGCTTTCACCAATTGGCGAGGACAATGACGTCTATATCCTGTCTAATGGTGTTAATAATTGCGGCCTATCCATTTCCGGCTTGTCAAGTGTAAAAGATCGCTCTTGCCTTGATGGTCGCCTCCCTTCTCAATCCGTGATTTATAGCGTGGGAGCTTGGCAGCCTCTCTTGAATGACTGGATGGGCACTACTTGGGCTTTTGTCGCGGTTGACGATGATGACAATCTCTCCTCATTTGATACGCTTAAAGACAAGTGTGGCAACGCTTATACTCTGATGCATGATCTGGGTCGCGAGGAGGTTAAGGTCCCCGAGGCTACCCCGGGCTGGGACGTGACCAACGGCCTGGTGTCGTTCAAGAAGCCTGAGCGTCATCTCTTCAACGAGTGGATGAACATCTATCTCAACAACGGCGACTTCTACTCCTATCCCGTGACCGAGAACAAGAGGATACGCCTCAACGCCGACGCCAACGGCGAGGCCTCTTCTTTTGACATCGTTGATGCACAGGGCAACGGCGTTGCCCGTAACTTGTCTGTCTCCAACCTTATGCGCATCGACTTTGAAAACCGTCTCCCCGACATTTATATCACCACCGACGACGGTATCTTTGACATCAGCGACAAGACAACCGTCCACCCCGGAAAAATATCTATCGAGGCCCACGGCGATCTGTCATTTTCCGAATTTACCGACAAGGATTTGAAAGGTATCCGCGGTCGAGGTAACTCCACACTCGGCTTCATGAAGAAGCCTTATAGGATTCAATTTGACAAGAAGACCGAAATTCACAAAGACCTCAAGAAGTCAAAGAACTATGTCCTGTTGGCCAACTATAAAGACGGCACCTTGATGCGCAACACCATCGCATCATGGATAGGCCAGGCGCTGGATGTGCCTTACACCACCCATATGATCCCGGTCAATGTGTGGCTCAACGGCAGCTTCAAGGGCTCGTATACCCTCTGCGAAAAGACCGGCATGAACAGCGGCCATATCAGTGACATCGATGAGACCCAAGGCATCCTCCTTGAGCTTGACACCAACTATGACCCCTCTGACGCTGACTTGTATATGCGCGACGAGAATGGGTCGACGAAGTTTGGCCCGCTTGGTTTTGAGGTCTGCATCAAGGATCCCGATTTCGCAGAACTAATCAAGGATGGCGACCTTAAAGAGACCACAGTTGAGGAGCAGCACGCTCGCTGGACACAGAAGTTCCTCGCACTGGAGAATGCATTGGCCGGTATAAGCGGCGAAGACTGGACCGACCTTCTCGACCTTGAGAGTGTAGTGAAATATGTCATGGTGTTTAATCTCACCGCTAATCAGGAACTCAAGCACCCCAAGAGCGTATTTATGCACGCCCACTCCTACGACGATAAATTCATCATGGGTCATCTATGGGACTTCGACTGGGCCTATAACGGCGGTGACATTCCCTCGCCTCAGGGTTATTTCTTTGACGATAATATATTATACGAATACGATCCAAAGTACAGATGCCGAGGCATTGATTTATTCATGCCCATCATGAGCGACTCCCGTTTTCAGGAGAAGTATGCCGAGATATGGAATGAGTTCAAGACCCATCTCCCCGATCTATATGAATATATGGGCGAGTATGCCGGACTCATTGAGTCTTCGGCCGCCGAAAACGCTATCTCTGAATGGGGGCAGTCCACTCGTCCCGGTTCCTTTAGGCAACATGTCGAGGAGCTCCGCTCTTGGATCGAGCAAAGGGCAGACTTTATCTCCACGGCTCCCAATTTCGGATTGTTCCCCGAAACATATCAAGCAATAACTAAGTAAATGAAAGTAATATATAAATACATATCTATGGCCGCTGCCATTGTTGCTGCGGCTTTCCCCACTATTGCCCAAATCCTCCCGGCCGAGGGGACTGCATCCAAGGTGAAGTCTATGGTGATTGTCAAGACCGATGGTTCTGCCATACAAATCAACCTTGCGAGCGGCATTCAAGAGCTACAAGGCTCTGGCGACGGTTCTTTCAATGCCTCAAGTCAGAGTGGCTCTTATAGCGTCACAATACCTCTCGCTGACTTTGACCGAGTATATCTCTCTGCGGAGGAGGCTACCGATGGCGGCTTCTCCGGTAGCCATGATTTTGAAAACATTACCATAGGTCGAGACATGGCTGTGGCCATTGGCGATACTAAGTGTCCACATTATCTCCAGCCCGACGTGTCGCTCTTAGAGAAGCTGCGTGTATTCTGGTCTTTTGCAAACGTCAACGACCCGTCAAACGATTGCATCGCGCTCTCCCCCTATGGCGATGTCACGGGCCTTTCCGTTGGCGTTTCCTCTATCAACGCTCGTTGGGCCGCATATAATAACAGGGTCAATGTCCATGTCCTCGAGCAGCTTATCAAGGGCGACGCCAACATAAGCGGGTCAATATCCATTGATGATGTGACCAAGACCGTGTCGTTTATCCTCGGCGAAAACCCTGCGGGCTTTGACTATAACCTGGCCGACGTCAACGGCGACGGCCAGGTGGTGGTGGGCGACGTGGTGGCCATCGTAAACCTTGTGCTCGGCATCAAGGAAGATGATGAGGAGGCGTCCCCTGCCGTCCGCGTCATGGCCGCAAGCTCATCGGCTGAGCCCGCCCGCTATATGGTGGACTCCGACGGCTCCATATGGGTAGACTCCCCCAAGGCCATAGCCGGCATTGAGTTTGACCTCGCCGGAGGGGAGTGGGAGAGCTCCGCTGCCCTTCGCCGTCTGAGCCGATCTCAGTCTGCCACCGAAGGCGGCGTGCACGCCATAGCCTATGGCTCCGGCACGAGCTATCTGCCGGCCGGGCGTCATCTCATAGGCTCCGTTACCCCCGGCGCCAAGCTTGATGGCGACCTCTATCTGAGCGACCGCTGGGGCAACACCATCCCCGTGACTGACGTTACCCTCACCGGCCTTGGCACGGTGGAGGCCGACGGCGACGCCTCGAGGGCTTTCCCCGTATACGACCTGAGCGGACGCCTCGTGGCTCCAGCCGGCGCCGATGAGTCGACTCTCGCCCCCGGAGTCTACATCCGCGGCGGCAAGAAGTTCTTCATCCGCTGATTCTGACACATGACAAACTGAGCCGGGGCGAAATGCTTTCAAGCATTTCGCCCCGGCCTGATTTTATTTTGTCAGCGATTATAGCACAATATCGGAGCAGGGCGCGAAATGGGCATATAGCCCGGCGGCTTTCCCCGCCACTTCGGGATAGGTCAGGTCGCCCGTCTGGTCGTCATAGGTGAAATAGCTGTCAGCGAGCTCCACACGCAGATTATGCCACGACCGATTGAGGCGATAGACCCCCGTCACCAACTCCATTGAGGTCAGATATTCCACTACGCGCTCAGGTAGCTGATCGGTGATCAGCATTGCCGGCAGGGTCTCGCCGCGCCCATTGATGTCGGCCCATGCGTTTGAAGCATCAAACACTATCTGTGCTCCATTCTTGATAGTTACCACAAAGCCGCCACCATCTGTGGCCACTGCCTCGGCAATTGAGCCGTCGTCAAAGTAGGTGTCGATGAAGCTGGCCACCGGCCCGGGCATATCGTCGTAGGGCGAGTGGCTACAACCCCCGATTATTAGGGCAAGGGCTATTAGGAGCATACCGGTGAGGGTTTGGCGTCGGCTGTGTGGCATATGTCAGGGGATGAATGATGATGTTGTTTTCGTTGATAATCTTACAACAAGCGGAAATCTAAAATGTTTTCTCGCTCAATGTAAGCGGTAGAGAAAAAGCGGAGGCGCGTCGCAGGACATGACGCTGCCCCCGCGCTTCACGGTCAGGGGTTAATGATGACTGTGATTCAGGGAATTTCAGAGGATTAGAGTTAGAATATGGCTTAGATGGGAGAGTTGAATGTCCATATAAGGATACTTCTTATTTGACCATCATTGCGGTGGCTATCTCCTTTGCGTGAACTTCCCCGATGGTCGCGGCTGCTATCGTAAGGCCAAAGAGAAGCGATGCTCCGGGTCCATGTGCAGTCACCACCTTGGGAGTGGCCACTACCGGCTTTTGTACCATCCAGCGTATCTCCTTCGAGGAGGTCGACATGCCCGGATAGCATGTGGCCTCAAGCCCGTCAAGGATGCCCAATGGCGCGAGGACTATCGCCGGCGATGCGCATATAGCAGCTGTCTTGCCTCCACGCTCATGTTGGACTGTCAATAGGTCACACAGCGGCCCGTAATCGGCCAGGTTTGATGCACCGGGCATACCGCCCGGGAGGATGAGCCATTCTGCCCGGCCCATGTCGTCATGCCCAAAGAGTATATCGGCCTTCACCGTTGCCCCATGTGCACCCGTCACGTCAAGAGAGTCAGAGATAGACACCGTCTTCACGGGCATTCCGGCGCGACGCAAGATGTCGAGCGGAGCGAGTGCCTCGATTTCCTCGAAGCCATCAGCAAGAAATATATAAGAAGTATTCATTTGTCAGGAATCGGATTTAGGTTCTTCAAAGTTAATGCATCCACCTCATCAATTGTTCCTTCCTCATCTGTCATTTAACACAAATTAACATTGCCCTTTGTCCAC
>JAMPIE010000032.1 GCA_023663135.1 Alloprevotella sp.
ATATCCGATTTTCAGGTGTTATGTTTTCTCAACGCCCGATGGTCGGCTTTTGTTTTGGCTTTTGAGCGTTTTTTTAAGATTTTTTGGCTGGTGAGGGACTTTGATGTGGAACTATAGCGCTCTGTTGTCTCGCTCCCAGAAGGTCTCCTCGGTGGAGGTCAGGCTATTAAGGTGTCGGCCGAGGATGAAGAGATAGTCTGACAGCCGGTTGACAAATTTCAAAGCCACGGCCTCTACCGGCTCAGAGCTGTGGAGAGCCAGGATGCGGCGCTCGGCGCGGCGAGCTACCGTCCGGGCCACTTGGGCATGCGCAGCTCCGGGGCATCCGCCGGGGAGCACAAACCGCTTCACCCTCGGAGTGGCCGCGTCGAGCCGGTCTATGGCCCGCTCAAGCCGCTCTATCGACTCGCTGTCTACTCCGGGAGTAAGCATCGTCGTCATCCCCTCTTCGGCCGGGGGACAGGCGAGGTAAGAGCCTATATCGAAGAGTCGCATCTGGACCCACGTCAGCAGCGCCGCGTCTTCGTCGGGCAACGAGCCGACGGAGATGAGCAGTCCGACCCATGAATTAAGCTCATCCACAGTGCCGTAGGCCTCGATGCGTGTCGATGCTTTCGGGTGACGTTTACCCCCGACGAGGCAGGTCATCCCCTCGTCGCCGGTGCGTGTATAGAGGCGCGATTTTTCCATATCGACTGCAAATATAATTAAAAACCATTACCTCAAAAGTAAATAAATGTTAACGCCACCCTCGCCATGGATAATATATACAGAATATGCCGGGCATCCTCTTTGATGGGGATATCCGGCATATTTATTAAGGTGTGTTATGGGAAGGGTCAGAGCACCACCTTGGCCGACATGGCCTTACCTGCAGCGACGGCGCGTACCATGACGACGCTGCCGGCGGGGGCATTGACGGGCACAGAGATGGTCTCGGCCGAGCCGGTGGCGGAGCCAACTACTCGTCCAGCCATGTCGCTTATAATTATGCGCTTGGATTGACCTGCACTGTGGGTATATGTCACAGACACCTGCCCATTGGCCGGCACGGCTGATAGAGAGCTCACGCCATCGGCGCCTACGCCGTCTATCCCTACGATTACGTCGCCTTTGTCATCGTCGCTCGGGTTCTCTTCCTCGCCCGGATCCTCCTTGTCTGATTTGGTGGAGAGGCGATATACCTTCGTCGCATGAGAAGGAATGTTATCGATAACGAAGCTTGATGTCTGCGGGTCGAGGTCGGAATGTGACCAGCAGTCGCGGACGTTATATGTAGCGGAGGCGTCGAGGGCGGGGACTGCGGAGAAGTCAATGGTATGAGAAGAGGCGGCGTCGTTGAGGTTAACAACGGCAAGAGCCACATCGCCGTTCTCGAGGTCCTTGGCATAGAGCTGGAGGCCGCTGTTCTCTCCCAGATACTGGGCCTGGAGCCCCATTGGGTCTTGGTTGATGGCGATAAGCTCTTCATTGCCAATGATGGCCATATCTTCGTCTGAAATCTCGTTGCGGAGGTCAAAGGAGAGGGTAAGGGGGGATGCCCACATACACCATAGCGACATCTGGGTGGCATACTCATCCTGGCTCATGCCGGGGTTGGGGGTGACGGGGGCATATGCGTTAGACGACTTGCCGGAGCCGTGGATGCCCACACACATCATGTCGGCATCGTTGAAGCGGTTGGGACCGGAGTAGGGCCAAAGGTTCTTCATGCCGTTGATGCTCTGGACTATGCCCACGCCTTGGGAGGATGTCCAATAGTCGCGAGTGTCATAGGTGGCACGCCACACGGGTGAGCCTATCTCGGCACCCCACTTCCATGGCTCGCGCACGCCCCATTCACATATATAAAGAGTGATGTCGCGACCTGAGGCCTTGAGCGCATCGGCCATGGTGTTATATCTGCCGCGGCAAGTCACGAGGTCGCCGGGGGCATTACAATAATCATACTTGAGGATGTCCACTCCCCATGCGGCATATTGCTGCGCGTCAACAGTCTCACTGTCGTATGAGCCAAACATGCCTCCACAGGTCCTGTTGCCGGCATCGGAATATATGCCGAATTTCAGTCCTTTTTCATGGACATAGTCGGCGGCTTCTTTCATCCCGTTGGGAAATTTGGCGGGATCCTCCTTCGGGGTGCCGTCGTCGTTACGCGTTGTGGCGTGCCACTTGTCGTCGATCATCAGGGCGTTGTAGCCGAGCTCGCCCAGACCGTTGGCCACCATTGCATCGGCCACATCCTTGACCACCTGGGTGGAAATGGAACCCTCGACAACGTTCCATGACAGCCAGCCCATCATGGGAGTGGGCATCTGGAGGTCGTCGCTCACGATGAGCTTCACTTCCACAGGCTCGTCAGAGCCGTTGACGGTGACATTGTAGGTGTATTCGCCGGCAGTGGCTACGGTGCCCACCACAGCTTGACGAGCGGCATTATACTCCAGCCCCTCGGGGAGGCCTGATACGGTGATTACGGCATCAGGGTCGGTGGCGCGGAGAAACTGCATCATCTTCACTCCGGGTGTGGAAAAGTAGGTGGTGGCGCAGTCGAGCTTTGACTCCAAAGCTTCGGGCGAGACTGACGCAGGCGGGGTGGAATTTTGCTCTACATACTCAAAGTAGGCGTTGGCCCAGTCGAAGTGGTCGGAATAGTTGTTGGCTCCCTTGTCGACATTGAGCACGAGGTATTTCCATCCGCCGGTGCAGTCCACTTCCACCTCGGTGGCATCGGTATTTTTGCTGCAAGAGCCTGAGGCGGCTATCTTGGAGACCCCGCCCTCGCCGATGAGGGTCACATTCCAGTCCATGGCGCCATCTTCATTGGGCTTATTGGGGTTGTCAGCCTCATCGTCGGTGCCGCAGACGGCATGAAATTTTGTGACGGAGCCATTGAGCTTGATGACAATCTGGGAATTGGCGTGTACACCAAGACCCGAGGTATATTCAACGCCCCGAAGCTTAAGCGGATTGTTGCCGATTGACTTGTCGGCACGGATAGTGCCCCATCCGGTGACCATGTTGCTTAAGTCGAGCGAACTCAGGGCAATGATTTCGGCTCCGTCCTCACCCTCTTCGGGGAGATTGACAATGACAGGCTCCTGAGGCTCATCACCCCCTCCGGGCTCTACAATCTCTTCCTCGGTGATAATCTCGGGGTTGGAGGCCTCAGCGCCACGCACGATGAAGAAGGCGTCGGCCCAGTCTACCTCGTCGGCCCATTCCCGGGTCCCCTTGTCGAGGTTGAGCTCAAGGTAATCATAGCCGGCGAGGGGGATATTGAGCTTGTAGGTCGAGGGATCCTGACGGGTGATGGTGCCGGTGCGGTAGGTCTCGGCGGCGGTCCCCTTATACAGCTTTATCTCAAAGTCGACTACGCCATGGTTGTCTTTATTCTTTTCTGCATGGTCGTCAATGCCGAGTGAGGCCACGAAGCGAGTGGCGCCATTGATCTTGAAGAATGCCTTAGAAGGAGCGTGGGTGCCCACTCCTGAGGCGTAGGTTGTATCCTTGACTACGATATTTTCATCGAAAGTTGACTTGTTGGCTCTTGTCTTGGTCTTGCCTTTGTCGTTAAAGCAGGATATCTTCTCGAGCCCCGGAAGGGCACTCATCTCCACGAGTCGCGGAGTGCCTATGGACACCCCCACATCCTGCGCGTTAAGCATCATCGGGACGAGGGCAGCAATAATCACCCCCCCCAATTTCATTTGTAATCTATTCATTATCAATGGTATAGGATAGAATTGGTAGATTTCTACACAAAGATAATGAATTTATCGTATTCCTCCAAATCTCGGCTATCGATTTTAGTAAGTACCTCATTGCCCGATGTCACCATCCTCTCCTTATATAATCCATATAGAACAAGGCGTAACCATATTCCCGCGCTCCTCTCCTCGGCCGTTCTATCTTTATCGCTCCCCACACTCCCCCCCGAGGTCGTTAAAAAAACATAAGGGGAGCGGGCGTTGTCGTTAGCTCTCTTGGCTGTCTCGACTGAAATGCCTATCTTTGCAAGTTACGAGTTCGTCCGATGAAACATATCACTGCCTTATTATTCATTCTCATTGGCCTCGCCGCCGGCGCCGCCCCCAAGGTGACGCTTTCAGGCGGCGCCCGCCCCGTCATATCACTCGACCCCGAGCGCTCAAGCGGCCTCGAAGCCCTCTTTGTCGTCGATGCCTCGGCCGGCGACCCTCTCACCGCCGTCTACACCCCCTCATCACCCTCGGCCAAGCTCTCCTGGAGCCGCTTCTCCTCGCTCGGCGGCGCTTATGCCGAGCCCATCGAGGGTGTCGACGGGTCCTCCCTCGCCGGCCTCCAGCCCGGCATGGGATATATCGTGGAGGAGAATGGCCGTCAGACCTGCTTCTGGGTGGCCGACTATGCAGCCGCCCCGTTCACTATCGAGAGCCTCGCCCCGGGCGAGGCCGACTGCGCCTCCACCACCCTCATCCCCTCCGGCTCCGGAGCCCGCATGACCTACTATTCCATCAACGGACGCGCAATCGACATAGACCGCGAGATCTCCGTAAGCTATTACACCCTCGAGTATGATGAAGACACCCAGACATATGTTCAAAAATCTGTCTCCGAGTCTTTTGCCTACCTTCGCCCCGAGCTCCATCTCCCCGCCCCCCTCTGCGACACCCGCTTCACCATCGAGGGCGACCGCTTCCTGCGCCAATGGGGCGCGCCCGTCTCTGCCTCCTCACCCTCCGTGGCTGCCTTGGCCGTCGAGGCTCACGCCGAGGCCACGCAAGTGCCCCGCGATGGCGGCTCCAACGAGCAATCATCTGAAGGGGAAGGGATTGGGGGCTCTGCACCGGTAGAGGTGGAGCTCGTCGCCGCCGTCTCCGATGCCGCCATCTTCACTGAATGGCAATTCTCGTCATCCCCCGAGTTTGACATCATCGACCTACGATTTTCCGACCCCGTGATGACCTACACCTTCCGCGAGACCGGCATCACCTACATCCGCTTCTATTGCGCCAACGCCGCCGGCTCTTGCGACTACATCTCCGAGCCCTTCACCGTGGCCATCGGAGAGAGCATCCTCAAGTGTCCCAACGCCTTCTCCCCCAACGGCGACGGCGTCAACGATGAATGGCGCGTAAGCTATCGCTCAATCATATCCTTTGACTGCCATATCTTCAACCGTGCCGGCAAGCAAGTGGCCCATCTCACCGACCCCTCACAGGGATGGGACGGCAAGGGCGCACGCCCGGGTGTCTACTACTACGTGATCAGTGCCGAAGGCTCTGACGGAAAGCACTATAAGCTCTCGGGCGACATCAACATCATCGGCTATAAGTAATCTCTCCTCTCCCCTCTTTTTTGTTTGACTATGAACACATTTGCCAAATCATATATATGCGGCATCGCCGCGCTCTCCCTCCTCCTCGCCCCGGGCTGCACCGTGGCTGTGGCCGACGACACCAATTCAGCCGAAGTCACGGCCCCCGCTTTCAGCCCCGTCTTCTCCCCCGAAATCCCACCCTCCGTAGAGCTCTGCGGCGTCTCCGTAGACCTCGACCGCGAGGATATGTATGAGCGCTTTGACCGCGAGATTACCTCCATGGCCTATAGCCACGGCACCACCATGGCCATCCTCAAGCGCGCCAACCGCTACTTCCCTGTCATGGCCCCCATCCTCAAAGAAGAGGGAGTCCCCCTCGACATGCTCTATCTGGCCTGCATCGAGAGCTCGCTCCACCCCCGCGCCCGCTCCGGCGCCGGCGCCGCCGGCTTCTGGCAGATTATGCCCGCCACCGCCCGCGAGCAGGGCCTCGTGGTCAACGACAGCGTCGACCAGCGCTTTGACCTCGAGCTCGCCACCCGCGCCGCCTGTCGCATCTTAAAAGCCGCCTATGCCAAGTATGGCGACTGGAGCACCGCCGCCGCCAGTTACAACGGCGGCATGGGGCGCATCTCCCGCGAGCTCGCCGCCCAGCAGGCCCTGACCGCCTATGACCTCTACCTCACCGAGGAGACATCGCGCTACATGTTTCGACTCCTGGCCATGAAGGCCGTCATGGACAATCCGTCGGCCTTTGGCTACTCTCTCCGCCCCGACCAGTTTTACTATCCCATCGACTACGACGTGGTGGAGGTCAAGGCCCCCATCCCCGACTGGAGCGCCTGGGCCCGCAACAATGGCACCACCTACATGCAGCTCCGCGAGCACAATCAGTGGATCCGCGGAAAGAGCCTCCCGGCTCCTAAGCCCGCCCGCGCCGCCAAGGGAGCCAAGGCAGTCCCGGCCCCCGCCACCTACCGAGTGCTCATTCCCAAAAAAGATGCCCTGAGCCGCTCCAAGCAGGAGCCACGCCTCTTTAACCCCAACTGGAGCAAGTAAATGTCAGCTAAGAAAGATACACATTCATATCTCGACGCTCTCCCACCCGTAGAGCCCCAAGACCGCCTTGTCGTCACCGGCGCTCGCGTCAACAACCTCAAGGACATCGACGTGACCATCCCCCACGACACCCTGACCGTCATCACAGGCCTCTCCGGCTCCGGCAAATCGAGCCTCGCCTTCGACACCATCTATGCCGAGGGACAGCGCCGCTATCTCGAGACCTTTTCCTCCTATGCCCGCGGCTTCATGGGCGGAATGCAGCGCCCCGACGTCGACAAAGTCGCGGGCCTCAACCCCGTCATTGCCATTGAGCAGAAGACCGTCAACCGCAACCCCCGCTCCACCATAGGCACCACCACCGAAGTCTACGACTTCCTCCGCCTCCTCTTTGCCCGCATCGCCCAGGCGCGCAGCTATATCTCCGGCGAGCCTATGATAAAGTATACCACCGACCAGATTATCGACCTCATCATCAGTCGTTTTGACGGCAAGAGGGTCTACATCCTCGCCCCTCTGGTCAAAAACCGCAAGGGCCACTACAAAGAGCTCTTCGACTCCCACCGCCGCAAGGGCTACCTCAATGTGCGCGTCGACGGCGAGATACGCGAGATAGGCATCGGCATGAAGCTCGACCGATACAAAAACCACTCCATTGAGCTCGTCATCGACCGCATGCGAGTCTGCGCCGCCGAGCGCGAGCGCATCGCCGAGGCTGTCGCCGAGGCCCTCCGACAGGGCGACAAGGAGCTCATGGTGGTCGACGCCGACTCCAACACCCCCGCCTACTTCTCCCAGCGCCTCATGGACCCCGCCACCGGCCTCTCCTACCCCGAGCCCGCCCCACACACCTTCTCCTTCAACTCACCCCAAGGCGCCTGCCCCCACTGCAAAGGCCTCGGCTACTCCTATGCCATAGACCTCGACAAGATCTTAACCGACAAGTCGCGCTCCATCCGCGACGGAGCCATTGACCCCTTAGGCAAGTACTCTTCCAAGATGATTTTCTGGCAGATAGCCGCCGTCCTTGAAACTCACGGCTTCTCCCTTGACACCCCCGTGAACCAGCTCACGCCCGACGCCATCTCCGACATCCTCTACGGCTCCTCTCAGCCCCTCTACATCAACGAGGGGGGAGCCCTATCCAACTACAAAATACCCTACGACGGCCTCATACGCTACCTCGAACCCGATACCGACCTACCCGCCGAAGGAGAGGCAGCCAAGGCCGCCAAGGCGGCCCCCTCTGAGAGCCGCTTCGCCTCGCGCGTGGTGTGCCCCGAATGTGAAGGGCGCCGCCTGCGCCGCGAGAGCCTCCACTTCTTCATCGACGGCAAAAACATCTCCGACCTGGCCCGAATGGACATTACCGAGCTCCATCAGTGGGCCACCGACATCGAGAGCCGACTATCCCCCACTCAGGCGGTCATCGGACATGAAATCCTCAAGGAGATACGCAGCCGCCTCGGCTTCCTCATCGACGTGGGTCTCGACTATCTATCGCTCGACCGCAACTCGGCCACCCTCTCAGGCGGCGAGAGCCAGCGCATACGCCTCGCCACTCAGATCGGCTCCGAGCTCGTCAATGTGCTCTACATCCTCGACGAGCCCTCCATAGGCCTCCATCAGCGCGACAATCGCCGCCTCATCGACTCCCTCAAGAGCCTCCGCGACGCCGGCAACACCGTCATCGTCGTCGAGCATGACAAAGACATGATGCTCTCAGCCGACTACATAGTCGACATCGGCCCCAAGGCCGGGCGCAAGGGGGGCGAGGTGGTCTATCAAGGCACCCCCGCCGACATGCTCGCCGCCCCCACCCTCACCGCCGACTATCTCACCGGCAAGCGCTCCATCCCCATCCCCGCCAAGCGCCGCCCCGGCTCCGGCAAGGCCATCGAGCTCCTTGGAGCCTCAGGCCACAATCTCCGCAACGCAGACCTCACCATCCCCCTCGGCACGTTTACCGTCGTCGCAGGCGTCTCCGGCTCCGGCAAGTCGAGCCTCGTCAATGCCACCCTCCAGCCCATCCTCTCCCGCCACTTCTACCGCTCGCTGACCGAGCCCCTCCCCTATCGCGAGATACGCGGCCTGGAAAATATCGACAAGGTGGTCACCGTAGACCAAAGCCCCCTCGGGCGCACCCCACGCTCCAATCCCGCCACCTACACCGGCCTCTTCTCCGACATCCGCGCCCTCTTCGTCAACCTCCCCGAGGCCAAGCTCCGCGGCTACAAGCCCGGTCGCTTCTCCTTCAACATCGCCGGGGGCCGGTGCGAGGCCTGCGGCGGCAATGGCTATCGCACCATCGAGATGAACTTCCTCCCCGATGTCCTCGTCCCCTGTGAGGAGTGTGGCGGCCGCCGATACAATCGCGAGACCCTCGAAGTGCGCTACAAAGGGAAGTCCATCGCCGATGTCCTCGACATGACCATCAATCAGGCCCTCGAATTCTTCGCCCCAATACCCAAGATTGCCCGCAAGCTCAAGGTCCTCGCCGACATAGGCCTGGGCTACATCAAGCTCGGCCAGCCCTCTTCCACCCTCTCCGGGGGCGAAAACCAGAGAGTGAAGCTCGCCACCGAGCTTGCCCGCCGCGACACCGGCCGCACCCTCTTCATCCTCGACGAGCCCACCACAGGCCTCCACTTCGACGACATCAACGCCCTGCTCCATGTCCTCGACACCCTCGTCGAGAAGGGCAACACCGTCCTCGTCATCGAGCATAATCTCGACGTAGTGTCCCACGCCGACCATGTCATCGACATGGGTCCCGGGGGAGGCCGCGAGGGTGGACGCATCATCGCCGCCGGCACCCCCGAAGAGATAGCCCGCCTCGACTCCCCGACAGCCCCCTTCCTCGCCGAAGAGTTAGCCCGGTAATTTTGACAGAATAGACTGAACATAAGTCGCCCCCGGCGCGTTGATATGTCAGTAAGGAATTTTATCCAACCGACCCAATCTTCAAGTTAACTCTAATATATAATTCTGTCTTTATTATGAGCACCACTAAGAAATCATTGGCAGGGACCAAGACCGAGCAGGCTATCGTCCAGGCCTATTTAGCTGAGTCTTCGGCCTATACTCGATATACCTTCTATGCCAAGCAGGCCGAGAAGGAGGGATATTTCCCCATCCAGCGCGTCTTTGCCGAGACCGCCGACAACGAGATGCACCATGGCAAGGTCTTCTTCAAGATGCTCCAGGGCGGCAAGGTGACCGTCTCCATGGCCGATGTCGACGCCGGCATCATCGGCTCCACCGCCGACAACCTCCTCATCGCCGCCAACGAGGAGCAAAACGAGGGCGTCATGGCCTACACCGAGGCCGCTAAGATAGCTCGCTCCGAGGGCTTCGACGACATAGCCTCCCACTTCGAGGCCATCGCCGCCGTTGAGAAGAAACATGAGGCACGCTTCCGCCTCCTGCTCCAGCAGGTGAAGGACGGCACTGTCTGGAAGCGCGACAAAGCCATCACCTGGAAGTGTCTCGTCTGCGGCTTCGAATATGTAGGCACCGAGCCTCCAAAAGTGTGCCCCGCCTGCGACCACCCTTATCAGCACTATATGCCCCTCGACGTCCAGCTCGACGTCTGATCCCCTCTTACACCGGGAGGCCGCGACAAAGGTGTCGCGGCCTCCCGGTCGTTTATTATCCTTTGACACCCTTTTACGACAGGTGGAGGATGAGCATCGTCGAGATGGTCATGTATATCACCATGCCTATGATGTCGTTGGTAATCGAGATGAAGGGGCCCGTGGCCAGCGCAGGGTCAATCTTCAGCTTCTCGAGCGTCAACGGCACGAAGGTCCCAAACACCGACGCAAAGAGCACCACCGCCAACAGCGACAGCGCCACGGCCACCGTCGTCACCTGATGGCCGCTCCCGAGCTTCACAAAGTTATAGCCAAAGACCAGCAGCGAGATAATCAGCCCATTGATAAGCCCCACTCCGAGCTCCTTGACAAGCTGACGCCCGGAGTGGCGTATGTCAAGCGACCCATTGGCCAGGCCCTGCACCACTATAGCGCTCGACTGGGTCCCGACGTTTCCTCCCGTGCCGCCTATCAGCGGGATAAAGAGCGCCAGCGTGGGGTCAATTGAGAGTCCCTCCTCAAAATTGCCAAGTATCAGCGAGTTGCCAATACCGCCAAGCATCCCTATCAGCAGCCACGGCAGGCGCGCCTTTGTCTGCGTAAAGATGGTATCGTCGGTCTCTACGTCGCTTGACAGACCTGATGCCAATTGATAGTCCCTCTCCGTCGACTCGCGGACTCGGTCCATCACGTCGTCGACCGTGATGCGCCCCAGCAGGCGCCCTATCGAGTCGATCACAGGCATGGCCACCAAGTCATATTTCTCAAAGTCAAGCGCCACCTCGTCTATCGGCGTGTCGGCTTTCACCGCCACCGGGCTCTCCTCCATCACATGCTTGATTTTCGACACCGACGGATTGGTGATCAGCGTCTTGAGCGGGAGCACACCCCGGAGCTTGTTGTCGTCGTCAACCACATAGACGTAATAGATCTCGTCCATCTCCTCGGCCTGCATCCTCATCTCCTTGATACACTCCGGCATCGACCAGTTTTCATTGACCGTGATCATCTCCGTGCCCATCAAGCCGCCGGCCGTGTCGTCGTCATACTTCAGAAGGTCTATGATGTCGCCCGCCTGCTCAACGTCGTCTATGTGGGCCAAGATCTCGTCACGGTCCTCCTCATCCAATTCCTGGATGATGTCCACGGCATCGTCGGTGTCAAGATGCTCGATAAACTGCTTGGCAATCTCCTCGGCCGGCATGTTGGCCAACAGCTTATGACGATCCTCCTCATCAAGTTCCATAAGGACGTCGGCCTTCGTCTCCTCGTCGAGCAAGCGATAAAGAAACTCAGCCTCGTCAATGTCAAGGTCTTGATAGAGGTCGGCGATGTCGGCCGGATGGAGGTCGGAGAGCTGTTCCCGCGCCGAAGCCTCGTCGCGATTCTCTATGATAAACTTCAGGCGGTCAATAAATTCAGGTGTGACGGTCATGGCTTGATGATTTGTCGTGATGAAGTTATCATATTTGTCAGTCTCACAAAGTCGGCAACCGTCAGCTGCTCAGGCCTCAGAGTCATCATATCCGCTGCCTCAGCCGGCATCCCGCCGGGGCCCCACAGCCCTTTCAGGCTGCTGCGGAGCATCTTGCGACGCTGCGCAAAAGCCCCCTTCACCACCGACTTAAACGCCCGCTCGTCACAGCCAAGCTCTTTCACCCCATTGCGTGTGAGCTTAATCACCCCGCTCTTCACCTTTGGCGGCGGGTTAAACACCTTCTCGTCTACCGTGAAGAGATATTCCACGTCATACCATGCCTGGAGCAACACACTCAATATCCCCCTGTCTCGTCCACCGGCCGGAGCCGCCAGCCGCTCCGCAACCTCCCGCTGCAACATCCCCGAGCAGCAGGGAATGCGGTCTCTATACTCCAAGATATGAAAAAATATCTGGCTCGAAATATTGTAAGGATAATTCCCTATCACGCAGAAATCTTGTCCCTCGGGATAAAGCGCCCCAAGGTCGGCCTTAAGGAAGTCTTCCCCTAAGATGCGCCCCTCCCGGGCGAGCGACGGAAACTCGCGACGGAGATACTCAATGCTCTCCCCGTCGATCTCCATCACCGTCAAGTCATGGCCTTTCTCCAGCAAAAACTGCGAGAGAAAACCCATGCCCGGGCCCACCTCAATCACCGGCAGACCCACATAATCATCAAGCGTCGCTGCTATGCGTCGCCCGACGCCCTCATCCGTCAGAAAATGTTGCCCGAGAGCCTTCTTCGCCCTCACCTGCTTCGTCTCATTTTTCATGTCGCAAAAATAGCCAAAATTCCCATTCCCCCCAAAAATCCTCTCCATGCGGCTTGCGAGTTACCGCCTTAGTAATCGTAAAAAAACAAGTCGGGAAAGATGCCGATGAGGACGAGCAGAATGCCCCAAGTTATTTTTTGAAGATTACTTAGCGACGGAGAATCTTTTGACGGGAGGGGGAGATGATGATGCCGCGGCAGGAGGCATCGGGGTTGACAGGGCGGCCCTGAAGGTCGTGCCAACGCTCTGATGATGTGGCGGGTATGGTGACAACCCCGAGGCCTGAGCCGCGGGCAAAGCTGCAGAGAGTGTGGAGCGCGGCGGTGGCGCGACCGGTGGCGCTGTCAAAGAGCGGGGCATTATACCATCCTGAGAGGGATGTGCCGTAAGCATTATATTCCATCCACCACCAGAAGAGGCCGTTGACCGCGGGGTGGGCTTCAAGGGTGGCCACGAGGTCGCGGGCAAAATGGCCTTGCCCCTCATCGGTGTAAGGATAGTCGGTCTTCTCGGTCGTGCCGGGCACTTCCCATTTATATGGATATCCGGTCTCGACCACCATTATATCCTTGTCGGGGAAGTCGGTCTCAAGCTCGCCGAGAGCCTCGCTCAGCCGCGAGAGGGAGCCATGGAAGTAGGGGTAGTAACTCACGCCTATTATGTCGTAGTCAACGTCGAGGCGGCGCATCATGGTGTAGAAATTGCGCTGAGTGGCAATGTCGGCCACGCGCTCTGTGTGGATTATCACTTTAGCTTGTGGGGCGCCTTCGCGGCAGGCACTGATGGCCGACCGCAGCAGCGCACCCAGGCGCTTCCAATTGGCCTCACTGCCCATGAGGGTCTTCTTGAGGCTGTCGGGGGCGGCGTTTCGGGGGCCCCAGAGCATGCCGAAGCTTATCTCATTGCCGGCCTGGATGAAGTCGGGCGCGGCACCGGCCTCGCTGAGCTTGGAGAGGCAGTCGAGGGTGTAGGCGTGGATGGCGTCGACAAGCTCCCCGTCAGAGAGCCCCTCCCATTGCCTGGGGGTCCACTGCTTGGACGGATCGGCCCAGGTGTCGGAATACATGAAGTCAATGGCAAGGGCCAGCCCGGCCTCCTTGATGCGTCGGCAGAGGGGGATTACGCTCTCAATGTCTTGGCAGGCGTTGGGGTCTTTGTCGGGACCGTCATAGGCCTCGGGGTTGACAAAGACACGCACTCTCATGGCGTTCATCCCCTCGTCTCGACAAAAGGTCAAGACATTGGCCACGGGGCGTCCGTCGTGGGTCTTATACTGCGCTCCGGCCTCCTCATAATGAGGCAGGAGCGAGATGTCGCCGCCGACATAGCGGCTGTCCTGGGCTTTGAGAATGGGGAGGGCCATGACGATGGCCAGCAAAAGGGTAAAGATGTGTCTCATAAGTAGGTAGAAGATAAGTGGGGAGGTCGTTTGTATCAGAAGGCGTTTTGCTCGCCTCGGATGGCGTTGATCACGGTGCGAACGACGATCTTGAGGTCGAGCAGCGCACTCCAGTGCTCGATATACCATACGTCATATTTCACCCTCTTCTCCATCTGCCACAGCTCGCGAGTGGCCCCGCGATAGCCGTTGACTTGCGCCCAGCCGGTGATGCCGGGCTTCACCATGTGGCGCACCATATACTTGTCAATAAGCCGCGAATATTCCTCGGTGTGGCTAAGCATATGTGGTCGCGGGCCCACGAGGCTCATATGCCCCATGAAGACATTCCACATCTGGGGGAGCTCGTCGATGGAGGTGTGGCGCAGGAAATTGCCCACGCGGGTCTTGCGCGGATCATCTTTAGAGGCCTGAAGGGCGTCGGCTTGGTCGTTGACGCACATTGTCCTGAACTTCAGGCATTCAAACTCGCGTCCGCGATAGCCGGTCCGCTTCTGTCGGAAAAAAATGGGGCCGGGCGACGACACCTTGATGGCAATGGCCACCGGGATGAGGACTATAGGGGAGAGGATAAGACAAGCCCCGGAAAAGAAGAGGTCAAAGGCGCGCTTGATGGCGCGATTGGTGAAGCTGCGCAGGGGGTTGCGCAAGAAAGATATGATGGGCATGGAGCCGAGGGCAGTGAGCTCACAGCCGCGGTTGACATAGGCGTTGAGGCGAGGGACGTAGTAGAAATGGACCATGGCATCATCGGCAATGTCGATGACGCGCTTCATGGTCTTCTCGTCGTCGCCCGAGAGGGCATAAAAAATCTCATTGACGCGCGTCTCGGCCATGAAGGTCTTGAGGTCGTCGATGGTGCCGGTGAAGATGTCGTCGGGGAGGCCGGGTGAGGGGTTGTCGTCAAACATGCCAAGCACCTTGTAGCCAAAGCCATAGTCGGAGTTGATTTCCTCGAGGATGCGCCGGGCGGTGGCGTCGGTGCCTATGATGGCCACGCCCGAGAAGTTGCCTCCTCGGCGGCGATAGCGCTTAAGGGCCATGCGGGAGAGAGACCACCACAGCGGGAATGCCACTCCGCAAAAGCCATAAAAGATGGCAAAGGCTTGCCAATCGACATGCTCAATGCCAACAAAGTAAAGGGCTGAGATGAAAAAGAGGGCATGGGCGCCAACGCCCCGCAGGGCGTTGGCCACCACATGGTCCATCTGTATCGTGCGGCTCTTGTGGGTGTTGCGGAGCCAGTAGGCCACCGGGATATACGTAAGGTTGGCTAAGAGCCAGACAGTCCGGCTCCTCTCCTCGACAAGGGTGGGCTCGAGCCATGCCGTGACGAGGAAAGCAATGTTGATGACAATGAAGTCAAGGGCGGTAAGGATATAATGGATATACCTGCCGTAGCGCCCTTTCTGCAAGATTGCTGCCAACGGGGAGTGTGATACCGGTGAAGGGTTAGAGGCCGGGAGATTACTCCTGAGCGGCCTTGTCTATCTGAGCTATCTTTTCGGTGAGCTGGGCAATCTCGTCGCGCAGCCCCTGCATCTTGCGTTCCATCTCGCGGAGCATGGCATCGCCGCTCTTGCTCTTGGAGCTGAGGAAGCCAAGATTGTTTTCATAGGTCTTGAGCTCGGATCGACGCTGCTCTAAGGCGCGGGCAATGCGCTCGCGGTCGCGGCCGGTGGCGCTCTCGGGCTTGACAGAGGCAAAGGTGCGGGCCTCGCGGCGAGTGCGGCTCTCGTTGAGGTCGAGCTTGTCAAAGAGCTCGCCGACGACAGTGCGATAAGCCTCCTGGAGCTTATCTTTCTCGCGATAAGGCACAAAGCCGATGGTCTGCCACTTGGCTCGGAGCTCCTTGACTGCGTTGACGGCCTCGGCGCGGGGGGTGGCAGAGTCGTCGGAGTTGAGGGCTTTGAGAGCGTCGAGGATCTCGCGCTTAGCCTTGAGGTTGGCGCGCTCTTCGGAGCGGGTGTCAGTCACCTCTTTTTTCTTGCGGTCAAAGAAGTAGTCGCAGGCATCCTGGAAGCGGTGCCAGATGGCGTCGCTGTGTCGCTTGGGCACGGGGCCGATGGTCTTCCACTCCTTCTGGATCTTCACGAGCTCGTCGGTGGTGTTGCGCCAGTCGGTGCTCTCCCTGAGGGCCTCGGCCTGCTCGCAGAGGGCGGTCTTCTTGGCGAGGTTTTCGGCCAGCTCATCCTTCATAGTCTTGTAGAAGGCGGCCTTAGCGGCAAAGAATTTGTCGCAAGCCTCGCGGAAGCGGTTGAAGAGAGCGGTGTTGACCTTGCGCGAAGCAAATCCGATGGTCTTCCACTGCGCCTGAAGGTCGAGCACCTCTTTGGTGAGTGTCTCCCAGGCGTTGTAGGTCTTAGCCTCAGAGAAGTCGATGGCCTCGGCCTTGTCGCAGAGCTCGGCCTTGGCATCCTCATTGGCCTTCTCTCCGGCCTTACGCTCCTCAAAGAAGGCCTGATAGCGCTTGTTGATGGTGGCAGAAGCCTCCTTAAACCTGGCCCATGTCTCTTCGCGTACCTCTTTGGCCACGGGTCCGGTCTCGCGCCATTTCTCGTGGAGGTCTTGGAGGCGCTTGAATGAGGTGACGATGTCGCCGGTCTCATCTTCGGCCATCTTGGTGGCTTCCTCGATGATGAGCTGCTTCTCGGCGAGGTTTTTCTTGAAGTCGTAGTCGCGCAGCTCTTTGTTGACCTTCCACTGGTCGTAGAAGTGCTCAACGGCCTCTTGATATTTCTTCCAGATCTCGGCAGCCTTAGGGGCAGGCACTTCGCCTACGGCCTTAAACTCCACTTGGAGGTCCTTGACGCGGTTGTAGTGACGATTGACATTGTCGGTGTCGGAGCTCATGGACATGAGCTCGTCGATGATGGCTTGCTTGCGGACGAGGTTGGCCTCGCGGGCAGCCTCTTGCTCGGCGCGGAGGGTGGCTTTCTTCTCCTTAATCTCAGCGAGGAGGGCCTTGAGCTCATCTTCGTCGGGGTCGACGAAGGGCTCTGTCTGGGCCGGAGTTTCCTCACCCTCGGCAGCGGGAGCATCGGTGCGGGCAGCGGCAAGCAAGTCGTTGTGCTGCTGGTAGAAGAGCTGCTTGAGGCGCCCCACCTCGTCGGTGGCCACATTAGCGGCGTCGTCGGCGGCAAGCTCGCGCAGTCGCGCCATCACCTCGGGGCGAGCCATGACGTGTGCAGCCTCGGCAGCGGCAATCTCGGCCTCAGCCTCGGCGGGCTCGTTGAGGACTTGGGAGGGTGTGGATGGAGCCGCATCGGTCTGAGAGGCGGAGGGTTGGACGGCGGGGGCTACAGGGTCGGAGGCGGTAGTCACATCGGCTTCCGCTTCGGGAGCTTTGTGCAGGTCGTTCAGTTCCATAGAAGAAATGGTGTTTAAGGTAAGTGTAAAACAGGCTCCCCGGAGCAGGAAACCCGCCGCCCGCGCGGGTCAAGGCACGCGCCGGCTGATAAAAGTGGCCAAATATATTCATTTTTCCACTCCCGACAAAATTTTAGCGCAAAAAGATGCAAAAAAGAGATTCGTCAATAGATAATGAATTGGAGGGGAGGCGGCCTCTTGGGCGCGCCTCCCCTCCGGAGCATTATTCAACGTGTATGAAGTTGGGGTGGATGATAGGGAGTCGATGGGATTAGTCGTCGAGGGTGCAGATGCTTACGCGGTTCCAGCTCTCTTCCTTAAACATATGGCCGATGCCTTCGCCCTCGGCAGTGATGCGGCTCTCGGGGATGCCATATTTCTTGACGAGGAGCTTCTTGACGCTCTCGGCGCGGTTTTTGGCGAGCTTGATGTTGAAGTCGAGGTTGCCGTCTTGAGAGGCATAGCCCTTGATAACCACCTTGCTTGAGGGATGATTTTTCATATAGTCGGCAATCATCTCCACGTTGGGCATCTGGTCGGGGGTGACGACAGAGGAGGCGAGCTTGAAGAAGACGAAGCGGACGGAGGAGTAGTCGGTCTGTGTGTTGGTGATCACCTGCGGGGCGCGGTTTTGGCAGTCGGCGAGCTGAGTGGCCAGAGCGTTGGCGCGGGCCACGGCGGCATCGGCGTCGGCGCGGGCG
>JAMPIE010000033.1 GCA_023663135.1 Alloprevotella sp.
GGGCGAGCCGGGGGTAGCGGGCTACGCCGCTAACGCGGCGGCCCGCAACCCCCGGTTACGTCACAGTGGGACCCCCGCTGGGGGTCCATACGCGCTAACGCGGTCGGGCCGGGTGTCGGAAGATGGCCGGAGGCATCTGACGCGGCGGGGGGAAGATGGCCGGAGGCATCTGACGCGGCGGGGGGAAGATGGCCGGAGGCCATCCACCGGGACATAGCCGGGGGTTGCGGAGCGGGCCCCGATGGGGGCCGACGACGCTACCCCCGGGCAATGGGGTGGTGGTGGATACAACCCCGGAGGGGTTGCACAGAGGCGGCAATGTTCGCGGAGGGCATGATCGGCGTGGTGCAACCCCCGGTTACGTCACAGTGGGACCCCCGCCGGGGGGCCATACGCGCTAATGCGGCGGGCACGGGGCGATGGGCTTTGAGCGCTAACGCGGGGGCCTATGAGAGATCGGAGAAGCGGCGGCGACGGCGGAGGAAGTAGTCGAGGATGATGTTGGGGCGTGGGATGAGGTCGGTGCCGGAGGCGTGGTCGGTGCGTGGTGCGTAGTCGTTGCGCATGTGGCGGAAGTCGTTGTGGGCCTTGACGATGGCCTTTGCGGCGTCCCAGTGGAGGGTGAGGATGTTCATGCCCCAGGCGATGCTGTCGAGCAGGCGTCGGCGCAGGAGGATGGGTCGGCGAGTGTCGGCGGGGAGGTTTTTGTGGAGCATGATGAGGTTGTTGCGATAGTTGAGATAGGTCTTGCGCGGGTCGGATGGGGGTAGGGAGCCTCCGCCGAGGTGGAAGAGTCGGCCTTGTGGGACGATGGCAATGCGATAGCCCAAGCGGCGCAGGCGCCAGCAGAGGTCAATCTCCTCCATGTGGGCGAAGAAAGAGGGGTCGAGGCCGCCGGCCTTGAGGTAGAGCGGGATGCGCACCATCAGAGCGGCGCCGGTGGCCCAGTCGACGTTGATGGGGGAGTCGTATTGGCCATGATCCTCCTCGCAGGTGTCGAAGATGCGGCCGCGGCAGTAGGGGTAGCCGTGGCGGTCGATGAAGCCGCCTGAAGCGCCGGCATACTCAAAGTGGTCGGGGCGGGAGTAGCTCAGGAGCTTTGGGGCGCAGGCGGCCACCTGAGGGTTGGCCTCCATGAAGCGGAGCAGGGGCGAGAGCCAGTCTTCGCGCGCGGCCACGTCGGAGTTGAGCAACACGGCATATTCATACCTCCTCTCCAAGGCTTTGAGAGTGAGGTTATATCCCTGGGCAAAGCCATGGTTGGAGTCAAAGGCCATCACCTCCACCTCGCCGCCGGGGTAGGCGTCGGCGAGATATGCGAGCGAGGAGTCGGTGGAGCCATTGTCGGCCACGATGATGTCGGCAATGTTGCGCGGCGTGTGGGCCACAATTGATGGCAGAAACTCTTCAAGGAGCTTTCGGCCATTCCAGTTGAGGATGGCCACAGCCACTCTATTTGTCTTCTTCGGGCAGAGGGTCATGGGCAGAGGGTAGGGTTACGGGAATCTTCCAGCGGCGGTGGGTCCATAGCCAGATGGCGGGGTCGCGCAGGATGGTCTGTTCGAGGCGACGCGCATAGTCGGCCGTGAGGGCCATGGGTGGGAGGGCTTTGAGCGCGTCGCCCCCTTCGGTCATGAGCTCAACCTTGATGTGATAGTGACCGCGCGAGGGCTTGGTCATGTCCCAGTAGACGACGGCCATGTCGAGGCGGCGGGCAAGGGTCTCGGTGCCGGTTATCATGGCCGTGGGGTGGTTGAGAAACTCCACTATGTGAGTGGGGTCGCCGTGGCTCGGCTTCTGGTCGCTCATAAAGCCGGTGATGGAGAGACGTCCATCACGTCGGGCGCGCAGCAGGTCGCGAAACACGGTCGCTTTAGGAAAAGAGAGCGGATGGAAGCGCGAGCGCAGCCGCAGGAAAAATTGGTCGGCCCAAGGGTCTTTCAGCGGGCGATAAACCTGGCAGAAGTCGGCCCCTTGGCCGGGGTGGAGATGGGTCCACATGGTGATGCTCGGGGCCCACTCCCAGTTGCCGGTGTGGGAGAAGTAGGCCACGATGCTCTTGCCCTGGTCGAAGAGGCGGTCAATCACCTCGATGCCCTCAAAGGTCATGCGGGATCGCATCTCGCTGTCAGAGATGTGTAGGAGCTTTATGGTCTCCACCACATAGTCGGCGAAGTTGCGATAAAACTGCCGCTCAATCTGTCGGCGGTCACTCTCGGAGAGGGAGGGGAAGCTCTCTGTCAGGTTTTGGCGCACCACCTTGCGGCGATAGCCCGCAATGTTGTAGGCAAGGTGATAGAGCGGGGTTGCCACTAAGGGGTAGAGCAGCTTCAGCGGCATCAGAGCCAATCCGTGGAGGGCCCACTCAATGGGGGCGTGGAGCCATCGGCTCAGGGGCGAAAGGCGCGAGGAGGATGAGTGGGGGGTGGTCTTTGTGGTCGTTGTCATCCGAGTATGATGTTTTGGTGGGAGAGCTCCACGGGGATGATGGTGTTTGCCAGGGCAGGGGAGTAGGGGATGGCCACACGGAGATAGTTGTCGGTGAAGCCGGTCATGGAGGCCTCGCCGGTGTCGGGGTCAACATGGCGCGTGTGCTCCACCAAGACCGGTCTCGTGGTGCCCTCAAAGGCGGCAGCAAAGGCAGCGAGCTTAGTGTCAGAGAGGAGAATCATCTCATTGGCGCGGCGATGGCGCTCGGCGGGGTCAACGATGTAAGGGATTGACAGCGCGCGAGTGGAGGCGCGCTCAGAGTAGGGAAACACGTGGAGCCGCGATATAGGCAGCGAGTCGACAAAGGCACGGCTCTGCTCAAAGCGTTCGGGGGTCTCGCCCCGGGCCCCGGTGATGAGGTCTACGCCGATGAAGGCGTCGGGCATGGCCTCGCGTATGGTGGCAATGCGACGGGCAAAGAGGGCGGTGTCGTAGTGGCGGTGCATCAGCTTCAACACCTCGTCGGAGCCGCTCTGAAGGGGGATGTGGAAGTGGGGCATGAAGGCTCGCGAGGAGGCCACGAAGGCTATTATCTCGTCGGTCAGGAGATTGGGCTCAATCGACGAGATGCGATAACGCACTATGCCCTCGACGCGGTCGAGCTCGCGGATGAGGTCGAGGAAAGTATCGGGTCGTCCCTTGCCGAAGTCGCCGATGTTCACGCCGGTGATTACAATCTCCTTGCCCCCCTCGGCGGCGGCTTGGGCGGCCTGCTCCACGAGCGGGTCGATATGACCCGAGCGGGAGCGACCGCGCGCCAAGGGGATGGTGCAGTAGGTGCAGAAGTAGTCGCAGCCGTCCTGGACCTTGAGCCAGAAGCGAGTGCGGTCGCCGCGCGAGCATGAAGGGGTGAAGCGGCACAGGTCGTTGCGCTCTGCCGTCACCTCCACGCTCTTCTCCCTCCGCTCCAGGAAGGTGTCGATATAGGCGGCGAGCTCCCCTTTGCGGTCGTTGCCGGCCACGATGGCCACCCCCGGGAGGGCAGCAATCTCGGAAGCCTTGAGCTGGGCGTAACAGCCGGTGACGATGATGGCCGCTTCGGGCCATCGGCGAGCAAAGCCGCGGATGGCCTGACGACACTTGCGGTCGGCCGTCTCAGTGACGGAGCAGGTGTTGACCACCACCAAGTCGGGAGTATCCCCCTTGGGGCACCTGGTGATGCCTTTGGCCGCAAGGAGGCTCTCAATTGTCGAGGTCTCGGCAAAGTTGAGCTTGCAGCCAAAGGTGTGATAGTGGGCACGGATGGGGCGCAGGGCCTCTTGGTCAGTCATCTTGGGGGAGGGTAGTTGTCAGTGTGGCGGGTGAGGGGGGTAGAGGTCACTTTTGTGGCGAGCCCCAGCGGGCGTTGTGGAGCTGGGCCATGCGCGCCTCTGAGGGATTGTCGGCGGGATGCCAGAAGATGGCGCCCTGCAGATCGTCGGGCATATACTGCTGAGCCACGAAGTGGCCCGGGAAGTCGTGGGAATAGAGATAGTCGCGCCCATATCCCATCTTTTTCATCAGGGCCGTCGGGGCGTTGCGCAGGTGGAGCGGCACGGGGAGATTGCCGCTCTGCCCCACGGCGGCCAGGGCGGCATCGATGCTCAGGTAGGCCGAGTTGCTCTTGGGCGACGTGGCGAGGTAGATGACACACTCGGCCAGGGGAATGCGCCCCTCGGGCCACCCTATCTTGCGCAAGATGTCAAAGGTGGCATTGGCTATGACCAGTGCCTGGGGATTGGCCAGGCCAATATCCTCGCCGGCCAGAATAACCAGGCGGCGGGCTATAAACTCGGGGTCTTCGCCGCCGGCCACCATGCGCGCCAGCCAGTATATGGCAGCGTTGGGGTCGGAGCCGCGTATGCTCTTGATAAAGGCCGAGATGATGTCGTAGTGCATCTCGCCCCCCTTGTCATATGCGGCGGGATTTTCTTGAAGGCGCTCGGTGACCAGCCGGTCATCTATCACCATCTCCTCCCCCTCGGGGGTCGATTGCTCCAAGAGGTCGAGAATATTGAGCAACTTGCGGGCATCCCCACCGGCAAATCGGAAGAGGGCGGTGGTTGACTCCACTCTCACCTTGCGGGCCGAGAGGAGCGGGTCGGTGGTCAGGGCGCGGTCAAGCAACGCCTGAAGGTCAGCCTCGGCTAAGGGCTGAAGTGTGTAGACCTGAGCGCGGGAGAGCAGGGGGCGTATCACCTCAAAGGAGGGATTTTCGGTCGTGGCCCCGATGAGGGTTACGATGCCGCTCTCGACAGCGCCCAAGAGGCTGTCTTGCTGGCTCTTGCTAAAGCGGTGTATCTCGTCGATGAAGAGAATAGGGCGCGCTCCGTCGCTAAACATGCTTCGCGCGTCGGCCTTGCACCGCTCTATCACCTCGCGCACCTCCTTGACGCCGGCTGTGACGGCGCTGAGGGTGTAGAAGGGGGCTTTGATGGTGTTGGCAATGATGCGGGCAAGGGTGGTCTTGCCCACACCGGGGGGCCCCCATAAGATGAAAGAGGCCACGCGTCCGCTCTCAATCATGCGGCGCAAGATCTCGCCGGGGCCCACGAGGTGGCGCTGGCCCACATAGTCGTCGAGCGTCTGCGGTCGCATACGCTCGGCCAGCGGCTTGCTGCTGATGGGGGTGTCGGTTGCCATAGTGAATGCAAAGTTAGTAAAAAAATCATCGCCCCGGACAGTTGCGACCCGGAGCGATGCTAAAAGATGTGGGGTGAAAGTCAGATTGCGTGTCACACTGAAGCCTCGGAGCAGCCACAGGAGCTCTCGCCGGAGCAGCCACAGGAGTCGCCACACGAGCCATCAGAGCAGCCGCCGGAGCAGCCGCATCCGCAGCCCGACGCGGGCTGGAGCTCCTCGGGGGTGGCATCGCGGACGGTGAGAATCTTGCCCTTGAAGCGCACGTCAAAGCCGGCCAAGGGGTGGTTGAAATCCATCACCACCTCTTCGGGGGTAACCTCCTTCACAACGCCCGAGATGCGGAAGCCGTCGGCAGTCATCATCGGGAGCACGGCACCGGGCTTGATCACCTCCTCGTCAAACTTGCCGTCGATCATAAACACCTCGCGGGGCAGGCGAGCCACCTGGTCGGGGTCGGGCATGCCGAAGGCATCGGCGGCCTTAACGGCCACGTCAAACTCGCCGCCGGGCTCGAGGCCATCGATGGCCTCCTCCAAGGGGCGTATCATCCCCTTGGTCACGCCAAAGATAAAGCGCTCGGGGTCGTCGGTGGTCGACTGGTGGACGAGCTGCTCCTCAGCGCCGGGAACGCTCTGATAGAGGTCATAGACGAGCTCAACATATTTGCCTGGTTGTATCTTTTCCATATATATTGGTTGGTTTGTTTACTGAATTGGTAAAATCTGCTGACAGAACAACAAAAATCGTGCCAAAAATGTTCGCGACGTAAATTTTTATGTTAAAAAATTTGGAGATGGACTTTTCTCGCTTTACCTTTGCCGTTGATAAAGTATGATTGGCCGGCACTAATGCCGGTGTCATCGCCATAAATAATATTGATATAACGAAACATCCCTGTATACACTTTAACAAATATGTTAAAAAGCGAAGGCCGAGTCGTGAGACTGGGCCTTTGTCTTGTTTGGATAACTTATTTTTTCTTGGCGGGGGCAGCGACTTTCTTGACGGTGTATTTGTTTTTGGTGAAGACATCGAGAAGGGCTTTCTCGGTGGTCTTGTCGGCATCGTAGGTGATGGTGACAATCTGGTCGTCAACGCTGGTCTCAATCTTCTTTACCCCTTTTTCAAACTTGAGGAAGCCTTTGATGCGGTTTTCGCAGCCGGCGCAGTGCATCTTGGGCTGGGGGCTGACGGTGAGGGTCTTGATCTCTTTGGCCATGGCGGCTCCTGTGGCGAGGATTGCGGCGGCTAAGGCCATGATGATTTTTCTTTTCATTGGGTTATTGTGTTAAAATTCGAGTCGTATGCCGGCATAGCCCATGGTGCCGTTGACGGGGCCCCACACCACGGTGGGGTCAAAGGCCTCGCTCCAGGGATTGGATGCGTTGACGATGGGATTTTTCTGACGGAAGCCGGTCAAGTTTTCGCCGCCGATGTACACTGATATGTGGCGCCACCATCGGGTCACTTGCATGTTTAGCGAGGGGAATGCCTTGAAGCGAGGCCCCCAGCTCATTGACCCGTCGTCGAGGCGGTAGGGGGCGGGGAGTCGGCCGCCGCCGTTCATCACAAAGGTGGCATCGGCCTGCCATATCTCCAAGGGGTCTTTCCAAGAGAGAGTTAGCAGGGCCTTATACTTGGATGTCAGGGCTTTTTCCATCAGGGAGCCTGAATAGGTGGTCTTCACGTCGTTGAGGCGGAAGGCGGCGGTGGCGCTCAGCCCAAAGCTGCTTTGGAAGGTCAGTTCGGCCTGGGCCACGTTGGAGTATGACTTGCCTCGGAGCGATGCTATGGTGAGCTTGTCGGGGGAACTGTCATAGTCCACGACGGCTTGTCGGTCAAAGCGCGTGTGGAAATATTCGAGGGAGAAGCGGAGGCTTTGGGCTCCGAGGGTAAGGAGATAATCGGCACTGATGCCAAAGTTCCATGCAGCCTCTTGCCGGAGGTTTTCGACTACCATCTCGCGCCCCGAGGCTAAGAGGTAGTTATACTCAGCCCAGGGGTGGACGGTGCGATATCCTTTTCCGGCTGAGGCTTTGAAGGTCAGACCCGAGAGAGGGGAGTAGCGGATGTTGAATCGTGGGGTGGCAAACCATCCGTAGACCGAGCTATGGTCGGCCCTCACTCCGGCCATGGCTGTGAGGCGAGTGCCCAATTTGAAGGTATATTGAGCATAAGCGCCGGGGGTGGTCTCGCGCTCACGCAGATACTGCGGAGCGAGGGTAAGATTGGCCACCCGGCGCAGACGCTGACCTAAGTAGTCGTAGTTGAGCGAGAGTCCGGCCGAGAGGTTGTGGGCCTCGGTGAAGTCGCTCTCAAACATCAGCTGGGCATAGGCGCTCTTCTCGTTAACGCCATAGAGCTTGTGCCCATAAGTGGCATCGAGCTGGTGCATAGATGCGTTGGCCGCCAAGGCAACGTTCATGTTTTGCTCGCGGTTGAGGACAAAGGCATGTTTCATATACCCCTCATAGCGTCGGGTCTTGGTGTCGATGAGGTAAGGATCGTGGCCGGAGAAGTGTTTGCCGCGCTGGCCGGCCTCGCTGCGCTCATCGATTGCCGAGAGGCCGCCGTGGAAGATGTATGAGGGGCCGAAGTAGTTCCAGCGAGTCATGAGGTTGACCTGGCGAATGGCGGGCATGTCGGCAAATCCGTCATGGTTGCCGTCGTGGGTCTTGAAGCGGTCTTCGTAGTGGGCCAGGAGCTCGGCATTGAGCTTATCGGTGAGGTGGAGATTGGCGTCGGCGTTGAGCTCCATCCTCAGGTCGGTGTCGAGATAGGTGTTGAGGTGGACCTTGCGGTCATCCTGAGGCTTGAGATATTCCACATCGATCTGGCCGGTGATGGGTTCGTAGCCGTTTTTAACCGTAGAGCTCCCCTTTGACACTCTTATGCTCTTCATCCATGGGCCGGGGACGTAGCGGAAGGCATAGGGCATGGCGGCGCCGCGAAAGGCGGGCAGGTTTTCGGTCATCATCTGCACGTAGGAGCCTGACAATCCGAGGAGCTTTATCTGCTTGGCTCCGGTGGCGGGGTCGGCATAGTCCACGTCGACGGAGGCATTGGTGGTGAAGCTCTCGCCGAGGTTGCAGCAGGCGGCGCGGAAGAGCTCGGTCTGCCCGAGCTGGAAGCCGGTCTCGGCCCCGGCGATGCGCATCAGGCCGGGGGCGCGCGATTTCACCACCACCTCGTCGAGCTCATTGGTGATGAGCGAGTCGGGGTCTGCTTCTTGGGCTATTGCTGCAGGAGCGAAAGAGAGGATGGTCAGTATGAGGGAAAGCGGCTTTATCATAAGGGGATAGGGGCATGGGGCTATTGGGCGGCCACGGCTATCTTGCCGCTCACGCTCTGAGGCTTGCCGTCGGCTCCGGTGGCTGTCACGCGGTAGATGTAGATGCCGCGGCTCACTCGGCGGCCGCCCATGTCGCGGAGGTCCCACCGCATGGGGGCTGAGAGGAACATGTCGGAGCGGTCGGTGGAGGTTGAGGTCCACACCATGTGGCCCAGCAGGTTATAGATGGCAATGGTCACGTCGAGGGTGGCATCAGGCCGGTCATGGCGCACGTAGAAGTTGGCGGCTGTCCGTGCCGGATTGGCATCGCTAAAGACTTCAAAGAGCTTGGGGGCGAGTGACTGAGAGACGGCAAAGTCAATCTCCTGCCTGGCCACGTTGCCCGAGGTGTCGTAGACGCGGAAGAGGAGGGTGTGGTGGCCGTCGGGGATGTCGGCCAGGGGATAAGCTATGGTGCCTCCGTTGGTGCCGTCGGTGGCCGGTGTATAATATTGTGTGAGGTCGGTGAAGGGGGTGGTGTCGTCGAGTGTCAGGCTGAGCTGACGGCCCACTCCGGCGGTGGAGAGGTTGATGCCCACGTTGTCGCTCACCTTGGCGATAAACATCGGGGAGGGGTTGACGGCCTCGCCGGGCTTGAAGCTCTGATGGTTGAGGTAGGCATATTCAATTACGGGCGCGGTGAGGTCCATGTCGGCTGTCTCGTCATAGCCGTAGACGTAGAAGTTGCGGTTGAGGCCTGTGGCTTCGGTGGAGTCGGTGGCCACGGCATAGAGCGAGATGGCGGCGGGACGGAAGTTGTCGGCCACCTGGTCGGGCATGGCCACGGAGATGCGGAATTGGCCGGCGGCCACGGTGTCGCGCCCGGCAAAGAGGCGTCCGCCCTGCTCTTCAAAGGTAATCTGTTTCCCCTCGCCGTCGTTGGGGGTCTTGCGGCCGGTGGAGGTGGTTGAGTACTCGGCATCGTAGATGGTGGCCCCAATGAAGCCGTTGAAGCTGTCGAGGGTGCGGCCTGAGGGGTCGGTGATGCGGCCGGTTACTTGGAACTGCTGGCGCGCCATGATCACCGGGGGCTCTGGGGCGCTCTCGTCGGCGGCAATGCCGGCTATGGTGGCCACTTTGATGTTTTCGGCGGGGGTGGCTAAGTGCATGGAGGGGTCGCCGAGGAGGACGTAGCGCAACTTGTTGGTGTTGGAGGCTCCCGCCGGGGCTGCTAATCGGTTTTTGGCTGCTTGGAAAAACTCGCCTATGGTGGGGAGGGAGCCGTCGGCGCGACGGACAAAAGCCTCAGCGCCAATGGCATCGGAGAAGTATTGGTTTTGTTCGATATACACCTCGCGAGTGGCCGAGATGCCGGCTATGATGCCCCCTTTGGCGTTGAAGGCCAGGAGCTCGAGGCCCGAGGGGTCGGCACCATCCCATCGCGCAAAGGAGCATGTGGCTCCGTAGAAGAAGGGGAGGCGGCGCAGGTAGAGAGTAGATATGTCGGTGAGCGACAGCATGTTTTCGCTCGTGAGCGAGGTCTTGGCGGCGTGGCCTATATAGTTCCACCACACTGCGCCATCGTCAAGAGTGCGCATCTGGCGTTCGCGCGCGCCGTCGCATGAGCCTCCCACGAGCGGGAAGGCATCCACATAGGCCTTTGTCGGCATCATGCGTGAGCCGCCGTCGCTGGCGAGCATGGCTGCAAGCTGACTCTCGCTCTGTGTGATGTGGGAGCCACCGTTGCCGTCGTCGCTCACGAAGAGCAGCCGGTTTTTCCACCCGCGGTCGTCGGTGAGGCTGTTGTATGTCACGAGCTTGTCTACGTAGGCGGCCAGGTCGGCTACTGAGCGCGCCGGGATGCGCCCCACGGCTATGGCATAGGGGTCGCTTGACATGCGTGACCCTGAGCCGTCGGCAAGCATCATGAGCAGGTCGTCGGAGGTGTAGGAGTCATATTGCGAGAGGCTCTCGTCGCTCTCCCAGGTGGGAAGTGCATAGCGGTTGGCGGCATGCATCTCGGTGGTGAGCGAGCGGTTGTCGTGGGTGGCGCTGCCGAGAAGGAGAGCAAAGCGGAGGGGGCGTCCGGCTGCCTCGCCTCTGTCATAGACCATCTTGAGCATGCGCCTGAGGGCGTTGATGTCGGGCGCGCCGGAGCCAAATTCGTTATAAGCCTGGGCGGCGTCGACTACGGTCACTCTCAGGGGGTGGCGCGTGTCTCCCTCGCGCAGGGCGGCTATGCGCTTGGCTTGCTCCATGAAGGGCTGCGGGGCTATGACGACCATATCGGGGGCGGCTTCTTGCGAGAGCGCCCCGTGGAGGTTTTGATTGGCTATGGAGGCTCCTCCGGCTATCTTGGTGAAGCCGGTGGCGCCGTCGCGCCAGGCGGCGTAGCGGCGTCCGCCGCCATAGGGTGAGCGCCATGTCAGGGTGTTCCCATCGGCGTGGGTGTCCATGCGCGAGATGTGGTGGATGTCGGTCACGTCCCAGATGGTCACTCCCTCGGCTCTCTCGCCGCAGTCGAGGCGACCCTCGGGGGAGGAGAGGGTGAAGTGGAGCACTCCGTCGGAGGGGAGGGCGAGCTCGCGCTCGTAGGTGATGTCTATGGCATCGAGGCGGGCTGCGCTCACTATCCCTTTGGTGTCGAGTGTGAGGTTGAGCGCCAGGGAGTTGCCTTGAGGATTGATGGTGCGTGTGGCGGTGGTGGCCACTCCATAGTTATGGCCTCCGGCGTTGGCGGCTATGCGCGTAGGCGTGGGGTCGGCCTCGCCGTTGGCCGCTATGGCGAGGGTGGCCTCATAGCTGATGGAGGTGCCTATTGTCACTCTTACTCCCACTCCGGAGCCCTCGACGCGTCCCGGCATGGGGAAGGTGAAGGAGCGAGAGCGTGTGTAGCGCATATCCTCGCCAAAGAGGCGGTGGCCGCTCTCGCCAAGGCTCGCCTCTTCCAGCTCATGGAAGAGGTGGGCGGTGAAGCTGGTGGCTCCGTCGCCGTGGGGGTTGATGCCCTCGGTGGGAGGGTCGAGCCGGGGGGCATCGCCATAGTCGCTCAGATAGTAATAGCCGTAGGCGCTGAAGGGGTTGAGGGTGTGGGTAAATGATGTCCCGGTAGAGGTGATGGTTTCTGGCCCTTGGGCATAAAAGACGAGGCTCCCGGCCGAGCTTACTGAGGGTGTCTGCGGCAGGTCGTCAACGTAGGTCGAGGCATCGAGGCGGTCGCTGATGCGTTCTCCGCCGTAGCCGTAGACCTTGACGGCCTCGGGATTGGCAAAGCCATAGCTGCGCAGCTCGCGGTCGGTGATGCGCACTAAGCCTGATGAGGTCACGGCCACCCTCACCCATCGTCCGTCGGCCAGCACTGAACGGGCGGCGTAGGTGTCGAGGGGGAGGGCTTGGACATGCCCATTGGCGGCCATGAGCAGAGCCATGACCGGGATGATGCGCTTAAGTATGTGGGTGAAGAGAGTTTTCATATGTATATCCACTGATAATAACGCGCTCGCGCGTGTTTTATTGTGTGGCCGAGGATATGTCGGCTTTTTTGTGGCGGTTCCCGCCGGCAAAGGCGGCAAAGGCGGCTGAGTCGCCGGTGAAGACGTTGAGGTCTGAGGGGCCGTCGATGCCCTCGACGGTCCCTCGGTGGCTGTGTTGCCAGAGGATCCAGGGCGCAAAGTCGGGGCTCCCCTCGTCGAGCGACGAGAGCCAAAGGGGGATGCTGTCATAACGTCCCTCAATAAAGCGCTGATAACCACGCTTGTTGGTGTAGAGCATCACGCGATGACCCGCCTCTGTCAGTGTGGCTATGCAGGTGTCGAGCTTGGCCAACACTTGGCGCGTCGGGGTAAACCGCGGGTTGCCAAACTCCTCGATGTCTATCACTAAGGGGAGGTCGACCGGGCGTGTGGCCGTGGCCTCTATGAGGTTGAGAGCTTGAAGGCGACCGGGGGTGTTGAAGCGAAAGAAGTGATAGAGCCCCACCTTGAGGCCGGCGCGACGCGCTCGGGCATAGTTGCGAGTGAGGTTGCGGTCTTGCCAGTCAGTCCCTTCCGTGGCCTTGATGATTGCGAAGCTCACTCCCGCCTCGCGCACTCGCTCAAAGTCTATCTCCCCGTTATGGACGCTCACGTCGATGCCCCTGACCGGGTAGGTGTCGGCTGAAGGCCCGCGGGCCTCTTCGCGGCATCCACCCGCCAGGGGCAGCATGATGAGTGTCAGACCGAGGAGCGCGAGCTTCATTCGTAGCGGCTCCAGTCCACGTTGGCCATTGAGCCGGTCTCGAGAAACGAGGTGTGGAAGGCCAGCGACGCGGCAAGGGTGTGGGGGGTCTGTCCTCCCTTGCCCAGGCGAAGGTAGTCGCGAAGCAAGGGGCGATACATCGGGTTGGCGCAGTGCTCGATTATCTCGTGGGCGCGCTGGACCGGGTCTTTGCCGCGAAGGTCGGCCACGCCTTGCTCGGTGATGAGGATGTCTACGGAGTGTTCGGTGTGGTCCACGTGGCTCACCATCGGCACTATGTTGCTTATCAGCCCTCCCTTGGTGATCGACGGGCATGAGAAGATGGAGATGTAGCCGTTGCGGGTGAAGTCGCCTGAGCCTCCGATGCCGTTCATCATCTTGGTGCCCACGACATGGGTGGAGTTGATGTTGCCAAAGATGTCGGCCTCCAAGGCGGTGTTCATGGCTATTACTCCCAGGCGGCGGATTATCTCGGGGTTGTTGCTTATCTCGGCGGGGCGAAGCACCAGCTTGTCGCGGAAAAACTCTAAGTTGTGGGTCACCTCTTCCTCCATCTTGTCGCTGATGGTCAGCGAGCAGGAGGAGGCAAACTTGCAGCGGCCCAGCTTCATGAGCTCAAGGACGGCGTCCTGGGTCACTTCGGTATACATCTGGAACGCCGGTATCTCCTTTGCCTCGGCAAGCCCGTAGAGCACGGCGTTGGCCACATTGCCCACTCCGCTCTGAAGCGGCAGGAACGAGGCGGGGATGCGCCCGGCTCTCATCTCGCCCAGGAGGAAGCCACAGACGTTGGCGCCTATCTGGAGGGTTGTCTCGTCGGGCTCGGTGAACCCCTTGATGCCGTCATAGTTCTTCGAGTCTACTATGCCCGCGATTTTCTCCGGGTCGATCTTCACGGTGGGGATGCCGATGCGGTCGCTCGGCGTAAACACCGGTATCTCACGACGGTAGGGGGGATCCTGGGGAATGTATATGTCGTGCATCCCATACATCTCCTTGGGGAAGTCGTGGTTGAGCTCCAAGATCACGTGCTTGGCCATGCGCGCATAGGTGGGCACGTTGCCTACGCCCATGCAGAGCACCACCTCGCCATTGTCGGCCACGTCGGCCACCTCGATGATGGCCCAGTCCAGCTCGCCATATGTGCCATAGCGCACTTTCTGCGCCAACTCGCTCAGGTGGAGGTCGAAGTAGTGGCAGTCATGGCTGTTGATGCGCTTCCGAAGGTCGGGCGTGTTCTGGTAGGGGGTGCGCTTGTTGATGGCGTTGGCGTTGGCCAGCGCTCCGTCGGCCCAATGGTTGGTCGAGGCGCCGGTGAATATGTTGACCTTATACTCCTGGCCGGCGGCATGGAGCTTCTCGGCGCGGGCTGCCAAGGCCTCGGTGACTACCTTCGGCGAGCCGCCGGCGGTGAAGCCTGACAGGCCTATGTTGGCGTCGTGGGGGATAAGCTCGGCGGCCTCGGCTGCCGTCAGTTTGGGAAATGACATGGTGGTTTTGCGTGTATAATGGTTGGTTTTTTGTATTTTTGCGCAAATTTAATCTTTATTTCCCTTAGAAGCAAACCAATTTGCGGCCCACTCGCCGTTTTTTGAGCTTTTTTAGTGTGATGTCCACCGATTTCTTTGACCGTTCGCTATATATCGAGACCTTTGGATGCCAGATGAATGTGGCCGATTCTGAGGTCATCGCTGCCGTCTTGGCTCAGGATGGCTACCGTCTTATCGACGCTCCGGCCGATGCCGACGCCGTCATTCTCAACACTTGCTCTATCCGCGACGCTGCCGAGAGGCGCGTCATGGCCCGCATCGCCGAGCTCCGTGCTCTCCGTCGCCGCCGCTCCTCGCCGCTCATCATAGGCGTCGTGGGATGCATGGCCGAGCGCCTTGGCCACGACCTGGCCGAGAAGTATGGCGTAGACCTCGTGGCCGGCCCTGATGCATATCTCGACCTCCCCGCCCTCGTGGCTGCTGCCCGCGCCGGCCAGCCCGCGGTCAATGTCGAGCTCTCTGCGTCTGAGACGTATGCCGACGTCATCCCGGCGCGCATCGGCAATCTCCATATCTCGGGCTTCATCTCCATCATGAGGGGATGCAACAATTTCTGCTCTTACTGCATCGTCCCTTACACCCGCGGCCGAGAGCGCTCCCGCTCCCCCCGCTCCATCCTGGCCGAGCTGGCCGACCTCCGCGACAAGGGCTACCGCGAGGTGACTCTCCTGGGCCAGAATGTCGATTCTTATCGCTTTGAGGGGTCTTCGGATGAGGCCCCTATGTCGTTTGCCGACCTCCTCCGCGCCGTGGCCGACGCTGCCCCTCAGATGCGGGTGCGCTTCACCACCTCACACCCCCGCGATATGAACGACGACACTCTCCGCGCCATCGCTTCACGCCCCAATCTCTGCCGTCACATCCATCTGCCGGTCCAGAGCGGCTCCGACTCGGTTCTCAAGGCCATGAACCGCCGCTACACTCGCGCCGACTATCTTGCCCGCGTCGAGGCCATACGCTCCATCATCCCCGGTTGCGGCCTGTCCACCGACCTCTTCACCGGCTTCCATGGCGAGACCGATGCCGACCATCAGGCCTCGCTCTCGCTCATGCGCCAGGCCGCTTTCGACTCGGCTTTCATGTTTAAGTATTCTGAGCGCCCCGGCACTTTTGCCGCCCGTCATCTCCCCGACAATGTCCCCGACGAGGTCAAGGTGGCTCGCCTCAACGAGATGATTGCCCTCCAGGGCGAGCTCTCGCTCGCTTCCAATCGCGCCGACATAGGCCGCGAAATGGAGATCCTCATCGAGGCTCCGGCCAAGCGCAATCCGGCCGAGCAGCTGATTGGCCGATCGTCGACCAACAAGGCTGTCGTCCTCCCGCGCGTCATCGATGGCCGCTCGCTCCGCCCCGGCGATTTCGTCTCGGCTGCCATCTCTTCGGCCACTCAGGCCACTCTCTTTGTCTAACGCCGGGCCGAGAGGGTCCGCTCGCCGAGATATTCGGCCAGCCGCTTGCGTATCTCGTTGAGCTCCACCATCTTCTTCATTATCTCTCCTTGGCGTTCGGGGCTCGCTCCTACTGTCAGCTCGCGAGCCAGGTCGCGTATCTGTAGCTCCAGGATGGTATATTTGAGCTCATACACTGCCCTGGGCACGAGGATTGGCAGTCGCTCCCGCTCGGTCTCTACGTGGCTATACTTGGTGTGTATCTTGCTCAGTCGGTGGCGGTCGGCCACAAGCTCGGTGGCAAGGGCGCGGATGCGGTCGTCGGGGTGCGACACCAGTCGCTGCTCGGCATACCGGCAGTCATATCGGTCGAGCTTCTCCTCGCGCTCGGCGGCCAGTCGCTCGCGCAGGTTGCGCTCGGCGCGCTCTATCCCCGCCAGCCCTTCGCTCGAGTGCTCGCGCCCTATCTCTTCTATCCCCTCGCGCAGTCGCGTCTCCAGCTCCCTGTCGGCCTCTCTTTCGGCTGTGAGACGCCCGGCGCGATGCTCCCCGGCCATCCCCTCCACCTCTTTATACAGCGAGGCTATGTCGGGGTTGCTTATCTTTATTTCGTCATAGTCAAGCTCCCCGGCGATGTAGTCCATCACGCTTACGGGCTGCGAGGGCTCTTCTTCTGTGGCCTCGGAGGTGAAACACCCCACCATCGCATATCTCACTATATATCGCGCCAATTCTTTCTCGGCCTGGCGGAGCTCGGCGGCATGCGGCCCGGCGGCGTCGTCGGCCCG
>JAMPIE010000034.1 GCA_023663135.1 Alloprevotella sp.
GAATATTTTTTACAGCATATTTTCCAAAGTCAAATTTTTAACGAACTATTGTCATAAATAAACGCATAAAAATCAATATGATAAAAAATTTACTCTTTGACCTTGGAGGTGTGATAATGGAAATCTGCCGACAAGACTGCATCGATGCCTTCCGTAAGCTTGGAATGGACCGCCCTGAAGATTTCTTAGGCGAATATGTTCAGGCCGGCCCCTTCATGGGCATCGAAAATGGCTCAATGTCCCCCTCTCAGTTTCGCGACTCGCTCCGTCCTAAGCTACGCTCCGGTGTTACTGATATCGAGATTGACACCGCCTTCATGAAATTTCTCATAGGCATTCCAGTAAGTCGCCTCCGAGCACTCAGGGAGCTACGTCAACGGGGATACCGGCTCGGCATCCTCTCCAACACCAACCCCATAATGTGGAAAGCCAAGATCACAGATGAGTTTCGCAAGGATGGACTCGCCGGACCCGACGCTTATTTTGACGGCATCATCCGCTCCTATAAGGCCAAGGTGATGAAGCCCGCGCCTGAGATCTTCAGCATAGCGGCTCGCGACCTTGACTTTAAGCCCGAAGAGACCATCTTTCTCGACGACTCGCAAGCCAACCTTGACACCGCCGGTGCTCTCGGCTTCCACACCCTCCTCATTGCCCCGGGCGAAGAGTTTATGACGCTACTGGAGGAGCGCCTCAAGAAATGATACTCACCAAAGGCAACACTAAACGGCGACGCATTGCCGCCGTAGGGATGTATGACGGGGTCCACCGCGGCCATTGCTTCCTGCTCGACTACCTGCGCCTCGAAGCCACGCAGAGAGAGTTAACTCCCACTGCAGTAACCTTTCGCAATCATCCCCTGACGGTGGTGAGACCCTCTGATGCCCCCCCCCTGATATGCTCCCCCGAGGAGAAGATGACGCTGATGGAGGAGGCCGGGGCCGACGACATTGTGGTGCTCGACTTCGACACCAAGATGCGCCGCATGACAGCTCACCGCTTCCTCTCAATGCTCCATAAACGATGGGCCATTGATGCCCTCGTGGTGGGATTCAACAATCGCTTTGGCAAAGACCGCATTGACGGCATTGAGCAATATCGCGCAATAGGCACCGAGATAGGGATGGACATCATCGAGGCCCCGGAATATAAGGGGACGGCCGCGCCGGTGAGCTCTTCCATCATCCGTGGGCTCCTTGCCGATGGGAAGATAGAGGAAGCAGACAATGCACTCGGCCGACCCTTCACACTCACCGGGACAGTTGTGGATGGCCGTCACCTTGGGCGCACCCTCGGATTTCCTACAGCCAACATTGAACCTGACCACGATAACGCCATGATACCTGCTCCGGGCGTATATGCCACTATCGCCATCCTCCCCACAGGCGAGAGGATCCCGTCAGTGGTAAACATTGGCCATCGCCCTACGGTGGAAGATGATCCGGCCAACGCCCCACAGACCATTGAGGCTCACATCATCGACTGGACCGGCTATCTCTATGGCGCGACCCTTAAGCTGCAATTTATCTCGCGTCTGCGCGACGAAAAGAAGTTCCCCTCTATCGATGCGCTCCGCCGGGCATTGGCGTCCGACCGCCGACGCGCCCTATCGACGCTTCGTCGCCGAGGACTCTGGGAATGACAAAGTGCTCATCTCAGTCCGCGGATGGTCAAGATGCGGTAAAGGAGGCTGTGGAGCAGGTCATATTCATTCTGGCGCGACCCTATTCCCTTGGTCATGCGGTCAAACTTGCGTAGTTCCGAGATAATACCTATGGTCATAAAAGCGTTATAGTTGCGTGCACCTTTCTCATAGTCGCTCAGTTGACCTTGCCACTTCAGCCCAAGCGCAGCCATCTTATCGCCCGGCGACTTTGATGGGGTGAAATGATAGATAAGTAGCCCGGAGAAGAAGTTGAAGAGAGCAGCAGTGGTCAGCACTGTTGGATTGCCCTTGGGATTGGCGCGGAAATATCCTAAGATGGTAAACATCCGAGCCATGTCGCGCGTGGCAACAGCCGACACCAGCTCAAAGTTATTATAGTCCTTAGAAATGCCTATATTGCGCTCGATAGCCTCGGGGGTGATTGTGGAGCCCTTGCCCAAGACGAGGGCAAGCTTGTCAATCTCGTTGTAGAGGCGCGAGGCGTCGGTGCCGATATACTCGCTGAGCATAGCCACCGAACGCGGCTCAATGTTAATCCCCTTCTCCTTTACAATGGATTCAATGACAGGCCCTATATTGCGTTCATTGAGCTTCTTAGATTCGAGCACCACAGCCCCGCCCTTCTTGGCGGCAGCAAGAAGGTCTTTGCCCTTGGCTTGCGCACCTCTGTAACAGAGCACAAATATGGTGGTGGCAGCGGGCGCAGCCACATATGGCGCTAATTTATTGATTTCATTGGCGTTCATAGCTTGAGCCTCCTTGACTATCACCACCTGCCGCTCCACCATCATAGGAAAGCTGCGGGCAGCCTGAATGATAGCTGCCGCATTGGTCGTTGGGCCATAAAAGGTGAAGAGGCCAAAGTCACGGTCGGCCTCCGACACAAGTGCCTCAAAGAGTTTCACGAGCTCATCAGTGAAATATCCCTCCTCGCCATGGAGGATGAAGACAGGCGCATTTACCTGCCCCTTGACGAGGCTGGCGCGGAGCGATGCATAGGTTATTGCAGATGGATTTGCCATTGTCTGAAAATAATGCGTAAATTTACACACATTTTCACAAACGACCAAATGCTTCCACTCAATCTTCCGTTGGCCGAGATGACCCTCCGTTCCTCGGCATCTTTCCCCACGCGACGAGAGGTGCTCGACCCTCTGCGTCAACGATGGGTGGCGCTTACCCCCGAAGAGTATGTCAGACAGTCGTTTGTGGCGTGGATTATCAGTGCCAAGGGATATCGCGCCACACGCATGGCCAATGAGATGGCAATAACTCTCAACGGCCTCAGTCGGCGATGCGACACGGTGGTGTTCCACCCCGATGGACGACGCCCTATGGCCATCATTGAGTATAAGGCCCCGACTGTCAAGATTTCTTCAGAAGTATTTGCCCAGGCTGCGCGTTACAACATTGCGCTATCCACCCCCCTGCTGATTGTATCCAATGGCCTCACCCACTATTGTGCCCTGACCTCGCCCGGAGAGCCTCCTCGCTTCTTGCCCGACATCCCAACCTACGAAGAGCTCACCCTCCTTGTAACCTCCACCCATCACTCCATATAAACAACAATATGTCAAGAAACTACACGCCTGAAAGAATAACACATCTTGAGCCCGATGAAATCTTTGTCTTTGGAAGCAACCTCCAAGGGATGCACATTGGCGGAGCTGCGCGCGCGGCTCTCAAAAAATTTGGTGCCATATTGGGCCAGGGAGTAGGCCCTCAGGGTCAGTCTTACGCCATACCCACCATGCAAGGAGGAGTGGATACCATCAAGCCTTACGTTGACGACTTCATCAAGCTGGCGCGCGAGTGGGATCAAAACACCTTCTATGTCACGCGCATAGGCTGCGGCATAGCGGGGTTTACCGACGAGGAGATTGCTCCGCTCTTTGACGAAGCCTATGACCTATATAATGTCAGACTCCCCAAGTCGTTTGCTCTCATCATTGAACGCAACCGCCACGCCCACAATAAATAATCCGCTTACTCGCGACACTCACCACGCCGAGTCGCCGCCAGCCCATAGGTTGTAACGACATCGCTACGCTGTGGTCGCGTATGTGATTACGTATAAAATATTTTTCGGCCGGATTTGCTATAAATCCGACCGAAACCGTAGCGAATTCGGGAATCGAACCCGAGTCTCCACCTTGAGAGGGTGGCGTGCTAGGCCACTACACTAAATCGCCATTTAGTCGCGCCGTGGGCACTTATTCGTCGTCGCGAGGTTGTTTCCTTTTGACGATGCAAAGGTACGGCTTTTTCATAATACGCTCCAAATTTTTCCGCAACTTTTTTCAAAAAAATTTTACATTTTCCCTAAAATTGACTCCGACAAGCCTCTCTTTCCCTTAATTCAACTACCCCGGGAAGTGACGCTATGGGAGTAGCGCCAAGAAGGCCTCCTCGTCAAGGATAGGTATACCAAGCTTATTAGCTTTCTCCAGCTTGGCCGGGCCCATGTTCTCACCGGCCAAGATAAAGTCGGTCTTCTTGGAGATTGACCCTGAGTTCTTGCCGCCATTGGCTTCGATGATTTCTTTATATTCGTCGCGCGAATGCCGCGAGAAGGTGCCTGATATCACTATCGTCTTCCCGGCCAGAGCATCGCTCATCGGCGGGAGGTCTGCACGATCCACCTCCATCTTCACTCCGGCCTCGGTCAAGCGCCTGATGATGTCGCGATTTGAGGATTGAGCCATAAAGTCAACTATCGACAGGGCTATCTTCTCCCCTATTTCCGAGATGCCGGTGAGCTCCTCTACACTCATCTCCATAAGATTTTCCATCGACCCTACCGCTCGAGCCAGTTTTTTACCTACGGTCTCCCCAACATAGGGTATCGACAAAGCATATACCACTCTCTCAAACGGCACTCTTTTAGAGGTTTCGATGCCGTCTATTACTCTCTGAGCCGAGCGCTGGGCAAATCCTTCGAGGGTCATCAAATCGGCCACAGTGAGGCTATACAGGTCGGCTATGTCTCTAACGAGTCCGGCCTCATAGAGCTGGCGCGAGGCTTCTTCACCAAGGCCATCGATGTCCATCATCCGCCGCCCGACATAATGCTGGATGCGACCCACTATCTGAGGGGCGCATCCATATTTGTTGGGACACACCCATGCGGCTTCCCCCTCTACGCGCGTCAGCGCCGTCCCACACGCCGGGCAGTGGGTTACAAATCTCACCGGCTCAGCACCCACTTCGCGCGCGCTCTCATCCACTCCGGTTATCTTGGGGATTATCTCGCCCCCTTTCTCCACATAGAGCATATCTCCCTGATGAATGCCAAGCGAGGTCATCACGTCGTCGTTATGAAGCGACGCGCGCTTCACTATCGTACCCGACAGGAGCACCGGCTCCAAATTGGCCACCGGGGTGATTACTCCGGTACGCCCCACTTCAAACGACACGAAGCGCAATCGCGTCAAGGCCCTCTCGGCCGGGAATTTATAAGCTATGGCCCAGCGAGGGCTCTTTGCTGTGTAACCTAAGTTGAGCTGCTGGCGCAGTGAGTTGATCTTAAACACGAGCCCGTCGGTAGCCACGGGTAGCTCTCTACGCTCCTTGTCCCAGCGGTTTATGAAGGCATCCACCTCCTCTATGCTATGGAGCAGCTCCATGTGAGGGGCCACTTTGAAGCCCCATTTACGGGCAGCCATCAAGTTGTCATAGTGGTTATTATATGGCAGATTGTCACCTATGAGGTAATAAAACACGGCATCAAGTCCTCTGCGAGCCACTTCGGCAGAATTAAGTGTCTTCAGCGTCCCGGCGGCGGCGTTGCGTGGGTTGGCAAAGAGCGCCTCTTCATTATATTGTCGCTCGGCATTGAGACGATCAAAGGCTTCCCATGGGAGCAATATCTCGCCTCTTATCTCGAAGTGCCGTGGGGCGTCGGAAGCGTCTATCACGGCCGGGATAGAGCGGATGGTCAGCACATTGTCAGTCACGACGTCGCCCTTTGTCCCGTCGCCGCGAGTCACGGCTCGCTGCAATCGCCCATCTTCGTAGATGAGCGATATGGAGGTGCCGTCATATTTCAGCTCGCCAACTATCTCAAAGTCTTCGCCCATGAGCCCTTCACGGCAGCGCTTAACAAATTCGTCCACCTCTTCAACGCTGTAGGTATTTGACAGCGAGAGCATGGGGTTAACGTGTGGGGCCTGCTCAAACCCCTTAGCGGCCAAGTCACTTCCCACTCGATGGGTGGGTGACAGAGGGTCGTCAAGCTCAGGATACTCTTTCTCCAGGGCCTCCAGCTCATGCATCATCATGTCAAAGTCGCGGTCTGAGATTTCCGGGGCATTGTCTATATAATAGAGGCGGTTGTGGCGATTGAGCTCGGCGCGGAGCTGCTCTATGCGTTGTGAGGGTGTCATGTCTATTTTGAGTCAGTCGATTATGGTTGCGTTGAAATATGTCAGTGAGCAATGTCGCTCTAAGAGGCTGCGCGTCAGGGCCTCCACTTCTGAGGGGGCCATTTCTTCGCCATACATATTGACAGTCATCAGTAGGTGGCGGGTGCTGTTGCTGAGCTTGGTGCGCTCGTTGTCTGAGGTGGGGGTGCCCACTCCCCCAATGGCATCGCGATAAACCGGCATTCCGGCTATGTTGAGGCTTCCCCGCCCTATACCTTCATAGGGCTCCCCCTCGCACCCCACTCCCAGGGTGAGGCACTCTCCACCTATCTTGTCGGCATCAAAGCCCCCTATGGCATATCCGCTCTTTATCGAGATGATGTTGATGGCGTCTACTGCCTGGCTGATATAGTAGAGCTCTTTGCCCTGGATTATCCGCCTGCATAGCTGCTCTTGCGAGGGACGATAGCGGTTGGGGTCTTTCCCACAAGCTTTATAGGCGGCTCGGGTGGCGGCTATCCCGGAGCGATGGTTTATGTCGCCTATCTCATATCGCTCAACTATTTCTCCGGCCACATGGCCCATCTCGTCTCTAAGGGCATCGGTCGTCGGGCCGTTAGAAATGCTCGCTTCGATTGCAAGCACTCTCAGCCCGGGGGCATGCGCTCTTATCTCGTCGCTCAGTCTTATTTCTTTATGTGGAAACATGGTCGTGATTTTAGTTGGCGTTTGGCTTATCGCGATGCAAATATACAAATTATCGAGATTTGTCTTATCTTTGCACCAACTTTTACTATAACAAACAATCGACATGAAGACAAGAGCCCAACTGGTCGACGATCTCCTTTCTCTCGCTTTCGCCGAAGATATTGGCGATGGCGATCACACCACTCTTTCAACTATACCGGCCGACGCTATGGGCCGTCAAAGGCTGATTATCAAGGAGGAGGGCATCCTCGCAGGCGTCGAAGTGGCGCGTGATGTGTTCCGTCGGCTCGACCCTTCACTCAAGATGGAGGTGTTCATCGCTGATGGTGCGAAGGTAAAGCCCGGCGATGTGGCTTTTGTTGTTGAGGGGCCTGTCCGCTCTCTCCTCCAGGCTGAGCGCACTATGCTCAACATCATGCAGCGCATGAGCGGCATTGCATCCACCACAGCCCGTTATCAAGAAAAGCTCCGCGGCACCAAGGCCACTGTCCTCGACACGCGTAAGACCACCCCCGGAATGCGTATGCTCGAAAAGGAGGCGGTCAAGATTGGCGGGGGCACAAACCATCGCATCGGCCTCTTTGACATGATCCTCATCAAGGATAATCATATCGACTTTGCCGGTGGCATACCACAGGCTGTGGAATCAGCTCGTCGCTATCTCAAGGAGCGCGGTAAGGACCTTAAGATCGAGGTAGAGACACGCAATACGGCCGAGATTCTCCAAGCTCTCGAGGCCGGCGTTGACCGCATCATGCTCGACAATTTCTCCCCCGAGGCCACTGCCGAGGCTGTCAAGCTCATCGCCGGACGCGCTGAGGTGGAGAGCTCGGGCGGCATCACTCTCGATTCGCTTCGCGCTTATGGCGAGGCCGGGGTCGATTTCATCTCGGTAGGTGCTTTGACCCACTCGGTCAAGAGCCTCGACATGAGCTTTAAGGCCTGCTGACCCACACGTTATATTTCCTTAAGATTCCACACGGGTGATAAGCCTCTTTGGCGCGCGCAAGCCCGGGGTCGCCCGACGAGTCTTCGCGATTGACATATCGCAGCCACGGATAGCGCTCTCTCATCATTTGGCAGAAGCGAGAGCTTATCGTCTCTCCCGAACCATTCACCTCGTGATCCATCTTCTCGATATGCACATATAAGGTGTCGCCGATGACTTCCCCTATAGTAAACGCCACCACTCCCCTCCCCGGTGCTCTCAACACCGCTCCCTCAAAAGTAGGGTAGCGATCGAGATGGCGGAGAGTCTCAGCCGTCTCTATTATGTCATAATCGGCCGTGACACTCTTGTCGGGCGCCGGTGCTGAGTGTCGGGCCAAGAAGTCAAGCGCCGCCGGTATATTGGCCGCTGTCATAGACTCAAAGAGCGCATCGGGGTGATCGGCCTCAAACCTATGGACATGATTGCGTTTTTTGCTCATCGCCTTCCCCGCAAAGGTGGCCATGGGCTCTATTTCATATAAGTAGTCGGCCCAGTCGGGTAGCTCCTCCACGCGGCTTATCTGCGCCGCACATGCCAGCTCCCCGAGTCGGTCTTCGGGCACTGCAGAGAGCAGCAACTCACCTCCCCCCTCCATCTCCACATGGCGCTGCAAGAGGGGCATAGACTTGGTCAAGGGGAGCCGTCCCTGAGGCAGAGAATACGCTGTCATGGTCAGGTTATCCTCGGCCACGCCTCTGATAAACAGTGTGTCGTCCACTATGGCGCGAGTATACATGAAATAGTGTTGCCACAGATAGATGCCACCTATGGTAAAGTCACATGTCCGACTCGGGCTCATCGTCAACATTGGCGTCAGGCGCATAATTTCCTCATACGTAAAGGGCTTAAAGTCAAGAGCCTTATCCGTGGCTATCTCTGAGATAACGGGTTGCATTGGGGTGTTGAATTGTTGGTGATTGATTACTGTATTGTGTATCCCTACAACAATCGTGCCACACCCTATGTTCGCTATCCCCATATCGCCGCTTTTTTTAAGCGGATTTCAAAAAAAAATCAATCGCGGATTTGCACTTTGATGATTTTTCCATTACCTTTGCACCAACAATCGCGGTAGTGGCTCAGTCGGTAGAGCATTGGCTTCCCAAGCCGAGGGTCGCGGGTTCGAGTCCCGTCTACCGCTCTCTTTTGGCCGCTTGCAGATGGTCTCCCCACTCTGCAAGCGGCCTTTTTCTTCCGCCCCTACCGCGCAACGCCTTCACCGCCTAAGCGCCGCCATGATGTCGGCCTTCGACGGATTGCGAGCCATGACATGTCCTGTTGGCCCGATGAGGTATGACCGATAGCCGTCGGCCAGCCGATAATCGGCTATCAGCCTCTTGGCCTCAATGCCCTGGGCATGAGCCATCATAGTGGGGTCGAGCCCATCACGCGAGGCTATCTCTTCAAGCAGCTTGCGCGATGTGTCAAAGTTCACCGAGATAAAGCTCACGGGCTCTTGCGTAGGGGCCAATCCGGCGTCTATATCATGCACTATGCCGTCATAGGTCATGTTGCGCATGCGCGACGTTGGGTCGGCAGCCGACCAAAACGAGAGCAGCACATATCGGCCTTTAAGGTCTTTGAGCGACAGCCTTGACGATTGTCCCGACAGGGGCTGAAGGCTTATTTCGGGAGCTCGAAAGCCCTCACTGGCCTGACGCACTCGGCCTGAATAGGCGGCAATTGACAGGAAGCACACCACCGCCGCGACAACGAAGAGGAGTATGGTCTTTTTCATACAATTATAACAATCTGCGCCCACCCGAGGTTTTATCATAAACTGAGCCGGGAGCTACGCGTGCCTGCATAGCCCCCGGCTCAGTTTGAGAGGTGGATAATCCGTTAATAATAGAGCTCACTTATCTCTGCGCTCTGACTCTGAGTTGCCGTTACGGCCATGGCAGTGTACACCTGCCAATCGCCTATATAGGCATGCTTGCTTACAGCCTGAGATACGCTCTGCTCCAGGATGTGGCAGTAGGGAAAATAGTATTGCATCGTGTATATGTATATAGGATAAGTGTGTAATTATATCCCTTAAACAACGTCCCGGCCAAAAGGTTCACCCCCCGTCCATCTTTTTTTTGTTCATTCTTCCTTTTTTTCCCTCTCCCGACTTGCTTTTACCTCCTATTTGATATGGAGATATAAATAAATGCTGTATTTTTGCACTCGCGATCTCCTCACCCTGCCCCTTTCGCGGGCGTGGGTCAGCTTATCCTCGTCCATCCATTATGACACACCGCAATATCCTTGTGGCGGCGGGCGCCGCCGCTGTCTGCCTCCTCCCATTCGTGGCCGAGGCCCAGATCAATAGCCCCAAGGCTGATGGCTACCTCGAGCGTGCCGTGGCTATGGCTGCCGACAATAACGCTCGCGGGACCATCGACCAGAGCCTACGGGTCCTCGCACTCTATCCCACATCATCCCAAAGGGAAGCTGCTGAGCTCTCTCTCGCTATGGCAGCGCTGAGGGAGCGCGATGCCTCTGCTCCTTTCCTCCTCGATGCTTTTGCCGCTGCTTATCCTGAAAGTGCCGCTGCTGCCGCCGCTAAGATGGCGGCCGCCGACTGGTTTTTCGCGCTCAAAGATTATCCCGAGGCTCTGAGACGCTATGCCGCGCTCGCCCCCTCGGGCTTCAACGATGCTGAAGCTGCCGCTCTAAGGTTCCGACATGGCGTGTGCCTGATGATGATGGCCGACTATGCCGCCGCTGCCCCTCTCTTTGAGGCCGTCTCCCATAGCGGCGCTGCCGGCGAGTATGGACCTGCCTCAGTCTTCTATCTTGGCTATATAGCTTATCGTAACGACAATTACAACGAGGCACTCAAGCGTTTTGAGGCTGCGTCGGCTGCCAACCCATCCATCGCCGCAGCGGCCAACACCTACATTGCCCAAATCCGCTACTCTCAGGGAGACAATGAGCGTGCTCTTGCTGCCGCGCGCAAGGTGCTGAAGGAGCCCGAGGGGCCTTTCCACCCCGAGGCAAGGCGCATCGCCGGCGAGTCTCTCTATAATTTGGGCCAGACTGATGAAGCTGTCCCTCTCCTCTGGATCTATGCGCAGGCTGTCGATGAGCCCGCCCCAACAGCCCTGTATATCCTCGGCACAGATGAATTTCGCCGGGGTCATTATTCTGAGTCCTCTTCGCTCCTGAGCCGCGCCGCCGCCGACCCATCCGCTATGGGACAGAGCGCTTCTCTTATGCTCGGGCACGCTTATCTCGCGGCCGACCGCACTGATGCTGCACTCCTCGCTTTTGAGCGCGCCATGAACGCGCCTTATGATACTGAGGTGGCCGAGAACGCTGCGTACAATCATGCAGTGGCCTCAATCAACGGCGCTCACGCCCCTTTCGCCAGCTCGGTGGCCGCTCTGGAGTCTTTTCTCGACAAGTATCCCAATAGCGACTTTGCGCCCACGGTCCAGGAGTATATCGTCGACGGATATATGGCCGACCGAAATTATGAGCAGGCTCTCGCCTCCATCGACCACTTGACCAATCCCTCTCAGGCTGTGCGCAAGGCGCGCCAAAGGGTCGTTTATGCTCTCGGCTCGCGCGAGTATGGTGAGGCAAAATACACTCAGGCTCTCAAACATTTCAAGGAGGCAGCTGCATCTCCTTATGGCGACAAGTCGATCGCTCTCCCTGCTTCCCTATGGCAAGGCATCACTGAGCTGAGTCTCGAGCGCCCCGCCGAGGCTGTCAAGACCCTCAATTCTTTCCTTAAGGAGGCTCCGGATAAGGATCCTGACCGCGCCGTGGCAAACTACCATCTCGGTTATGCCCTTTGGGACCTGCAGCACTACCCTGAAGCTGCCAAGGCTTTTGCCGCTGTATCTGCCGACAAGAGCGTCGCCCCAAGCCTCCGCTCCGATGCGCTCGCCCGTCAGGCCGACGCGTCATATCTCCGCGCCGATTTCGCCGAGGCTGCTGCTATCTATGCTAAGGCCCACGACCTCAATCCCGCCTCAGCCGATTATCCACTCTTCCAGCAAGCCATCATGCTCGGTCTCATGCGCGACCATAAGGGGAAGATTGAGACGCTCGACCGCTTTGCCGACCAATATCCCTCTTCGGCTCTCCGTCCCGATGCTCTCCTCGAAAGAGCTGAGAGCCAAGTAGCATTGGGAAACAACGATGGAGCTATCGCCACCTATCAGTCGCTCACCGACCTCTATCCCGCCTCGGCCGCTTCGCGCCAGGGCCGCCTCCGCATGGCTGTCACGCGCCTCAATTCCGGTCAAGAAGAGCTCGCTATTGCCGACTATAAGGCCATCATTTCCGACTTCCCCTCAAGCTCTGAGGCTCGCACTGCTCTTGACGACCTCAAAAACATCTATGCCTCGCGCAACGATCTTCCAGCACTCTCCTCTTGGCTCGCCTCAGTCAACGATGCCCCGGAGCTCGACCCCTCCGACCTCGAGCGGCTCGCTTTCTCTGCTGCCGAGAAAAGCTATATGGAAGAGGACAATACCGCTCGCCTTGCGACATATCTCAAAGATTATCCCCAAGGGGCCAATTATCCCAAGGCTCTCTACTATATGGCCGAGGCTGCTGCTCTCTCCGGCGACTTCAACTTGGCTTTTAGCTATGCCGACCGCCTGCTCTCCGACTATCCCGATGCCGACACCGCTCCGGATGCACTTCTCATTCGTGCCGATTCTGAGGCTGCTGCCGGAAAGACCGAGGCTGCTCTCGCAAGCTATTCTGCCCTGGCCGAGATAGCTGCCAATCCCTCTCAGCTCTCTCTCGCGCGCCTCGGCATCCTCCGCGCCGCTACCGACCTCAAACGCAACGATACTGCCCTCCGCGCTGCCGACGACCTCCTCGCCTCTACTGCCTCCGGCTCTAAGAACCGTAATGAGGTGATGTTGCTCCGTGGCATCGCTCTCGACCGCCTGGGGCATCATGAGGAGGCCTACGCCCAATGGGAGATGCTCATCTCCGCAGCCCCCGACGACATCAATGCCGCACGAGCCTCTGTGGCCCACGCTTCTTCGCTCTTCACCAACGAACACACTGCCGATGCCCACAAGGCCATCGATAGGTTTATCAACTCCAATCCCCCTTCACAATACTGGCTCGCCCGGGCTTTCATCCTCCTGAGCGACATCCTCCGCGCTGAAGGTAATGACTTCGAGGCCGACGAATATCTCATCTCCCTGCGCAACAACTACCCGGGCAACGAAGCCGACATACTCGATATGATCGACTCCCGCCTCAAGAAATAATTCCCCACTCCCCTTGACATGTCACTACTCAATCATACATCCGCTCTTTTCCTCTCGGCTCTTTCCCTGACTTCTGCCTCTGCCCAGGTCAACAAAGAAATCACTGTGGAGCGTGACGTGGTGCTCTCCGTGCGCGAGGTCGCCCCGCAGTACATGACCCCGGTCTTCTCGCTTCCCGCCACTCCCCGGCCGTCGCTCGACTATTCGCAACGCACTTCCACTGCCCGCATCCCAGCCTTATTCTCCCATCTCGGCCCTCTGACGGTGGCCGATTCCATTGCCGCATCCCCTTGGCGCGGTTATGCCTCCCTCGGATACTTCCCTGAATACAATCTCGGTGCGTCGGCCGGTTATCGCCTCATCGACAAAAAGTCGACTACGCTTGATGCATGGCTCCAATATGACGGCAGCAAATACTCCGCCTCAACTCCAATCTCCGACAAGCTCTCTTACGAGAAAGAGATCTGGAGCCATGACGCCGCCCTCGGCCTCCGCATGGCCAATCGTCTCGCTTCCGGCGGAATGTTCAACATCTCTGCTGCATATAACTTCAGCCGCTTCAATGGCGAGCCTCACCTGTCCAACGACAAGGGCTGGCAGTCTGTCCATCGCGCCGACATTAACTCTTTCCTCATCTCCCGCGTCAACGACCTCGGATACTCCCTCGGCCTCGACTACTCTCTCTTCAAGTTTGGACAAGGATATGCCATCTCGCCGCTATCCGACACCCCCGATGGGCTGGAATACACCCACACCAAGCTCAATCCCGTCTTGGAAAACCGCCTCGGCCTCTCCGGTGCTCTCATGGCCGAGCTCTCCGGCGTAAGCTCCTACACGATGAACATTGGCCTCTCGCTTCTCACTCGCGGCAAGAGCGCTGAGACAGCCATCATCAACGGCGACAACACAATCCCCTCCACTCAGCTTGTCCCTCGTGGCTCCGACGCCTCTGCTCTCGTCTCCATCACTCCGGCCTATCGCCTCGCCCCTCAAGCCTTTTCACTCGACATCGGTGCCAAGATAGACCTCTCCATCTCTGATGGGCGATTCTTCAACATCGCCCCCGACGTAAAAGCCACTTGGACTCCCACCCATGCCTTTGCCCTCTTTGCTCGCGCCGGAGGTGGTGTGCATCAAAACACCATGGGCTCTCTCTACGCCGTCAGCCGTTTCACATGCCCGGCAATATGGCACTCCAACTCACGCGTCCCCATCGAGGCCGAGGCAGGCCTGCGCGTTGGCCCCTTCCATGGCGCCTCTCTCTCAGCCTCTGCCGCTTGGGCTAAAGCCAAGGATTGGCTCATGCCCTTCAATGCCGGTTCAGGCATCGTGGCCTTCAGTCCCACCGACATTAGCGGCTGGCAAATAAAACTCGATGCCGCCTACTCCTGGCGCAATATCGCTTCTGCTTCCCTCTCGGCCACCTACAATCCCTCAAGCGAGGGGAATGTCCAAAAAGCTTATTACACCAACCGCGACCACGCCCGATATACTCTCGACGCCTCTCTAACCCTAAGGCCCATCAAGCCCATGGAATTCACCGTCGGGTATGAGCTCAGGGCCTGCCGCTCTATGCGCTGGACCGAAGAGGGCCTCACCTTCGACTACGACCACTGGGCCCCCATCTCGCGCAATCATACCGCCCCGATGGCCAATCTGGCCAATCTCCGAGCCGGTGCTTCCTGGCGTTTTTCTCAGACCTTCTCCATCTTCCTCCGCGCCGAAAATATCCTCGCTCGCCACACCCCCTCCTTCGACCTCATCCCAGGGCAAGGCTTCCACGGCCTGGCCGGTATCGCCCTCAAATTCTGATCCTATGAATTCCGATTCCCTCGTAATCATCCCTACATACAACGAAAAAGAAAACATCGCGGCCATCATCGACGCCGTGCTCAATCTCCCAGGCGTCCCCTTTGACATCCTCGTTATCGACGATGGCTCGCCCGACGGCACCGCCGCCATTGTCAAAGACAAGATGACTCAGACCCCAGGTCGCATCCATATCCTCGAGCGACAGGGCAAGCTTGGTCTCGGCACTGCTTATATCGCCGGCTTCAAATGGGCTCTCCAACACTCCGCCTACGAGTATATCTTTGAGATGGACGCCGACTTCAGCCACAACCCCGCCGACCTCCTTAAGCTCCGCGAAGCCTGCGCCGGCCCCGAAAAAGCCGATATGGCCATCGGATCAAGATACATCTCCGGCGTCAACGTTGTCAACTGGCCCATGGGACGCGTACTCATGAGCTATTACGCCTCGGCCTACGTGCGCATCGTCACCGGAATGCCCGTCCGCGACACTACCGCCGGCTTTGCTTGCTACACCCGCAGAGTCCTCGCTGCTCTTCCCCTCGACAACATCCGCTTCAAAGGCTATGCCTTCCAGATTGAGATGAAATTCCTCACCCACAAATATGGCTTCAAGATTGTTGAAGTGCCCATCATCTTCGTAAACCGCGTCCTCGGCACCTCCAAGATGAGCTCCGGCATTTTCTCTGAAGCTTTCCTCGGTGTGCTTAGGCTCAAATGGAGCAGTCTCTTCACCAAATTTCCCGACTATTCCTCCAAGTAATCACATCAATTATATCTTTGAGCGGAGGCCGGAGCCATCACGTGGCTACGACCTCCACTCAGTAACTATTCAGCCAAAGGGAAGCGCACGCTGAGTTAGCACTCATGTTTAGACG
>JAMPIE010000035.1 GCA_023663135.1 Alloprevotella sp.
TGATATAATCTTTCAGCATGGGATGATGGTGAGGTTAAAGGTTAATGTCTGTATATATTTGTCGCCGGCATAATCCTCGGCGGCGTCGAGCAGCGTAGCCCCGGTGAGCCTCAGACCGCTGCTTTTGCCGCTGCGCTGCTCTATCAGGGCGCGCGCCTCCTCGGCTAAGGAGAGCCCGGCAAAGTAGTCGGGGTGGTAGATCCATAGCTCCACCGTCGCTCTCGTCAGGGGGGCGGCCTCCCCCTTGGCATAGGTCACGGCCATCGACGCGCGCCGATAAGCAATGGCCGCGCCGTCGGGGACCATGTCGGGGAGCGCCCCCATCACCGGGATGAGAGGCACGCCAAGAGGCGATAGCAGCCGGTCGACAATTGCTCCACATGAGAGGGCCGTCACGGGTGGGTCAGTCTCTCTTGCCATAATATTTCTTGATGGTCTTTGCAGCCGCCTTGGCTGCGCGTTTCCTTACTTCGGCTTCCATCTCTGAGGCCACCCTCGGGAGATCGGCGCGTGCCTTGGCCATGAAGCCGTGGGCGGGGGTCGCGCCGAGGCTGTAGCGGCCTTTCTTCGCCCCGGTGCGGAAACGGTTGTGAGTGCCGGTATCAGCCCAGAGCACCACCGGCTTTCTCTGTCCCCGGCGATTGACATAGCAGCTGTCTGCGTTGCGCTTCGTCGGCGTTATCTTCACCGAGAAGCCGGTCAGGTCGCGGCGTACGCTCGAACGGAAGGCTTTGATCATCTTGCCGCGATTGCGCAGCCCCGACTCACGAAAGCCCCGGACGGCCACTTTGCGTATCTTTCTGCATTGGGCGGCCAGGGCGTTCTTCCATGCCTGTCCCATCTGCCTGGGGGTCATGAGCCGCAGCAGCGTCCGAAGGTCGGCCTCCACCTCGGCTGATATTCTCTTGCCCGGGTTCCTTGCCATGTCCGTTTAGAGGTTAGCGCGGTCGCAGTGGATTGTCGCCATCCCTAATGCGCGATCCACGATGATGTTGTTTATCACATAACGACGGCCTTCACTGTCGCCCCGCTCGCTCACTCTCCACCCCTCATGGATGGGGCGGCGGCTCATGCGGATGCGAAACACGGCGGCATAGTCAGCCCACGCCTCGGAGTTCTCCTCGATCGAGCGCGGGGTCATCTTCACGCGCTCGGCGCGTATCCTCCCGGCCTCCTCCCATTTGGAGGAGGCGCCAAACGACCGTGTCTGAGTCGGTCGCCATAGCGTTAACATCGTGTTCAGAGGCCCGGCTTTCATGGGATAATGTTGCGGAATGGTTTGATCAATGCTTCTACGCCATAGGGGATGGGCTTCATCTCGCCCTGGGTGGCTGCCTCTCGTGTGGCATACCACTCCCCGGCCAGAAGCAAGATGGCCTGCGTGAGCTCCACCGGCAACCGCCCCGCCCCCTTGGCGAGGAGCCAGGGGAGGGGACGGCGTGTCGAGCGCACCACCATCGTCTCTGCCGCTTCAAGCAGATGGGCGAGGTAAACATCGTCGTCGCTGAAATCGTCGGCGCGGACATGCGCCTTAAGCAGAGCGAGTGAGGTATAGGCCATGGGTGTACGGGCTAAAGGTTAGGGCTTGGGAGCCTCTCCCTTTGCCTCGGCAGCGGGGTTGGCGACCTGACCGAGAAGGAAGGCCTCAGGGCGGAGTGTCACGGTGCCGTAGTTGGCGTTGAGGACAAAGTCAACGGCGTTCTTGCGGCTCAGCGAGTAGGGGTCAACGGTGAAATTGATGTCGCCGTAGAGCCCCATGGGCTGGTAACGCCAGTCACCAAGGCCGATATTGCCCTCACCGATGTAATGGGAGGTGAAGATGGGCAGGCCACAGAGATGGCCATTCTCGACTATCATAAGGCCGCTGCCGGTGTCGCGGGGCGTGCCCTCGAGGATGGCTTTCTGCTTCTTGGTCATCACCCAGCAGAGGCCGGTGCCGTCGACGCCGCTCTCAAGCACCTCGGCCACCATAAGATTAAAGTCCTTGTAGGCGGGCTCGGCGGGGAGAGCGTAACGCTTGGCGTTCACAAAGGGGCCGACGATATTGTTTTTCTCTCCCACCTTTGTGGGCGAGAGGAGCAGCTTGTTGATGAGCTGAGTGAGCGAGCGAGGCATAACGGTGCGGACAACGCTCTCCACTATGCCGTCGGTCTGATTGATGCTCTCCCTGGTGATGGGATAGGCGATACCGATGCGCTGAGGGTTGGTGGAGACCTTGTCCCACTTAAGCTTGCTGTCAGCGATAGCCACGCCCTCGTCGAGGACGCTGGCCTCGGCTGCCTCATACATGGGCCATACATGGTCGCCGCTAAGGCCGGTGGGCATGGGGAGGCCGAGCATCCCGATGACCAGGCCCTCTTCAAGGGGCTCGAGGATGTCGCCAAGGCGCAGGGGGATGACGCCGCCGGCGGCAGCGTCGCTCGCCATGTTAAGGTCGCGATAGAAGCAAAATACAGATTGCGCCCCCCGGTTCATATTTTGGCGCACCTCGCCGCTCACGTCGCGGGCTGCCCGGGTCTGAGGTTCAGCGTTCTCGGCGGCGCGGAGGCGGAGGGCGAGAGTATCGATGCGAGCCGACAAGGAGCGGCTCTCGGCCTGCTCGGCTTCGGTGAGGTCGCGGTTCTCGCGCTCACACACGGCCACCAGCTCTTCCACGCGGTTGCGTGCCTCGGTGATCTGGCGGCGGATTTCTGTGGGGTTGATTGTTGGCATATTCAGGAATATGGGGTTAAAGTGTATACTGTCTGTTTATCCTCTCGCGGAGCTTCGTTGCCTCGGTGAGCCGGCGCGTCGGCTGCTCTTCTTCTGCCGGCTTGGCCAAAGAGCCAAGCGCCCTTGCGGCCACCTCGGTGTCGGGATAAGCCGGGTCGGCGGTGATGGCAAAGTCATAGATGGCGGTCATTGCCAGGTGTCGGATGGCCACTGTCTCTCGCCCGTCCTCTCCTCTGCGGCGAGTCACCGACACGCGCGCGGGGTCAGAGTAGTCGGTCGCGAAGCAGAAGGAGCAGCCGCGAAGGTCGCCGCGGCGCACGAGCTCGAGGACTATGTCGCCGTCGGCGGTCCTCGGCGCATCAAAGGCAAAGGATACGCCCTGATCGTCTACGTCATACTCAAGTGTCCCCTCGCCGCCGACGCTCCTGGCCAAGAGCCGGCGGTTATCGTGGTCGAGGTTCATCTTGATGTCGGAGGAGTCGAGGAGGTCACGCGTTACAGCCCCGGGGGCTATAGTCTCCACCACGAGGCGGGTCTCGCTATCTTCTAAAGGGAGGCTCTCTGTGTCGAAGAGGATTGCTCTCCCCTCGATACGGCGAGAGGCGGCTTCTCCCTCGCCCACGGCGCGGAGCTGCATATTGCCGCCAAAGGAGAGACGGCGCGTTTCATTCTGTGGCATGGTCGTTGTCTGTCTGTTGGGTTATGGTCTCTGTGATGGGGCGCAGGTTGGCCGAGATGAGAGCAGTGTCGCCTCCCTCCACAGCCGGGCGGTTCTCCTCGCGGCGGAGGTCATTGACCGTCGCCGTGCCAAGCTCAAGGCGCGCCTTCTGCTGGCGGTGCCGGCTGTCGAGGTCCATGGCAAAAAGAGCCTCGCGGTCAAACATCACCCGGCATTCACCTTTGCGGGCTTTCCCCGGGAAGAGCTTGCGGGTAAACTCCAGCTCTATCTTTCTCAGCAGGGGGTTGAGGGTGTTGGTCAGGAAGGCGGCGTTGGCGGTCTCGGCGCTCTTGTAGTTGTTTGACGTGTCGTCAAACACAAATGAGGGATGCACCCCGAAGAAGCGGCATATTTCTCTGACCTCAAACTTTCGGCTCTCAAGGAATTGCATATCGGCCGAGTTCATTGTCAGCTGAGTAAAATGGCCGTCGCCGGGCTGCGCCACTATTCGGTCTCCTGCCTCCAGCCGCTCTTCCATGTAGGCCGCTGCATCCGACAGCTGCTCCGGCTGGTTTTCTCCATACGCGGCTCGCTCGACCACATTGCTGATGATACCTCTCACCGTGCCGCCGTTGGCAAAGCGTTTCTCCTGCTCTGCCGCGCCGCGCGCTGCTATGTCAAGGCTCTTGCGGGCAAAGCTCAGGACACTCATGCCGGTCTTGCCGTCGAGCGTGAGTCCGCGCAGGTGTATCACCTCCCGCCCGGTATATCTGCCGTTAATCCCCTGGAGGGTGTCGCTGATGTCGTAGGTATCGGCATATGGGTCATAAGCCGCGGCCCCGGGTGTACAGAGCCGCAGTCGCGTCCCATCACTGCCGAAGGTGGGCACGATGTAGGCATTGCCGTGAAGCAAGATGCTCTGCACCGCCATCTGTATCAGCTCAAAGGCCGTGGTCTCTTCGTTGGGCTCATACTCCAACGCCCACGACAATGGGGAGCCGGTCTCGGGCTGATAGATTGCACCTCGTCTCACCATCACGCGCAGCGGAAGCGACGCCACCGTCTCGGAGATGAGCTGCACACACCGCAGCGCGGTCGACACTGACAGCGACTGGCCGGCGCCCCCGGCTGTGAGCGACACCAAGGGCAAGCCGCCGCCCCCACGTCGGGGGACGGGGCTGCCCTCTGCCTCGCGGGAGGAGGTGGGCACAACGGATGATGAGGAGCGGAATAGTCTAAGAAAATCCATCGAAAATGAGCGGGGAGCATTGCCCGCTATATCTCCGGCACAACACCCCAAACGGGTACCCCCTTACGAGTCGAGCCACAATCGCTGGGCCATAAGCATCGTGATCACCCCGTCTATCTTCCCCATCCGGTAACGCTTAATTGGCTTCACGTTCTCAAGTCGGTCTTCGTCGAGCACGGCATTCCCAAAACAGTAGAAGTTAATCGGGTTGTCGTTGATCTTCACCTTGCCGAGGATTAGTCCGTGTTGAAAGCTCTCCACCGGCGCTGTGAAATAGCCATAGGTCTGCCTCACCGGCTTCAATACCGACGGGCCTCCGGCGTTACCCAACATATTCACCACCTCCTGGCTCTTCCACGGATCGAAACCTATGCCAAGGATGCGGACATACTTGCTCACCTCCGTCACATAATCCACGATGCGACGGTAATCTATCACCTCCCCCGGCAGCAACGTCAAGTGCCCATCCGCCGCCCACTTGCGATAGAGGGCCTCGTTGGGGTGTCCCGACAATGCCGCTTCGGGAAAGAAGTAGGCCGTGTGAAACTTCTGTGAGTGTTCGGCGCGGTTATAGATGCTCACCGTCACAGCCGAGAAGTCGTCTCTCTCGCTCAGGTCTATCGCCACCATTGCGTCAGGCCTCCCCTGGATGTCCCTTATCCTCATCCTCACGGCGGCTGCCCGCGCCTCTGCCGACGAAATCCACGACTTGCGCGCATTCTCGGAGTAGACATTGAGCAACTTTGTCCTGAACGCGAGCATCGCCTCGGCGCCGTTGCGCTTGGCGCTGGCCCACTCGCGGCGATAAAAATCCATCGTCACCGTCACCCCCATATGAGGGTGAACCTTTCGCCACGTATCCTCGCTCCCCTCATCATCATCCACGTCCGGTTCAAAGAGATGGGCAAACACCGAAGGGTCATCCTCCGCCTCGCCGAGAAGCATCCGCTTATATCCGTCGAGCATCCCCCGGAATGGGCCGTCAAACACGTCAGATGCGGTCGTGATTATCACCGTCAGCGGGTTGCGCCTGATGCCCATCGACGTAGTCAGCACCGTCAGAAGCCCCGCGTCTCTCGCTTGGCTGAATTCATCCATGATCACCGTCGAGGCGTTAAGGCCGTCTTTTGTCCTGGCGTTGGCTGTCAGGCACTGGGCAAAGGCCGTGCGGTCTTTCCTTGCGCTCTTTATCACCTGTTCATTGACGGTATAACGCCGCCCCTGAGGGTCAAGCCGTCTCATGCAGCCCCTTATCACGTCAAAGCATTTCTTTGCCTGGTCTTGCGAGTTGGCGCCGGTGTAGCTCTCGGCATTGGCATCGCCATAAAGCAGGTCATAGATAGCAACCGAGGCCGACGACGTGGTCTTTGAGAATTTTCGAGGGACGTAAAGCACAGCCTCCTTCACCACTCGCCGCCCATCCGCGTCATGGAAGCCGTAGATGGACGCAAACTGGAACGCCTGTACCGGGGTCAGCCGGTATTGTCTCGATCCCTTCACTCCGGGGAAGTAAAGGCTCTCATAGAAGGCAAAGAAGCGCAGGATGGAGCGTCGGTCAAGGCCATACCGGCCAATCATCTTCACAAACCGCTCCACGGCCAACTGCTCCCATAGGTTATGCGCTTCCGGGTGGTCGGCTACCCCCGTCACATAATCGGCTATCCTCGGGTCTGTCTCGCTCATGAGCGAGATGGTCTCGCCGGGTATGGCCGTCAACGCCTCTGAGACGCGCGCCTTGGCCTCTGCCAGTCCGGCGCGCTCCTCCTCCGTCACGTGTCATCCTCCCTCCCCGAGGGTGCCTCGTCCTCTATCCCTATGAGGCGGCGCGTCAGGTCGGCCAGAGGGTCTCCCTCCACCTCGCCGCTCACACCCTCTGCCGTCAGCCCGAGGCTCTTCATTTGGCGCGTCACTGAGTCCCACGCATAGCGCTGCACGGCAAAGGCCGGATGCGCTTTCAGTGTGTCGCCACACCATCGCTCCGAGGCCTTTAACCGGCGGATGTCGTCTGTCACTGTTGCCAGCGTCAGCAGTGTCGAGGCCAGCGTCATCACCTGTATCTCCAAGGCAGGAGTGTAGCGGCCCACCTCGCGCAGTGCGGAGCGGACGGTCTCTTGAAAATCGCTTTGACTCGGTCTGGCCATTTCTTGACGATGGAGATGGGGCTTCTAAGCGTGTGCGCGCGTTTCGCGTGTGCGCGCGTTGGGAGGCTGCCGCCCCTCATTTATCGCCCTTGGCGCCCGTTTGGGTACCCTCCCCAAGGATTTCAGTTTTTGGCCTCGCGCATTTTTGAAGCTCGTGGGGGCAGGTTGCCGGCCCCCCCCCCGATTAAAAAATCACCCCCCCCCGCCGCCGTAAAATTTTTCCGCGAAGCCGCGGGCTTCCTCCTTGCGTCGCCGCGTGGCTCCCTTGCCTCCTCCCTTCCCCATGGCTCGGTGGATGGCTTGGTGACAGTCGTGGCAGAGGGCTATCAGGTTGCTCGCGTCCATCAATCTCGACCGCATCCCCACGTAATCCGATGCCCCCTCCACCCTCCGACGGTGGTGCACCTCTGAGGCCGGTGTCACTCGCCCGGCCTTCTTGCACTCCTCACAGAGAGGGTGCGCGCCGATATAGCGGTCTCTCACCCTGCGATATGGCTTGGAAGTTATTAGCCGCTGATAAAGCCTGTGCCGTTGCTCTCCGGTCATATGTCGGCGGTCGTGTTGGTAAACGTCCGCCATGGCTCCGGCTCTGCCGCCGAGTAGGCCGCAAACATCCGCCCGACCTCCTCCCCTATAGGGGCTATATCGTCGGGCATCGATGTCACCTCCGGGCTCCGGCTCAGCTCCTTCATCGCTCTGACCATCGCCCCTGCCGCTCCGGCTATGCTCACCCCCTCTCCCATACGGGAGGCCACCGTTCCAAGCCATGTCCATGTCTCCGGGTCAAGGCTGATGTTTGCCCTAAAGCGCCTCCCCTTTGTGATTGTCTCTTTTCCCATTGATTTGCAATTATATTGCAAAGATACATAATTACACTATACTAACACATGGCTATGTTGTAAAAAAACAACTTTTTTTGGGGCTGATCATTCTCCTCAGAAGGGGAGCCTTTCGGTGTCGGCGGGTGCAGAAAAGTAATCTTCCGTCGACGCCATGATGGCAGCCCGCGTAGCCGCCTCGCCGGTGTCACCGTCATGCGCCTCCCCCTCGCCGCGCCCATACAGCGGCAGGTCAGTCCCCGTCCCTATCAGTCGGTAAGGGGCCGAGGGCAAGGGGATAAACGGAGCTGTCACCATTCCCCCCGGCGAGAGGCTGTCGGGGTCGATGCCGTTATACCGTCCGCTCCGGACGTCGAAGCGGAAGAGGGCTCGCCCGCCCTGCCCCAAGTGGCGAAATTTCACCTTCTCTACGGCCACGAGCGTATATCCCGCCGCGCGGTCGCGGTGGACCACCAGCCCATAGTCGGCCTTGTTGTAGAAGTTGGCCGAGCCGTTGATGTCATACATCGTCGGGACTCCGTTGTTGCCGTTGTCCTTCGCCACCTTCCTCGGGTGGACCATCAGGATGACAAGCAGGTCAAGCTCCTGGGCTATATTCGTCAGCCGGTCAAGTATGAGGCTTATGGCCTGCGTCTCTGTCAGCCGCGAATATTCCGGGTCGGGCTCTATGCGGTTAAACGGGTCTATGACCAGTATCTTCACCCCACGGCGCCGCACGAGCGTCCGCGCTCCGTCAAGGATGGCGCTCAGCGTATAGCCCCCCGGCGGAAGGATATGGAAAAAGTTTCGCCCGGCATACTCCTTTGCCGCCTCATAATCCTCCCGGCTCATGCTCGTCGCGCTCAGCCGCTCCCCCGTCAGCTTCTCGATGATCTTCGTGGCGTGATAGCTCAGCGGCATATTCTCCGGCGAGAAGTAGGCCACCCTAAGCCCATGGCGGACGTTGAGCCTCACACACAGCTCGTCGATAAACTCGCTCTTGCCGCTCGAGGGGATGCCGGTCACTACGGCCAGGCGCTTCGTCTCAAACGAGATCATCTCGTCGAGCCATCGGTGGCCGACGGTCATCCCCCGCCGCTGCCCATGCAGATACAGGTCGTCAAGCTCCTGCTCATAGTCGCCCACCCCATACAGCCCCGGCACCGGTATCTCCCTCGCCTGTTCCAGGCATCCCAGGAGCGACTCCTTCCCATAAGCCTGAAGCACTTCATTGGCATCCTTGCACCCCTCGGGATACTCCACCAGCCAACACCGGCCAGCGCCCAGCCGACGCACAAGCTCATCTCTCAGCTCGCGTCCCTTCGGGTCGGCGTCTGAGGCTATGTAGATACGCTCCTTCCCCTCAAAGTGGCTCTCCATGAAATCGTCGAGCCAGTCGAGGTTGCTGTTCGCGCCGTTGGGCACGGAGATGACATCCGGCCTCCCCACCTCCAGGAAGCTCAGCGCGTCAAACTCCCCCTCGGTCACTATCATCTCAGGGGTGCCCTTCACCGAGTCAATGTTCCAAGGCACCATCCGCGCCCCGCTCACGAGGCGAAACATCTTGTCCGCCGTCCGGCTCTTGACATTCACATCCTCCCCTTCCAGGCGGTAGTGGAAGCGGACCACACGGCGGCGCACTGTCTCCCCCTCCTTCGTCCGAAATATCTCCTCCCCCTCGTCAACCCCCGCCTCTTTCAGCGTGGCCTCGCTCAGGCCGCGTCCGTTGAGCCAGGCAAGCAGCCTCGGAGAGAATTCGCCCCTCGGCGTCGCCTTGGGCTTCTTCCACTCACGCGCCGGGCGGCTGTTCCTCCGCGCTGTCTCCGACAAGGCCTCTGCCCTCAGGGCCTCTGCCCCCTGAGGGTCGCGGCGCAGCCGGCCGCACCACCCGCAGTGGTGACAGTTCCACAGCCCCTTGTCGAAGTCCACGCTCAGGGAGGGGTCGCGAGGGTTGCCGCGCGTCGGGCCACACTTCGGGCACGCCACCTTCATCCGCCCCGTCCGTCTCCAGTCGGGCACCTTGATGCCATAGTCGCTAAATCGTTCCATCGTCATCCTCCTCGTCGGTTACACATGCTCCCACTCCCGGCCATTCCACGCATGAAGAGCTGTCGGCGGCTTGGGCGTGTCGGCCCCCACCGGGATCATCTGTCCATACTGGCGGACGTAGGTCTGGCCGTCGCTCGTCCTTATCAACGCCGCTATCCACTGCCCTCCGTTCTCTCTCCGGCTCTCATCGGTCAGGAAGAAACGAGCCGCCACGTTGAAGTATCGCTTATACTCCCCCAGGCTCGTCACAGCCCCATCCTTCCCGTTGGCTATCACATGGGCCTTGAACTGGCCCATCGCCAAGGCAAAGTCTCTCACACCATTGCGCCGGGTCTGCTCCTCACGCCACAGGTCACCCTCGTGGCCCATCAGCCGCACCGACATCTCGTCCAGCGTCAGCGTCGGGTCTCCGGCCGGCATTGCGCCGCCCTTGGCCTTGGCGCCCTCCATCTCGACAAGTCCGCCGCCATCATCGTCGGTCTTTTCTTTTTCTGATATTTTTCTTTTTATTCCTATATCCTTATTCCGCTTTTGTTTGCTTTCGGTTTGCTTATTTTTGCTTTCGGTTTGCTTATTTTTGCTTTCGGTTTGCTTTTCTTTGCTTTCGGCCTGGCCTTTGTCTCCTTTCGCCCGGCCACCCTTCGCGCCGGCCCTGCTCCGGGTCTCCTGAAGCTCTATCGACCTGTCTATCGTCGGGCGCACCAGCTTAAACGCCATCGCCCCTATCGACTTCAGGTCGCCGGGCTCCTTGCCGTCAAGGGCATACTCGATGATGGCCGTAAGGATGTCGGTCCTGATCTTCGGGTCCACCCCTTCAAGAGCCTCATAGTAGCTCCTGAAAAACGTAAATTTCTCTCGTGCCATTCTCTTCACTTGCTGTTTAGATATTCTTCTATCACTGTGGCAAACCTCTCGAAGTCGCGCACCACCTCATAGCGATACCCCGCGCCCTCGACCCGGCCCTGCCACTCTTTTTGCGCCTCGCTTTGGCGTCCTTTCGCAGTCTTCATCTCAAGCATAAGGGCACCATGTCCACCCCGCTTCGCAAAGAGGATCAGGTCGGCGACGCCGGCCACGACCCCCTCTGCTTTCAGGCGCGCCCCGGTCACGCTATCCCTCCTCCCTCCATTAGGCACTGCAACAAGCAGCCCCCGCAGCTCGGGATGGGCATAGCCAAACCAGCGTACACAATCTGTCTGTAATCGGTGTTCAAGGTCTCTCATCTCTCTTGAAGTCTTTAAAGGTCCGTCTCTTTTCTCATCAGCATAGGCTCTTTGGCGATGTTGATATGCCCCGAGTACTCGCCCCGGCGCACCATCTCTCTCATCGTCTCTGTCACCGCCGGGCGCAGCCTCAGCATCAGCTCCCCCAGCGTGCAGCATGCCGGGCTTCGTAGCTCGGCCATCTTCGTCTCAATCACCTCTCGCGCAAGGCGGCTCACAGCCCCGACAAGCGTGGCATTGATCAGTTCCTTGTCATCCATGGTCATCATAAATATCTCTTCGCCCTTTCGGCCTCTATCTCCATCTGCACCACAAGCCGGTGATCGTCAGGCCCCGGGATATACACCCCGGCCACACGCGCCGACCAGTCGCGAAAGCGCTCTATCGCCTCCGTCATCTCTGCCGTCGTCATCTCTGCCGTCGAGCGAAGATAGCGGCGAGGACGCCCCGTCACTGGATCCTCTTTCTCGCGGATAAACAGCCCCGGATTGGTCTCACACTTGAAGTAGGCCCTTTTCACCTCCTCAACGCTCTCCCCCACCTGCGCCCCGAAATATCCTAAGGCCGCATGGAGGTAGCGGTTCTGCCCGCCGCTCCTTTGCGGCCGCTTCTCCGTCAGCTCCGCCACGCCCCCCTTCTCAGCCAAGGCTTTCGCCTTGGCCAGGAAGTTGGCGCGCTGGAGCTCGTTGCCGAGGTCATACATCATGGCTGGCTCTCCTCTCTCATCCTTAAAACGGCATAGAGTCGTTGCCCCAAGGCCTCTGCCCCGGCCCCGGCTGCGGGTGCACCGGCGCCGCCGTCATCCCCCATGGCTGCTGCTGTGGGGCCGGCTGCGCCGCCGGCTGAGGCTGCGCCGCCTGTCGGCGCGCAATCCGGAAGCCGCGGACGTCGTTCATCACCCCCCGGTTCCCATCCTGGCGCGTATACTCCTGCCCCTGCAGGTCAAAGTCGACGGTCACAATCTCCCCGGGCTGATAGCCGTCGAGCAGCGCGCAGCGGTCGCCGGTGAAGGTCAATATCGGCGTGTTCTCATACCCACGCTCTCCCGTAAACGCATCATAGCGCGTGCAGTCCAGGATTATCTCACGCTTCGTGAACGCCTTCCCGCTCTTCGACGTCAGCGTCTGTGTCGGGCGCACTTCCTTGACGCGCCCCGTTATCTGATTAGCCATTCTATATCTTTTTTTTCGGGTTATACTTCTTCTTTCATCCTTATCGTCAGGCTCGGTCGCGTCTTCGTCACCGTCAGGCAGCTCTCATACACCTCCGGCCACTCCGTCTTAAGCCGCGTCGAGTCCACTCTCCGCGTCTCCGTCCCCTCCTTGCGCGTCAGGGCAAAGCGGCTGTCCTTATAGCTCGCCTCCCCCGACTTGGTCATCACAGCGAGGACTATCCCTCGCAGTCGGTCCACCTCGGCCTTGCTCTTGTCGTAGGCCAGCTGCGCGTCATACAACGCCGCCAACAAGCTCGCATGGTGAGCGATGCTCCCCGGCGCAGGCCCCGCCCCCTTCGGCGGCTCATACTGGAAGCCGGCCGCATCAGCCGCGAGCAACGCTGCAACCTCGATGTCGGGTTTCCGCTCCACCTCTACCAGCCGGGGACGGCCATAGCGCGCCTTCGGTATCCACAAGGCCAGCAGACGCCCGGCCTGCCGCCCGGGGTTTTGTCGCTCATACAGATGGGCGTAGATGCTCAGCTGCCACGACACATACTCGCGGTCGAGGCTCGACGTGGTCTTGATGTCGCAGAGATGGCCGCCCTTAAACACGATGTCGATGCTTGAGGCAAACGTCTCCTCGTCGCTCACGAGATACTCATTAGCCTCCGTCTCCAGCCCATGCTCATCTTTGATGGCCTGATAGACGCGCGTCACCTCGTTGGCCGCCTCGCCCCCGAAGGCATCATAGAGCTCTATTTGCTCATGGACGTTGCTGCCATACTCGGCGGCTCTCGATAGAGTCTCGTCGGGGATGCCGGCATATTTGTCGGCAAAAAGTTGACGTTTCAGCAGCCCCGTGATGCCCCGGAGCTCGCGCCCGTCGGGCATGAAGTAGCGGTGGGCCAGTTCGTCAAAAGTCACCGGGCTCTTCTTTAGCCCCGGCTCCATTGTTTTTACACACATAGCGTTGTTAGATTTGTTTCTTTTGTGCCGTCAGGCAGCGGGTGAATGTCGGGTTCTCTCTCAGCTCCGGGTGGGCGTTGTACACAGCCAAGAGCGCGTCGCGGCTCTTGGCCGCCTCTATATCCATCAGCGCGCCTATCAGGGCCCCGTCTCTCTCCGGGTCAAGCGTGTTGATGATATTCCTTATGCTCATCGGCAAAGTCTCCGCAGGGGTCGTCGCGTCCGGGTCTTTCTTCACGTCGTCTGTCGGGATCAGGAGCATCTGGAGCAACGCATATTTCAGGCTGATCGACATGGCCTTGTTGAAGCCCTTGTCGCCCGTGTCCATGGCCTCGCCCACGGTCGTCGTCGTCACCTCGCTTCCGTCATCGGCCACGAAGTGGTGGCGTATCTTCGCGCGGGTATAGTAGAGCTGCGTCCCACGTGAGGTCGTTCGCTCGTTGAGCGTATAGTCTATCACCTCGGGGAGGATAAACACCCCGGCCTTGGCCATCGAGGCGTGGAGCTCGTTGTAGATGTCGTCGATGCCGCGAAACATAAACTTCTGCTCCTGGTTCTTGCGCCCCTTGGCTATTGCGTTAGTGTCGCGCATCACCTCTATCAAGGCCTGATAAATACGCGGCGCCTTGGGAAGGGCGGGAGCTGCTGTCTCGGTAGTCATGCCTCGTCAAGCTCCTTGGGCGCCTCGCTCGCCAATGCGGCAAGCAGCTCTTCGCGCGTTGCGTAGATTGCCGACTCTCTTGTCAGCGTGGAGCTGCAGCAGCCGGCGCCTACTATGTAAGACACCCCGTCGTCGGTTACGCGTATGACCGCGATGCTGCCCATGGCGACCTTGCCGCCACTCATCACCCACACTCGGGTGCCAAGATCATGCTTTGTCTCAATTCTCATGATGGTTGTTATTAGGTCAGTTAATTTTTTTTGCGGAGACGGCGGCGGCGAAGCTGCAACCGGTGGCAGGTTTTACTCATCCGGGGCGGCGTTTCCCCCGGCGTTTCGTCTCCAGTTTGCCCGGTGGTGTCCGTCGCGGATGTCGGGCGTCCTAAATGAAACATTTCTCAATTGTGCGAACATTGAATGGTGGCAGCGGCGGGAGTCGAACCCGCTTCGCTCATCTTGGCCTGATTTCCCAATATAAAGCTTATCAAATCTCCCGGTTAAACATTAGTTTTTACCTTTCAGACCTTGACTCGCGCCTCCTATCGGCGCCGCCCGATTGCCCCGGCCAAGGGCTGTGGAAATATTTGTGTTGGCTTGCTCCCACTCTCCACGATGATGCGGTTTGTGGTCGCACCCAAGGCCGGGGCTGATAAAAATATAGATACAAGACAGTTTCGCGCAACTCTTTGCGCAGGGGGCCTCGCGGCTTACCCTCGGGAGAAAACATTCACGTTTCTTTTTTACCAAATAGTCTATCGATAACGTAATCAATCCGGCGCGCCTGCCTCCCGGCGGTGCAATCTCTTCTCAGAGCCGTCGGCTCTCGCGCTGGAGCGTCCGCCAAGCGTTCTGCAACGGCCCGTCCTCCCCCATCAGCCCAAGCAGCCACATCAGCCCCGTCACCGTCAGAAACGCGAGGCTCGCGTCTCTCAACTGCCCGGCGGGCGTCGCCGGGATCACCACACACAGCGCCCACCATAGCACCAGCCCCACGTAGGCCCCGGCCACTGTCCACCCAAGCCAATTAGGCTTGTTATATACCTTCTTTCCGTTTTCGTCAGTTCTCATTTTCTTATAGTGTCTTTGTTAGTTAGTATTCAAGTAGCTCACTCTGCTCCTCACCTCGGCCAACGAGAAGCGATACCGCCCGCGCTCCTTGGCGTGCTTGATCTCTCCGGCGCTCACCATCCGGCGCAGTGTCTTGTCCGACACCCCCAGGATAGCCGCCGCCTCTTTTAGCCCTATCAGCCGGTCAGGGTCCCGAAGGTCGCTCCGCAGCAGCCCATCCAGGGTCTCCACCTTCTTCGTCAGGCGCGCAAGGTCTCTCAACACCCGATAGAGCAGGTTGGTTTCCTCACTTCGTGCCGCCATGGCTCTCCCTGTCTTCTTGAGGTTGCAAACCGCGGCCAAAGCCCTCCTGCGCAAACATATCTTCTCCGAATATCTCAGAGAGCGTCCTCATCACTTTCAGGCCGGCATCGCG
>JAMPIE010000036.1 GCA_023663135.1 Alloprevotella sp.
CCCCCCTCGCGCCCGAATGCCGCCCCGGTGCAACCCCTCCGGGCATCTCCCCCATCTTCGACCGCTGACGCGGTATTAGTCAGGGCACTTTTGGAGAGTCTGCTCGAGGGCGTTTTTGAGGCACTGGCGAAGGGAGGTGGCGGCGCGGGATGCGGAGGCCATGGTGTCGATGAGGTGACGGAAGCGGGTGAGGGTGGGGGCGAGGATGCCGGCGGCGTCGGCCTCGGTGAGGGCGTCGACCATGATGCGGGCAAGAGCGGCTTCGTGGGCGCCGGTAAACCAGTGGCCTGTCATGGAAGTTCGGGCGGCGGCTTCGACGGTGCGCGCCATGATGTCGATGACATATTCGGGGCCGGGATAGAGGGTGGCGATCTTCTTGATGAGGGCGCGTATCTTGGTGATACGCGGCTTGTTGTAGCCGTAGCGTCCGCGCCGGTTGACCTCTTTGTCGATGGCCTCGGCGGTCTTGTCGATGAGACGGTCAATGTCGGGGTTGATGAAAAAGTCGAGATACTCCTTGGCCTCAGGCCTTGCGGCGTAGAGGTCAAGGAGTAGCTGATCTTTTTGCTCGGAGGTGAGCGCGGCGAGGGCTTTCTTCAGTGTGGCCTTCGACATATGGGATGGTTTAGGTATTCTTCAAAAAATAACTTGGTAGACTTTCTTGTCTTTTTTGGCATCTTTTTCAACTCAGTTTAGTCATGTAGCTCGCTACACTCCTGCACTTTCGCTAAAAAATCTGCACAAAAAATCCTGCGAAATTCTTTACCAACTTATTTTTTTTACGATTACTATGCTTCTGCGGGGGCCTGGGGCTTGAGCCACTTGTCGAGCCAGCGGAAGAAGACGCGCTGCCAGAGCACTGAGTTTTGGGGCTTGAGGATCCAGTGGTTTTCGTCGGGGAAGATGAGCATCTCGGCGGGGACGCCGCGGAGGCGGGCTGCGTTGAAGGCCATCATGCCCTGGGATGCGAGGATGCGGAAGTCAAATTCGCCGTGGGTGATGAGGATGGGGGTGTCCCATTTGTCGATGAAGCGGTGGGGCGACATGGCAAAGGAGCGCTGGGCTGCTGCATTGTCTTTGGCCCAGTAGGCGCCGTAGTCGGGGGCATCGAGGGTGTTGGCGGGGGCGTTGTCTTGCCCTTTGCCGAGGTCCCAGTTGGCAAACCACATCTCCTCGGTCTCCAGGTATTGGGCTTCGAGGTTGAAGATGCCGGCGTGGGCTATGAGGGCGGCGAAGCGGCCTTCGTGATTGCCGGCGAGCCAGTAGACGGAGAAGCCGCCATAGGAGGCTCCGACGGCACCGATGTGGGCGGCGTCGACATAGGGTTTCTCTTTCATGAAGTCGACGGCGGCGAGATAGTCGCGCATGTTCTGGCCGGGATAGTCGCCGGAGATCTGGGCGTTCCACTCGGTGCCGAAGCCGGGGAGGCCGCGGCGGTTGGGGCAGATGACGATGTAGCCCTTGGCGGCCATGAGGGCTACGTTCCAGCGATAGGAGAAGAACTGGCTGACAGCGCTCTGCGGGCCGCCTTGGCAGTAGAGGATGGCGGGATAGCTCTTGGTCTCGTCAAACTTTGGGGGATAGAGCACCCAGGTGGTCATGAGCTTGCCATCGGTGGTGGGGACGAGGACGGAGTCAACGCGGGGCATGTCGAGCTCGGCGAGGAGCTCGTCGTTGACGCCGGTGAGGGGCTTGATGTCGCCGGAGGGGGCCACGGCATATATCTCGTTGGGCTGGATCATGGAGTGGCGGACGGTGTAGACCGTCCCGTCGGCAGCCGGGGCGAGGGCGGCATAGTCATATCGGCCGCCGGCTATCTCCTTCACCTCCTTGGAGGCAACATCGAGGGCAAACATGGGTATTACGCCCCCTTTGGCAGCGAGGAAGAAGATGGTCTTGGAGTCGGGAGCCCAGGCAAAGGAGTCGGCGGTGTAGTCCCAGGCCTCGGTGAGGTCGGTCTTGAGGCCTGAGGCGAGGTCCATGACCATGATGCGGTTTTTGTCGCTCTCATAGCCGTCGCGCTCCATGGAGAGCCAGGCGAGGCTCTTGCCGTCGGGGGAGAAGGCGGGGGCGGTGTCATAGCCCATCATCCCTTGGGTGAGATTGCGGGTCGACTTGTCGTCGAGGGAGTAGAGATAGAGGTCGGAGTTGGTGGAGATGGCATATTCCATGCCGGTCTTCTTGCGGGAGACGTAGACGAGGCTCTTGGAGTCGGGGCTCCAGGCAAGGCTCTCGATGCCGCCAAAGGGCTTCATCGGGGCCTCATAAGGCTCGTCGGCCATGATGTCGGTCACGTCGGTAATCTTAGAGCCGTCGAAGGTGCCTATGAAGGGGTGGGGCACTTCGGTGACCCATTCGTCCCAGTGCTTATACATCAGGTCGTCGTAGATGGTGCCTGTGGCCTTGGGGAGGTCTTTGTAAAGCTCGTCGGCGTTGCGGGTGTTCTTGACGGAGGCAATCATCACCACCTTTGAGGCGTCGGGGGAGAAGAGGAAGCCGGCGATGCCCCCCTCGATGTCGGAGACGGCGTGGCGGCCTGAGCCGTCGGCGTTCATCACCCATAGCTGGGGCTTGCCGTCGACGGGCGAGGTGAAGGCTATCTTGTCGTCGCCGAGCCACACGGCTCCGCTCTCGCTTTCGGGGGTCTGAGTGATGCGCTTGGAGTCGGAGCCGTCGGCGTTCATTACATAGAGGTCGGCGTTGGAGCGGTTTTCGGCTACGCTCTCGTAGCTCACGGAATAGAGGATTTTCTCTCCGGAGGGGGAGAGGATGGGATTGCCCACGCGGCCAAAGGCCTCGAGGGCCTCCATGGTGTATTGGCGGTCGGCAGGATGGAAGTCGGGACGGTCAATCATCGTCTTTTCTTCCGAGGCCTTTGCTGAGTCGCCGGCGCATGAGGCGAGGGCGATCGATGCTGCTGTTGCCATTGCGAGGGATGTGAGGTGGATGAAGTGTTGCATTTGGAGGTGTTATGATGGGAATTGCTGATGTCTGTATGTCCAAAGAGGGCCTTGATGAGGTCGGGTCGGTGGATGCGATGGAGAGAGCGGAGGATGGAGGGGCGATAAGCCTTGTCATACCAGAAGAAATATTGCCTTTGGGCGAGCTTCTCTTCGGGCGTGGTGGCGGTATAGACCGGCTCGAGGGTGTAGGGGTGGACGCCGCTGTAATATATCTCTGTTGCGACGGTCATGGGTGTCGGGGTGAAGTCTTGTATCTGCTCGAGGTGCATCTCCAGGCCCTTGGTCTCCACGGCCAGGAGGGCCATGTCTTCCTCGGTGCAGCCGGGATGGGATGAGATGAAGTAGGGGATGAGCTGCTGACGGAGGCCGGCGCGGCGGTTGACATCGTCAAAGAGGGCTTTGAAGCGGTGGAAGAGCTCAAAGGAGGGCTTGCGCATGAGCTTGAGCACGCGGGGGCAGGTGTGCTCGGGGGCCACTTTCAGTCGGCCGCTGACATGGCGGGTGATGAGCTGCTCGTTGTAGGCCCGGTTGATGTCGTCAATGCGGCGGTTACCGGTGGGGTGCATGGAGAGGTCATAGCGCACACCGCTGCCGACGAAAGCCTTCTTGACCTCGGGGAGGGAGTCGACGCTGCGGTAGATGTCGAGAAGGCGCGAGTGGTCGGTGTCGAGGTTGGGGCAGGGGGAGGGATGGAGGCAGGAGGGGCGTAGACACTTGGCGCAGATGGCCTTGTCTTTCCCGCCGAGTGAATACATGTTGGCCGAGGGGCCGCCGAGGTCGGAGATGTAGCCCTTGAAGTCGGGCATGGCGGTCACGGCACGGGCCTCGCGCATGATGCTCTCCTTGGAGCGGGAGGCGATAAACTTGCCTTGGTGAGCCGAGATGGTGCAGAAGGCACATCCGCCGAAGCAACCGCGATGGAGGCATATGGAATGGCGTATCATCTCGTAGGCGGGGATAGTCTTGCCGAAATATCGAGGATGGGGCAGGCGGGTGTAGGGGAGGTCAAAGGTGGCATCGACCTCCTGGGTCGTGAGAGGGGGATGCATGGGGTTGACCTTGACGACGCGCGAGTCGTCGAGGCTCTGCCAGAGGGTGGCTCCCCCCGATAGGGAGTTGCTCTGCTGCTCGATATGGCGGAAGTTGGCCGATTGGAGCTTGCGGTCGGCTATGCAGGCGGGATAGGAGTTGAGGATGATATTTGCGGGCGAGGGGGCGGGCAGGTCGGAGGCGGGGCGGATGAGTGCCGTCTGCCTGATGTCGGTCAGAGAGGCGATGGGGGCTCCGGAGTCGAGGGCGCGGGCAATCTCGAGGATTGTCTTCTCGCCCATGCCGTAGATGAGAAGGTCGGCAGGGGCATCGGCGAGTATTGAGGGGCGCAGGCGGTCTTGCCAATAGTCGTAGTGGCTCAGGCGGCGGAGCGAGGCCTCGATGCCGCCGAGGATGATGGGGACAGAGGGGAATAGGCGGCGCAGGATGGAGGAGTAGACGATGGATGGATAGTCGGGGCGGGCGCCATGGCGGCCTCCGGGGGTGTAGGCATCGTCGGAGCGGAGGCGGCGGGCGGCGGTGTAGTGATTGACCATCGAGTCCATGGCGCCGGGGGATACGCCGAAGAAGAGGCGTGGAGGGCCCATCTTGCGGAAGTCGCGCAGGTCGTCGCGCCAGTTGGGCTGAGGTATGATGGCGGTCTTGAAGCCGGCGGCGAGGAGGGTGCGTCCAATGACGGCTGCGCCGAAGGAGGGGTGGTCTACGTAGGCATCGCCCGAGAAGAGGATCACGTCGGGGCGGTCCCATCCCAGGAGCTGCATCTCCTTGACGGAGGTGGGGAGGAAGAGGGTGAGGTCACGGCGAGGATCCATGGGGGGCGGGGGTCAGTCTTGGGCGGTTTCCGACTTCTTTTGCTTGAGGAGGGCCTCCATCTTGACAATCTCATCTCTGAGACGGGCAGCCTCCATAAACTCCATCTGCTTGGCGGCGTCGACCATCTGCTGGCGCATGCGGGTGATGGAGCGCTCGAGGTCGGCTGCGTTCATGTAGGGGATCACGGGGTCGGCGGCTATGTCAACCGAGGTGGAGAACTCGTTTTCGTAAGTGGGATAGGGCTTGCCGGCGGCCTCCTTGCGGGCGCGGGCAATGGTGCGCTCGGCGGCCTTGACGGCGGGGCTCTCCTTGTGGAAACGATCTTTGACGGCGGGGGAGAGGCCTGAGCGGGCGTCGGCCTCCTCCTGGTCCATGCCAATGATGCGCTGGCGAGCCTTGACGATGGCGGTGGGGGTGATGCCGTGACTCTCGTTATACTCGAGCTGGATGGCTCGGCGGCGCTCGGTCTCGTCGATGGTGAGCTGCATGGAGTCGGTAATCTTGTCGGCATACATGATCACCATGCCGTTGAGGTTGCGGGCGGCGCGGCCAACGGTCTGAGTCAGGGATCGGTGGGAGCGCAGGAAACCCTCTTTGTCGGCATCGAGGATGGCCACGAGGCTCACCTCGGGGAGGTCGAGTCCCTCGCGGAGGAGGTTTACGCCGATAAGGACGTCGTAGACGCCGGCGCGGAGGTCGTCGAGGATGCGGATGCGGTCGATGGTGTCCACGTCGGAGTGGATGTATGCGGCCTTGACCTGAAGGCGGATGAGGTAGTCGTTGAGCTCCTCGGCCATGCGCTTGGTCAGGGTGGTGACGAGGGTGCGCTCGCCGCGGTCGCGGCGAAGGGCAATCTCCTCCATGAGGTCATCGATCTGGTTGAGCGAGGGGCGCACCTCGATGATGGGGTCGAGGAGGCCCGTCGGGCGGATTATTTGCTCCACCACCACACCCTCGCTCTCCTGGAGCTCATAGTCGGCCGGGGTGGCGGAGACGTAGATGGTCTGGCCGGTCATCTGCTTGAATTCCTCAAACTTAAGGGGGCGGTTGTCGAGGGCTGCGTCGAGGCGGAAGCCATAGTCGACGAGATTGTTTTTGCGGGAGAGGTCGCCGCCAAACATGGCGCGGATCTGCGGGATGGTGACATGACTCTCGTCGATGATGGTGAGGAAGTCGCGGGGAAAATAGTCGAGGAGGCAGAAGGGGCGCGCGCCCTTCTCTCGGCCGTCGAAGTAGCGTGAGTAGTTTTCGATGCCGGGGCAGTGGCCCACCTCGCGCATCATCTCCATGTCGTAGGTCACACGCTCGCGGAGCCTCTGGGCCTCGATGAGCTTCCCTTGCATCTCAAAGTTGACGGCCTGAGTGCCCAGGTCGATGGCAATCTGAGTGAGGCCCTCGGCCATGCGCATTGGGGAGGTGACGAAGAGGTTGGCGGGGTAGATGTTAAAGGAGTCGTGCTTGCCCAGGGGGACGTTGTCGGCGGGGTAGAAGGTTGAGATGCTCTCAATCTCGTCGCTCCAAAACATCACTCTGACGCCTATCTCCTCATAGGCGAGGTAGATGTCGACGGTGTCGCCCTTGACGCGGAAGGTGCCTCGGCCGAGCTCCACCTCATTGCGGGAGTAGAGGGAGTCGACCAGGGATCGGAGGAGAGCGTTGCGGTGGATCTTCTGCCCCACGTGGAGGGCAACGACGTTGGCGTTGAAGTCTTCGGGGTTGCCCATGCCGTAGAGGCAAGATACAGAGCTGACGACGATTACATCCTTTCGGCCGGAGAGGAGGGCCGAGGTTGTGGCCAGTCGGAGGCGCTCTATCTCGTCGTTGATCATGAGGTCTTTCTCGATGTATTTGTCAACGGAGGGGATGTAGGCCTCGGGCTGGTAGTAGTCGTAATATGACACGAAATATTGCACCGAGTTGTCGGGGAAAAATCCCTTCATCTCGCTGAAGAGCTGTGCGGCAAGGGTCTTGTTGTGGCTGAGGATGAGCGTCGGGCGGTCAACGCGCTCAATGAGGTTGGCCATGGTGAAGGTCTTGCCGGAGCCGGTGACGCCAAGGAGAGTCTGGGCGGGGAGCCCGTTGAGGACGCCTCGCGTCAGCTGTTCGATGGCCTGGGGCTGGTCGCCCGTGGGCTGATAGTCTGAATGTATCTTGAAGCTCATGACGGTGTATTCACGCAAAGGTAAACAATAGCGGCGAGATGAGCAAAAAAAGATTAGAAGGGCTTGCGGTATTTGGAGGCGTCGCGGGTGTCGTCGAGGATGGAGAGGTAGGAGGCGTAGCGGCTCCGGGCAATGAGGGCGTCGTCGACGGCCTGACGGACGGCACACCCCGGCTCGTGGGTGTGGGTGCAGTTGCCGTAGCGACAGTTGGGGGCAATGGCGAAGATGTCGGGGAAGAAGTGACTCACTTCGTCGGGGTTGAAGTCGATGGTGCCGAAGCCTTTGACGCCGGGGGTGTCGATGATGGCGCCACCGCCGGGGAGGGGAAACATCTCGGAGAAGGTGGTGGTGTGCATGCCGGTGTGGTGGGTCGTCGAGATGGAGGCGGTCTTGAGGGCGAGGCCGGGGATGAGGCGGTTGATGAGCGATGACTTGCCCACGCCTGAGTTGCCCGAGAGGAGGGTGACTTGGCCCAGGAGCTCGGCGCGGAGGCGGTCGATGCCTTGGCCTGTGGCTGCGGAGCAGATGACGACGGGGTAGCCTATGTGGCGATAGAGGGAGGCGACGGCCTCGATGAGCTCGGGGCCGTCGGGCTCGTCGGCGAGGATGTCGGCCTTGTTGATGGCTATGATGGCGGGGATGCGATAGGCTTCGGCTGTGGCGAGGAAGCGGTCGATAAAGGTGGTGGAGGTGACAGGCTCGGCGAGAGTGACTATGAGGCAGGCGCGGGATATGTTGGAGGCAATGATGTGGGCCTCTTTGGATAGGTTGCTTGCCCGGCGGATGATGTAGTTTTGGCGGGGGTGGATGGCGGTGATGAAGGCAAATCCGTCGGGGCCCGGGGCAGAGAGGTCGACGATGTCGCCGACGGCCACGGGGTTGGTGGTGCGGATGCCTTTGATGCGGAAGTTGCCCTTGATGCGAGCGGGGATTGCGTCGGCGGGGCGTGAGATGTCGGGGGCAACGAGGTAGGCGCTGCCGGTGTTGCGGATAACGGTTCCGGTCACGATGGGGGGGTGAAATTAAAGAAATCGGGACCCGCGGCCCGGAGTGAGGGGGCGGATCCCGCGATATGAGGGAGCTCAGGGCTTATTCCTGGACGAGCTTGACGAGCGACTCGCCTTCGCTCTCTTCGAAAGACACCTTGCCTTCGCGGGCGAGCCAGCCGAGGCCGTAGGCAATCTCTTTTTCCTTGAGCTTGGTGATCTTCTTGAGCTGCTTCATGCCGAGGAGGTCGGCTTCGTTGAGGGCGTTCCAAATCTGGCCGGCCCAGCAACCGATGGTTTCTGCGTTCATTTGAGAAATAATTAATGTTAGACGGATGGTGCAAAGGTATGAAAAAAGTTGGAAGTGAGCCAAATTTGAGAATAAAATCGTCAATATTAGGCTTATGGTGACAACAAACGTAGGCCTCAAATGGTTCACCAGCGAGGAATACGCAATTTTGATTTCTCACATATCGGGGCTATCTTTGCACTGGCTCATCCATATGAGCCCGATAATATCAATTCTAAAGTTCACGATATGCTGCTTATATATAATGTGAGGATAGGGGGGACGGTGCCCGAGGGCGCGGCCCCTGTCATCGAAAAGGGTTATCTCGTGGCCTCGGGCGACACCATCACCGAGGTCGGGGAAGGGGAGGCGCCGGCTGCTCTCCTCGCCCGCGAGGATGTCACGGCCGTCGATGGCGCCGGCCGCCTCCTCATGCCCGGCGTCATTGACACTCATGTCCATTTCCGCGACCCGGGTCTGACCCATAAGGGCTCTATCGCCTCGGAGAGCGCCGCCGCCGTGGCCGGCGGCGTCACCTCTTATATCGATATGCCCAACACCAACCCCGCCACCATCAGCCTCCAGGCCTGGGAGGAGAAGATGGCAAGAGCCGCCGAGGTGTCGCTCGCCAACTATGCCTTCTTCCTTGGCGCCACCTCCACCAATCTCGACGACACCCTCCTCCGAGCCGACTACTCGCGCGTCCCCGGCGTGAAGCTCTTCTTAGGCTCTTCCACCGGCGGGATGCTCGTCGACGACGGGGCCGTAATCCGTCGCATCATGGCTGAAGTCCCTGCCCTCATCGCTGTCCACGCCGAGGACGAGGACACCATCAGGCGCAACCGCGATGCCCTCATCGCTCGATACGGACGCGAACTGCCCATCGCCGCCCATCCGGTGATTCGCGACCACGACGCCTGCTTCGAGGCCACCCGCCGCGCCATCGGCCTGGCCCGCGAGACCGGTGCACGCCTCCACATCTGTCACATCTCCACCTCCGACGAGCTTCGCCTCCTCACCCCCGGCCCCGTCAAGGGGAAGCAAATCACCTCCGAGACCTGCCCCCACTATCTCATCTTCACCGACGAGCATTATCCCTCGCTCGGGAGCCGCATCAAATGCAACCCCGCCATCAAGCGCCCCACCGACCGCGACGACATCCTCTTTGCCCTTACCCACGACGTGATTGACACCCTCGCCACCGACCATGCCCCCCACCTCCTCTCCGAGAAAGAGGGCTCTGCTCTCACTGCCGCCTCCGGGATGCCCTCAGTCCAATGGGCCCTCACCGTCATGCTCCAAGCCGCCCTCGAGGGGTGGATTTCCATCCCCAAGGTGATAGAGAAAATGACCATCTCTCCCGCCCTGGTCTATGGCATCGAGCGCCGCGGAGCTCTTGTCCCCGGCTACAAGGCCGACCTTACCCTGATTGACACCGCCGCCGAGCCCCGACGCATCACCGACTCCCTCTGCATCGGCCCGGCCGGGTGGACCCCCTACGACGGCCTGGAGACATCCGTCCGCGTCGACGCCACATGGGTCAACGGCCAGATGGTCTACTCCGGCGGCGTGGCTCGCCACATCCCCTCAGCCCCCAGCGCTCTCTCCTTTTGCCGCTGAAATCTGCCGAAATTTTTGCCGCTTCGTTAATAATCCTTAACTTTGCCGAAAGGAAATTTCAACCACGAATCTAATAACAACATCCATTCAATACCAAATCCATTCCCATTATGTGGTTAACCAGCTCATCCATTGGGCGTAAGCTCATCATGGCCATCACTGGAGTGTGTCTTATTCTGTTTGTCACGTTCCATTGCGTGATGAATGGCGTGGCCCTCTTCTGGCCCGCAGCCTACAATGCCATCTGCGCTTTCCTCGGCGCCAACTGGTATGCCTTGATTGCCTCTGCCGGCCTGGCTGCCCTTTTCATCATCCACATCATCTATGCCGTGTGGCTCACCGTCCAGAACCGTCGCGCTCGCGGCAACGACCGCTATTCCGTCACCTCCACCCCCAAACAGGTGGAATGGTCGAGCCAAAACATGCTCATCCTCGGCATCGTGATCCTCGCTTTCCTCATCGTCCACCTCATCCAGTTCTGGGCCAAGATGCAGCTCGCCGAGATTATGCACTGCCCTGTGGAGATGGATGGTAATGTCGTAGCCCCCCAGAGCGGCACTCTCTTCATCTACATGGCCTTCAGCCAGTGGTGGACCCCTGTCGTTTACATCATCGGCTTCGTGGCTCTCTGGTTCCATATGAACCACGGCTTCTGGTCAATGTTCCAGACCGCCGGTTGGAACAACGACATCTGGATCAAGCGCCTTAAGACCATCGGATGCTGGTGGACCACCATCGTCGTGGCCCTCTTCGTGGCTCAAGCCATCGTCTTCACCGTCCAGTCACATCGCGGTGTCTACACCTCTTGCCCCACCCTCATCGAGCAGTATGAGGAGTTTAACTCCGAGCTCGCCGGCGAGTGTGTGGCTGCCGATTGTGTGGCTGCCGAGGATTGCTGCGGCGGCCAAGTCGTTGAGGCCGTAGAGGCTTGCTGCGGCGGCCAGGGCAACGGCGAGTGCACCGCTGCCGAGCCATGCCCCGACTGCCCCAATGAGGCCAATAATTGAGACAATCCATATCCTTAACCCCTTCACCAACCATCATCCTAATGGAAGACCTTAAGAAACTCGAGGGTATGATTGACTCTACCCCCATCATGAAGGATTTCGCCGACATGGACAAGGCCAATCTCCCCGAATACCAGATTGACTCCAAGATCCCTGAAGGCCCCGTAGCCGACAAATGGACCAACTACAAGGCCCATCAAAAGCTCGTCAACCCCGCCAACAAACGCAATCTCGACGTTATCGTCGTCGGCACCGGCCTGGCCGGCGCCTCAGCCGCCTCCACCCTCGGCGAGCTCGGCTTCAACGTCTACAACTTCTGCATCCAAGACTCACCCCGCCGCGCCCACTCAATCGCCGCCCAGGGTGGCATCAACGCCGCCAAAAACTATCAAAACGACGGCGACTCCATCTATCGCCTCTTCTACGACACCGTAAAGGGCGGCGACTTCCGCTCCCGAGAGGCCAACGTCTATCGCCTCGCCGAGGTGAGCAACAACATCATCGACCAGTGTGTGGCTCAAGGCGTCCCCTTCGCCCGCGAATATGGCGGTCTGTTGGCCAACCGCTCCTTTGGCGGTGCTCAGGTTTCACGCACCTTCTATGCCAAGGGTCAGACCGGCCAGCAGCTCCTCCTCGGAGCCTACGCCTCCCTTAACCGTCAGATCCAGAAGGGCACCGTCCGCTCCTTCAACCGTCGCGAGATGCTCGACATCGTCATCATCGACGGCCGTGCCCGCGGCATCATCGTCCGCAATCTCATCACCGGCGAGATTGAGCGCTATGCAGCCCACGCCGTGGTGCTCGCCACCGGCGGTTATGGCCGCACCTTCTTCCTCTCCACCAACGCCATGGGCTGCAACGGCTCCGCCGCCATCCAGGCCTTCAAGAAGGGCGCCTTCCTCTCCAACCTTGCTTTCACCCAGATCCACCCCACCTGTATCCCCGTCCATGGCGAAGACCAGAGCAAGCTCACCCTCATGAGCGAATCGCTCCGCAACGACGGCCGCATATGGGTCCCCAAGAAGAAAGAAGACGCCGAGGCCATCCGCGCCGGCAAGAAGAAGCCCACCGACATCCCCGACGAAGACCGCGACTTCTATCTCGAGCGCCGCTACCCCGCCTTCGGTAACCTCTGCCCCCGCGACATAGCCTCTCGCGCCGCCAAGGAGCGCTGCGACGCCGGCTTTGGCGTAGGCACCGGAAACGCCGTCTACCTCGACTTCAAGTATGCCATCCAGCGCCTCGGAGCCGACGTCGTCAAGGACCGCTACGGCAACCTCTTCGACATGTATCAGATGATCTCTGACGACAACCCCTACGAGACCCCCATGATGATCTTCCCCGCCTCCCACTACACCATGGGCGGCATATGGGTCGACTACGAGCTCCAGACCTCCATCAAGGGCCTATTCGCTATCGGCGAATGCAACTTCTCCGACCACGGCGCAAACCGCCTCGGCGCCTCCGCCCTCATGCAGGGCCTCGCCGACGGCTACTTCGTGCTCCCTTACACGATGCAAAACTATCTCTCCGACCAGATCAAAGTGCCCCACTTCACAACAGACCATCCAGAATTTGACAAGGCTGAAAAGGGTGTCCGCGACCGCATCGCCCGCCTCATGGCCATCAAAGGCACTAAGAGCCCCGACCAGATCCACAAGCGCCTGGGCCATGTGATGTGGGACCTCGTTGGAATGGGCCGCACTCTCCAGAGCCTCGTCAAGGCCCTCAACGAGCTTGAAGAGGTCAAGAAAGAGTTCTACTCCGACCTCCGCATCGTAGGCTCTGCCGACGACCTCAACACCGAGCTCGAGAAGGCCCTCCGCCTCGAAGACTTCCTCGTAATGGCCAAGATGATGGCCATCGACGCCCTCCACCGCAATGAGTCGTGTGGAGCTCACTTCCGCGAGGAATACCAGACCGCCGACGGCGAGGCCGCCCGCGACGACGAGCACTACATGTATGTCTCCTGCTGGAAATACACCGGCGATGACGAGAAGCCCATCCTCCTCAAAGAGCCCCTCAAGTATGAGGCCATCAAGGTGCAGACCCGCAACTACAAGTCATAACATCCCTCACCCCTTCATCACAACCCATACTCTGAAACAATGGAATCTACTATAAGCGTTAACCTCAAAGTCTGGCGTCAGCGTGGCCCGAAGGAGAAGGGACAGTTCGTCAGCTACCACCTCGACAACGTATCCACCGGCTCTTCCTTCCTCGAGATGCTCGACATGCTCAACCAGCAGCTCGTTGACCGCAACGAGGAGCCCGTGGTCTTTGACAACGACTGCCGCGAGGGCATCTGCGGCATGTGTTCCCTCTACATCAACGGCCATCCCCATGGCCCCGTTCAGGGCATCACCACCTGCCAGCTCCACATGCGCAAGTTCGCTGACGGCGACACCATCACCATCGAGCCCTGGCGCTCCGCCGCTTTCCCTGTCATCCGCGACCTAATGGTCAACCGCAACGCCTTCGACCAGATTCAGCAAGCCGGCGGCTACGTTTCCTTCAACTGCGGCGGCGCTCAGGATGCCAACTCCCTCCCCATCTCCAAGCACACCGCCGACATTGCCATGGACTCGGCCACCTGCATCGGCTGCGGCGCATGCGTCGCTGCATGCAAAAACGGCTCTGCCATGCTCTTCGTCTCAGCCAAGGTGAGCCAGTTTGCCCTCCTCCCCCAAGGTCAGGTGGAGCGCAAGCGTCGCGCCCGCGCCATGGTGGCCAAGATGGACGAGCTCGGCTTCGGCAACTGCACCAACACCGGCGCCTGCTCTGCCGAGTGTCCCAAGAACGTCCCCCTGAGCAATATCGCCCGACTCAACCGCGAGTTTATCAAAGCCAAGTGTGCCGACTAAGCCTCTTTGCTCTTATATGATAAGCCGCCCTGCACCCTCCCCCGTGCAGGGCGGCTCTCTCTTGCTTGCAATGTCGGTAAGTAATCGTAAAAAAATAAGTTGGTAAAGAATTTCGCGGGATTTTTTGTGCGGATTTTTTAGTGAAAGTGCAGGAGTGTAGCGAGCTACATGACTAAACTGAGCTGAAAAAGATGCCAAAAAAGACAAGAAATTCTACCAAGTTATTTATTTCAATAGTTCGTTAAATTTTGCATGGATTAGGCGGAATCTCGGACACCGAAGAACA
>JAMPIE010000037.1 GCA_023663135.1 Alloprevotella sp.
TGAATATTTTTTACAGCATATTTTCCAAAGTCAAATTTTTAACGAACTATTGTTAAATGATATTCTGCATAATGATTATCTACCACAACAACGCTCGCAGTACCAGACCGATTCTTCTTCCCACGCACAAACATGACGCATAGATAACTATCCCCCCTTGCGTCACCCTAAATCATCTGCCAATTTCACTATGTTGCTGATTTATAAGATGTGCCATTTGAGAAGGCAAAGAAGCGACGAAGTCAGGAAGACACTGCGAATAATAATGGTTTGCTCTTTACAAAATTATCATTATCTTTGCGTCTTAAAACTTTATTTACTATGCACGCCATGAAACAGCTCGACCAGATTGTTGCCGAGAAGCTCCTCAGCATCAGCGCCATAAAGCTTCAGCCCGAACTCCCATTCACCTGGGCCTCAGGCTGGAATTCGCCCATCTACACCGACAATCGAAAGACCCTCTCATATCCCGAGCTCCGATCCTTCATCAAGGTGGAGCTCTGCCGCCTCATCCTCGAGCGCTATGAGACTCCCGACGCCATCGCCGGAGTAGCCACCGGCGCTATCGCAATGGGCGCCCTCGTGGCCGACACCATCGGCAAGCCCTATGTCTATGTGCGCTCTACTCCCAAAGACCATGGCCTCGAAAACCTCATTGAGGGCAACCTGCGCCCCGGCCAAAAGGTTGTGGTAATCGAAGACCTCATCTCCACCGGCGGTTCCTCCCTCAAGGCTGTACAGGCCATCCGCGATGCCGGATGTGAGGTGATTGGCATGGCCGCCATGTTCACATACCAGTTCCCCGTGGCCATCGAGGCCTTCAAGAAGGCCGATGTCCAACTCTGCACCTTGAGCAACTATACCGCCCTGCTCGAAGCCGCCCTCGCTTCCAATTACATCCGCAAGGACGACCTCGAGACCCTCCGCGAATGGCGCAACGACCCCGCTAACTGGACTCCCAACGCTGCTAAGGAATAATGGCTACTTTTACCGGTAAGTCTGTGGAGCTCCACGCTGCTCCCGAGACTGTATATGCTCGCCTGAGCAACTTCACTGCCATCTCCTCGCAGCTCGATCAGATTCCTGAGGAATATCGAGCCAAGATGGGCGACGTAAAGTTTACCGACGACTCCATAGTAATCAACGCCGCCCCCGCCGGCGAGATTACACTCACCATCACAGAGCGCGTTGAGCCAAGCAAGATTGTGCTCTCGGCCCAAAACTCCCCGGTGCCTCTCGCAATGATTATTAATATCGCTCCTGGCCGCGATGAGACTTCATCAAAGGTCTATGCCGAGGCCGACGTCGAGATTCCCGCCATGCTCAAGCCCTTTGTCGGCCCAAAGCTCCAAGAGAGTGCCGACAAGTTTGGCGAGATGCTCGGCAATATTTTCCGTGGCTGACAACCGTCGTCCCTATGCGCATCTCCCTTCTCTCTCTACTCCTATTCCTGCTGCTCCTCATTCCAATGGGGGGCTGCAACGATGTTGACTCTCAGCGCATCCCCCTGATGAATGTCCGCGTCAGCTTCCCCACCGTGGGCGACTGGAACATCTATGGCGTCTCGGGCGCCGGCTTCACTCAGCGCTTCATCCGCCCCGCAAAGGGGCTGAGCGAGCCTATCGGCTTCCCTTACACAGCCCTGAGCGCCACAGGCTTTGGCGGTGTGCTCCTCGTGGGCACCTTCAATTATTCCGGCGACCCTCGCGCCGGAGGTCTCGCCGCTTTCGACCTCGCTTGCCCTGTAGAGGAGAGAGCCAACGTCAGAATCGAGGTAGATCATCAGCACGGCAATGCCCGTTGCCCCGTATGCGGCTCAACATACGACATCTTCTCCGGAAACGGAATGCCCCTATCAGGCCCCGCCGCCGAAGACAAGTATGGCCTGCGTCGCTATCGCATCACCTCGCCTCTCAATTCCGGCGAGTATATCGTCATTCTCAACTAATTGTCAGTCATAACCAAAACATCATATCAACCCCCATCTGATTGAAATGTCAAAAGTAGTCATCATCGGCTGCGGAGGAGTGGGCACTGTTGCCGCTTTCAAGTGTGCCGAAAATCCTGAGGTGTTCACCTCCATCGTCATCGCCTCTCGCACCAAGAGCAAGTGTGACACCGTGGCAGAGAAGATTCGCAAGGCCACCGGACATGCCGACATTACCACCGACCGCGTTGATGCCGACAATGTCGATGAGTTGGTGGAGCTCCTCAACCGCCATCGTCCTCTGATGGTGATCAACGTGGCACTCCCTTATCAAGATCTCACCATCATGGAGGCATGCCTCAAGACCGGCGTGAATTACCTCGACACCGCCAACTATGAGCCTAAAGATGTGGCCCACTTCGAGTACTCATGGCAGTGGGCCTATCGCGACCGCTTCGAGCAAGCCGGCCTATGCGCCATCCTCGGCTGCGGCTTCGACCCTGGCGTGAGCGGCGTCTTCACTGCCTATGCCGCCAAGCACTATTTCTCTGAGATGGAGACCCTCGACATCGTCGACTGCAACGCCGGCGACCACGGCAAGGCCTTCGCCACCAACTTCAACCCTGAAATCAACATCCGCGAGATAACCCAAAACGGTCGATACTACGAGAACGGCAAGTGGGTCACCACCAAGCCCCTCGAGATCCACAAGACCCTCACCTATCCCAACATCGGCGGCCGCGACTCATATCTCCTTTATCATGAGGAGCTCGAAAGCCTCGTCAAAAACTTCCCGACAATCCGTCGCGCCCGATTCTGGATGACCTTCGGCCAGGAATACCTCACCCACCTGCGCGTGATCCAAAACATCGGCATGGCCCGCATCGACGAAGTTGACTACAACGGCACTAAGATCGTCCCCCTTCAGTTCCTCAAAGCCGTCCTCCCCAACCCCCAAGACCTCGGCGAGAACTATCACGGCGAGACCTCCATCGGTTGCCGAATCTCAGGCCTCGACAAGGATCATCGCCCCCTGACCTATTATATCTACAACAACTGCTCCCACGAAGAAGCCTATCGCGAGACCGGCATGCAGGCCGTGAGCTACACCACCGGTGTCCCGGCCATGATTGGCGCCATGATGCTCATCAAAGGCCTTTGGAAAAAGCCCGGCGTCTGGAACGTCGAGGAGTTTGACCCCGATCCCTTCATGGAGCAGCTCGGCAAGCAAGGACTCCCCTGGCACGAAGTGGTCAACGGCGACCTCGAAGTCTGATCCCATCCATCGGTTTACAAGCAACGAGGAGACCTCCCGGCTGTGGAGGCCTCCTCGTTGCTTATTCCATGCCTTAAGCCACGTTGGGCACTTCGCCATACTCATTGGCCGTAGGCTGGCTCTCCTGGCAAAACCAGACGATGAGCAGGATGGCACCTACAACGGGGATAAATGCAATCAGCACCCACCATCCGCTCTTGCCTATGTCGTGGAGACGGCGCACTGAAAGCCCTAAGCCCGGAAGAAGAAGAGCAAGGCTCACCAGGCAGGAGATGCTGGCCACTACATAAGTCAATGCCTCCGAGAAGGAGAAGACGGCGGCCAAAATGTTGAAAATAAAGCTCAGAATAAACATCCCGAGGGCAAACCACCAATACTCCGAGCGGGATGCCCTCCCGGAGAAGTTGCAATAGTTGTCGGTGAGGGCGCGCCTGATGGCTTCCTCAAACGATACTTGACGTTGATACATGGAAAGACTGTATTTTAGGGTGAATTATGTCGCAAAAATAGGGAAAAATATCATATCATGTATAACCCATTGCCCTTAGCAATCGTAAAAAAAGATGCAAAAAAAGACAAGGAATTTTACCAAGTTATTTTTTGGAGATTACTAAATTGAAAAGCGGGAGACAGACACTCTGCGATTAGTGTCTGCCTCCCGCCTGATTGTTATAGGTGGGCATCAATAGGTGATGGCGGGCTCAATCTCCTTGGCTTGCTCAATCATGCGGGCAATCTCGCTCTCGGCGGGGACGCGGTTGCAAAGGTTCTTGGCCTCGTTGGTCTCCACGAGTTTGGCGTGGAGATTGGCGGCCACGCGGTGGCGAAGCTCCTTGACGGTGTCTACGCCTGCTGCCTCCAGAAGCTCGGCAAACTGTCCGGCTATGCCTTTGATGCGGAAGAGGTCGGCGTGATTGGCCCATTTGAGGATGAGCTTCTCGGAGATGCCGGTCTCTTCGGCGAGTGTCTCGCGGCCTCTCTTGGTGGAGGCCTTGGCAAGGAGGTCGTCGGTGGCCTTCACGCCGGCACCCTGGAGCTTCTCGGCGTAAGCAGCGCCGATGCCCTCGATTTCGTCTACTTTGTAAGCCATGGCAAGATGGTAGCTCAAAGGGTGATTATTAAAGTGTCGGCATATGTTACTCAGCGGGGTCAAGGACAATGACGCGATAATTGCCCTGGGCGGCCATGGCCTTGGCAAAGGCAGCCACGTCGGCCTCAGTGATTGTCTCGAGACTCTCTATGTCGCCGTTGAAGGTGTCCACGCCGTTGATGGCGGCGCCGGTGATGGCACTGAGCCATCCGCTGTTTTCTTCGCGAGAGGCGGCATATTGCTTGGCCATATATTCCTTTGCCTTGGCGAGCTCGGTGGGGGTCACTTCGTTGCCAAGCTCGTCAATCTGCTCGGCTATGATGGCAAGCACCTTATCGCGCATCTCTGGCTTCATGGGGAAGGCACTCTGGATAGTGGTGTTTTGATTGCCTACGCGGCTCATGGCTCCTGAGGCAAAGATGGAGTAGACGGCTCCCTCCTTCTCGCGCACTATATCGAGCAGTCGGTTGGAGAGCACCTGCCCGGCTATTGAGGCGAGCTGGCTGTTGCGCAGGGTGTAAGGCATGTCGGCCCACTGGAGGATGAAGGCGTAGGTCTGAGGGGTCTGCATCTCTGTGGTGGTGATGTCGGTGGCGGAGCCGGGGCGGATGCTGGTCTCAGGGTTGATGCGTATCTCGGCCGCGGCTGTGGTGGGATCGCCGGGAAGCGAAGCTATGTACTGCTCTATCATGGGACGGATGGAGTCAATATTGAAGTCGCCGGTGAAGATAAATGTGTAGTCGGCAGCGTTGGCTGTGAGACTCTGGGCTATGGCCTCGAGTTTGTCGCGACTGGCGGCGGCGAGGGTGGCCTGGCTCAAGGGCTGCTTCTTGGGGGAGCTGTAGAGGCCTGAGCTTACTGCCTGCTGGAATTTGTATTCGGGGGTTGACTCCTGGTTGTGGAACACGGCGGCGAGCTGCTGGCGGAAGGCTTCCATCTCCTCAGGATCGAGGTTGATGTCGGTCATGTACATGTAGATCTGCTCCATGAGATAGCGAAGGTCGGCGGCGGTGGCGTTGCCGGTGAGGGTGCGCAGGTAGTCGCTGGTGGAGACGCTCAGGTCGGCTTTCTTACCGGCGAGATATTTGGCAAGGTCGGAGTGGGTGAGCTTGCCCAGGCCGGCTTGGCTGATGGCATCATCGAGGAGGATAATCTCGGGGGCGAGTGAGTCGGGGAGCCAGGCGGTGCCTCCCTTGGCCACGGCGCGGAAGAGCACCTCGCCGGCGCGGAGGTCTGACGGGCGAAGGATCACAGTGGCGCCATTGGAGAGGGTAAGCACTGTTGCGCCAAAGCGGGGATCTTCTGTGGTTGCGATGATGGCACCGGGCTGAGGGAGGGTCTCGATGAGAGCCTCGGGAGCACCCTCTTCGGCCTTAGGCTCTATGGTCTCGGCCTCGACGGCGGCAAGGGCCTGGGCAAGGGTCTGCTCGGTGGGATAGTCAAGGCCCGAGTCGGCAGGGAGGTCGGGCATGAGCACCAATACGATGCGATTGTCGTTTGAGGCTACGGTCTGAGCCATGACCTGGTTGATGGTCGCCAGATCAACGGCCGATGCAAGTTGCTTCCCTATCATATATTCCATCTCAATCGACGGGGCGGCCACGGAGTCGATGAAGTGGCGGACCAGGTCTTGGACGAAGACGTCGTTGGTCCGGGCGTCGCGCTCGGTGTAGGCTTTCTCAAGCGATGCGGTGTAGCGGGCGCGGGCGCGGTCATATTCCGAGGGGGTGAAGCCGCCGCGTGAGGCTCGGAGCACTTCGCGGTAGGCCGCCGCCAAGGGGGTGGCCAGGTCGGCCGGCGTGGGGGCTATCACGGCCAGGGTAAAGCCGTCGGCGGTCTTGGCCACCAGATATTCGCCAAATTCAACGGATGCGTTGGCGAAGGGTGAGCCGGGGCGGCGGGAGATGTCGCTAAGGCGCTCGTTGAGCATCATGGCTATCATACTCTCCACATAGTGGTTAAGGTAATGCATGGAGGAGTTGCGCATCTGGGCGTTCATCCTCTCGCTCTTCCACATCATCTGTGCCACGGGAAATTGCATCTCCGAGTCGTGGCCTATGGCAAAGATGGTGCCTTCATGGTCGGGCACCGGCTCATAGAAACGCACCGGGGCATTTTCGGGCATCTCAATGTCAGAGAACATCTCTTTGATCTTGGCCTCGATGCGGAGGGGGTCGATGTCGCCCACCACTATGATGCCTTGCTGGTCAGGTCGATACCATGTCTCGTAGTAGTCGCGCAGGGCCTGATGGGGGAAGTTGTCGACGACCTCCATGGTGCCTATGGGCAGGCGGTAGCCGTAGCGTGACCCGGGATACATCTTGGGCAGCAGGTCGGTGAGGATGCGCATCTGCCCTACATTGCTCTGGCGCCACTCTTCATGGATCACGGCTCTCTCGGCGTCGATTTCCTCGGGGAGGAGCAGCAGGTCGTTGGCCCAGTCGTGGAGGATGAGCAAGCATGAGTCCTGGACCCCCTCGCGAGCCACGGGGACGTTGGATATGTTGTAGACGGTCTCGTCGATTGAGGTGTAGGCGTTGAGGTTGTAGCCAAATTTCACGCCTACGCTCTCGAGCCATGTGATGAGCTCCTTGCCGGGGAAATGGGTGGTGCCGTTAAAGCACATGTGCTCCAGGAAATGGGCCAGTCCTCGCTGGTTTTCCTCTTCGAGGATTGAGCCCACGCGCTGGGCAATGTAGAAGTCGGCCTGCCCCTTCGGACGCTCGTTATGGCGTATGTAGTAGGTCAGGCCATTGGGCAACACTCCGGTCACGACGGCCGTGTCAATCGGCAGCTGCGGGATTTGCTGTGCCTGGGCGCTGATGCCGAGCATTATCATGCCGGCCAGCGCAAGACAGCAGCGGCAAATTAAATTCATCTTATAAGCTTGATATTAAGGTTATTTAAGGGCGGCGAGGGCCTCTGCTATGCGTCGCATGGCCTCGCGTATGTTGTCGTCGGAAGTTGCATAGCTAAGGCGTATGTAGCCGGGCAGGGCAAAGGCATCGCCGGCGACAGTGGCCACATGGGCCTCTTCGAGGAGATACATGCAGAGGTCGTTGGCATCGTTGATGATGCGCTCGCCGACTCTCTTGCCGAAGAATGAGCTCACCTCGGGGAAGAGGTAGAAGGCTCCTTGTGGACGGTTGACTTTCATGCCGGGGATGGCCGAGGCGAGCTCTACCACCAGATCGCGGCGGCGCTCAAAGGCCCGGCGCATCTCTTCGACACACTCTTGAGGACCGGTGTAGGCGGCTTCGGCGGCTTTCTGGGCTATTGAGGAGGCTCCGGAGGTGTATTGCCCCTGGAGCTTGGTCACGGCTTTGGCTATCGGGGCGGGAGCGGCGCAGAAGCCTATGCGCCAGCCGGTCATGGCATATGCCTTTGACACTCCGTTGATCACCACTGTGCGTCCGACTGTCTCTTCAAAGGAGCCCAGCGAGGTAAAGCCACCGGTGTAGTTGATATGCTGGTAGATTTCGTCGGCCAGGATGATGATGTCGGGATACTTGGCCAGCACCTCCACCAGCGCGGCGAGTTCGTCGCGCGAGTAGACGCTGCCGGTCGGGTTGGAAGGGGAGCAGATGAGCACCATGCGGGTGCGAGGGGTGATGGCCCCTTCCAGCTGCGTGGGCGTAAGCTTAAAGTCTTGCTCTATCCCGGAGGCCACTTCCACCACTGTGCCCTCGGCCAGCTTCACCATCTCCATGTAGCTCACCCATGCAGGTGTGGGGATAATCACCTCGTCGCCGGGGTTGATGGTGGCCAAGATCACGTTACAGATCTCCTGCTTGGCGCCGTTGCCCACTACAATCTGCGATGGGTCGTAGGTCACTCCGTTCACCTTAGCCATGTTGTCGGCTATGGCTTTGCGCAGGGATAGGTAGCCGGGCACGGGGGTGTAGCGCGTGAAGTTGTCATCGATGGCTTTCTTTGCGGCCTCTTTGATATGGGTGGGGGTGTCAAAGTCGGGCTCCCCTACTGAGAGGTTGATGACGTCTACGCCGGCGGCGCGCAATTCGTTGCTTTTCTGAGACATAGCCAATGTGGCGCTGGGAGCCAGGCTCTCCACTCGCTTGGAAATCTGAGTCATAATGATGATGTCTGGAAAGGGTCTGTAATGAAGATTTGCGCAAAGGTAATCTTTTCCCATTTAATGGCCAAATCCTCAGCGGCTAAAGCTCGTGAAAGTCGCGTCGCCCCCGGCCAGTGGATGGCCGGGGGCGACGTGACGGGATGGCGGTGGGGGGGGGATGGGTGGTCAGAGGGTCTTCTTAACCTCCACTTCCTCAAAGGCTTCGATAATGTCGCCTTCCTGGATGTCGTTGTAGCCGGCGATCGACAGGCCGCAATCGTAGCCCGACACCACTTCCTTGACGTCGTCCTTGAAGCGCTTGAGCGAGCCAAGCTCGCCGGTGTAGCGCACGATGCCTTCGCGTATGAGGCGCACTTTGCAGGAGCGCTTGATGCGGCCTTCGCGGACTATGGCACCTGCAATGGTGCCCACCTTGGAGATGTGATAGGTCTGGAGCACTTCGGCCGAGCCGGTAACCTCCTCCTTGATCTCGGGGGCAAGCATGCCTTCCATGGCATCTTTCACCTCTTCGATGGCTTGGTAGATCACGGAGTAGAGGCGTATCTGGACGCCATCGCGCTCGGCGGTTCGACGCGCTGCCAACGACGGGCGCACCTGGAAGCCGATGATGATGGCATCGGAGGCGGCGGCGAGGGTCACGTCGCTCTCTGAGATCTCGCCCACGGCTTTGTGGATCACGTTGACCTGCACCTCTGGGGTCGAGAGCTTGATGAGCGAGTCGGAGAGTGCCTCAATGGAGCCGTCCACGTCGCCCTTCACTATGATGTTAAGCTCTTGGAAGTTGCCTATGGCACGGCGACGGCCTATATCTTCGAGGGTGAGGCGCTTGGAGGTCCTCATACCCTGCTCGCGCTGGAGCTGCTCGCGCTTGTTGGCTATCTCGCGGGCTTCCTGCTCGGTCTCAAGCACGTTGAAGGTGTCGCCGGCGGTCGGGGCGCCGTTGAGGCCAAGAATTAGGGCGGGCTCTGCCGGGCCGGCTTCCTTGATGCGCTGGTTGCGCTCGTTAAACATAGCTTTGATGCGGCCATGATGTGTGCCGGCAAGTATCACGTCGCCCACGCGGAGGGTGCCGTTCTGGACAAGCACGGTGGCCACGTAGCCGCGGCCTTTGTCGAGCGAGCTCTCGATGATCGAGCCGGTGGCGGCGCGGTCGGGGTTGGCTTTCAGGTCGAGCATCTCGGCCTCAAGAAGCACCTTCTCCATGAGCTCGTCAACGCCTATGCCTTTCTTGGCCGAGATGTCTTGGCTCTGATATTTGCCGCCCCAGTCTTCTACAAGGTAGTTCATGGCGGCCAGCTCCTCTTTGATCTTGTCGGGGTTGGCGTGGGGCTTATCTATCTTGTTGATGGCAAAGACGATGGGCACTCCGGCGGCTGAGGCATGATTGATGGCCTCTACGGTCTGGGGCATCACGGCATCGTCGGCTGCCACTATGATGATACACAGGTCGGTCACCTTCGCGCCGCGGGCACGCATGGCCGTAAAAGCTTCGTGGCCGGGGGTGTCAAGGAAGGTGATGTGACGGCCGTCGCCAAGGGTCACATGGTAGGCGCCTATGTGCTGGGTGATGCCGCCGGCCTCGCCGGCTATCACGTTGGCGTTGCGGATATAGTCCAGCAGCGAGGTCTTGCCATGGTCCACGTGGCCCATCACTGTGACGATGGGCGGGCGCGTGACGAGCTGGTCTTCGGTGTCTTCAACATGCTCTATGGCCTCCACTACGTCGGCTGCCACATATTCGGTGGTAAATCCAAATTCCTCGGCTACAATGTTGATTGTCTCGGCGTCGAGGCGCTGGTTGATCGACACCATCACGCCGATGTTCATGCAGGTGGCAATGACGTTGTTGACAGGCACATCCATCATCACGGCAAGGTCATTGGCCGTAACAAACTCGGTGAGCTTCAGCACCTTGCTCTCGGCTGCTGCCTCCTCCATGGCCTCGCGCTCACGTGAGGCATTGGCCTCGCGCTTCTCTTTACGCCATTTTACGCCTTTCTTCTGGTTTTTATCTTTCTGGGTGAGGCGTGCAAGAGTCTCTTTCACCTGCTTCTGCACATCCTCTTCCTTCACTTCTACATGCTGCTGGGCCTGGCCGCGTTTCTGTCCGCGTCCACCCCCCTTGCCGGCATTGCCTCCGCCGTTGCGGCCTCCGCCCTGATTGCGGCCTCCGCCCTGGCCATTGCCGCCTTGATTGCCGCCACGGCCTGAGTTGCGATTGTCGTTGCCGCGGCCTGAGTTTCCTTCCGAAGCTCCGATCTGGCGCGAGGTCTTCTCGATGTCCACCTTCTCTTTGCCGGATATGCGCTTGCGCTTCTTGCGGTCGCCGCTGCCGCCATTACCCTTTTGGCCCGGAGCCGGTTTCTTTTTGGGGCGGGTCGACTGATTGAGTGCGTCAAGGTCTATCTTGCCAATGATGTTGAGCTGCGGACGCTCGGTGTTCTGGGGTAGGGTAAATACCTCCTCCTCGGCCGGCTTTTCTGCCGGCTTAGGCTCGGGTTTGGGCTCGGGTTTGGGCTCGGGCTTGGGCTCAGGCTTGGGCTCAGGCTTGGGCTCAGGCTTGGGCTCAGGCTTGG
>JAMPIE010000038.1 GCA_023663135.1 Alloprevotella sp.
AGGCCGCGTTAGGGACTTGCACCCTTTAGATTATGCCCATGTCGGGCGAACAAAGGGGAGCCGCGACATGAACTGTCACGGCTCCCGGAAAGATAGATCAGATTAATTCCTGTATACAGGTATAGGTCTACTTTGCCGTTAATGTTGCAGTGTAGGGATGTGTCTTGAGGCTGAGGGTGACGGTGTAGGTGCCGGCGGGACAAGAGAGGTTGCCGCCGTTGTTCTCGAGGTTATCGAGGGCACCGCCAAGGTTCACGGCCCAGTCGCCGTTGCAACGGAATTTCCAACCCTGACCTTCCTCAACGGCGAGGGTGCCGGTCCAGGTGAGGAAGTCGTCGGAGGGGGTCATCTCCACGTCGCCGCCCCAGCCATTGAAGTCGCCAATGAGGCCAATGGTGGTGATTGGGGTGGTGGAGTAGGTGAGGCTGCCAAGGTTGGCGTCAATCCAGTAGAGGCCGGAACCTTCAGCGGGGGCGGGGAGGTTGGAAGCGCCATTGTAGGCCAAAGTGCCGGGGCCGGCACCGAGGGCATACTTATTGTCCCAGTTGGGGGCAGGGGTCATGAGCCACTCTCCATTGAGGAATAGGAAGCCGGTGTAGTTGGTAAAATCGGTGGTGGTGAGGGTGCCCGAGCCTTCGGGGCTCCATCCGTTGGAGTTGCCGGGGGTCCAGAGCATGGGGACGGCGTTGGTCACAGAGTAGGTGCATGAGAGCATGTTGATGGAGAAGAGCTGCTGTCCGGCGCTCTTGAGCTGACCGGCCTGGCCATCCTTGAAGAGGTTGCCGGCGGGGGCGGTGTCGCCGTCGGTCTCAGTGCCATAGAGGCCATCCCACGACTGTGCCTTGAAGGCGCTCTCGGGGACTATCTTCCACCACCAGCCTGCCTCAGCATCTGCGGCTGTGATGTCGATATTGAGGGTGAAGACGGGGTCGTCGTAGACATTCTTGTCGGAGTGGGAGAACTTGACGGCCGATGCGAGATCCCAGCCATTGACTGTGCCCACGAGATAGTAGGCCTCTTCGACTACGATGCCGAGGTCGATAGGAGTTACGGAGGCCGACGCAGGGGCAAACCAAGTGGAGAGGTCGCCGATGCGCGAGCGCTGCGTGCCTATATTAAGGTATCCGGCAAAACGCACATAATTGGTCTGAGCTGCCGGGGCCTTGCCCAAGAGGGAGCGGAAGGCATTGTCCCAGAGCTGGGGGTCAACGGCGAAGGATGTATTGTCGGCATTGGGCGTGAGGGCAATGGAGCGGACTTCTGAGAAATCTTCCGTTGAGCTCACCTGCATGTCAACTGAGATGACCGAGCCCTCGGGGAGAGGATCCTGGCCTGTGTAGGTGACGGTAACGCCCTGGATGGGAGCGGCAGCTGAATTGAGGTCGACAGAGCCGGCAGCTATCTCGCCAATGGTGGCAAAGGAGAATGCCGAGGCCTCAACCTCCGGGAGCTGGGGATTGACCTGCATCACGCCCCCGTCGGTGGTGTCCTTACAGCCGGTCATGGACATGGCCAGGGCGGCAAAGGAAGCGAGTATAAAGGATGTTCTTTTCATCGTTCTAAAAGGGTGAAAGGGGGGTTGAAGGTTAGTCGACGTGGTCGAAGGCTATAGACATATTGTTGAGGTCGACAGTGATTTGCATCTTGCCGCCGGGCCAGTTGGTGATGTTCCAGTTGCCCTTGCCCCAGACGCATGAGCCGGTATAGTTGCCGGCGTCGTTGACGGTCACGGCCTGATTGTCGCCGTCGTTGGCGGCAGCGCCGAGTGAGGGGGCTTCGCCGTCGTTGCCCCACGAGCCAAGGCTCTGATAGAGGCGGAACCCGTTGGCGGCCTGCTCGGCTGTCATCTCGATGGTGCCGGAATAGATCTTGGAGCCGATGCCATTCTCCGGCTCGGAGATTACGAAAGAGCCGTTGTTGATATCCCATCCCTGGACGTCGCCGACGACATAGAGCTTGGCGGGGAGCTTGACAGCGAAGTAGGGGACGACGCTCTTGAGAACGATGGGGTTGGAATAGATCATGGCACTGCCGGGGTTAGTGACGATGTTGGCAATGTCGCTCTTGACACGGACGGCGATGGGCCTTGGAGAGGCATCGAAGTTGGAGGGGTCGTCGTAACCAAAGAGCTCGCAGACACCCATGGCGAAGGCCTCACCGGGGACGCTGACGGCGGCTTGGGTGTAATTGCCATCGAGGGCAATGAAGTCGCTGTCATAATATGCATCAGCCGGCTTGGCAATCTCCACAGTGTAGGTAGGGACAAGTCCGAGGCCGTAGTCGGGCTGGCTCCAAGAGAGGTCGATGGATGAGGTGGCCGACAGGATGTAGGTCTGGTTGGCCATGGGGGGAGTGTTGAGCACAAACTCGTGAGGGATGCCGATGCGTGGCTCGGTGTCTTCCTTGCAGGAGGAGAAGGAGACGAGCATCAGGCAGGCCATTGATATGATTGAAAGAAATTTTTTCATAACTAAGGGGTGGTTGATGTTACCGGTTAGGGAATAGGATCAATAGCCGGGATTTTGCTTCATCGAGGAGCCATAGGTGGCGAGGATGTCGGAGGGGATGGGGAAGAGCTTCATGTAGTCGGGGATGCCGGAGCCGGAGGGGGTGTTGTTTTTCCAAGCCCAGTTGTAGGCATTGCCGGTGAAGAGGCCGAAGCGGATGAGGTCGGTGCGACGCACATTTTCCCAATAGAGCTCGCGGGCACGCTCGTCGATGAGGTTGTTGAGGTTAAACTCTACGCTGTTCCAGGGGGCTACGCCGGCGCGAGCGCGGACGATGTTGGCATACGCGCGACCGGTCTCGCGGTCGCCGGCGCCGCGGAGTGTACACTCTGCAGCCATCAGATAGACGTCGGCCAGGCGGATGATGGGGAAGTCGGTGTCGGCAAAGTCGTTGACCTGAGCGGGGAGGCCGTTGTTTTGACCGAGGCCGGCCCAGTTGAATACATGTCCGGAGGCGGGGTCGTCGTAGGTGTTGCGAGGCATGGTGCCGTCGGGGTTGGCATAGACGTTGGTAAACTTGATGGCGGCATATCCGTCGGTGAAGGTCGAGAAATCGGTGTTGTTGATGTTGAATCCCTGCTTCTCGGTGCACCAAAGATAGGTGCGGCCATCGGCGCTCACGCCGTCGGCAAAGTCAAATTTCTCGGAGAACTCGGGGCGGGCGTGCATACAGCTCCAGTCGGCATTGAGACCATAGAGGACTGTGGGCATGTTGGCGGCAGAGATACCGGCGGCGATAAGAAACATGGTGCCGCCATAGCTCTGGGTGTAGGGATAGGCAAAGGGTATGCCCCATAGGATTTCGTTTTGGTCTTTGAGTGAGCCGCCGGGCATAAACATGTCGTTGTTGGCACAGAAGAGAGCCAGATAGTCGTTGGCCAGACCGCTGCCCTGGAAGCCGCCGCCCTGATGGCGCGAGATGATGTTCTGGGCATGCTGGAGACACTTGTCATATTTCTGTCCCAAGCCCCAGGCCTCTGAGTTGAGGTAGTAGCGGCAGAGGAGGGCTTCAACGCCGTCGCGTCCCACGCGGCCATAGACTCCGGAGTCCTGGAATGAAGCGAGGACATCCTCCAGGTCGGCCACCACCTTATTATACAGGGCTTCGCGAGTGGATTGAGCGGGGATGGTGCCGTAAGGGATTATATCGCCGTTTTCGTTGACGTCCCAAGCGTCTGTGGCGTCGCCAAAGAAGTCAATCACGTAATAGTAAGAGAGTGCGCGGAGGGCGCGGGCTTCAAGCACGAGCTGGTCGGCTAAGGCCTGAGTGGAGGCATCGAGCGAGCCATACTTCCCCCCCTTGACGGAGCGAATGAAGTCGTTGCAGACAGCGATATGGGTATAGAAGCGGCCATAGGCGCCGTATAGGTTGCCGTTGGATGATCCCCATGTGTTGGTGCAGAGGTCAAAGACGCCCACATCGGGCCACACCCATTTCACCTCGTCGGTGGTAAACTCGTTGAGCATGAAGATTACGCGGCTCCAGTTGGACGTACCACCATCGAGGCCTGATATGTCGGCGTCGCCGCCGGGGCCACCCTGTCCGGAGATAGCGAGGGAGGAGTAGCACTTGCCCATCACCTCGGTGAGATATAGCTGAGGGTTCTCGGGGAAGTTGCCCGGAGTGGTCTGGTTGGGATCCTTAGGCTGCTGGTCAAGGTCGCCGGTGCAGGAGGTCAAGAGACCGCCGGCAACGATAGCGGCGCCAAGAAGCATTTTGGATATATAAGATTTCATTGTCATGAATGGTCTTGAAGAGGTGATGAAATTAGAAAGTAGCCACTACACCGAGGGTGAAGGTAACGGGGCGGGGATAGACATTGTTGTCGATGCCGTTGAAGACCTCAGGGTCAAGGCCCTTATACTTTGTGATGACAAAGGGATTTTGGACGGCTCCGAAGAGGCGGAGGCGGAGGTTGTTGTTCAGGAGGTCTTGCCAGGTGTAGCCCAAGGTGATGTTGTCACAGCGAACGAAACCGGCGTTGTGGAGCCAGTAGTCAGAAAGGTAGGTATTGGTGGTCTGACCGCCCTGGAAGTAGAAGTCGGTGGCTATGAGGTTGTGGGCGCCCGAGGTGTTGTAAGTCTGTGAGAGGGTGGAGTGGGTAGAGGCCACGTCGTTGTAGACATAGTTGCCGATAGAGGCGCGGAGCTGGAAGCCAAAGTCCCAGTTCTTATAGTTGAAGGAGTTGTTCCATGAGAGGGTTACCTTGGGGTCTTTAGAGTGGCGCATCACGCGGTCGTTGTCATCGATGGTGCCGTCGCCGTTTTGGTCGACGTAGCAGCCCTCGATGGGGAGGCCGTTCATATCATAGACCTGCTCGTAAAGGTGGAAGGTGTAGGCCGGATAACCCACTTTGTGGGCCTGGACATTATTGCCTGTGCCGCCAGAGATGCCGCCGGTGGCGATGTAAGAGTTGGGGTCGTCGGTGGCGTTGAGCTTGGTGATCTTGTTGGAGTTCCATGCCACGTTGAAACCGGTCTGCCAAGAGAAGTCGTCGGTGACGATGGGGCGACCGCTGATGGTAGCTTCGAGGCCAAGGTTACGGAGGGTGCCGATGTTTTGATCCATCATGTTGGATGTGGCGGCACCGGGGGCCACGGTGACAAACGAGATGAGGTCTTTAGACTCGCGGAGATACCAGTCGAGGGCCACGCTGATGCGATTGTTGAGGAAGCCCATGTCGAGGCCTACGTTCCAGGTGGTGGTCTCCTCCCATTTCAGGTCGGGATTATAAGCGCCGGGATAGAGGGTATTGGAGATCACGTTGCCCTGAGCGTCGACATACTGGCCGTTGACAAGGTTGGGATAGTAGGAGCCTTGGCTTGAGCCGGTGTAGACAGGCATGTAGGGGAAGTAGCCGCCGACGCTCTGCTGGCCGGTGATGCCCCATCCGAGACGGAGCTTCATCTCGTTGACCTTGTCGCGGACTCCTTCAAAGAAAGGCATTTCGCTAATCTTCCAGCCGAGGGCAAGAGAGGGGAAGAGGCTCCAGCGGTTGTCTTTGGAGAAGCGGGATGTGCCGTCGTCGCGGAGGGTGAAGGTCAACAGGTAGGTGTCCTTAAAGGTGTAGTTGAGACGTCCGAAGAACGAGACGAGCATCAGGTTGCCTGACTTCCAGCGGTATTCAGGCGAGTAATACGAGCCGGGCTTGGGGGAGGTGGGGTCGATGGTAAGGATGCCATTGGTGGTGGCGGGGCCATAGAAGCCTTGAGAAGTGTAGCAGATGCCGCTATTGTTGATGCCATTCTTGTTTCCATTGCGGCCCATGGAGTCAAAACGCTGCCAAGAGTAGCCGGCCATCACGTTAAGGTTGCTCTGGATGGACTCGAAGTCTTTCACATAGTTGGCATAGAAATCGAGGAGGGTATTGCGATTGAGTTCATAGATATGGCGACGAGTGGCGGCGCCGTTTTTCATGTTCTCGTTCCATGCGCGGGGAGAGTTCTGGAAGGTCTCGATATTCTCGCTTGACTTGCTCACGTCATAGCCGAGGTTGAGGTTGAAATGGAGCTCGGGGAGGAAGTGTAGAGCATAGTCAACCTGGAAGTTGCCGTTGGAGCGATAGACGTTTGAGATGTCGCGGCGGCTTTTGATAACGGCTAAGGGGTTTACTGTGCCGTTTACGTTCCAAGAGTTGTACTGGTCGGTGGTCACGGCTGAGTAACCGTTGTAAAAGTATGGAAACTCCGTGTTGCCCGAAGGTATGTTGCTCCATACGGGCATGGTGGGATCCATGGCCACGGCGGCGCCCACGGCGCCCTCGTCGGAGAACTGGTTGCGGATATAGTAGCCCTTGACATTGGCGCTTACCTTAAGCAGGCCGCCGAAAAATTCAGGGGTGAGGTTGAAGCCGGCGGTTGCGCGCTGCATCTGCGAGTCTTTGAGGATACCATTGGAGTTGGTATATGAGCCGCTGACGCGGTAAGGGAGGAAGCCGGCAGTGCCGCCCACGGAGAGGGAGTAGTCGGAGGAGACGGTGGTGCGCAGCACCTCTTTCTGCCAGTCGGTGTCGGCATTGCCCAGGGCAGCCGTTGCGGGCGACTCGGCGCCCCAGTAGCTGAGCATCTTCTCGCGGAATTCGCCGGCCGAGAGAACATCCCACGTCTTACGGGCTGTGTTAACATACATATTAGCCGAGAAATTGACCTGCGGGCGACCTCCGCGACCCTTCTTGGTGGTGATTATGATAACGCCATTGGAAGCACGCGAGCCGTAGATAGCAGTGGCAGAAGCGTCTTTGAGGATGGTCATGCTCTCAATATTGTCAGGCGAGATCATTGCCAAGGGGTTGGCCATGCCCTGTACTCCGTCGTTGCTAAGGGGCACACCGTCGAGCACGATAAGAGGGTCGTTGGAGGCAGAAAGGGAAGAGCCGCCGCGGATGCGGATGGTGGCACCGCCTTCAGGGGAGCCGCCGCCCGAGGTAACTACCACGCCGGGGGTGGAGCCCACCAGGAGGTCTTGAGCCGAGGTGGCAATGCCGGCCTCAATCTCGTCGGGCTTCACAATAGACACCGAGCCGGTGGCATCGCTCTTCTTCACGGCGCCATAGCCGATGGCTACAACTTCTTGCAGCATCATCGAGTTTTCTGACATAACGATGTCGATATGGGTGCGCCCCTCGACGGCAACATCTTGGTTGTTATAGCCCACATACGACACCTCTAAGACGCCGTCGGCTGCAATCTGTATGCTATAGTTGCCATCAATGTCGGTGGCAGTGCCATTGGCTGGATTGGCCTTATCCTTGACGGTGGCGCCAATCAGAGGCTCACCCTCAGGGTCGGTCACCGTGCCGGTCACCGTAATCTTTTGCGCGAGAGCGGGCAGCGAGAGACATAGCGCCATGACGATGGCAAGCCACACTTTCCTGCTCGTCTGAAAACATATGTTCTTCATGCAAGAGGTTGAATTTAAGTTATGTAGTTTTTGTAAGTTTATCAGGTATTTTTCTCTACTGTCAGATAGCGTCCGTAATGAAATCCGGCAGATTCAAAGGCAGCATATCCGGCTCGGCTAAAGAGGAGAAATGAGTCGACCCCGAGAGGGGAACATGATGGTTACGGACAGGTGTCATTCGTATGTTATCGGGCGCAAAGTAAATGTTTTTTTTTCATTCTTCGCTATTTTTAACAAAAAAAATATTTTCATTGTTCAGCCAAGCATCCATTTTTTCGGACTCCCCTCCCCTAAGTAATCGTAAAAAAATAAGTTGGGACAGATGGCGAAGTCATCATCGAACAGATTTCCATCTTGAGTGATGGAGTTATGCGGGCATAACAACTGAACGAACGATGGAAAGATGCCGATGAGGACGAGCAGAATGTCCCAAGTTATTTTTTGAAGATTACTTAATGGTGTTATCTCCAAACCTTTTTACTTTCCCATATGTTTGTATGGCATATTCATTACGTCTTTTTATTCTCTGCCATCTTACTTCATCACGCTATGCTTTCACTTCGTAGGGCGGTATCTTTCGCTGCCGCGTTGTCTATTATTTTTATTGCGCAAGCCCAAAAGTCGCTCGTCGATATATGGGCCGACTCTTTGGCGGCCAGTCATAAGATTGTCTATATTGATGGCAAGCCGTTGCCTGCTGACCATTCGCGATATGTCGATTCTGTCAGGATGGTCATCTCTAATTTCTATTACGACCAGTTTCGTCACTTCCAAGACCCTGAAGCTCCTTATTTTCTTTTTATGAGTAAGGATGCGCAGCTTGCCATGGGCATTGGAGGTGCTGTGAGGATGAGGGGCTATTTTGATTGGGGTGGCGCCATCCCGGCTTCAGGGTTTGCTCCTTTTCTAATTCCTATGACTCCAGATCCGGCCGGTCGCCGTCAGTTTGGTACCACTCCGGCCGGGACAAGCTTATATTTTCGTGTCATTGGCCGTAATAAAGTGATGGGAAACTACCAGCTTTACATCGAGACCAATTTCAATGGCTATCAATCGCGTGGGCTACACCTCAAGAAGGCCTATGCTATGATCAATGATTTTACGATTGGCTACGCTTCTTCCACTTTCTCTGACCCTGCTGCTATACCCCCTACAGTCGATGCTCAAGGTCCAAACAATAAGATTACACCAACGCACGTATTGATAAGGTATATGCCATCATTTGGTCGGTTCTCTGTTGGAGTATCAGCTGAAACTCCAGACACTGAGGTGGCTGTCGATGGCGTCAACACGTCAAGAGTGAGTAGTTATCTCCCAGAGGGCGCAGCTCTGCTCCAATACCAGTGGGCAAGGGGGCAGCATATCCGCCTTGCGGGCATCGTCCGTAGCTTGCCTTATCGAGATCTTATCAACCAGTCAAACCACAACCTGCTCGGATGGGGTATCCAGATAAGCTCGGTGACCCATCCCGCGCCTCCGCTTACCACTTATATTACGGCCTCTTATGGTAAGGGCTATCAGCAGCTTGGAGGCGACATGCAGATCGGCTCATACGACCTTGTGCCTTATCTTGACACTCCAGGACGCCTCTATGCTCCTGCCGGATTCGGTTGGTGCCTTGGTGTTCAGTATAATTTTCGCCCTAATCTTTTTGTCTCCATTTCCGCAAGTCAGAGTCGATATCTACCGTCAAGTCGAGTGGGCCCCGACGATTATAAGTACGGACTCATGGGAGCTGCTAACATCTTTTGGAACCTTACCCCACGCATGCAGGTGGCAGCAGAGTTTGATTGGGGCATTCGGCACAATTTCTCCGGAACTCATAAGGCCGCAAGACGAGTAGGTGCATTGTGTCAATTTTCATTCTAATGTTAAACAACGTTAATTAATGAACTTTTTTGTCTATGCTTAATGTTATGTGTATTAGTGGTTTTGTGGCGAAATGACGGTTTCTTGAAGCAAAAATCTTTTGCGAGAAACTTGCACGGTT
>JAMPIE010000039.1 GCA_023663135.1 Alloprevotella sp.
AGATGCCGATGAGGACGAGCAGAATGTCCCAAGTTATTTTTTGAAGATTACTAAACTGAGTTGAAAAAGATGCCAAAAAAGACAAGAAAGTCTACCAAGTTATTTTTTGAAGATTACTTAGCGGCGACGCTTTTTCGTCGACCTCTTCTTGCCCGGAGCCGCTTTGCTTCCTCCCTTGGCCGGGATGGTGATGGTCTGGCCGGCCTTGATATCTACGGAGTTGCCCATATTGTTGGCCTGCTGGATTTGCTTTACTGTCACTCCATATTTCTTGGCAATCCTTGATAAGTTCTCGCCCGAAGCGACCTTATGCTTCGTTGGACCGGTAGCTTTTTTGGCGGCTGCGGCTTCTTTCTTGCGCTTCTGCTCGGCTGCCTTCTTCCGCTCTGCCTCGCGGGCTGCGGCGGCCTCTGCCTCACGGGCTCTGACGGCGGCTATGGAGTCGGCTGTGGCCTGCTCTGCTGCCCGCGACGAGGCTGCTATGGCAACTGAATCGGCTGGGGCTGCCGAGGACTCGGGGACACTCTCGCGCTGCATCACCTCGATGGTGAGCTCCTGCCCGGCCCTAACTTTACCTCGACGCAGATTGTTCCAGTTCTTTATGTCGGTGGCACTCACGCCATAGCGACGGGCTATGTCGCGGAGGTTCTCGCCGCGCTTGACTATATGAGTGATTTTCACCATCTGAGGCCCCACGGCGGTCGAGGTGTCTCTCGGCGCTCCCGGCTCCACATACGAGCGGCGTGCATAGAGGTCGGCATCGGTGGCGAGGATGGCCTCGCGGCTTATAATGTAGCTAAGACACTGCTGAGAGGGGAGCACCAGGGCATAGGGGTGGTTGTTGCCCGGGATGAGGTCTTTACGAAACTGGGGATTGAGCATCCTTATCTCATCGACCGGTATGTTGAGCACTTGGGCTATCTGATTGAAGTGCACTCGGTCGGACACCTCCACGGTGTCGGTCACGAGCTGTTGCTTTACTATCGTGGGGCGCAGACCAAAGCGGTCATAATAGTTCATCACAAAGTTGGCTGCTATGAAGGCGGGGACATACCCGCGGGTCTCCGTCGGAAGGAAGTTATATATCTCCCAAAAATCTTTCTTGCCCCCACCGGCACGGCGCAGGGCTTTGTTGACATTCCCCGGACCGCAGTTGTAGGCAGCAATGGCGAGCGACCAATCGCCATATATGTCATAGAGCTGACGGAGATACTTGGCAGCGGCCCTGGAGGCCTTGCGCGGATCGCGTCGCTGGTCTACGAGCGAGTTTATCTCCAGCCCGAGCCCATTGGCCGTGGCCGGCATAAACTGCCACAATCCCACTGCCCCGGCCTTTGACACTGCATTGGGCTGCAGGGCGCTCTCTATCACCGGGAGATATTGCAGCTCTAAGGGCATCCCCTCTTTGGTAAGCTCCTCCACAAAGATGTTGCCATAATAGTTGTGGAGGGCTATCATGTCGGCCAAGAGTGTCCGCCGACGGGTGAAATACATGTCAATAAATCGCCCGACTATCTCATTATATGGCATCTCTATCTCGGCGGGGAGGCGAGAGAGCAGGTCGGCATATTGCTCGGGTCTCCCCACTCTCTCGGCGGTGGTGTCAATCATCTCCACTCGCTCGGTGTAGTTTTTGAGATAGAAGTTTTCCTCAAGTTCCCGTGTGAGGGTCTCAAAGCTTTCGGGCGCCACTACATTGGGGTCGGTGATAGATCGCTTGATGTCAAGGATTGACAGTCCGGCCGAGGCCGTTATGGCTGCCAAGGAGAGGATAATGGTTGAGAAGAAGCGTGATGACATATGATTGGGGGGGAGGGGGATTTTAGAAGGTCAGCGCCCATTGGAGCCCAAGGCCCGGTACTCGAGTGCGCGTGTCGGGGATTATGGTTGGCGACCAGTCGAGCGACAGGTCGGGTGATATGTCAAAATGGGCCAGGGAGGCATCCACATAGGCATCTACCATGGCCACGAGATATACCCCCACCATAGCTATAATGCAGAGGTCGCGGTTGCGCCGAGCATAATCCTTGCGAGCCTTAAAGAGCTTGGTGAGCCACGCCTTGTCGAGCGAGCCCTCGTCGACGGTTGGAGGGAAGAAGTCCATGTAGCTCTTGGTGGTGGGGTCGGAGTCGGTGATGTCGTTATAGGCTTTGGTGTAGTCGCCGAGCATATTGTTATTCCACTGGGTGCCATAGCCTAAGGCCATGAAAGCTCCCACCACGATGGGGAGCTTCCAGTAACGGCGGTTGTAGACCTGGCCGAGACCCGGGAAGAGGGCCGAGAGCCACACGGCACGCGTCGGGTCGGGGTTAAATACTCTCATCCCCTGGCTCTCCTTGGCCACTATGCGCGATGGAGGGAGGATGGCCACGGTGTCGGCCGTCAGAAGTGTCACTCCGTTGGGGGTGGCTATGATGCTGTCGCCGGTCACGACGGCCTCGCTATTAATCACCGGGCCATAGGGAATGGAGTCGGGGAGCTCATCGGGCTCGTCTGGGTGGGTTATCGCCGATGCTGAAAAAATGTTAAAACTGCCCGCCGCAAGCAATAGCAATGCCGTCATGACTCCTCTCAGCCAAGAGAGCCCGACGGCCATGGATGCATTCACGCAGCTTTTCCTCATTATATAATATGATGATTGACAGTCTATTAGACGCGCAAGGGCGTTTCCCCTCGCTGCCTTTCACGGCTTCAGCCCGTCAAAGATAGCAATTAATCTCTCAAGTTGCGCCTCGTCGGTGAAGGAGAATGTGATTTTACCTTTGCCCGATTTGTCACACGAGAGCTTGACGGGGGCTCCGAAGCGCCCTGAGAGATGATGGTTGAGGGCATCGAAGTCGTGGGTGGAGAAGCGGTCGGCGCCCTCTTCTCTCGGAGCGGGACTCTGATTGCGGCGAGACTCAATCTCCTTGGCAAGCTCCTCTACGCGTCGCACCGACAACCCATCTTTCACTATGCGATGGAAGAGTATGAGCTGGTCGGCCGGGTCGGTCAGGGTCAGCAATGCACGGGCATGCCCCATGTCGAGGCGCCGGTCGCGCAACCCCAGCTGCACCTCGGCCGGTAGCCTGAGCAGACGCAAGAAGTTGGCTATGGTGGCTCTTTTCTTGCCTATGCGCTCGCTGAGCCGCTCTTGTGTGAGGTCATATTGCTCTATGAGCTTCTTGAAGGTGAGGGCTATCTCGATGGCGTTGAGGTCTTCGCGCTGGATGTTCTCTATGAGGGCCATCTCGGTGAGCTCGCTGTCGTTGGCTGTGCGTATATAGGCGGGAACGGTGGTCAGCCCGGCCATCCTGGCGGCACGATAGCGACGCTCGCCGGCTATAATCTGATATGTGTCGGGGCCGGTCTTGCGCAGCGACAGGGGCTGGACTATGCCGAGCTCGCGTATCGACGTGGCCAGCTCTGCGAGCGAGTCGTTGTCAAAGGTCATGCGCGGCTGCTCGGGATTGGGCGAGATGGCTTCGAGCGAGATTTCGTTGATGGCTGAGGCGCCACGGGCAGGGGCGTCATCCATGGAGATGAGCGAGTCGAGGCCGCGACCGAGGGGTGAGCGTTTAAGAGCCATTTATATCTGATAAGAGTATTATTTCTAATTAGAGATTGTCATTTTTCTGTCCTTCCTTATAAGGCAGATAAAATGGGCAAGCCATATAATTACAACGGGCGCCAAAGAATATATGATATACTCCATTTCTATTTATTTCAATATGCTACCCTATAACAATAGTTGTGCCGCCGCATATATCTATCGCCCGTTCTTGGCTATAATCTCGCGTGCCAAGGCTATATGGGATGTCGAGCCTCGGCTCTCGGGGTCGTAGAGCAGAGCCGGAAGCCCATGGGAGGGGGCTTCAGACAGGCGTATGTTGCGGGGGATGACGGTGTCAAACACCATATCGCCAAAGTGTCCTTTCAGCTCTTCATAAATCTTGTTGGCCAGACGCAGGCGCGCATCATACATCGTCAGCAGAAACCCCTCTATCTCAAGCCCGGGATTGAGCTTCGGCTTTATGATGCGTATGGTGTTGATAAGCTTGGTGATCCCTTCCAAGGCAAAATATTCGGCCTGGACAGGGATTATCACTGAGTTGGCGGCCGTAAGGGCGTTGACGGTGATCAGGCCCAGCGACGGGGAGCAGTCGATGAGGATGTAGTCATAGTCGGCGCTCACGGGCGCCAACAACCGAGCCAAGACCTTCTCGCGCCCGGGTCGTGAGATAAGCTCTATCTCGGCCCCGGCAAGGTCTATGCGCGACCCTACAAGGAAGAGTCCCTCGACGCAGGTGGACACCTCTGTGCCTCGCAGCGGATAGTCGTCGGCCAGGCACTCATAGATCGACGAGGTCATCTGGGAGGGGGTAATGCCGAGTCCGCTGGTCGAGTTGGCCTGGGGGTCGGCGTCGATTATCAGCACCCTCTTCCCTTCGGAGGCCAGCGAGGCGCCGAGGTTGATGGTGGTGGTGGTCTTCCCCACTCCCCCTTTTTGGTTGGCTATTGCTATTATTTTGCCCATATTTGTTGTCAGGGTTTGTATTGACTGCAAAGTTACGCCTCTCCGGCGCGTTTACACTCACGCGCGGGCCTTATATTATTATTTTTGTAGATAAGTCGCCTTTTTTGTTAATAACCTCCACAACATTTCGCCCTTCTACTCGTTATCAATTTGTAGCGGCGAGCGCCGCGCTCCCCATTATCCCACCATTCATCAACTCCCCCTCCCTCTTTTCGCCCATGACTCGAGTCTACCTCCTGCTCCTCTTCTCGCTCCTCCTCTCTGCTTCATGCTCGCGCCAACAACAGGCCTCGCGTATCCTTGATGCTATCCCTGCCGAGGCCACGTCGGTCAACTTCCTCGACATCCCTCTGTTGAAGAAGCATGGCATCAACCCCTCTTCGCTATCCTCCTTCCCCTCTTGCCGTGGCATTGACAAGTTCGCTTCTGTCGCTTTTGCCGATGGCTCTCAAGTGATTATTGCCAAGCTTCCCCACGCCGACTCTATCGCCGCCTCTGACCTCAAGCCCATCGATGCCATCTCCGACGACAAAAACATCTCTTGCTATGCCTCTACAGATGGCAAGGTCATGGTGGTGGATGCCGACCTGGCCATGGCCTACTTCCTCTCTCTCCCTCCTTCTCGTGCCTTAGCCCGTGTGAAGGAGCTGCAAGCCGCAGCCACTCGAGCCTCAATGTCGCTTTTCATGGGCGTTGCCTCTTTTGTCGACCGCGTCTCGGCCTCCTCCCCTTGCTTTGGTGTCGTGGCGCGTCGCTCGCTCGGCGGCTACTCTCCTAATCCCGACGAGCCCGAGGATGAGCAATGGCTCGCCTACTCGGCCTCCGGCGAGGGCAACTCTGCCTCCATATCCCTCTCTCTCATCGAGGGCTCGGGCAAGCAGGTGGAAATCAAGGGGCTACAGGAAATCAACACCGATTTCCTGCGCTACTTCTCCGGGCAGATGGAGCTCGTCTGTGCCATTGGCCTCACCCCCGAGATGGACTGGGACGCCGCCTTGGCCATGGTGTCGCTCTTCCCTTCGCGCTCCCTTGCCCAATATATCGCCATCATCAAGCCTTATCTCAAATCGGTTAATGGAACTGTGGCCTTAGCCGCAAACAATCTATATTCTACCGATAATCCCCGCTTCCTCCTCATGGCCCATTTAGACCGCGACAAAATCGACCGGTTTATGGCTCAAGCCGGCTCCCTCGCCGCCATGGCCGGCGCTTCTCTCAAGCAGGCAGATAAGTCAACTGCTATGGTAGACATCCCCTCGATAGGGCGCGTCTACCTCGGCCAGGTCGACGACAATCTTGTCATCTCATCCTTTGAGCCAATACCTGATGGCCACAACTCCTACGCCCCGGCCATTGAGGGACACGATGCCGCCGCTATCGTCTCTATTTCCGACGACAGCCCCTTAGGCCAGCCCTTCACCGCCGAAATGGCCGTCGACAACTCCTCCGCCACCCTCAAGCTCATCACCGTCCCCTCCGGCAGCGACGATCCCTCCGCCCTGGCCCTCCTCCTCCGAGCATTCCTCTACTGAATGAGCTTCATCGGCAATCATCGCAGTTTTCACGCTCTCTAACTTTTACAAGCCGCAGCATCTGCAATTTCAATTTGGTTTCTGACAGATTTTTGCTTACTTTTGCGACATTTTAACAGCCGGAGGACATAGTCCGGCTTTAATCTGTCACATTATGGCCTCTAAAAAAGCTCAGTTTGCCTCCAAGGTGGGGCTCATTGCCGCCACCGTCGGCTCGGCCGTAGGCCTCGGCAACGTCTGGCGTTTCCCGGCCGAGACTCAAGCCAATGGCGGCGCTGCCTTCCTGCTCATCTACATTGCCTGCGTCTTCCTCCTGGGTGTCCCGGTGATGGTGGCCGAGTTTGCACTCGGACGAGCGGGCCGCAGCGATGCCGTCGGATGTTTCAAAAACCTCGGGGCTAAGCGCCCTTGGTGGGCTGTGGGTCTCATGGCTATCCTCGCCAGCTACATGATTTTATGCTTCTATATGGTAGTGGCCGGATGGACTTTTGAATACCTCTGGGCTTCTATCACCGGCGCGTTATATGAGGGGGCCGGGGCCGGAAACTCCGGTTTCTTCTCTGGCAAGATGGCCCAGATGCTATCATCTTCCTCTGCCCCGTTGGTCAACACTTATATCGTCATTGCTCTCAACATCGTAGTGCTCCTGCTCGGCGTCCAGAAAGGGATTGAGCGGATGAGCAACATCATGATGCCGCTGCTTTTTGTCATCCTGCTGGTGCTCTGTGGAGTGAGCATGACTCTCCCGGGCGCCACAGCCGGCCTCGAGTTTTTCCTCAAGCCCGACTTCTCCAAAGTCACCTCTGCAACCGTCCTTTCTGCTCTGGGACAAGCCTTCTTCTCTCTCTCGCTCGGCATGGGTATTCTCATCACCTATGCCAGCTACTTCCCCCGATCCACCAAGCTTACGCGCACCGCAGTCACCGTCTCAATGCTCGACCTCCTCGTGGCTATCCTCATGGGCTTCATCATCTTCCCCGCCGTCACTTCCTTTGGCCTATCCGGCGAGGAGCTCCGGGGCTCCACTCTGGTGTTTGTCACTCTCCCCGAGGTGTTTGCCCGTATGCCCGCCACTCAGCTATGGTCCATTCTATTCTTCCTGCTCCTATTCGTGGCCGCCCTCACATCCACCATCTCCATCGCCGAGGTTTCTGTGGCCTTTGTATGCGACCGATTTAAGACCTCGCGCACTGCCGCCACTTTCTTCGTCCTAATCCCCATTTTTGGCCTCTCCTCGCTCTGCGCTCTCTCGCAAGGGCCGCTGAGCCATCTCACTATCGGAGGTCTCACCATCTTTGACCTCCTCGACGATGTGGCAACCAACATGCTCCTTCCCATCGTCTCTTTCTTCATCTGCATATATGTAGGGTGGATAGCCCCGCGCAATCTGCTCAAGGGCGAGATGACCAACCGGGGCGAGATGCGCTCCCGCTTCCATAGCCCCCTGAGATTTATCCTCCGATGGGTGGCTCCTATTCTCACTGCCGTCATTCTCCTCTCCCGATTCCTATGAGCCTGCCCGAGCCGCTCAATGACCGTTCTACGGCTCTCACCCGTCGAATCATCCTGGCTATGACCCTGTTCGTGTGGATAGCCGTTGCTGCCATCTCCTGGTGGAGGGAGAGACCCGTCCCCGAGCCTATCCTCCCGGCGCCACATCCTGCCTCTGTCCTCGCTGCCGACGCTGCCGCCAAGGCCGACTCTGCTGCCGCTAAGGCCGCTAAGGCCAAGACTGCCAAGGCCTCCGCAAAGGACAAGAAGACCGCCTCGCCTAAAAGGCAGGCTCCTCTGCCTACTCCCTCTTCACCCCTTGACCATCCTATGACCATCACCAAATGACTTCTTCCAATCATAAAACCGGCCGCGACCTCTTCACCACCCGCTTTGGCGCCATCGCCACCACGGTGGGCTCGGCCGTAGGACTCGGTAATATCTGGCGTTTCCCCTACGAAGCCGGCTCTCACGGCGGCGGCGCTTTCATGCTCTGCTACATCGCTTTCATCTTCATCTTGGGAATACCGGTGATATGCGCCGAGTTTATCCTCGGCCGTAGCTCTCGCTCCAACATCTTCGGCGCCTTCCGTCATCATGCTCCGGGGCGCGCCTTTCCTCTTGTGGGCTATCTCGGAATCATCGCTTCGCTCATGATCCTGAGCTTCTACTCCGTAGTGGCCGGCTGGACGGTGGAATATACTGTCCAGAGTGCAATCGGCGCGCTCGACTTCAACGATGTCTCCGGCTTCCACAACCATTTTGACAGCTTCGTAACCGGCAACTGGCGCCCGGCTCTCTGGACTCTCATCTTCCTCGCTCTAAATTTTGCTATCCTCATGAGAGGGGTCACAAAGGGGATTGAGCGCTTCTCAAATATCCTGATGCCCATCCTCTTCATCCTCCTGATTATCTTCTGCATCAACTCTCTGTCTATGGACGGTGCCCGCGAAGGCCTCACTTTCCTCTTCCGTCCCGACTTCTCGCAACTCTCGCCCTCTACGATGCTCGGCGCCTTAGGCCAGGCCTTCTTCTCCCTCTCCCTCGGACTGGGCACTATGCTCACCTATGCCAGCTACTTCTCCACCTCCACCCGCCTGGGCCGCTCGGCGCTCACCACCGCCTCGCTCGACACCCTCGTGGCCATCCTCGCCGGAGTGATTATCTTCCCCGCTGTCTTCACCTACGGCATGAGCCCCTCCGCCGGCCCGACGCTCGTCTTTGAGGTACTCCCGTCTATCTTCCACCACCTTCCGGGTGGCGTTGTGTGGGCCACTCTCTTCTTCTTCCTCCTCTTCTTGGCCTCCCTCACCTCCACCATCTCCATGAGCGAGATTTCAATCGCCTATTTCACCGACGAGCTCAAGATGCGCCGACGCTCAGCCGTAATTGTCAACACTGCCATCGCCGCCTTCTTCGGCTCTCTCTGCGCCCTCTCCTTTGGATGCCTCAATTCCTTCACCATCGCCGGGAAGACTCTCTTTGACCTCTTTGACTACACTACCAGCAACATCCTCCTACCCCTCGGCGGCATGATCATCTCGCTCTTTGTGGGATGGAAGGTAAAGCGTGCCGACATTGTGCGTGAGATGACCTGCTATGGCACGACTCGTTTTCGCCTCATGAGCCTGCTTATCTTTGCCCTCAGGTGGGTGTGCCCGGCGGCCATTGCTCTCATCTTCCTCGACTCGCTCGGCATCATCTGACCCCCCCTCCAACCCCGGCGGGGTTGCACACACCGCGACCCTGCCCCGCCACGACCCGTCCGACCCCAACCGCGACAGATGGCCGGAGGCCATCCACTGCGACATAACCGGGGGTTGCGGGGA
>JAMPIE010000003.1 GCA_023663135.1 Alloprevotella sp.
GAGTTGCTACGTAGGCATCAACCACTACCACCTATCCTTTGGCTGAATAGTTACCAACTCAGTTTAGTCATGTAGCTCGCTACACTCCTGCACTTTCGTTAAAAAATCTGCATAAAAAATCCTGCGAAATTCTTTGCCAACTTATTTTTTTACGATTAAAGGGACGCCGGCGGTATAAAATTGTCGGATGCCCTTGGTGGTGGGGGGATGAGGGGAGGGGGTGTGTTACTTGCAGTAGTAGGAGAGGTCAGATGCTTTTACGTTGTATGTCTGGCCAAAGGGGGAGCATTGGAAGGAGATGTCGATGTCGGCTTCGCTGTCGAGGTCTACCTCGGCATAGAAGTTGGTGATGGTAAAAGAGGGGTAGGGAACGCCTGAAATGGATGGTACGAATGAGGGGGAGTAGAGGTTGAATCCACCCTTGTCGTCGAAGGTCACGTCGATGTCGGGGAAGAGCATGTCGCCCACGGCGGGCATCTGGGACGAGAATTTGGGTTCGTGGACAATGACGTCGGCTTTGCCCGAGCCTTCTTTCATCACTATCTCATATGTGGTTGAAGTAGAGGTGAAGTCGGGCGAGCCGGGGGTGGTGATGGTGGTAGAGCCGAAGGCCACGGCAGCGTCGGGGATAAAGGTGATGTTCATGCCGTCGGATGTCTCGGCGGCGAAAGCAAAGAGGGTAGAGCCTTGGGGATTGCCCTGTGGGGCGGCGTTGTAGATGAGATTGAGCTCGGCGAGTTTCACGATGCCTCCGTTGGTGGAGATATTGCGGGCATCGATGTAGTAAGCGCCATTGGAGACGCGGCGATATTTGACGCCTGTGAGTTCAATTTTTGTGGGCTGCGAGCCTTGGGCGAGGCTTAGGCCGGAGATGAGGATGTCGGCAGTGTTGTCGGCATAGAAATCAATGTCATAGGCTGTTGATGCCGACGATATGCCCAGGAGCGGGAGGTTGTCAGGGGCGACGAAGGTGAAGCCTTTGGGGCTTGATACCTTGACGGCCTCGCCGCGGTCGGGGTTGTCGGGGTCGTCGCTGCCGCATGAGGAGAGGATGGCAGCTGAGGCGATGACAGTAGTCAGGAGAGCTCCGGTGAAGGGGTTTATTTTCATAATGGATGTAGGGGAGTGAGTATGATATATACTTTCTGATGGGTAACGCCGTGGGCGTGGGGATTGTTCATTCAAAGTTGATTCGGAGGGTGAGGCCGATCTGTCGAGGGCGTCCGCTCTGGTAGAAGGCCTCGCTGACAGAGACGAAGGAGAAGACGTCGTAGCGGGTGGCGGTGAGGTTTTCGGCCCAGAGGTCGAGTGTCCACCAGTCGCGGCGGAGGCATACCGAGGCTCCGAGGAGGGCATAGAAAGGCTGACGTCGAGAGTTGGCCTCGTCCCAGTAGATTTGGCCTGCGGCGCTGCAATGGATGTTGGCGGTCAGCATGTCAAGGAGCTTGCCGACGGGTGTGCGGAAGGTAAGGGAGGAGAAGAGCGTGTTGGCCGGGGCATAGGGGACGCGCTTGCCGCGGAAGCTCTCGCTTCCGTTCCAGAAAGAGCGGAAGCGGGCATCTGTGAGGCCATAGGCGATGGTGACGAGCCAGCGAGAGGAGGGGTTGTAGCGGATTGTGGTCTCGAGGCCCATGGCGCGTGAGCGACCGGCATTGGTGGTGATTCGACCGGTGGTTGTCCCGTCGGGAAACATTGTGAGCTGCTGGTTGCGGATGTCGTTGAGGAATAGGGCAATATCGGCGCCCACCCGACCCTCGGCACATGTGATGTGGGCGCCGGCCTCGTAGTTGATGCTTTTTTCGGGGCGGTAGCTCACTATGTCGTCAACGTCATATTTCTCGGCCATGCCCATGAGGCCCATGATGCGCTGCTGGAGGACGTCGGAAAACATCTGTGTGTTATATCCGCCGCTTTTATAGCCCTTGCCAACAGATAGATATACCTCGGAGGGTGAGGGCATAGGGAGGCGCATGGAGAGGGTGGCTTTTGGAAGCAGCTCAAGGAAATGGCTGGAGAGGCGGCCGCGGTCGTCAATGTCGATGGTGCGATGGTCAAAGATTGATGGGGGCTCGTCGGGATGGGTGGCATCGAGGATGGTGTATGAGGTCTTGCAATGGGATCGATAGCGCAGGGCGGCGTGCTCATAGTCGAGGCGGAGCGAGCCCTCGATGGTGAAGGATCCGAGGGAGAGGGTGCTGCGGTGGTAGGCCGCCAGGCCCCATACGGGATAAGAGAAGTCGGAGCCGAGGAGAAATGAGGGCTCGTCCCATCGGATGGGGTATTGGGGGTTGAACTGATTTCGGTGGCCGAGGATGAGCTTGTCGATACCCTCTTCCTTGAAGGTCACCGGGGCGGTCATGGAGGTGTGGCGCGAGAATCCAAAGAGTCCGGCGAGCCAACGATAGGCCTTTCCCTTGGCCGATCGAGCCACGAAGTCTTGGGTGAGGGTCCATTCATGTCGGTTCTGGGCCAGTGTGAAGAAGTCGACGGGACGGAAGTCTTGGTCGAGTGCCATCTCGTCGTCGATATACTGGAGAGAGGTGATGGAAGAGAGGCTCCATGGGCCTGCGTCGTAGGTGACGGTGAGGCCGTCGGAGAAGGCGTTGCGGCGATAATAGCTTGTGTCGTTATATTCCACGCGCCCCGTGCCGGCCCACTTGTAGGGATAGCCGCTCTGACGCGAGAGGCCCAGCGAGGCCACATTGCTTACACTCAGGCGCCGGGATGGGAGCCACTCGGTGCGCCATCGTAGCGAGCCGCTTTTCTCCATGTCGGCTTTGTAGCCTGAATATTCGTTGGTGTTGAAGCCGTCGAGATAGTTGAAATAACCCGATATGCTCATGGCGAGGGATGGGGATAGGTGGCCGTAATGGCTGATGCCCATCTTGATCTGAGGTCCTGAGGAGACCGAGGCCATGACCTTGGAGCCGGAGAAATGGAGTGGGGAGATGGTGTAGATGTTGATTTGGCCACCCATGGTGTTTCGGCCATAGAGGACTGACTGTGGTCCGCGGATGACCTCGATGCGGTCAATGTCAAAGAGGTCAAAGTCATATGAGTCTTTGTTGAGAAACGGCACATTGTCGACATTGAGGCCCACCACAGGCTGGTCGATGCGCGCGCCGAGGCCTCGGACATAGATGCTCGAGGTCATGCGGCTGCCATAGTCGGGGATGAAAAAGTTGGGAGCCACGTCGCTCACCCCCTTGATGGAGGTAATGCCGAGGCGCTCGGCCTCGCTGCGGCCCACTATGGTTGCGGCCACGGGCTGCATCCTCAGATCGATGCCCTGCTTGATGGCCGTCACGGCTACCTCGCCAATTGTGAGGGTAGAGTCGGCCTCGGTGGCTGCAATGTCGGTGGGGATAACGGTAGGGATGTCGGGCGTGGGGGCGAGAGCTAAGGCGGCGGCAACGAGATAGGCAGCTATGCTCATGCTTCGGGGGTGAGGTCGGCTAAAATGGCACGGAGCTCCTCGTCGGTGGCGGTGAGACGACGGCGACACTCGGCTATGAGCTCAGAGGCCCGGCGAGTGTAGGCGGTGAGCTTGTCGATGTCACACTGGTCGCCCTGCATGGTGTGCAAGATTTTGTCGAGCTCGGCCACGGCCTGAGCGTATGTGAGATCTTTTACGGGTGGCATATTTATTGGTTTTTTTAGTCGTTAACGATTGAATGGATGGAGCCGTCGGGGAGGATTGTGACGATAGTCTCGCCGGGCTTGACGTCGGCGGCTGAGCGTATTGTGGCGCCGGAGGCGGAGCGAGTGACAGAGAAGCCTCGGCGGAGGGTTGCCTCGGGTGACAGGGCTTTGAGGATTGCTTCGAATGCGTTGAGGTTTTGATGTCGGTTGACAATGATGGCCGGGGCGGCAATGGCAATGGCCTGGGCTTTGGAGTTGAGAGTGGCTAAGGCCGGGGCGATGCGTGATGAGCCGATGCCGCCGAGGGCAGTTGCCGAGCGTTCGAGGAAGGCACGGGAGCGATCGAGGGCAGCTCGGGCAGCTGTGGGGAGCATGCCGTGGCAGTAAGAGAGGTATGTGTGTGCGCCGGCCATTCGGTCGGTGGCGGCGGCGAGGATTTCGGCGCCGAGCGTCTTGAGCCTCTCCAGGGCTTCCACTCCGCGCGAGATGAGCCACTCGGCGGCGGCTGTGGGGGTCTTGACGCGCATGGCGGCCACGTAGTCGAGTATGGTCACGTCGCGCTCATGTCCTATGCCGACAATGACGGGGAGTGGAAACTGAGCTACGTTGAGGGCTAAGGAGTAGTCGTCGAAGCTCTGGAGGTCGGTAGATGAGCCGCCGCCGCGAATCATCACCACGCAGTCAAAATCCTCTTGCCTGGCTGCGATGGCATCGAGTGCGGCGATGCATGAGGCAACGGTGCGCTCCCCCTGGAGGATGGCCGGAAAGAGCTCAACGTGGAAGCGGAGCTTAGCCGGGGTGGAGAAGAGTTGGTTGACGAAGTCGCCATATCCGGCGGCGCCACTGGCTGATATTACGGCGATGCGCATCGGGATGGGGCTCCAGGGTAGCGAGCGGTTGAGCCCCATCACCCCATCGGCCTGTAGCCGGGCGAGGATCTCGCGTCGGCGACGCTCAGCCTCGCCGAGGGTGTAGGAGGGGTTGATGTCGGAGATGACGAAGGATAGTCCAAAGGAGGCATGATAGTTGATGGTGCCTCTGACCATCACCTTGAGGCCGCTGACGAGTCTCTGGCCTGTGGCCTGAGCAAATTTGCGCCCGATACCCGGGGCAATGTTGGCCCACATGATAGCCTTGACGCGGGCGTTGACACGGCCTGAGCTCATATCTTTGTCGATGAGCTCCATATAGCAGTGGCCGCCGGAGGCTCGGAGGTCGATCAACTCGCCGACGACCCACACCTCGCGGAGCTCGGGCACGGCCAGCCGTGCGGCAATGACTCGGCTTAGCTCGGCGACGCTCATAGGCTTGCTGTCAAATAGATTGGGCTCGCTCACGGCTTGGCTGTGTTGGGTGAAGCACTTACGGGCTCTGCCTTTAGCTGCATTTTCCGGGGATCGAAGGAGTAGACCAAACGGGAGAGCAAGAGCTCGCTGAGCGGCTCGTACTCTTCTTGACTCATATAGAGTGGAGTGGTGTTGGTGAAGATAAACGACTTGGATTCAGGGTTGTAGTCGCATTGTACGAGCATGAGTGGGAGCAGATTGTCAATTTTTTTCATGTCGGCTCCCTTGACGAGCCATTGCTTCATCGAGGGGGCCTTAAATGCCTTGAGGGGGAGTGGCGACCAGTCGGGTCGGTAGAGAGAGAGCCGGCTATCTGGCGCTGGGGTCATGACGGTCGTGATGACGGCGGTGAGGGTGTCTGAGCCGACGGGGAGGCTGACCAACTGTAGAGTAGAGGCGCCGGTCATCTCCACCTTAATATAATCGGGTTTGATGTCGAGTATGCGGGAGTTGCCATAGAGATTGTTTCGGCTGGAGTGGTCGCTGCCAGCGTGGAAGTAGTCGACCATATCGAGTCGAGTGGACTTGTCGAGGATGGGGATGATGCTGTCGGGGATATTGACGAAGGCCTCGGTGGGTGTCATGGCATGGATTGTCGTGGCTGAGGTGACCGAGAAGACTAGGAAGCAAGCTATGGCAATGGCTCTGAATATGCGATGAATCATATATATATATAGGGTGTCTGAGATAGGGAGGGGATTATCGTTTTTTGCGTGATGAAGGTTTGTGGCCGGCGGCATTGGCACGCGATTTTTTGAGGAAGAAATCGTGGACGCTCTCCGGCTCAAACTCGCCGGCATAGTTGTCGTCGGGGGCGGCATTGCGCTTTCCGCGCTTGCGAGCCGAGGCCTTGGCATAGTCTTTGCCCTCTTCGGCAATCTCGCAGTGGATGCGCTTGCCAAGGAAATCGGCTCCAGTCAGGCCGTGGACCGCCCGCTTGGCGTCGGCTTCATCGACGTCAAAGAGTGAGTAGCCGGGCATAAGGTCGATGCGGCCCACGTCGACCCTCTTGCCCGAGACAAGATGATTGAGCATATCAATGAGGTTTCCGGCATAGAAGCCATCAGCCTTTCCGGCGTTGATATATAAGCGAGCCATACCGGGATCTGCGGTGCGTCGGTCTTTTTCCTTGGGGTCGGAGGGGCGGTCGGCGCGCTCTTTCTTCTCTTTTTTTTCTTTGCGAGGCTTCTCGTCGATGAAGTCGATTGATGGGGCATCGCGATAATAATCGAGCAAGCGGTTAAACTCCAGGGAGAGGATTCGCTTAAGGAGGTCCTCGCCGGAGAGCCATTCAAGTTTTTTTCTCACGCCGGGGAGGTAGCGGCCAATCTCTTCATCGTCGACCTTAACGCGTTCGAGGCGGTCGGCGAGGTTGTAGAGCTGCTTCTCGATGATATGTTGGGGCGTGGGGACTTCGCGGCGCTCAAAGGTGGCACCAATGCGCTTCTCAATCTCGCGTAGCTTCCCTTTCTCGCGGGAGTGGATGATAGAGACCGAGATGCCGGTCTTTCCGGCGCGACCTGTTCGGCCTGAGCGATGGGTGTAGACGGCTGTGTCGTCGGGGAGGCCGTAGTTGATGACATGGGTGAGGTCGTCAACGTCGAGGCCACGTGCGGCCACGTCGGTAGCCACGAGGAGGGTGATTACACGGTCGCGAAATTTTTTCATCACGATGTCGCGCTGCTGCTGGGAGAGGTCGCCGTGGAGGGCGTCGGCGCTATATCCGTCGGAAATGAGTCGGTCGGCAATCTCCTGAGTATCGCGGCGAGTGCGGCAAAAGATTATGGCATAGATGTTTGGCGAATCGTCGGCAATGCGCTTCAGGGCCAGATACTTGTCGCGTGCATTGACCATGTAATAGACATGCTTGACATTCAGAGCGCCCTCATTCTTGCGTCCGATGACAAATTCCACCGGCTCGCGCATATACTTCTTGGCAATGCGAGCAATTTCGTCGGGCATAGTGGCCGAGAAGAAGAGCATTTTGCGTTGCTGTGGAATGTGGGAGAGGATTTCGTCGATGGAGTCGAGGAAGCCCATATTAAGCATCTCGTCGGCCTCATCGAGCACCACGGTATGGACATCATGGAGCTTCACCACACCGCGATTGATGAGGTCGATCAGTCGGCCTGGTGTAGCCACTATGATTTGCGCGCCCTCCTTAAGGGCGCGTATCTGGCTCTCGATGGATGAGCCTCCATAGACGGGGATGACTCTTAGGGCGGGGATATATTTGGCAAAGTCGGCCAGGTCGGCACCAATCTGGAGGCAGAGTTCACGCGTAGGAGCGAGGATGAGGGCTTGGGGCCGGCGGATGGAGGTGTCGACCCTCTGGATCACGGGGAGGCCAAAGGCGGCGGTCTTGCCGGTGCCGGTTTGAGCCAGGGCCACGACATCGCCGCTATCGGGGGAGAGGAGGTGGGGAATCACCTTCTCCTGTACGGGCATTGGGGTCTCAAATCCGAGGTCATGTATAGCTTGTCTCAGAGGCGGGATTACTCCGAGTTGTTCAAAAGATTTCATTGGGTGGTTTTGGTTATGTCTGATAGAATAACGCATTTAAGGAACTAACCGTTGAGAAGCACCTCGGCTAGTCGGTGCTCGAGCTCGGCAGAGGTGAGCTTGGTGTGGAGCTGACCCTTGTGGGCCACGGATATGTTGCCAGTCTCTTCGCTCACGACGATGGCAAAAGCATCGGTGGCCTGAGAGATGCCCAAGGCCGAACGGTGGCGAAGGCCTAAGGAGCGACTTATGTTTTGGTCGTGGCTCACCGGGAGGATGCAACCGGCGCTCATCAGACGGTCGCCGGCAATGATGAGGGCGCCGTCGTGGAGGGGAGAGTTTTTGAAGAAGATGTTTTCAATGAGCCGGGCGTTGATGAGGGCGTCAATCATGTCGCCGCTCTTCTCGTAGCTTTCAAGCGATATGGCCTGCTGGATGACGATGAGGGCACCGGTCTTGGTCTTGGCCATGTTCATGCAGGCATAGACGATTGGGAGGACAAACCGGCGGAGGTCGCGCTCATTCTCGGAGCCTCGGGCGTGGTGGAATAGATTGCGCAGGAAGGCCCATCGCTTATGGTCGCCCAAGGCCACAAGGAAGCGCTTGATTTGATCTTGAAAGAGGATTACGAGCACCAGGAGACCAATGCTCATAAACTTGTCAAGGATGGTGCCGATGAGCTTCATCTCAAGGATCTGAGAGGTGAACACCCAGACAACGATGAAGGCTAATATGCCAAAGAAGATGTTGATGGTGCCGCTCTCCTTCATTATCTTGTATAGATAATAGAGCAGGAGGGCGGCGATGGCTATGTCGAGGATGTCACGAATGCCAAAGGAGTCAAGCACGGCTATGGGAGGGTTTATTGGTTGGTCATGATAAGGGAGGCGAGGGCGCGGGCCTGGACAGCCTCGGCCACGTCGTGGACTCGCACGATGGAGGCGCCTTGGAGAAGAGCGTAGAGGTTAAGGGCAGTGGTGGCGGGGAGGGCCTCGGCGGCGGTGATGTCCAGTGGGCGGGAGATCATCGATTTTCGTGAAAGCCCGATGAGGATGGGGCGCTCGAGGATGGCGGCGAGGGAGGGGAGGGCGTTGAGGAGCTCGTAGTTCTGCTCCACCGTCTTGGCAAAGCCGAGGCCGGGGTCGGCAATCACGTCGGCCACGCCTTCCAGAGCCAGCTTGCGGGCCTTGGCCAGGAGCGAAGAAGCCACGGCTGCCGCCACTCCCCCTTCGGCGCTATAGTCGGTTAGCGACAGCATGGTCTCGGGATTGCCGCGCATGTGCATCATGATGTAAGGCACTTGGAGAGAGGCCACTGTGGCAAACATTAGCGGGTCGAGATCGCCCCCTGAGATGTCGTTGATGATGTCGGCTCCCATCTGGGATATGGCATTTCGAGCCACTGAGGCGCGGAATGTGTCGATGCTCACGGGTATGTCGGGGGCAACGGATCGGAGCACGCGCATAGCCTCGCCAAGGCGGTCGGTCTCCTCCTGCTCCGACACGGAGGGAGCTCCGGGGCGAGTGGAGCATCCTCCAACGTCGATAAGGTCGGCCCCTTGCGCCACCATCATCTCCACCCTACGCGCCACGGCATCGGCATCCATTGCGCGGCTCAGGGGGTGGAAAGAGTCGGGAGTGGCGTTGAGGATGCCCATCACGGCCGGCTTATCAAAGCATAAAAGCCGGGAGCCGAGGCGGATTGAAAACGGGTGAAAATGTGATGTGTCCATACAATCCGCAAAGGTAAGAAATAAACATAAAATAGCCAAGGTTTGCGGAGGTGAAAGATTGTGAGTAATTTTGCCGGGCGGAGGCGCGGGGCGGCGAGAAGGCATGTCCCGGCCACGCTTCAACGAAACATCCAAGATGGCACGTAAACGTAAGGAATTACCTGAACTGAAAGATATAGAGATCGGCGGAGTGGCCGCAGAAGGAAATGCTATAGCTCGCCTCGATGGCGGCTCAGGCATTGTGTGTTTCATCCCATTTGGCGCCCCGGGCGACATTGCCGATGTGAAGCTCACTCGCAAGCGCAGCTCTTATGCCGAGGGGCGCATCACGCGCCTCGTGCACCCGTCGGAGCTTCGAGTGGCTCCTCGCTGCAGTCACTTCACCATCTGTGGCGGCTGCCGGTGGCAGCATCTGCCCTACGACTTCCAGCTGCAGTGTAAGCAGCAGCAGGTGACTGACGCTCTGGAGCGCATAGCCAAGGTGGAGCTGCCCGAGATAAGCCCCATCCTCGGCTCGCGCGAGATATGGGGCTATCGCAACAAGATGGAATATACGATGAGCAATCGTGCGTGGCTCACTTTTGAACAGATTGAAAGCGGCGAGAAGGTCGACGACCGCAACGCCTGTGGCTTTCACATTCCCGGCGCCTTTGACAAGGTGCTCGACATCAAAGATTGTCATCTCCAGGAGGATTTTGGCAACCGGCTGAGGCTCTTTGTGAAACAGAGGGCTAAGGAACGAGGATATTCTTTCTTTGACCTCCGCGCTCAGGAGGGATTGCTGCGCACTCTGATGATACGTACAGCCTCTACGGGCGAGAAGATGGCCGTAGTGGTCTTTGGCCAGGATGAGCCCGCAGCCATCAACGATATGATGACGGCTATAAAAGAGGCCTTCCCCGAGATAACATCGCTGATGTATGTCGTAAACACCAAGGCCAACGATACTATAGGCGACCTGCCGGTTAAGCTTTTCAGCGGCCTCCCTTACATAGAGGAGGAGATGGAGGGGCTGCGTTTCCGAGTGGGACCCAAGTCGTTTTATCAGACCAACTCTCGTCAGGCCTACGAGTTGTATAAGGTGGCTCGCGCCTTTGCTGGGCTCACGGGAGGTGAACTGGTGTATGACCTATATACCGGCACCGGCACCATAGCCAATTTCATAGCGCGGCAGGCGCGCCACGTGATTGGGATCGAGTATGTGGCCGATGCCATAGAGGATGCCAAGGTCAATTCGGCAGTCAATGGCATTGACAACACCGAGTTTTATGCCGGCGACATGAAGGATGTGCTCACCGACACTTTTATCTCAGAGCATGGGGGCACGCCCGACGTGATGGTCATTGACCCTCCGCGCGCCGGGATGCACCAAGATGTGGTTGACGTGATCTTGCGCGCTCGCCCGACAAGGCTGGTCTATGTGAGCTGCAATCCGGCCACTCAGGCGCGCGACATAGCGCTGCTTGATGTCGCCTATAAGGTTGAGGCCATCCAGCCGGTCGATATGTTTCCCCACACGGCCCATGTGGAAAACGTCTGTCTGCTTACGTTGCGTCAGAGCGGGACGACCTGCGCGGCAGCGAGCGAGGAATTGTAATAGCGGGGGTCGCCGGTGACCTCACGTCCAATCCATGCGGGGAGCGGAAACTCCTCATCGGGGCGACTGAGCTCAATCTCGGCCACGACAAGACCCTGCAGAGCCTCATGGAAGATGTCGATCTCCCATCGGCCGGCGTGGAAGCGTGTCTTAGAGAGCACGCTCTTCCCGCAGCGGTCAATCATCTCACGAGCATCGTCGAGAGGGACAGGATACTCCCATTCGTCGCGTGAGATGCCGCTGTGAGTGAGCCCCTTGACGGTTATGAACGCTCTTGGCCCGGCAATGCGTATGCGCACCGTGGCGCGAGGATCGTCGGAGAGATATGCTTGCATAATCTCCACACCGGGGGAGGTGGTATCAGCCTCCCATCCGTCGTTGACGAGAAACTTGCGCTCAATCTCCTTGGCCATAAGTCATTTGTCCTTATCGGCGGAGACCTTCAGCGGCTCACCGACAGTCTCGTCAGAGAGGGCGGCGGCAATCACCTCAAGGGCATCTTTGACATAATGAAACTCCAGACCTTTGAGATATTGCTCGGGGATCTCCTCGATGTCTTTGCGATTTTGGGCGCAGAGGATGATGTGTGTTGCGCCGGCTCGCTTGGCTGCTAATATCTTTTCCTTGATGCCACCGACGGGGAGCACACGCCCGCGGAGGGTGATTTCTCCGGTCATGGCGATGCGTGGACGCACCTTGCGCCGGGTCAAGGCCGAGACAATGGCGGTGGCCATGGTGATTCCGGCCGAGGGCCCATCTTTGGGGATAGCCCCTTCGGGGACATGGAGATGGAGTGCCAGGTGCTCCATTAAAGCCGGGTCAATGCCGAGGGCGGGAGCGTTGGCCCTCGCCCATTGGAGGGCAATCATGGCGCTCTCTTTCATCACGTCGCCGAGATTGCCGGTGAGAGTGAGCTTGTCTCCCTTGGCCAGAGTGGCCGAGGCCTCGATGTAGAGGATCTGACCTCCGGCCGAGGTCCAGGCCAGGCCGGTCACCACGCCGGGATAGTCGTTGCCCTCATAGCGGTCGGCGCTAAAGGTCTCCACGCCAAGGAGCTGGCGCAGATGAGAGGGCACGATGGTGTGGGGCCACTCACGGCCTTCTACCTTGGCCATGACCACCTTGCGGGCAATGGCAGCGAGTTTTTTCTCGAGCTGGCGCACCCCGCTCTCTGAGGTATAACCCTCGATGATGGCTCCGATGGCCTCAGGAGTGAGCTCCATCTCCTCGTTGGAGAGGGCATTTTCGGCGCGGAGACGGGTGAGCAGATGACGTCGAGCAATCTCGGTCTTCTCCTCGGGGAGGTAGCCGGAGATGTCGATGATCTCCATGCGGTCAAGCAGCGGCTGGGAGATGGTGGCGAGGGAGTTGGCCGTGGCAATGAAGAGAGCCTTGGAGAGGTCAAAGTCGGCATCGACATAGTTGTCGTGGAACCGGCAGTTTTGTTCCGGGTCGAGAATCTCAAGCAGGGCGGCTTGAGGGTCACCGTGGAAGTCGGTGGCGGTCTTGTCGATCTCGTCGAGGAGGATGACTGGATTGGCTGAGCCGGCGCGCCTTATGGCGTCGATGATGCGGCCGGGCATGGAGCCTATGTAGGTCCGTCGATGGCCTCGGAGCTCTGCCTCATCGTGGAGGCCGCCGAGACTCACACGCTGGTATTTGCGGCCTAAGGCTCGAGCGATGGACTGTCCGAGGGAGGTCTTGCCCACGCCTGGTGCACCCACGAGGCAAAGGATGGGGCTTCGGCCCTGAGGGGTGTTCATCATGATGGCAAGCTGCTCGAGGATGCGCTCCTTTACTTTTTCAAGGCCATAGTGGTCGGCCTCGAGAATCTCGCGGGCTCCTTTGAGATCGGTCGAGACGGGGTCGAGTTTGTTCCAAGGGAGCTCAAGGAGGAGTTCAAGGTATGCTACTGAGACCGAATATTCGGGGCTATGTGGGGATAGCCGGTCGAGCTTGTTCCACTCGCGATTGAAGATGGCGGCTACGTCGGAGGGCCAGTCCATCTCCATGGCTCGTTTTTTGAGCGACTGGATCTCGTCATCCTCGCTGCCATAAAGCTCGGCGCGGATGGCGTCGAGCTGATGAGAGAGGAAAGTCTCGCGCTGCATCTTGGATAGACTCTCGTGGGTGCGCTCTCTGATCTCGTCGGTGAGGGCAGCAATCTGGTCTTGGACAGAGAGTAGACTCAGGAGGGTAAAGGCGCGGTCTTTGAGGCGTATCATCCTGAGCATCTTTTCCTTGTCGTCAACCGATATGGGAGATGTGGTAGCAATGAAGTTGATGGTCTCAGGGGCTGTGGAGAAGCTCTCAAGATTAATCATCAAGTCGCTCCGCTCGCCGCCGGTGCGCTTAAGCAGGTTGATGGTGAGAGAGCGTATCTCGGCAATGACGCATGAAAATTCTTTGTCGTTGGGCGCCGGCATATGATCTTTGATGGGCTTGGCCTTGATGGCTAAGATGCCGGGCATGGGGGCAAACGAGGCATCGTCGAGCACTTTAATCTTGTCGGCGGCATGAACAATGGCCGTGTGACTGCCATCAGGGAGCTCAAAGACCTTCATGACGCGGGCCACGACGCCATATTCATAGAGGTCGGCCTTGCCGGAAGGGGAGTCGTCTTCGGGATGTGTCTGGCACACGACGGCGATAGCGGCCGAGTTTTGCTCGGCATATTGAGCGATGGCGATGGAGCTTTCGCGCCCTAAGGTTATAGGAACGATAATACCCGGAAACAACACCATGTCGCGCGTGGGGAGCACCGGGAGCGCGTTTAGGTTGAGATTGAGGTTTTTAGACATGTTTTGATTATCAACCTGACCAAAAGTCATGATGCCGGCCTTAAAGTCAGAGCGCGGCATCGGGTTGATATCTCCTTCGGGCATGTCGTTGTCGTTGAAATTGTTGCCGTCGTTGTTCATGTTATGAGACAAAATTCATTATTCCATAAAGCGGCTGCAAAGATAGTCAAAAAAAATGACATATAAGGCAGTGTGGAGCGGCGCTGAGCCCTGTTAACGAATATTCACAATAGTGTAAGAGCCAATAAATCAGATACAAATATTAATTGACTGATAATTTTATTAAAAAAAGTTTGCTTTTCTTGGTGAGAGGCATTATCTTTGTGAGGCTTACCATAAGCAGTCCGCGCAGAGGCGTGAGAAGCAAAGCCGGGAGCTATCAGGCTTGCCGGTCATTTCGTCTATCGAAATATTGTCCGTTTTTTTACATACTCAAACTTCGAGGATTGCCGCAACGGCCTTTCCCTCATTGATCAGGGGAGGGGCTGATGGAGATGCAATCGTTCCCCCTGCTTCATCTCGTCTATCCCGTATCTTCATCCTTGCTGATTTTGCCTGCAAATGGGCGGAAAGAGATTCCGCCGTCGGCAATAGGAATATTATATAGGTCGTGCACTGAGACCCTGACGAAGTGGACAATATTCTTGGCCCCGGAGCGTCTGTCAATGTGGCGATGTCTTCGGGGCCTTTTATGTCATTCGTTGAAGGTGAGTATGTGACGGCCTTTCTTCTCCTCAGTGATGTCGCTGATGGCAAAGAAGATGCCGCTCTCTTCCACGTCGCCAAACTCGTCGTTGATGGCGGTGCCAAACATCTTCATCGTGGGCGACAGGCTCATGTAGGCGTTGACCAGCGGAGGGATGGCCAAGCCGTGCTCGCGGATGGAGTGATGGAGGATATGATAGTCTTCCTTGAAGGAGCTGCCGGTGAAGAGAGCCTCGAGGTGCTCGCGTGGGGTGGTGATTTCTAAGGGCGACATGGGCCACACGAGATGGTCGGGGTCGGGAAAATGTTTGTTGAGGAAAAAGAGGAGCATATCGCGACACTCGCGGGAATAGTCGGGATACATTGTCACCTTCCCGAGTAGATATTTCACTGAGGGATAGACCACTGTGAGGGCCCCGAGGCCGTCCCACAGATTGTCGAGGACAAAGAGAGCCTTGACTCCGGCGCGTGTCGATTGATATTCGGTCCTTACGAAGGAGCGGCCGAGCTCGATGGTGAAGGGTAGACACTCTTTGATGAAACGCTCTGAGAAGCGAAACATGTGGGCCATGGCGATGCGAGGCGAGCCGTCGGGGTGTAGCCTTATGTCCTCGCCTATGATGAAGCGATAGCCTCCGAGGATCTCGCGAGTGGCGGGGTCCCAAACAATGAGTTGGCGGCATGGCGGGTCCATGAGGTCATACTCGTCAATGTCGGTCTCTTTGCCGGTGCCTCCGCCGGCGGCTCGGAAGGCAATCTCGCGCAAGCGGCCTATCTCGCGCATGGTGTCGGGACATTCGCGGCCGTCAATGACGTATATGAGGTTGTGGGCCTTGTTGGTGTGGCGCAGGAGACGGTCGGGAGTGAGTTCGCGCTCAATCAGGTCGGGGTCAACGGGGCTTATGATGGTCTGTGGAGTCATGTCTGTGGAATTGAATAGGTCAGGTCTCTGATGTGAGCGGCTGTGTCGGCGGCCTCGGGGCCGCCATGGAGCGATGAGAAGGGTATGGGCCGGCCCACGGTGAGTGTAAACTGCTTGTTGCGGCAGCGAAATATCTCGCGCGGGAGGAGCAGCATCTCAAGATTGAGCTTCATTCCGGTCAGCTGCCTGAGCTTTGATGCTATGTAGAACGATGCCGAGTTGCGCCCCTCGAAGTGGAGCGGGATGATGTCGCGTCGGTGGCGAATGGCCTGGCTAACAAACATTTTGTTCCACTTAAGGTCGGTCACTTTTCCGGAGAGGGATGCGCGAGAGCAGAGTCCGGCGGGGAAGATGATTACAGGCTTGTCAGTCGCCATAGCCTCCTCTATGTCAGCAACTGAGGCACGGCTCTGCGCCCCATGTTTGTTGACCGGGAGAAAGATCCCTGAGAGGGGCTCGATGGCGCAGAGGAGGTCGTTGACGATAAACTTCACTCCTGGGCCATAGAGGGATGAAAGCATGTCGATAATGATGATGCCGTCGAGGGCGCCGAGAGGATGATTGCAGGTGAAGATTACTCTATGGTCGTCGCCGGGGGTGGGAAGAAGCTCGGGATGGGCCACTCGATATGTGACGTTGAGCTGGGCGAGAACCGATCGGCAGAAAGCCGCGTCGCGCTGACCGTTTGCCCCCTCGATGAGGGCGTTAAGGTCGTCCTGGCATATTAGCCGCTCAGCCCCGCGAATGAAGGCTTTGGGGATGCGGCCATACTGTCGGGGGAGACGCTGGCGCAAGACTTTGTCGAGGTCGATTCTTTCCATAATTTACAAAATTAGGCGTTAACGACGAAATATACAAAATGCTGGCTCAAAAAATTGCCACATGTGCAGTTTTTGAACACCCACTAATATTATATATTGTGAAAAAGGGTTTCGGAAATGGAAATGCCGCAAAAAAACCTTACCTTTGTGGCATATATGCCACCCCCTTAAATCTATTTAGCCAATGAATCCAATCATACGTCCTGTCATAATATCTTTTGCGGCGCTCGCGCTTACGATGAGCGCGCCCAATGCATCGGCCCGTCGGGTTGATGTAAGCCCCGTGCCTCAGTCTGTCACCTGGGGCCAAGGAGTGATGTCTGCCCCCTCAGGCTTCAAGCTTACAGGCTCGGGCGAGGCCGATGCCGATGCTCTTTCGGCTCTGCTTCGTGCCTATCCCACCGTCGGCTCTGTGAAGCTTACCATCGGAGAGATGGGCGACAAGGCGGTGAAGAAATATTCGTCGCTCATCCCCGACCATGCTGAGGGATATTACCTCAAGGTGACACCGAAGGAGATTGTCGTGGCCGGACGCGACGGCAAGGGTACATTCTATGGTGTCCAGACCCTTTTGCAGATGCTTGCCAAGGCCGGCAATGAAGGGCTCACCGAAGTGACCGTTGTCGACTGGCCCGCCAGCTCCAACCGCGGCGTGGTCGAGGGCTTCTATGGCAATCCCTGGAGCCACATCGATCGCCTGAGCCAATTTGACTTCTATGGAGCCAACAAGCTCGACACATATATCTACGGACCTAAGGACGACCCCTATCACCACTCACGTTGGCGCGAGCCATATCCCGAGGAGAAGGCCGCGCAGCTCCGCGAGTTGGCCGCTGCCGCTGCCAAGAACAAGGTGTGGTTTGTTTGGGCCATGCACCCCGGAAATGCCATAGAGAGCGCTGCCGACCGCCAGGCCGCCCTCGACAAGCTCGGCCAGATGTATGACATGGGCTTCCGCTCCTTTGCCATCTTCTTTGACGACATCTCCAACTATAACGCATCGCTCCAGGCCGACTATCTTAACTTCTTGACCGACAACTTCGTGAAACAACACGACGACGTGACCCCCATCATAGTTTGTCCCTCGGAATACAACCGCGGATGGGCCGGCAAGGGTGAGTATCTGTCGACCCTTGGCAAGGAGGCTTATCCTGAGATAAGGGTGATGTGGACAGGAAACTCGGTGGTTGACATGATTAATGTGCCCGACATTGAATGGGTGGAACAATATATTGGTCGCCAACCGTTTATATGGCTCAACTGGCCTGTCAACGACTATTGCATCGATCATCTGCTCATGGGCCCCTTTTATGGCAACGACCGCGAGTCGGCAGCTATGACCTCGGGTTTTGTGCTCAATCCTATGGAGTATGCCGAGGCCTCAAAGGTGAGTCTCTATTCCGGTGCCGATTACCTCTGGAACCCCGACGCTTACAACCCTCAGGAGTCGTGGGAGAATGCCATTAGAACTCTTATGCCCGGCCATGAAGATGCGTTCCGCACCTTCTGCAGCTATAACGTTGACCTTGGGCAAAACACCCACCGACTCCGCCGCGAGGAGGAGACTCCCGAGCTCAAGACTCTTATAGATAAGACGGCCAATGGGATGACTCCCGAACTTGCAGCCGCCTTCCGCGCTGAGTTTGGCCGCGTCATTGCCGCCGCTGATGAGCTGATGGCAGTGGCCAAGGAGGGCAATCCCCTCGCATCGGAGGTGAAACCCTGGATTGAGGCCACTAAATTAGTTGGCATGCGAGGCAACAAGGTGATGGACATGCAAGAGGCTCTCGCTGCCAACGACTCTGTGTCCTTTGTCGATGCCTATCTTGAGTATGCCGCTCTTGCCGACCGGGCCTCGCGCCTCGAAAGCCGTAACTTTGAGGGCTCAATAAAGAGTGCCCATCCCGTTGCCGCCACCCTCTATGGCGAACCTTTCTTCAAGGGGCAGGTGGCCTCAATGGTAGACAGCTACAAGGACACCCACAGCTATAAGACCGACGTCTTCCCCAAGCCGGTGATTGAGAACGGTGCTTATCGCATCGTTGACCCGCAGGGCCGCTTCCTTGGCAACCCCGATGCCGGCTCGATGGGCGGCAACCCTATCTGGCAAGCTGCCGAAGATGATGTTAACCCTGACCGTCAGACCTGGCGCATCACCCTCGTGCCCGAAAAGGAACGCTATCAGATCATCAACGCCAAAGACCGCCGATATATCAATGAGATAGGCAACTTCTCGCGTAACGAGCAGACCAATCCCTTTGATGCCGATTGGCACACCTTCGTCATAGAGCGCAATCCCGACGGGTCGGCCACCTTTGCCATCCGCAACGGAGGTAATGGCGGCAACGGCTACTGGATGATTGATGGCGACCGCATCAAGACGCGTCGCCTCACCGCCGGTGAGTCACCTTATATCTTCCGTCTCATTCCCTGAAAAATAAGATGATAAACCGTAAATCGATACTTACTGCATTACTGTCTGCGGCAGTGGCCACCTCTGTGGCTACTGCCCAGACTGTAGAGATTAGCCCCGCGCCGCGCAATGTGACATGGGGCGCCGAGGCCTTTGCACGCCCTGCCGGAGTGGCGCTCATCGGCGCCACTGATGCTGATGCCGATGCCATCAGTGCGCTCACCGACGTGTTTCCCTCCTCAGCCTCAGGCATCAGCGTCACCATTGGCGAGAAGGGCCATCCATCAGTGGCCCCCTATGCCGACAAGATACCCGACAGCGACGGCGGATACTACCTCTCTGTCACCCCTCAGGGGGTGGTGATAGCCGGCAACAACGCCAAGGGCACCTTCTATGGAGTGCAGACTTTCCTCCAAGTGGCCTCGCAGCCCAATGTGATGAGCGTGGAAGTGAGCGATTATCCCGCGGGGCTCAACCGTGGTGTGGTCGAGGGCTTCTATGGCAATCCCTGGAGCGTGGCCGACCGACTGAGCCAATTTGACTTCTACGGAGCCAACAAACTCGACACATATATATATGGCCCTAAGGATGATCCCTATCACCATGGGCGCTGGCGCGAGCCTTATCCCGACGACAAGGCCGCTGAGATGAAGACTATGGCCGAAGCTGCTGCCAGGAACAAGGTGTGGTTTGTCTGGGCCATGCATCCCGGCAACGCTATCGTGAGTGCCGACGACCGTCAAGCCGCCCTTGACAAGCTTGAGCTGATGTATGGCTTGGGCTTCCGCTCCTTTGCCATCTTCTTTGACGATATATCCAACTATTCCGGCACCAATCAGGCCGATTATCTCAACTATCTTACCGATAACTTTGTAAAGAAACACCCCGACGTCACCCCTATGATAATGTGTCCCTCGCAATACAATCGAGGATGGGTGGGCGGCTCTTATCTCTCCGAACTCGCCAAGGATCTCTATCCCGAGGTGAGAGTGATGTGGACAGGCAACTCAGTGGTTGACATGATCAATGTCTCTGACGTGGAGTGGTTTAAGAATCAGCTTGGCCGAGATCCACTTATTTGGCTAAACTATCCTGTCAACGACTACGGCCAGCACAATCTGCTCATGGGCCCGTTTTATGGCAACGATGTTGAGGTCCCTGCGATGGTCTCAGGCTTCACCGCCAATCCCATGCAGTATGCCGAGGCATCAAAGGTGGCTCTCTATCAGCTTGCCGACTATCTCTGGAACCCCGAGGCTTATGATTCCGACAAAGCCTGGGAGCGCTCAATCTCATATCTGATGCCAGGCCATGAAGAGGCCTTCAAGACATTTTGCATCAATAATGTAGACCTTGCGCCCAACACCCACGGCCTGCGCCGCTGGGGCGAGAGCCCTGCCTTCAAGGCCATCATAGACTCCCATCCATTGCTCGACGCTGAAGCCCGAGCCCTCTATCGCACCGAGTTTGAGAAGATAGCCGCTTCGGGTGCTGAGCTCCTTAGCCTCTCACAGGAGAGTGCGCTCGTGGCCGAGACTCTCGAGTTCCTGAAATGTTTTGAGCTTCAGGGTCGCCGCGGCTCCCTGGCCATGGACATGTCAGAGGCCTTGGAAAAGGCAGATGCTGAAGCTTTCGTGGCTGCCTACAGCGAGTATAAGACCCTCACGGCAGAGGCCGAGGCATTGATGAGCCGTGGCTATCAAGGGTCGATTCAGCGAGTGCAGCCCCATACCGCCACCCTCTATGTGGAGCCTTTCATATCGACGACGGTCAACAACCTGATTGCCGACTATAAAGATGGCGGATATTTCATTCCCGCCGGTCTTTTCCCTGCCCAAGTGGTTGAAAACGGCATCTACTTCATCCGTCATCAGAGTCGCTACCTCACTAACGTTGAGGCCGGAGGCAAGGGCGGTTATCCGGTGTTCACCGATGAGCTCGACGTCGTTAACCCCGATCGTCAAGCTTGGCGCATACGCCTCGACCCTGAGACAGGCCGATATTCCATCATCAATCTTCAGGATGAACGCTACCTCAACGAGAAGGGCGAGTTTACCGTGAGCGATGATACTAACCCGTTTGAGAGCTCATGGCACACCTATATTATTTACCGCCACAACGGCGACTATGCCATCCGCAACGGTGGAGCAGCCAAAAACGCCTTCTGGGGTGTGGAGGGCAACCGAGTGGTGAAGATCGCCAACGACACCTTGGGCTACGACAGGATGATTTTCTCCATCGAGCCGTATGCCTCTGAGCAGACTCTTCCTATGATTGTCGATGGGCAGACCTATTTTATTATGGATGAGGCCGGACGCTATCTCACCAACGATGACCCCAATGGCAGCGGCGGCCATCCCATCTTTATAGAAACTCCCCGCAGGCTCACCTCGCGTCATCAGTGGACCTTCACCCTCGACTCCATCGAGGGGAGGGTAGACCTTTGCTCGGTTGCCGATGGCCGGTATGTCAACGAGAAAGGCGACTTTGGCACCAACCGTTTTTATGCCGATTGGAACACCTATGAGTTTTATGCCTGCGGCGACACCTATGCCATCCGCAACGGCGGCTCGGCCGGCCAAAATTTCTGGGCTGTCAGCGGCGTCCGCATCGTCAAGGGGGGTGTCAACGACATGGCCTACCTTTTCCGCGTGGTTGATGCTACTGTTTTCGGCTCCATAGATCAGGTGGGCCACGACAAGGCCGATGCCACAGAGACGCGCCGAGAGTATTTTGACCTCATGGGTCGCCGTCTCGCCTCAGCCCCCGCCCAGGGCCTGTTTATCACCAAGATATATCGGGCCGATGGCTCAGTAGAGTCCGCTAAGACCCTTGCTCGATAATCGCCCCATCGCGAAAATAAAGGCGGCAGGCTGCGCGTATGTGCAGCCTGCCGCTAACCTTTTTGCGATGGGGGGAGATTATTGCTTGATAGGGATAATCTGCTCCATCACTTTCATGGTGTAGAGCATGGGGTCGGGGGCGGTGGCGATGGCCTCACTCATGGCCACTCCGTTGACTCCCGTGGCCATTATCTGGCTGAGATTGTCGAGGGTGACACCGGCTCCGGCCACCACCGGCTCATCTATCCCGGCATCCTTCACCTCCTTGACGATGGCGGCGAGTGTGTCGGGACTTGAGATGGAGAGGAAGGCATAGTCGAGGTCTTTGGGCTTGAGCTGCTTCACTTCCTCGGCGGTGGAGGCATCAACGCCGATGATGGCGTGGGCTCCGAGCCTCTGGCGAGCCTCGGCACCCTCCTCGATGGAGCTCACGTGGATGCCGGAGACTTTGAGCTCGTCAACCACGTCGATATGTCCGCGGATGATCAAGAACGTGTTGGTGTCTTCACATTCGCGGATGAGATCCATAGCCGCGTTGCGCACCTCGTTGTCGGATGCTCCGGGCATATCTATCTCAATCCAGCGGCATCCGCCGGCCATGGCTTGTCGGGCTTGCTCTACGGGAGTCAGTTGGCCGGCTCCCGGGATGGTTATGAATTGTAGCATGGGATATTTTCGTGTGTGAGGGTGTGTTTAAGAGATAACGTTTGCTCAGGCCGGAAGGTTCCCCTGACGGATGATGTCGATGAGGAGCGGCTTGAGGCCTGTGAAGAAACATTCAATGGCTATCACCATGAGGATAAGGCCCATGAGGCGCATCATCACGTTGTTGCCGGTCTCGCCCAGCATGCGGTCGAGCCGCGAGGAGAAGCGTAGCACAAAGTAGGTGAGCAGATAGATGATTGCTATGGAGGCAAAGAGGGTCACTATGTGGGGGAATGTGGTGGCCTCGTCCATGAGCATGATGCCGTTGGCTATGGCTCCGGGGCCGCATAGCATGGGAATGGCCAGGGGGGTGATGGATATGTCGTCAGCATACACTTTCACCTCTTCATCTTTGAGCTTCATATTTGAATACTTGGCCTGGAGCATGTCAAAGCCTATCTTTAGGATGATAAAGCCGGCGGCGATGCGGAAACCATTGGTCGAGATGCCGAAGATCTTGAAGAGGAGCTGGCCACCGATGGTGAAGGCCATAAGGATGAAGAAGGAGATGACCGTTGCACGCCAGACGATGCGCGCGCGCTCCTTGTCGTCAAGGCCCTGAGTCATAGAGAGGAAGACGGGCATGGTGCCCAGAGGATTGGTCAGGGTGAAGAATGATGTCAGACAGATAAACGCAAAGGGGAGGATATTCTCCATGGCTGAGGGATGAATGTGATTGAATGGATACGCAAAGGTATTGATTTTTGCGTTAGAAATGTCGCCGCGCTCCCCCAATTTTGTCACGGATGGGCAACATAAGTGGCGCCCCGATTGTTTTTGAGGCATGGAAGAGATGATTGTAAGCATCTTATTGCCCTTTTTAGGCACCACTCTGGGCTCAGCCTGTGTGTTTATGATGCACAAAAATATGGTTCCTCTCCTGCAAAAGGGCCTCACGGGCTTTGCGGCGGGTGTGATGGTGGCCGCTTCGGTGTGGTCGCTGCTCATCCCGTCGGTGGAGATTACCGGCCGCGAGGGGTTTATGAGCATCTTGCCGACTCTCGTGGGGTTTGCCTGCGGCATGGCTTTCTTGCTATTTCTCGATGAGATTGTGCCCCACCAGCATATCGAAAGCAGCCAAAGCGAGGGCCCGTGCTCACACTTGTCGCGAACGTCAAAGCTGGTCTTTGCCGTGACGCTCCACAATATCCCTGAGGGTATGGCTGTGGGTGTTGCTCTGGCGGCAGCGCTCGAGCATAGCTCTTATATGCCCATGGCCGGGGCGCTTGCTCTGTCGGTGGGCATTGCCATCCAGAATTTTCCGGAGGGAGCTATTGTGTCGATGCCGCTCCACACGGCCGGCAACTCTCGCCTGAGATCGTTTGTCATCGGCACATTGAGCGGGGCGGTAGAGCCTCTTGGAGCGGTGATCACTATCCTCTTGGCTTCGCTGATTGTGCCTATCCTGCCTTATCTATTGGCTTTTTCGGCCGGGGCCATGATGTATGTGGTGGTGGAGGAGCTCATCCCGGAGACGCAGCAGGGTAGTCACTCCAATGTGGGCACCATAGGGTTTGCCGTGGGGTTTATGCTTATGATGGCCCTTGATGTGGTGCTCGGCTAAAATTCGTCGCGCAGAAGGCTATAGAGGCGGTGGATGGGGAGGCCCATCACGTTGAAGTAAGAGCCGTTGATGCTCCTTACGGCTGCTGCGCCTATCCATTCCTGGATGCCATAGGCTCCGGCTTTGTCAAAGGGGCGGCATCGGGTTATATAGAAGTCGATTTCCTCGGGTGTGAGCGGGGCAAACACCACTTCGGTGGAGCATGATGTCACTTTGCGTTTGTCCGTTGTGGCCACGGCCAGTCCGGTCACCACCTGATGTGGTGCTCCGGCAAGGCGGCGGAGCATCGTGTGGGCATCTTGCTCGCTGTGGGGCTTGCCCATGACCTCTCCGTCGGGGGCCACCACTACGGTGTCGGCCGTGATGACGAGCTGATTGCCCTGTGGAGGGTAGGCGCAGCTCTTGAGCTTGGCCAGATAGGGCGCCACCTCCATGGCGGGGGTGTCTGTGGGATATGTCTCCTCGATATTGCGGGGCTCGGCCACGGTGAAGGGTATGTCGAGCATGGCGAGCAGCTCACGTCTCCGGGGCGATGCGCTGGCCAGGATTATGTCATACTTGTCGAGATGAGTAAGTGGGTTTTTCATAATGTCTTATAATGAGAGCGCTACCATCCGAAGGCTTTTGCATCGGCCATCCATAGCCCTTTAGCGCGGAGGATTTGTTCGAGGAGGTCTCGTCCGACACCATATCCGCCCATGACCGGGGAGATATATCGGGCCACTCCCTTGATGTCGGGGCAGGCGTCGGCCGGGCAGCAGGGGAGCCCCACTTCGCGCATGGCCATCAGGTCGGGGATGTCGTCGCCCATGTAGGCCACTTCGGTCGGGTCGAGGCTGTTGGTCTCCATCCATCGGTGGAGCAATGGCACTTTGTGGGCGGCCCGGGTGAAGATGTCGGTAATACCGAGGCCTGAATATCTCACCTCCACGGCCTTGGAGTCGGCACCGGTGATGACGGCAATCTTAATCCCTTGCTTGACGGCAAGCTGGAGGGCATAGCCGTCGCGGACGTTGACCATGCGCAGCGGGGTGCCCTCGGCATCCATCGGTATGGTGGCCGGCGACAACACTCCGTCGATGTCAAAGGCCACTGCCTTGATGAGGGTAAGGTCGTAGTCAATCTTGCTCATAATGAGATGATATGGAGTTGGACAGGAGATGGTAGATTTCGCGAAGGGGAGGGGATAGAAGCTTTTCGTGGCCTTTCAACACACCATACGCGCCGCGCCGGGCCGGGCCTGTCTGTGCTGCCTCGGGGCCTATCTGGCGCGCTTTGCGGAGGGTCTCGCCGATGAGGGGGAGATAGTCGCTGAAGTTGCCGCCGGCCTGCCGGGCGAGGGTGTCGGCTATGGCCCAGAGATGGTTGGCAAAGTTGCAGGCAAAGACGGCGCCGCAGTGGAGCAGACGGCGTTTACGTGAGTCGGCCTCCGCCACGCGTGATGTGATTGTTGAGGCTATCTGTCTGATGACGTCGAGGGTGGCGAGGTCGGAGGCCTCTATATAAATAGGGGAGGCGGAGAGGTCGACGGCCACTCCGCGCGTGAAGGTCTGCATCGGGTAGATGACACCATGTCGAGGCGAGGCGGGGGCAAGGGCACTCATATCCACGGAGCCGGAGGTGTGGACCCACAGAGCGTCGGAGCCTTGGCTGGCTTGTGCTATGGGAGCGATGGCGGTGTCGGAGGCGGCAATGATCACCATGTCGGCGTCGCGGTCGGAGAGGGTGATGTCGTCAGATGCCTCTACCTCTTCTCCTAAGCTGTTGGCCAGGGCTTTGGCCGAGGCCAGGGTGCGGGCTATGACGCGGATTATCTCTACGTCACCCCCGCGTATCAGGGCCGGGGCGAGGCCCCAGGCCACATTGCCGGCTCCTATGATGGAGGCTCTTAGAGATAGGCCTGTTGAGGGTTCCAAGCACCTATGTGGATCTTCTCCCATGAAAGTTTCTCAAGGTTTTGGGGTTTGCGCTGCTCGGCGGGGTGACCTATGGTGATGATACAGAGCACCGGTAGCTCTTCAGGTATGCCGAGGAGCGAGGCCACAAACTCGTCGGAGGGGGTAGAGTCGGCGGTTTGTCGCCCATAGACCTGCACCCAGCATGAGCCGAGGCCTAAGTCGGCAGCCTGTAGCTGCATGTAGGTGGCGGCGATGGAGGCATCTTCAATCCAGGGGTCGCTCTTGGCCGGGTCGGCGGTGACCACTATGGCCAGCGCACACTCTTTGATGGAGGTGGCATAGGCGGGCTTGCAGTCGGCCAAGCGGGTGAGGGTGTCGCGATCGTCGATGCACACAAATTGCCATGAGCGCGACGACTTGGAGGTGGGGGCCATGAGGGCGGCCTCAAGGATGAGCCTCACGTCGTCGGGGTCGATGGGCTCTGAGGTGTAACGCCTTATGCTTCGGCGCTCGGTGATGAGGTCGTGAAAGCTTTTCATATGGGCAGGGGATGAATGTAAAGGAGGGGGAGGATCAGCGCTTGAGGTAGACCCATGCCTCGGGGTTGCGCTTGGCAAAGTCGGGATTGGCTTTGAGCGCCATTGCCTCTTCGATAGATTGGCCGGTGGCGGCATAGACTCTGAAACGGCCATTGCGCTCAATGATGCCGAGCGAGCTTTCGGGGCGCGTCTCCATCCATCTCTCGGCCTCGCCGCGAGAGGCGAAGGAGCCAATGATAAGATAATACTTGGCTTTGGTTTCCTGGGCGGGCTTGGCCACGACGGGAGCCACGGCCAGCGTCGAGTCTGGCACCACGATGACCATCGTGTGGGTCATCGGCGCGTTGAGGCTCGGTTGAGGGGCGGGGGGCGGTATGGCGCCCACCGAGGCAAAGTCGGGACGGCTCTTGAAGTTGACCGAAATGGGGGTGGAGAGTGTGAGTGCCAGACCTAAGACGATGGCCACGAGGGCGGCTACGCGGAGGATGCGACGGCCCAGGCTTTCGCGAGTCATGATATGCACCTCGGCTGCCTCGGACTCTGACGATGAGTCGTCGAGGTTGCCGGCTGTGTTGAGCGCCAGCGGCTGGAGGTATTCATAGCGAGCGTTGGCAATGGAGTCGGCGGCCGATGTGAAGAGCATGGTGCCGTCATCGAGGCGGCGGAAGGCGCCGATGCGCGGGAGGGTCAGGGCACCGACGGTCTCATATTGGCTGCGCATGGAGCCCACTTCGGCGGCTATCTCCATCTTGGCGGCTTCATATGATATTTTCTCGCGACGAGCGAGCGATCGAGCCAGTAGGCCATCGTCGTGACACAGAGCGGGATTGAAGACCAGCGACCTCTTGGGTGGGGTGAGACATCCGCCAGTCAGGGCTGCCGGGGTGTGTGCCGCAATCAACCCTCCCCATCCGGGGATGATGACGCAGTCGGAGGTGGCTGCCAGATATTGGATATGTCGTTGAACTGTGGTCATTGGTCTAAAATCATGGCAAAGTTAACGCTTTTTCACAAACGTTGCAAATCGACTTTTCTCTTTTTTTCGACGCGTAGAGATCTCATTTATGGCAAGAATGTTGACTCATAGAATAATAAGCCTCTCCACTTAGACGATGGAGAGGCTTGCTAAGTAATCTTCAAAAAATAACTTGGTAGACTTTCTTGTCTTTTTTGGCATCTTTTTCAACTCAGTTTAGTCATGTAGCTCGCTACACTCCTGCACTCTCGCTAAAAAATCTGCGCAAAAAAATCCTGCGAAATTCTTTACCGACTTTTTTTTTTACGAATACTAAAAAGGCGCGATTAGAAGTTAAATTGCTCGAGGGTCATGGTTGAGAGCTCTTGCATCTTGGGCACGAGGCGCTTGAAGTGGGGGCTCTCCATATGTTTCTTGAGGCTTTTCTCATCTTTCCAGGTCTCGACGATGATAAGGCGGTCGTCGGCGGTGAGGGAGCCGTAGAGGTCATAGGCAATGCAGCCTTCGTCGTGGAGCGAGAGCTCCACAAGCTCTGTGGCGGCCTCCACTAAGGGCTGTCGTCGCGAGCTTTCCTCGATAAGCATTGAGCAGTTGAGGCGTATCATAGTTTGTCTATTGTTTTGGTTATGAGTGTATTGTCGATATGTATATCGATGACGTTTCCTTTTGTCACCAAAGATATAACAATCTCGCGTCACAAAAGTAGCTATTAGATGGAAATGTCTGGCCCTCGGGTGGGAATATTTAGAGTATTAGTGTGGCAAGGGCGGCCCCGGGGATGGGGCCGCCCTTGCGGATTGGTGTCAGATGGGGATGTCTTACTTCACCAGGGTCTTCACGCCGTTGATGATGTAGACACCGGGGGAGGCAACGCGGATGAGGCGGCGGCCGGCGAGGTCGTAGATCACGGCGTCGGCATCGATGGCGTCGGCATTGATCTCTCCGATGCCGGTGATGGTGCCTGAGATTACGTTGACGCTCATCATGCTCTTCACTGCGGGTACGGAGCCGCTGACGGTGGCTGTCACCTTATAGGTGGCATATTCGGTGAAGGTGATGGTGGCTGAGCCGTCGTCGTTGGGCTTGAGCTCATATGAGCCACCCTCTACGCTCCATTCGATGCCGTTGCCGGCCTCGGCGGGAGTTATGGAGGCGGTAAAGGTCACGGGGCGGTTGATGAGGACGCTTGAATTGGAGCTAAGGCCTGTGATGGTCACGTTTTCGGCGCGGGTGTTAACCACTGAAACGGTGATGATCATCTCGGGGGTGGCCTCGGCCTCGTCAGTGAGGGCGGTGAGGTTTATCTCTTTCTTGGCCGGTGCTTTGTCCACGTGCCATATGCGTATCACGGTGATGCCCTCATTGCCATTCTCATTAGCCTGGACGGTAACGGAGCCGTCGCGGCCTACGGTGGCAGTGGCTATCGTCTCGTCGTCGGCTATGGCCACGTAGAGAGCGTTGAAGTCGATGATGGTGCCTTCGGCAACCTCATTAGCGGCGGGGAGGGTAATGGTCTTCTCGCCTTCGGTATCGACTTTGATCTCAAATTCGATATTGGCTTCCTGAGTTGAGCCGTCTATCGGGTCTTTGATTTCTACTTTCACATTCTCGGGGGTGTCTGTTTCCTCGGGCATCTTTGTGGTGAGGCCTTCTTCGGGGGCAGGAGCTGAGACGGTGAGGGAGACCTTTGCGGTGGGCTTGGCCTCGGCGCCGTTGTCGTAGATGAGGGTTATCTCATATTCGCCGGACTTGGTGGCAGTGCCGGTGATTGAGAATGCGTTTCCGCTCTCGCGTGCTGCGGGGTCGAAATTCAGCCCCTCGGCTGAGGCGGTGAGCTTAGTTGCGTCGAAGGTGGCTGCGTCGGGGGCAAAGGTGCCTTCAATCTTGAAGGCGACTTCCTCCTCTTGGAGTATCACGGTCTCAGGCTGCTTGGCCTCAATCTTGTTGATGCCTGAGATTACATCGAGGGTGGCGGCGGCGGTCACCATGCTGGTCTCGCTGTTTTCGTAGCAGAGGTTGATGGTGTAATTGCCCTTTGCTTTGGCCTTGCCGGTGATGGTGAAGGTTGCTCCTTCGGTGCCCTTGTCGGGTGTTTCAAACTCGAGGCCGTCAACCGGTGTTACGGTGAGCTTAGTCGGGTCGAAGGGAGCGTTGGAGGGGGCGTATGAGCCTATGACGGTGAAGGGCACTTCGGCGTCGATAAGGGTCACATCGGCGGCCGTCGCGGTAATATTCTTCACTGCCGGGAGGGTGAACTTGGCTTTGAGCCCGGTGAGGGTGGCATAGAAAGTGCCATCTTTTTCAGCCGTGGCCGAGACGTTCACGTCGGCGGCCTCGGTTATGGAGGCTGCGGTCACCTTGATGGTGTTGGTGTCTTTGTCGTAGGTTACGCTTGCCGCGCTGGCGGGCAGGGCGGCGGGGGTGATTTCCACTCCGTCGGGGATGTCGGTGGGGTTGAGGATGAACGAGATGGAGTTTTCGGCATTCTCCTCGGCGCTGAGCTCAAGGCTTTTCTCCTCGGTCTCGCCTTCGGCCAGGGCCAGGGCGGGGTTCTTGATGGCGACGGTCACCTCCTTGGTTGCGAGGGTCTTGCCGTCGGCCTCATAGGTTAGGGTCACTGTGTAGACGCCTCGCTTGGTGGCGTTGCCGGCGATGGAGAAGGTGTTGTCCGTGCCTTTGACGGCTGATTGGAGAGTGATTCCGTCGGAGGGATTGGTAGTGGCCTTGATGTTGTCGGCGTCAAAGTCGGCATTGTCGGGGGTGTATGTGCCTGCGATGGAGAAGTCAACCGATGTGTCGGGTGATATGAACATCTTCTCCACATCATCGGCAACGAGGTCGCCGACCTCGGGAAGGGTGAAGTTGACGGTGACGGGCGTTGAGAGTGTGGCGTATGTCTTGCCATCCTTGACGGCCTTGACGCTCACCTTGACTGTGGCGGGCGCAGTCTTGGAGGAGGGTGTCACTACAATCTTGTTATCGGTGTCGTCGAAGGAGACGGTTGCGCCTGTCCCCTCATTGAGTTCAGCTTCGATGGTGACTCCTGATGGGAGGTCAGTGAGGGTTACGGGAATCTTCACGTTGTTGTCGGTCTCGTCGTTGTTGACGAGGACCTTCTCCTGGGTGGCCTCAGTCCCTTCGGGGAGGGTGATGGATCCGCTCTTCATCTCGATGGCATATGTGCCGGTCACGTCGCCATAGGCGGTGGGGAGGGTGAGGGTCACGTTGGCCGTGCCTACGGCAGCGGGGGTGAGGGTGAAGGTCACTTGGCCGTCGCTGACGGTGAGTTCCTTGTTCTCCTGGAGGGTGATGGCATTGTCGGATGTGGCGATTGTCACCTTAGCGTCGGAGGGGAAGACTGCACCGGCGGGGGTGATGGTGGCGGTGACGCTCACCTCGTCGGCGTTGCCATCCTGATCGAGATATATCACATTGCCGGAGGCGGGCTCGAAGGTGAAGCCGGTTGCCTTGGTGACGGCGGGTACGGAGAGGGTGAAGGTCTTGGCGGTGATCTTGTTGCCGATGGCCTCGATGCCCTCCTCGTTGGTGTAGCTGAGGGTCACGGTAAAGGACTGCTCGGCATCGGTGGCGTTGATGCCGGTGAGCTTGATGGCGGGGGCATTATCGCCGGTTGTCTCAATCGTGGCTGTCACACCCTCGATGGACTCAATGGAGAAATTGTCGTTGTTGATGTTGAGGCCGGCGGGGACTGCGGCTGAGGGGGTGAAGGGGATGATTATCTCGTCGCCCACCTTGGTGGCCTCAACGCTGTAGGTGTCGTTGGTCAGGCCGTCGATAGTGATTGACATGCCGGTGAGCCAGGGCTTGCCGATGGTCACGGCGCATGTGGTGGAGGGGATGGACAGGCCCTTGAGGGTGGAGGCCACGCTGATCTCAATCGGGGTGTCGGAGGGTGTGGCTCCGGAGGCAAGGGCTATCGTCTTGGCGTTGGCCTCGCCGCTGACGTCGCTTGAAGTGAGGGGGGCGCCGGCGGGGATGGTGACCTCAACGGCGTCAAAGCCTGTGCTTACGGTCTCCCCATCGGCGTCAGTGGCGGAGCCTGAGAGCTTAAACGAGCTCTCGTCGGTGGTGCCGGGGATAAGGGTCTTGGTCTCGGGGTCGACAGTCACCTCGGTGGGCATGGTCAGCGACTCAGCCACCCACTTGGAAGATGCAGTTCCTGACCCCCAGACTTTAGGCTGAGATGCGTTGTTTTCCTGAATATATTGTGCTGAACCATTGTAGGCATTGGTGAATGACCTTATCATATCGATAAGCACCACATTGTCATCGTTGCCATTTTTTGTAATAAGGATGGGGGTGGCGTCGGAAGCGTTTTCAGTCACCGGGATTTTGGCCCCGTTGTTCGCGTCAGCATCCTTCCAGTCGGCGATGTAGAAGCCGGTGAGGGCGTTGCGGAGGGTAAAGGTCTTGGTGTTTTCAATATGCTTGAGCACCCATCCGCGAGTGGCGGAAGTTCCGTTGGCCACGGTGGAGCTCAGTCCCTCGTTGCCGACGGTCTCCTTCGAGCCGAGATAGTGGGTGGTGTAGCTGTTGTTGCGGAAGGCAACGACCTTGCCATCGGCGGTGGCGGCGGCAGCGTAAACGAGTGTGTTGACAGCGTCGATGTCGGCGGCATTGTCGATGTCGCTGATCATCTCATCGGTGATGTCATACACGGCAGGGATCTTCTGCCACCCCTGCATCGTTGCCTTAGCGGCAGCCTTAGCATTCTCCAAAGCTACGTCATGAACATTGATTATGACGGATTTAGATATTCCATTGATACCGCTTACTGTGATAGTAGCCTCTCCGGCAGCAGTAGTCGTGATGACATTATTTTCTATAGATACCGCATTGTCTGTTGAAGTGTAGCTGACAGCGGTCACAAGTTCGGAATATGATTCTCCGTCAGGTAATTGGGGAGTAAAAGTCTTTGTGATGTCTATATTTACCCCAATGTCAGGATTATTATCTGTTAATTCAAGTGTAATATCTGTAGGAGCCTTATATACATTCCAGAAGCATCCATCGGCACCAGTGGTCCATAATGCAATTCCGCCTCTGTCAGGATTGTACATGAGATATCGTCCGTCATCTAAGGTTTGTCCATTTGCTTTATTGCAATGATAAGATTTATCAAAAGCAATTACGGCACCTGTGTGAGATGCATCACCAGTGCGATATTCAATTATAACGGCTGCTCTTTCAGCCTCATCGGCAGATGCATCTACGAAAGTAAGAAGATTGGCAGAGCTATATCCTATGGGAGGTTGCTTTAGATAAAGATTGGTAGTGGTGTTTTTGAGATAAAATTTGTTTGTTCCAGCTACTTTTTCCAATTGCCAAACTACACCGGCGGTTGTTATTGCGCCATACTTGGCTTTCGCATTTGATACGGTTGCGTTTACAGCCGGGTCGCATTTCATAAATTGGGCGTTAGCTTTTGAGCTTTGGAAAACTACAATAGCATTTTCAGGAGTGGCAGCTGAAAGGCATGTGTTGATTTCCTCAATATTAGTCGCATTGTCTAATGCTGTAATTTGAGCATTTACGACATTGGTGCTATATAAAGATGGGATGTTTTTCCAACCATTTAGAATTGTCAATGCTTCTGTCTTGGCAGCGGCGAGGTCGGCTGCAACTTTATTGTTGGCTTGTGTAACTTGATCGTCGGTCAATGCAGTGATGACCCACTGAGAGCCACCTGTCGATGCTCCATCGGATGCGCTATTGTATATAGCGGCATCTTGGTTGTTGTCCCCGTTGTAACGGTTGACAAATGCATTAGATGTGTTGGATGCATTGAATGTCAGCCTTATCCCATTGGTGTTGCCGTTGGCCTTTAGAAGTAAAGGATAGGCAAGTTGTTCGCTTTTAGATAGTGTAAGTTTTGTGCCTGAATTGTAGTTAGCCGGGACTTGAATAGACTTTCCTGTTGATACGGAGGTGAGATTTATGGCGTAAGGAACGTCGGGAGAAAAATTGATCTTCCATACCATGTCTATTGTCCCATTGTCAGAATTAAGAGGATAGCTGCGTAAAATATTGGGAGAGTTGTTATCGTCGGATCCATTGCCGGCAGAGATGTAATACCAAGGCTCAGTATTGTTGCTATTCCCTGATATTGTGACATATTTGCCATTGGCAGTTTGGAGCAGTTGTTTTTGTATGGCATCAATATCAGAGGCAGAAGACTCTATGGCATTGGAATACTGTTCATATGTTTCGATGTCATCTAACTCTGAAGCCAAGTCAGCAGCAGCCTTATTTATATCAGCCTCTGAAAAAAGCGATGGTAGCTTATTGAAAAAGTTCGCTGAGATGTCATCCTTTAGAAATATAGGCTTGGCTGAAGAGATGGGAATAAGAATCCATTCTCTTACGAAGTTTTCATTGGTGCTGACCTCGGTATTTACCCCTGTTCCGGGCTCTGCACAAACGAATTTGTCCGTACCATTATCGGTGACGTAGATTCTTATTCCGTTTGTACCGTTGTCAATCGATAGTAAGCAAGGGGTGCTGGAAATGTCGGTAGTCCCTCCCATATATTTGTCAACACAATTTCCGGCAGGTTTACCTGTGAATATATTATCGTCGGTATTGATACATTTGATAACATATTTTCCCGGGTCAGTCTCGGTAGGCTCTGTAGACTGTGTTATCGTCCATATATACCAATCCATATCTAAATCGCCCACTTTTGCCTGACGAGTGCTTGCCCATAAGCCCAAGGTCAGGTAGTATCCGTCTTTGCCGACGGGCTGGAGGAGGTATTGGGCTCCGGAGGTGATGCCGTCGACTGTCGTGACGGCGCCGGGCGGGGTGTCGGCGTGGGTGGCGAAGCCCAGGGCCGAGAGGATGATTGAGAAAAAAAGTAGGAGTTTTCTCATGGTTGATAGATGTGTTATGATTGATTATATTTGTTGATTGCGCGTATGGTTGCGTAATTTACAAATTTAATGCTAAATCTCACCCCCCCCAAATAGTTAACATCTATTAACATATATTTTTTATAAAAGGCCGTGGGTAGAGTCGAGGTCGCAACCCACGGCTACGTTTTGAGGCAACCCCCTCCGGGGTTATGCGCAGCCCCGGCGGCTCTCGCGGGGGAGGGCTGCCGGGGCTGCGGTATCGTGCGGGGCGGAGTTATTGGCCGAGGTAGGTGCGTAGCTGGCGGCTGCGCTGTCCTTTGAGGCGTCGGATGGCCTTTTCCTTGATCTGACGGACGCGCTCGCGTGTGAGGTCAAACTTGGCTCCAATCTCCTCGAGGGTCATCTCCTGGCAACCGATGCCGAAAAACATGCGGATGATCTCGCGGTCGCGTTCGGGGAGCTGATGGAGAGCGCGGTCAACCTCCTTGGAGAGCGACTCTTGGGTGAGGGTGGAGTCGGCGGCGGGGGAGTCGTCGTTGGTCAAGACGTCGAGGAGCGAATTATCCTCGCCCTCAACAAAGGGGGCATCGACGGAGATGTGACGGCCTGAGACCTTGAGGGTGTCGGCTATCTTCTCTACGGGCACGTCGAGACGCTCGGCGAGCTCCTCGGGGGAAGGGCGGCGCTCATTCTCTTGCTCAAACTTGGAGAGGGCCTTGCCAATCTTGTTGAGCGACCCCACTTGATTGAGCGGGAGGCGCACAATTCGGCTCTGCTCTGCGAGAGCCTGGAGGATAGACTGGCGTATCCACCACACGGCATAAGAGATGAATTTGAAGCCACGGGTCTCGTCAAACTTCTGAGCTGCTTTAATCAAGCCGAGATTTCCTTCGTTGATAAGGTCGGGGAGCGACAGCCCTTGGTTTTGGTACTGCTTGGCCACCGAGACCACGAAGCGGAGGTTGGCGCGAGTAAGCTTGTCGAGAGCTCGCTGATCACCTTGGCGAATGCGCTGGGCGAGCTCCACCTCCTCATCTACGGAGATAAGCTCTTCGCGACCAATTTCTTGGAGGTATTTATCGAGCGATGCGCTCTCGCGGTTGGTGATAGATTTAGTGATTTTTAGTTGTCTCATCTTTTATAGTAGACATATATAAGCTCGCAAAATTACAATAAAAATGCGGGTTGTGCAACATAGGTGGATTTGACAATAAGAGTAACTGTCTCTGATAGTCAACGGAAATAGAGGCAAAATGGTATCTTATTCGGTCAAACATTAACATACTTTAACTATGTCAGAAGATGTTGACGAGGAGGTAGATGGGCTGGTAGGTGAGGGTGGTGATGCCTGATCGGAGCAGAGCGCGGGCGGCGGGGAGGGAGGGTTGCTGGGTGGCGTTGACTCCCGTGAGGCTAATGTGGCGCGCTAAGGCGTGGGTGGAGGGGAAGCGGAGTGTCTCCGTGGAGCCGGTCTCGATGGAGAAGTGGCAGCGGCGTGGGCCGGTGGTGTTGACTTCCTCCATGATTGCTTCTAAGCGCGAGGAGGAGAGATAGTTGGGTCGTGAGCTCTGGAAAGGGCGCAGCTCGGCGTAGGTGGCGGGGGTGAAGGTGGCGAGAGCCATGAAGGCCCCCGGAGGGAGGGCGCGTGTCACGCGGCTGATGAAGCGCGCCGGAGAGTTGAACCATTGAATGGTTGAGGCCGAGACGAGGCCACTCACCGCATCTTGCTTCTCGGCTATGAGCCTCGGGATGAAGGTCTCGCAGTCGGCGCGGGTCACGGCGGGTGTCTGAGGGGCTATGTCGAAGAGCCTCATGGGGCGCTCGGGATAGCCGAGGGCGCGGGCAAGGAAGCCGGTGCCGGTGCCTGCCTCGATGATAGGCTTGGAGACGTCGAGCTCGACCTGATCAATGAGGGCGGCGAGGCGCGAGGCAATATGTCGCTGGATGGTGGCTTCGGCTACGTAGCTTTCAGCGGCGGCATCAAATGAGCGGGCCACTCGCTCCTTATTGCGAAACTCGCGCGAGATGATGGCCTGGAAGTCAACCAAGTGAGCCCCGCCGGCGATGATGTTTACTTCGGAATGAGCGGCCCAGGCGCGATGCTGATTGGCGGTGGGGATGATATGGTCTTCGTCAGCGATATAGACCGCGTCGAAGCCCGGATCAGGGGCATTGCCGTCGGCTCTGACCCGGCGTAGCTCATCGGCGAGGCTCTCGAGCGAGCGCTCGGGCAGATTGGCCATAAACGAGGCGAGGAGGGCAGGGGAGCCACACATGCGCCGGCGAAATTTGGTCAATGCTCTGTCTGATAGCGCATTGATGGTGGCATTGAAGATGGCCGTGGGGATTCCGCGCTCATCATCGACGGGAAAGAGCGAGCCGTTGATGGCCACGCAGCGAGTGAGGGGGAGGCTGTCTTGATATTCTGCGATGAAACGCGCAGCGTAAGGCACACCAAACGACCATGCCATGACGCATATCTCCTCATAGGCGGCGAGTAATGATAAGGACAAGGGGACGGGGGATGAGTAGTCGTAAACCACGGCAATGTTATATCCTTCGCATGTAAGGGAGGAAAATGGGCGAGCGTCCATGCCCCATCCGGCAAAGAAGAGGATGAGGCGCGAATGGGCGGCAGAGCGTGAGACGAAGCTGAGGTTCATAGCGGCAGGTTGGTGCTGAGGAAACGGGCAAGGCGGCAGATGTCGGCCTCCGAATCGGTGGCGCGGAGGCTGATGCGCAGACGCTCTGACCCGGCGGGGACGGTGGGAGTGCGTATAGGGAGCACCTTCATCCCCTCCTCGCAGAGCAATCGGCGCGAAAGCGCCACAGCCCCGGCAGCCGAGCCCACGATAGCCGGGAAGATGTAACGCCGCTGAGCGGGGTCGAGGATGGCAGCCAGGCGAGCGAGACGAGCGCGAAGAGAGTCGGCTTCGGCAGCACGCTCGAGAGTGAAGCGCGACCAAGCGGCTTGAGCGGGGGGTAGGGCGGTGGAGAAGATGAAGCTGCGAGCGCGATTGATGAGCCACTCCCTGAGGTCGGCCGACGTCAGGGCAAAAGCCCCCGCCGAAGCCAAGGCCTTGCCAAAGGTGCCTACGACAATATCCACCTCCTCAGGAGCCATAGAGGCCTGGACGAGGCCGAGACCTGCCGGCCCCTCGACGCCGAGGGCGTGGGCCTCGTCGACATAGAGCATGATGTCGGTGGCAGAGGATGAGAAGCGGCGCTTGAGGTCGATGAGGCGGTCGATGTCGGCGCGGTCGCCATCCATGCTGTAGACGCTCTCCACTATGATTATTATCCCGTCGTGGGCAGCAGCCTCCCGCTCTAATATATTCTCGAGGCAATCCATATCGGCGTGAGGAAAGCGGCGGAAGTGGGCGCGGGAGAGGATGATGCCATCGATGATGGAGGCGTGGACGAGTCGGTCGGCCAGGATGAGCGGGCGGGCAAAGAGCTGAGAGAGGGGGGCGGGGATACCGCTGTTGGCATGATAGCCGCTGTTGAATAGGAGCGCCCGGCGTGAGCCGCCGTAGAGGGAGGCGAGCAACTGCTCAAGGTGGGCAAACTCGGTCTGCGCCGAGGCCAAGAGACGTGATGCACTGGCGGTCAGAGCCGGGATGCGCCCTTGGCAAGAGGCGATAAACTCATCTTGCAGAGTCGAGTCGGCGGCGAGGCCCAAGTAATCGTTAGTCGAGAAGTCGATTATGTCGGAGGCTGAGGCGGGGAGTGGGATGTGGCGCAGCATATCGTCGGCAGCCATGGCGTCGAGGCGCGCGCGGAGGTCGATGTTCATTTGTCGAAGAGGATAGAAAGCATGCCGGAGGTGAGAGTGGCCAGATCGTCGTCGCTTATTATATAAGGAGGCATCACGTAGACATTTCGTCCGAAGGGGCGCACCCATATGCCGCGGTCGATACACTTGCGCTGGAAGGCACCCATGTCTACCGGCTCAAGAGTCTCCACCACGCCGATGGAGCCAAGGACACGCACATCCTTCACCCCCTCCCGGCCGCGCGCCGGAGCGAGCCCGGCGGCAATCTGCTCCTGCATGTGAGCCACGCGAGTAGCCATATCCTGCTCGCGGAGCATATTGAGACTCTCCAAGGCAATGGCGCAAGCCAACGGATTGGCCATGAAGGTGGGACCGTGCATCATAACCCCCGCCTCCCCCTCAGATATGGCCGTGGCCACAGTGGCCGAAGCCATGACGGCGCTGAGAGTGAGGTAGCCGCCGGTAAGTCCTTTGCCGACGGTCATGATGTCGGGCTCCACGCCGGCCCATTCTGAGGCGAAGCATCGGCCAGTGCGCCAGAAGCCGGTGGCTATCTCGTCGAAAATGAGGAAGATGCCATAACGATTGCAGAGCTCGCGCGCCTCACGCAGATATTGGGGGTGATAAAACCACATACCACCGGCACCCTGGACTATCGGTTCTAAGATAAGAGCCGCAATCTCGGCGTGATGTTCCTCGAGGAGCGAGGCGAGCGGAGCGATGTCGGTAGGGTCCCAATTGCCATCAAAGCGCGAGCGAGGCTGTGGAAGAAAAAATCTCACGGGGAGAGCCGAGCCAAAGGCACCGTGCATGCCGGTGACGGGGTCGCAGACGCTCATCGCATTCCACGTGTCGCCATGATAGCCGCTGCGGATGGTGGCAAAATTGGTCTTCGCGTGGGAACCTGAGCGGCTCACAGCGGCCTGAATGGCCATCTTCATGGCTACCTCTATGGCCACCGAGCCGGAGTCGGCAAAAAACACCCACTCCATTGAGGGGGGTGCCATGGAGAGCAGCATCTTGCCCAGAGAGATGGCCGGCTCGTGGGTGAGGCCGCCAAACATCACATGGCTCATCTTGTCAATCTGGGTCTTGGCCGCTGCGTTGAGTCGCGGATGATTGTAGCCATGACACACACACCACCATGACGACATGCCGTCGATGAGCTCGCGACCATCGGCCAGGCGGATGCGCACTCCGTCGGCACTTTCCACCTTGTAGGTGGGGAGCGGGTTGAGGGTGGAGGTATAGGGATGCCAGAGATGGTGGCGGTCAAAGGGGTCGGATAGCGTGGCCTCAATATCGGCTTGATTGTTCATTTATAGCGAAGAATGATTGACAGATGAAGAGACGAGAGGACGAAATGGCGACACAAAGTTACAACCTTTGCGGCAAATTCCAGCCATTTTCACCTTGTCATAATACATAAATTCATTATCTTTGTCCACACTGAAAAACTCATATAAGATACTATGAACCGAATTCAAGAGATGGCGGCCACTGTGGCGGTGACCATAGCCGCCTTAGTCCCCGTGGCTGCCGGCGGGCGCACCCTCGCCACTGAGCGCGAGAACGGCAGCGGCGCCATCCTCCACGCCTGGAGCTGGAGCTTCGACACCATCGCTGCCCGTATGGCCGACATCGCCAAGGCCGGATACACCTACGTCCAGACCTCGCCCGCCAACACCTGTTATGTGGGCGACGGCGGCGGGATGGCCCTCATGAGCCAGGAGGGTGACTCGGTGATGGGCAAATGGTATTACTACTATCAACCCACCGACTGGAAAATAGGCAATTATATGCTGGGCACGCGCGACGACTTTAAGGCTATGGCCGACTCCGCGCGGGCTTATGGAGTGAAGGTGATTGTAGACGTGTTGCCCAATCACACAGCCATCGACCACACCGCCGTGTTGCCCGACCTTGATGCAGCCGTGGGCGGCCACGACAAGCTCTATCATGCCAACGGCTTCAAGCCTATCACCCAGTGGAACGACCGCATGGAGTGTACCACCGGCGAGATGGGGGGGCTGCCCGACGTCAACACCGAAAACCCCGACTTCCAATATTACTTCATGCAGTATGTCAACGACTTGATAAACCTCGGTGCGCGAGGCTTTCGCTACGACACTGCCAAGCACATTGGCCTCCCATCCGACCCCCTCGATCCCCGCTCTGAGCGCAACAACTTTTGGCCCGTCTTCACCGGCCGCGAGGGGGTCAAGGGACTCTCGCTCCTGATGCCTGACAGCCTGTTTATCTATGGCGAAGTGCTCCAAGATAAGAATGTGAAGGAGCTTGAATACTCAGAATATATGGACCTCACGGCCTCAGATTATGGCCACGCCTTGCGCTCGGCTCTCGATGCCGGCAACTATCGCGCCGCCGACCTCAACGACTGGCATCATCCGGCCGACCCCAGTCGACTGGTGACATGGGTGGAAAGCCACGACACCTATTGCAACGCCAACGAGAGCGCACATATCCCCGACGAGGTCGTCCGCATGGGATGGGTGTTCCTCGCCTCGAGGGCCTCAGGCACTCCCCTCTTCTTCTCTCGCCCCGCAGGCTCCACTCGCGAAAATTACTGGGGCAACAACCGGATCGGAGCCGCCGGCAACGGCGAATATCGCCATCCTGAGGTGGTGGCCGCCAACTATTTCCGCCGCGCCATGGCCGGCGAGCCCGAGACCGTCATTGCCTCCAAGGATGGAGCCGTGATAGAGGTGGCCCGCGGCTCCAAGGGGGTGTCGATCATCAACCTCTCAGCCATGGCTCAGAGGGTTGATATGCCCACTGTCCTTGCCGACGGGACTTATTTCGACCGCGTCTACGGCAAGGAGTGGCGGGTCAAGGGGGGGCGACTGACAGGGTCGTTGCCTGCCCACACCTCGGCCATCATTTACTGAGCATATCTTTGACCACCACGGCATTGTTCCTCTCCTCGTCGTGGGAGGAATATAGAAGAGTCACCTTGGGCTTTCCGGTGATGGCAGCCTTGAGCGCAGCCATAGCCGGAGAGCCCTTGATTTCTGCTGCATAGCGCGTCTGAAACTCCGGCCAGCGGCCATCGGGGTCGGCGTGAAACCAGTGACGGAGATCGGTCGACGGGGCGATATCTTTATCCCACATGTCGAAGTGAAAGGTCTCGTGGGAGAGCCCGCGAGGCCATAAGCGGTCGATGTACACGCGATAGCCATCGGATGGAGAGGCGGGCTCGTAGGCTCGTTTGAGGATGATTTCGGGAGTCATAATTTGAAGATTTATTTGTGTGAGATAAAACGAGGACAGACCGTTGTTTGTTTTATCTCCAGACACAAATCTTAATCAACAATACGATATGACAAAGACAGACGTAACGTTTGGCGAGGTCTTCAATATTAAAGACCTTATAGGACGGTCGGCAGAGAAGATACAGTTTGCCGGCGTAGTGAGCAACGAGCATGGCGGAGTGTCGCTCCTTTCCTTTACCGCCGGCCAGGCCCTCCCTGAGCACCTCGCTCCTGCTGAGGTGATGGTTTATGTGATTGAGGGTCAGATAGAATTTACGATGCGCGATAATCTCCACACCCTCCTTGCCGGCCAGTTCCTGTTGATGGGCGCCGGAGTGGCCCACAGTGTCGTGGCTCGCGCCGACTCTCTCGTGATGCTCATCAAGATAAAGCCCTGATTTAGATGTAAGAGACAACAATATCAGGGCGGGAAGGCCATATAGCCTCCCCGCCCTGATGCGTAATATTGTTTGCGAGAGAAGATCAGGCAGGGCGGAGCTTGAGCCGGAGGAGGATTGCGAGGGAGAGGCCTCGGGCGGCGAGATATAGGATGAAGGCGAGCCATAGGCCATGGTTGCCCATGGCGGGGAAGGCTAATAGGTAGACGCCGAAGAAGATGGCGGCGCCTGCTAAAGCTGAGGCGAGCATGGAACGGGTGGCTGTTACACCTATGGCTACTGCATCGAGCGAGAAGGCAGTGAAGCCTATGAGCGGGACGCTGACTGCCCATAGGAAGTAGTCAGATGAGGCTTGGGCGATGCGGGCGTCGTTGCTCATGATGCCTAAAAACCATTCTCCGCCAATGAAGTAAAGGATGGTGAAGATGAAAGCCATGGAGCCGCCGCAGCCAAGGAGGATGTGGCTCACTCGGCGGAGTGAGGCACGGTCGCCTGCTCCATAGTAGAGGCCGGTGAGGCTCTCGCCGGCAAAGGCAAAGCCGTCCATGAAATAGCTGAAGGTGAGGAAGAGCTGCATCAGGAGGGCGTTGACGGCAAGCATCACGTCGCCTTGGCGTGCACCGCTGCGGGTAAACCACACTGTGACGGCCACCATACATAGAGTGCGAAGGAAGATGTCGGTATTGACCGAGAAGTAGCGGCGTAAAGCCGATGGGGCCAGGAGTTCCTTGAGGGCGGGCCTTGTTGGGCTATACTTGCGCAGGCATATAGCCATGGAGATGACGAAGCCGGTCCATTGGGCAGTGAGTGTGCCAATGGCCACACCCTCGATCCTCATTCCGAGACCCATGACGAGAAAGAGACTCAGGGCAATGTTGACGACGTTGACAGCGATGGACACCCACATGGGGGATCGAGTGTCTTGCCGCCCTATAAACCAGCCGGTGAGCGAGAAGGTGGCGAGCATTGCCGGGGCGCCCCATGCGAGGATGGCTACATAGCGCATGGCTATGGGGAGGGTAGGGGGATCGGGGTCGATAAAGCGGAGCATCAGGGAGCCAATGGGGCGGCCGAGGAGAGTGATAGCGGTGCCTACGGTGAGTGCCAGCAGGAGAGAGCGGCTTAGGGCAAGATCAACGGCGTGGCGGTCGCCGGCGCCGGAGGCCTGGGCGGTGATGCCGCCGGTTCCCATGCGGAGGAATGCAAAGAGCCAGTACATCATGGTGAACACCGAGCTTCCGGCAGCAATGGCGGCGATATAGAGAGCTCCCTTGCCATCGGGGCCGTCGGAGATATGGCCTGTCACGGCGAGGTCTACCAGTCCGAGAAGTGGGGTGGTAATGTTGGTGATGATAGACGGCACGGCCAGCGCCACCACCTTGCGGAGGTCGGTGCCGGCCGTGTGTGAGAGTCTAAGGATAGCCATCGGGGGCTTACTTGGCGCGGGCCTTCATAGAGGCGCAGGCGAGGTAGATGATGATAAGGAGATACATCACCACGCCGAGCCCCTGGTTGAGGGCGGTTGACATGCCCGAGGTGTATTCAAAGCCAAAGAAGCGTGTCAAGGCTGAGAAGACACCAAAGAGAGCACCGCCTGCGATGAGGCCTGAGGCGATGAGAGTACCGCGGTCGCGACGGGCTTCGTTGAGGTCTTTGTCGCTGCTGCGTGTGGAGACAAACCAAGCGATGGCACCACCGACAAGGAGCGGTGCGTTGAGCTCCATGGGGATAAACATGCCGAGGCAGAAGGCCAAGGCCGGCACTCCGAGCCAGTTGAGGAGCAGGGCGAGGACGGCACCGGTGGCATAGAGGGTCCAGGGGGTCTCGCCTCCCATCATGATGGGCTCAATCACCTTGGCCATGGCATTGGCCTGCGGAGCTACGAGAGCATTGTCGCCCGAGAAGCCATAGACATTGTTGAGGAGCATGATGACACCCCCGACGGTGAGTGCCGAGACGAGTGTGCCAAGAAATTTCCAGCGTTCCTGAGTGCGTGGGGTGGAGCCAAGCCAGTAGCCTATCTTGAGGTCGGTGACAAAGCCGCCGGCCATTGAGAGCGCCGTGCACACCACGCCGCCGATAATCATTGAGGCAACTATGCCGGAAGTGCCCGAGATGCCCACACCCACAAAGATGGCCGAGGCCACGATGAGAGTCATCAGAGTCATGCCGCTCACGGGGTTGGTGCCAACGATAGCAATGGCGTTGGCGGCCACCGTTGTGAATAGGAAGGCGATGACTGTCACCACCACCCAGGCCACGAAAGCCTGCCAGAAGTTGTGAAGCACTCCGAGCCAGAAGAAGGCCAGGACGGCGATGAGAGCTATGACAATGAAGAAGACGATATGCTTCATGGAGATGTCCCACTGCCAGCGTACCGGCTTGGCCGAGGATGATGCTCCACCCTTAAACTCGCGGACGGCCAGGCCGGCGGCCTGCATGATGATGCCCCAGCTCTTGATGATGCCAATGATGCCGGCCATGGCAATGCCTCCGATGCCGATGAGGCGTGCATAATCCTTAAAGATCACGTCGGCCGGGAGGGCGGCAATCTCCGGGACACCATAGGCCCCAATGAGCGGGAGGATTACCCACCAGACGAAAGCCGAGCCGGCAAAGATGATGAAAGCGTATTTGAGGCCAACGATGTAGCCCAATCCGAGGAGTGCGGCACCGGTGTTGCAGCTCATCACCACCTTGGTCTTCTCGGCCAATGCTGCGCCCCAGCCGGTGAGGGCTGTGGAGATGCTCTCGGCCCACCATCCAAAGGTGGCAACGACATAGTCATAGACGCCGCCAATGAGCGAGGCAATGACGAGCGTCTTGGCCTGAGAGCTGTCGGCCTTACCTTGGCCCGAGGCGAGCACTTGAGTGGTGGCCGTGGCTTCGGGGAAGGGATACTTGCCGTGCATATCCTTCACAAAATATTTGCGGAAGGGGATGAAGAAGAGGATGCCGAGGACGCCGCCAAAGAGGCTTGAGAGGAAGATCTCAAGGAAGTTGACTGTGATCTCGGGATAGGTGGCTTGCAGGATGTAGAGGGCCGGGAGGGTGAAGATGGCGCCGGCTACAATGACGCCTGAGCAGGCGCCGATTGACTGGATGATGACGTTTTGTCCCAGTGGGTCTTTGAGCTTGAGGGCTCCGGAGAGACCCACGGCGATGATGGCAATGGGGATGGCAGCCTCAAACACTTGGCCTACGCGGAGGCCGAGGTAGGCAGCGGCAGCGCTGAAGATGACGGCCAGCAGCAGGCCGAGGCCCACACTGTAGGGGGTGGCCTCGCGATAGTCGCGTGCCGGGTGCATCAGCGGGCGATAGCTCTCGTCGGCTGCAAGCTCGCGGAAGGCGTTTTCGGGAAGCTCCACGGGGTCTACGTCGGCCGGGCTTATGCCGGGATTGACATTTTTTTCAGACATGGCAGAATGTGATGAAGATTATGAGACGAAGTCGACGGCAGCCCTCTCTGCGATGAGGGGCTTGATGAGGGCGACGGCGGCGAGATGGGCGGGATGGGCGGCATAGGCGGCAAGAGCCTCCCATGTCTCTACCTTTGACGAAAGCACGAGAGTCCATTTCTCGGCGGGGTTTTCGTTGATGCCCACTGAGGCTTCGATGAGCTCGGGGATTTGGAACACAAGAGCCTCTATAGCGTTCTTAAACTTAATGGCGGCCTCGGCCGTCAGGGCGCGGTTGTCCTCGAGGCGAAACATGACGTAATGGTTGATCATAAGGGGCGAGTGAGGGTCAATAGATGCGTTCTCGGGCGGCGAGGACGCGTTCGTCAGTTATATAGTCGTCATAGTCCATGCGCTTGTCTATGATGCCGTTGGGCCCGAGCTCTATTACTCGGTTACAAACGGTCTGGATAAACTCATGGTCGTGGGATGCGAGGAGTATGTTGCCCTTGAAGGTGCGGAGGGTGTTGTTGAATGCCTGGATAGACTCGAGGTCGAGATGGTTGGTGGGGGAGTCGAGCACGAGGGTATTGGCATCGCGGAGCATCATTCGGGCTATCATGCACCGCATCTTCTCGCCGCCGGAGAGGACCGAGGCCTTTTTGAGCACGTCCTCGCCCGAGAATAGCATCTTGCCCAGGAACCCCTTGAGGTAGATTTCTGAGGAGTCGTCGGAAAACTGGCATAGCCAGTCGACGAGGTTGAGGTCGGTGTTAAAGAAGGCCGAGTTGTCGAGGGGCAGATAGGCGGTGGTGATGGTCTGGCCCCAGTCAAAGGTGCCCTCGTCGGGCTTGCGGTTGCCGTTTATTATCTCAAAGAGGGCTGTCATGGCGCGTGGGTCGTGGGAGAGGAACACCACTTTATCATCCTTCTCCACCTGGAAGTTGACGTCGCGGAAGAGGGTCACTCCATCATCGGATACAGCCGTGAGGCCATGGACTTCAAGTATCTTGTTGCCGGGCTCACGCTGAGGGGTGAAGATGATGCCCGGATAGCGGCGTGATGAGGGCTGGATCTCCTCAATATTCAGCTTTTCGAGCATCTTCTTGCGCGAAGTGGTCTGCTTGGATTTGGCCACGTTGGCGCTGAAACGGCGGATAAATTCCAAGAGCTCTTTTCGCTTCTCCTCGGCTTTCTTGTTTTGCTGCTGCTGCTGGCGCAGAGCGAGCTGGCTCGACTCATACCAGTAGGAGTAGTTGCCGGCAAAGAGGCTCACCTTGTTATAATCTATGTCGAGGGTGTGGGTGCAGACTGAGTCGAGGAAGTGGCGGTCGTGGGATACGACGAGCACCGTGTTTTCAAACTTCGACAGATACTCTTCAAGCCACGCCACGGTGTCGAGGTCGAGGTCGTTGGTGGGCTCGTCAAGGAGCAGGTTGTCGGGGTTGCCGAAGAGGGCTTTGGCCAAAAGGACACGCACTTTTTCTGAGCCGGTGAGGTCTTTCATCAGCATGTAGTGCTTCTCTTCCTTGATGCCGAGGCCTGAGAGGAGGGCGCCGGCATCGCTCTCGGCGTTCCATCCCTCGAGTTCGGCAAATTTCTCTTCGAGCTCGGCGGCGCGCACTCCGTCGGCGTCCGTGAAATCAGCCTTGGCATAAAGAGCATCTTTTTCCTGGATGATGTCCCATAAGATGGTGTGGCCCATCATGACGGTGTTCATCACCGTACAGTCGTCATACTTGAAATGGTCTTGCTCCAGCACACTCATGCGTTCGCCTGGACCCTGCGCTATGGTGCCATGAGTGGGGGAGAGCTGCCCCGAGAGCATGCGCATGAGAGTAGATTTTCCGGCGCCGTTTGCACCGATGATGCCATAGCAATTGCCGGGGGTAAACTTCATGTTTACATCTTGGAAAAGAGGCTTCTTTCCAAACTGTATTCCGAGATTGGTGACGGTGATCATGATTTCTTGGAGGGTGTGGGAGTGGAGGTGGTGTCGGCGTCAGGAGTTTGGGCGCCGTGTTCAAGGAATGGGTCGAGGTCGTCGGGCGTCAGCTTGTCGGCCCCGGTGAGATAGGCGTTGATCTTGACGAGATAGTCAGTGAGGCCACGACTCTCAAAGATGTCTGAGATGGAGTTTCGTGAGTCGTTGAGCGGCTCGGAGGCAATGAGGCCTGAGACGAGCATGCCGATCCCCTCAGTGATCCCCTCTCTGATGGCAGAGAGGATAAACCAAAAGGCGGCGAAGCAGTCGTTGAGGTCGTCGATAACAATCTGCACCACTGCCTTCTCGGTCTTGTAGTGGGCCTGGTAACTGTCGAGCACTTGTCGGTATAGCCCTGCGCGATAGAGCTCTTCGAGCATTAAGTCGAGGTCGGTATTGAGGCGATAGGTAGTGTCGAGGCAAAGGAGCAGTAGGCCTGCTGAGAGATGATGGCCCACGTCGGCATGTCGCCTGGCCATTTCGATGAAGTTGTCGACATATTCGGCCATGTGGGGGGTGAGGAATGAAGAAATGCTATCGACGCATTGCTTTATGTCGGGCGTCTTCAAGGCATCGATAGCCATGAGCATGATGTCGAGCACCTGCGGATTGCCCGGGTGGGCTCTGTTGTATTCGCAGAGATCTCTAAAGGCGGTCTCAGGCTTATTATTTTCCTCAATGTTAAGCAGAGCCATGGCCAAGACGGGGGGCGCCAAGGCGGGGTCGAGGGTTATTATCTCGTTGAGGATGGTCTCCACCTGCTCAGGAGGATAGTGGAGTTCGCTGGTGGCATGGGCCTTTGACAAGAGGGCGTTGATGTTGGCCGGCTCAATGGCGAGGGCATATTCTATGGCTGGAAGAGCTTTGGAGGGGTTGCCTTGCTCGAGGTGGATCTGTGCGATCATCACCCAGAAGTCGATGCTGAATGGCTCCATCATGGTGAGCTCCTCAAGGATGGCGAGGGCATCGTCGGGGGCTTGTTCGCGAGCTATCTGGCATAGCTCGTAGAGAAAGGTCGGGGGATAGTCGGTGTGGGCCTTGAGGGCTTCTTTATGCTCGCTGAGCCATGAGTACATTCCCAGCTCCTCGGCGGTGTCGCAGAGCTGTATCATCTCTTCGTCGGTGAGCTCGGGATGATCCATGAGGATTTTTTCCAGGGTAGGGGCAGCCTCTGTCGGGGTGGAGTGGGCCAGTCTGAGACTCAAGAGGGTCTTCATCACCGAGTCCTCAGGCAGGAGCGAGAGCGATTGTGCGGCTGTCTCGTCGTCGAGACCAAGGCAGAAGAGAGCCTTGCGTTCGGCCATGAGGGTCGACGACGGATAGAGCCTCTCAGCGCAGAGGATCACTTCAAAGGCAGTGAAGCGGTCTCGGTAGTCGGTGGCGTAGTCAAAGATGTCAAGGAGGTCATCTTCCGAGAGGAAGATGCCGTTGCGGTCTTCGGCCAGGTCAGAGCGAAATTGCTCATAGAGCTGCCGACGACTGTCGTCAGACGAAGAGTTGAGTGAGTCTTTAGCCATTCTTTTTCTGCTCTTTCTCCCAACTGTCTTTGAGTGCTATCGTGCGATTGAAGATAAGGTGGGAGGGGGTGCTGTCGTAGTCGGGGGTGAAGTAACCGATGCGCTGAAACTGGAAGTGTGCGCCCTTGGTGGCGTTTTCGGCAATGAAGGGCTCTACCTTCACTCCTTCCACTACTTTGAGGGAGTCGGGGTTGAGCAGGTCGCGGAAGTCCTTGTCGGTCTCTGCGGCGGGATTTTCAACGTTGAAGAGACGATCGTAGAGGCGCACTGTGGCGTCGCTGGCGGTGGCGGCGTTCACCCAGTGAAGGGTGCCTTTGACTTTGCGCATTGAGCCTGGGAGACCTGAGCGTGTCTCGGGGTCGTAGGTGCAGAGGATGGTGGTGATGTTGCCGTCGGCATCCTTCTCTACTCCCTCACACTTGATGATATATGCACCTTTGAGGCGCACTTCGCCGCCGGGGGCGAGGCGGAAAAATTTTTTGGGGGGATTTTCCATGAAGTCGTCGCGCTCAATATATATTTCGCGGCTGAAGGGCATCTTGTGGGTTCCGGCATTGGGATCCTCGGGGTTGTTTTCCATCTCTACGGTCTCTGTCTGCCCCTCAGGATAGTTGGTTATCACCACCTTGACGGGGTTCATGACAGCCATGGCGCGGGTGGATATGGCGTTGAGGTCTTCGCGCACGGCGTGTTCCAAGAGGGCCACTGAGTTGAGTGCTTCATATTTGGTGTAGCCAATGCGATCGATGAAGTTGCGGATGGCGGCGGGGGTGAAGCCTCGGCGGCGCATTCCTGAGATGGTGGGCATGCGGGGGTCGTCCCATCCGGCCACGAGCCCTTCCTTGACGAGCTGGAGGAGCTTACGCTTGCTCATTACGGTGTAGGTGAGATTGAGCCGGTTAAACTCTATCTGACGAGGGCAGTATGAGTCATCGGCGAGCTCGTGGACAAAGTGCTCGTAGAGAGGGCGATGGACCACAAATTCCAGGGTGCATATTGAGTGGGTGACCCCCTCGAAGTAGTCGCTTTGGCCATGGGCAAAGTCATACATGGGGTAGACTTTCCATGTGGTCCCGGTGCGATGGTGGGGAGTCTTGATTATGCGATACATTATTGGGTCGCGGAAGTGCATATTGGGGTTGGCCATGTCGATTTTGGCTCGGAGCACTCGCGCGCCTTCGTCAAACTCACCCTTGTTCATGCGCTCAAAGAGGTCGAGGTTTTCCTCAACGGATCGGTTGCGATAGGGACTCTCTATGCCGGGCTCGGTGGGGGTGCCTTTCTGAGAGGCTATTTCCTCTGAGGTCTGGTCGTCAACATAGGCTTTACCCTCTTTGATTAGGCGAATGGCCAGGTCGTAGAGCTTTGGGAAGTAGTCGGATGCATAATACTCGCGGTCGCCCCAGTCAAAGCCGAGCCAGTGGATATCTTCGCGTATGGCATCGACATATTCCACATCTTCCTTGACGGGGTTGGTGTCGTCGAAGCGCAGGTTGCAGGTGCCTCCAAATTTCTCAGCCACTCCAAAATCCATGCATATGGCCTTTGCGTGGCCAATGTGGAGGTATCCGTTTGGCTCGGGTGGAAAGCGTGTGTTGAGTCTTCCGCCGTTCTTGCCGGCGGCGAGGTCGTCGGCCACAATCTGTTCTACGAAGTTAAGGCCTTTGCCTGCCGAGTCGCGGGCTTCAAGGTCTAAGGTCTTATCGTCTGCCATAGTAGTATATGCGATGATGGATGATTACGTAAGTGCCGGGGGCGTTGGGAAAGCCGGAGCCGCCGGGGAGTGTCAATTAAGTTGCAAAGGTATGCAAAATCCCAAAAGCGACAAAATATTTCTAATGGTGGCACTGTTATGGATATTACTTTGTAGGCACAAGGGATTGAAATTTGTGCATTTGTTTGCCTGTTTTGACAAAAAAATATACTTTTGCAATTCCGTGTGGGCGCGATGCCTCTTCTTTTGGGGATGACATGCCCAATCGGATTGCTCAATTTTCAATTATGGTACATCAACTAAGGAGCGCTGCATCAACCATGGGCCGCCGCATGGCAGGGGCTCGTGCTCTGTGGCGTGCCAACGGCATGAAGGACTCCCAGATGGGCAAGCCCGTCATTGCTGTTGTCAATTCGTTTACACAATTTGTCCCCGGCCACACTCATCTCCATGAGATAGGTCAAGAGGTAAAGGCCGAGATAGAGAAGGCCGGCTGCTTTGCTGCTGAGTTTAATACTATTGCCATCGATGATGGCATTGCCATGGGTCACGATGGTATGCTCTACTCCCTCCCTTCGCGCGAACTTATTGCCGACTCTGTTGAGTATATGGTCAATGCCCACAAGGCCGATGCCATGGTGTGCATCTCCAATTGCGATAAGGTCACTCCCGGAATGCTTATCGCAGCCATGCGTCTGAATATCCCCTGCATCTTTGTCAGCGGTGGACCCATGGAGGCCGGCCGTCTCGGCAATCGCGCCCTCGACCTCATCGACGTGATGATTGACTCGGCCGACGAGAGCATCGACGATAAGACGGTGGAGGAGATTGAGAGGGCAGGCTGTCCAACCTGCGGCTCATGCTCCGGTATGTTTACCGCCAATTCCATGAACTCTCTCAATGAGGCAATCGGCTTGGCCCTTCCCGGCAATGGCACGGTGGTGGCCACTCACATCAACCGCCGCGAGCTCTTCCGCAAGGCCGCCCGTCGCATCGTAGACAACACTTGGGCCTACTATCGAGACGGCGACGAGAGTGTCCTCCCGCGCTCTATTGCCACTCGCAGTGCCATGCTCAATGCTATGACCCTCGACATTGCCATGGGGGGCTCCACCAACACCGTGCTCCATCTGCTGGCCATCGCTCATGAAGCCGGAGTGGACTTCACAATGGCCGACATTGACGCACTCTCGCTCAAGACCCCGGTGCTCTGCAAGGTGGCGCCCAACTCACATTATCATATCCAGGATGTCAATCGCGCCGGCGGCATCCTCTCGATTATGAAAATATTGGCCGACAATGGCTTGATTGATACCTCGGTCAAGCGCGTCGACGGCCTGTCACTCGCGCAGGCCATCGACCGATTTGCTATCGGTGGCAAGGATTTCTCCGACGAGGCAGATGAGCTATGGCGGTCGGCCCCCGGCGAGAAGCGCAGCCTCACTCTTGGCAGCCAGATGAACTATTACGGCGAGCTTGACACCGACCGTGTCCACGGATGTATCCGCGATATGGAGCATGCCTACGTCAGGGATGGCGGCATTGCGGTCCTCCGCGGCAATATTGCCCTCGATGGCTGTGTGGTCAAGACGGCCGGCGTCGACCCCTCCATCTTCCGTTTCCGTGGTCCGGCCAAGGTGTTCCGCTCTCAAGAAGAGGCTGTCGACGGCATCCTTGGCGGCAAGGTTGTGGCCGGCGACGTGGTGGTCATTGCCTTTGAGGGGCCCAAGGGAGGGCCCGGTATGCAGGAGATGCTCTATCCCACCAGCTACATAAAGAGCCGACACCTGGGCAAGGAGTGTGCGCTCATCACCGACGGCCGCTTCTCAGGCGGCACTTCGGGCCTCTCCATTGGCCACATCTCCCCGGAGGCAGCTGCCGGTGGCAATATTGGACTTGTGCGCGATGGCGACATCATCTCCATCGACATTCCCGCCCGCTCCATCTCCGTTGAGCTCTCCGATGCCGAGCTCCAGGCTCGCCGACGCGAGGAGGAGGCTCACGGGCCGGAGGCCTTCACCCCCCGCGGTCGCGACAGGCATGTCTCGCGTGCCCTCCGAGCCTATGCCGCCACTGTGGCTTCGGCCGACAAGGGGGGCGTGAGAATTTAAGCCTACTTTATCCATTAACATAGCATTAACATCATCAGATCATAGCGTATGAGCGAGACAATTACAGGTGCTGAGGCGATAGTCCGCGGGCTTATCCATGAAGGGGTTGACCGAGTCTTTGGCTATCCCGGAGGTGCCATCATACCACTCTACGACACTCTTTACGACTACACCGACAGGATCACCCATGTCTTGACCAGACACGAGCAAGGGGCCATCCACGCCGCCCAAGGATATGCCAGAGCAAGCCATCGCACGGGGGTGGTGGTGGTGACATCGGGGCCGGGAGCGGCAAATGTCATCACGGGACTGAGCGATGCCAATATCGACTCCACCCCCCTTGTAATCATCATAGGGCAGGTCCATTCTGAGCTCCTTGGTTCCGACGCCTTCCAGGAGACCGACGTGGTGGGTATCACCCAGCCAATATCAAAGTGGAATCTCCAGATACGCCGATCTGAGGATATCCCCGAGGCCATTGCGCGTGCCTTTTATATCGCCAACACCGGCAGGCCCGGCCCGGTGGTGCTCGACATCGCCAAGGATGCCCAGACCGGCACCTTGGAATGGGACCGCTACCGCCGCTGCAACTTCATACGCTCATATATACCTTATCCTGAGGTGAGCGACACCGAACTTCATATTGCAGCCTCGCTCATCAATGCCTCAGAGCGCCCGCTTGTCATCTCGGGTCAGGGCGTGATGATTGCCGGAGCCGAGAAAGAGCTTGCTGCACTGGCCGAGAAGGCCGACCTTCCGGTGGCTTCTACCCTCATGGGCCTCTCCACCATGCCATCTGACCATCCGCTATATAAAGGGATGGTGGGAATGCATGGTAATATAGGGCCAAACTTTAACACTAATCGCGCAGACTTGATCATAGCCGTCGGGATGCGTTTTGACGACCGTGTCACCGGCGCTGTTGAGAAATATGCGCCGCAGGCCAAGATACTTCACATAGACATTGACAAGGCTGAGTTTGACAAAAACATCAAGACCTATGCACGTATCCATGGCGACGCACGCGAAGTGCTCCACCGCCTCTATGGCCTCGTCCGTGAGGCCAAGCACACCGATTGGCTCCGCACTTTTGACGTGGCCAACGACGTGGAGCGTCGCCGCGTGATGGAGCCTGAGCTCAACTCCACCGACCCCGAGGCCCGCTGTCATATGGGGGAAGTGGCTCGTAAGGTGAGCCTTGCAGCCGGTATAGACCCAATCCTTGTCACTGATGTCGGTCTCAACCAGATGCTCTCGTCGCGCTATTTCCGCTACACTGCTCCCCGCTCCATCATCACCACCGGCGGCCTCGGCACCATGGGTTTTGGCCTCCCCGCCGCCATCGGCGCCAAGATGGGTGCGCCCAAGCGCACAGTCTGTGTCTTTGCAGGCGACGGTGGCATACAGATGACCATCCAGGAGCTCGGCACTATAATGCAATATAATGTTAATGTGAAGATAATAGTGCTTAACAACGACTATCTCGGCAACGTCAAGCAGTGGCAGCTCCTCTTCTACAATAAGCGCTACTCCCAGACCCCCATGGTCAACCCCGACTTTGCCATGATTTCTCGCGCCTATGGCATTCCGGCCGAGGAGGTGGAGCGCCGAGCCGACCTTGACGGCGCCATAGCCCGCATGATGGCCACCGACGGCCCCTACCTGCTCAATGTCATGGTCGACCCCGCCGATATGGTATTCCCCATGACCCCCAACGGGTGTGCTGTAGACTATATCATGCTCACTCCCACGGAGGTCTACACCCCCGAGATGAACCAACCATAATCCTCCTTCCTCCCCATCATGGACGAAAAGCAATTATTCACCATATCGATATTCACCGAAAATCATGTAGGTCTGCTCAACCAGCTCTCCATCATTTTCACCCGCCGATGTCTAAACATAGAGAGCTGTTCGGCAAGCCGATGCTCTCTCGACGGCGTCCACAAGATTACACTTACCTGCTTTTCCGACCGCCGCTCGCTCGAGAAGGCAGTCGACCAGATTGAGAAGCGCATCGACGTGATTAAGGCCTATCTGTATACCGACGATGAGGTTGTCTATCAGGAAGTGGCTCTTTATAAAGTGTCTACGGCCAAGCTCCTTGAGGAAAATAACTTGGAGGAGATAATGCGCCGCCATAGCGCCCGCATCCTTGACATCACCGCCAATTATACCATTCTCGAAAAGACCGGACACAGCGACGAGACCGAGGCTCTCTTCCTTGAGCTTAAGCGCTATGACCTCACCCAGTTTGTCCGCTCCGGACGCGTTGCCATCACCAAGAGCCCCGTGGAGCTCGTTGATGCCTACCTTAAGGAACAGGAGGAGCGGCGCCTTCGTCTTACCCATGACATGGCTTGACCTCCCAGCCCAGTCCATCACCCTTCTGTCATGAAAGACCTCTCAAGACGATATGACATCTCGCCCGACGGATGCGATGCCGCCAAGCGTCTACCACCCTCGGCACTTGTTGCCGACATCATCAGCTTGGCTGTAAGCCATGCCGACTCGCTCGGCGTTGGATATAGCGCCATGAAGCCCCTTGGCATCATGTGGGTCATGGGGCGGCTTAGTATCGAGGTGACACGCTGGCCCGCAATGTTTGACACCTTTGAGCTCACAACATGGGTGGAGGGAGTCAATCGCCTTTTCAGCGAGCGCGATTTTGAGGTGAAAGTCAACGGTAGCATATCCGGGTATGCCCGGACCGTGTGGAGTGCTATCGACATGGCTACTCGCCGCTCAGCATCCCTCACCCCCGTCATCGAAAGCCTCGGCGATGCTGCCGATCCCGACCGTCCTTGCCCCATTGCCAAGGTCCCACGCCTTGCCGCGCCTGAGTCCCCAAGTTCCGTTCGCTCCTACCTCTTCGGGTTGAGCGACCTCGACTTCAATCGTCATGTCACCACCACCCGATATGTCGACCTTATTATGGACTGTGTCCCGCTCACCCTCTACGACACCCACCGCCTCCTCCGCTTCGATATCGTCTTCCATCACGAAGCTCGGTATGGCGATGAGGTTGAGGTCATAAACTCCATTGAGCCCGCCTCAAAAGCTGATAATATCACAGTTAAAGCTGCTATAGTCAAAGGCGGCGACCGCGCCATTATCCTCACCGCAGCCTCCATCACCCTTATTCCCGTTAACTAATCTTATTCCCTAACATATATTATGGCTAAAATGAATTTTGGCGGAGTTGAAGAGAATGTCATCATCCGCGACGAATTTCCCCTCGAGCATGCCCGCGAGGTGCTCAAGGATGAGACCATCGCCGTCATTGGCTATGGCGTCCAGGGCCCCGGGCAGAGCATGAACCTCCGCGACAACGGCTTCAACGTCATCGTGGGCCAGCGTCAGGGCAAGACCTACGAAAAGGCCATCGCTGACGGCTGGAAGCCCGGCGAGACACTCTTCTCCATCGAAGAAGCATGCCAGAAGGCCACCATCATCATGTGTCTCCTCTCCGACGCAGCCGTCATGAGCGTCTGGCCCAAGATCAAGCAATATCTCACCCCCGGTAAAGCTCTCTATTTCTCCCACGGCTTTGCCATCACCTGGAACGACCGCACCGGTGTCATACCCCCGAAGGATATCGACGTTATCATGGTGGCACCCAAAGGCTCCGGCACCTCACTACGCACCATGTTCCTCGAAGGCCGAGGCCTCAACTCATCATATGCCATCTATCAAGACTACACCGGACGCGCCTTTGAACGCACCATAGCCCTTGGCATAGGCATCGGCTCCGGCTACCTCTTTGAGACCACCTTCCAGCGCGAAGCCACCTCCGACCTCACCGGAGAGCGTGGCTCTCTCATGGGTGCCATCCAGGGTCTCCTCCTCGCCCAGTATGAAGTGCTCCGTGAAAACGGCCACACCCCCTCCGAAGCCTTCAACGAGACGGTTGAGGAGCTCACACAGAGCCTCATGCCTCTCTTCGCTAAGAACGGCATGGACTGGATGTATGCCAACTGCTCCACCACCGCCCAGCGCGGCGCCCTTGATTGGATGGGTCCCTTCCACGACGCCATCAAGCCAGTCGTTGAGCGCCTCTACGCCTCAGTAAAGAGTGGCAACGAAGCTCAGGTCTCCATTGACTCCAACTCCAAGCCCGACTATCGCGAGAAACTCGAAGAAGAGCTCAAAGCCCTCCGCGAGAGCGAGATGTGGCAGACAGCCGTCACCGTCCGCAACCTCCGTCCCGAAAACAACTGATCACACCCATACCACCCATAAGCCGGGGCCATGACGCAATGCATCATGGCCCCGGCTCATATCTCCTATATAATCCCCTCCTCAATTATCCATCCTATTCTTTACCAACTTATTTATTTCAGCGATAAAGACATGTATCTGCTTGGCCCTATCCAAGGCAGCAGACATAGCGAGTAATAACACATCCGCGAATTTATGTGTCTGCGAAGGCGGATGCACCAAGGTGCATCCCTACAAATCACTATATTATCGTGTGTGGGAGACAATCGAGGTGAGGTCGGTAGGCTCTTTCCCGTAAAGACCTGGCCACGCCTCGTAGTGGGGCCGCAAGAGAGTGAAACTTTCGTGTGCCATCATGATTGGGATATAGAGTTTTATTGAATATGGTTGCAAGGTTACCATCGTATCAAAGCGACGTAATAATGTCGTAATCTCATCTTGAAAAAGTAAAAATGGATAATGGGAGAAGAAGGACTATTATACTGAGGAATCGGATGAAAAATGCCACGGCGCCCGACATAAGCGGATGCCTATGCCGGGCGCCGAGGATTGGCCTGTGAGACCGGGATTACTTAGTAATCTTCAAAAAATAACTTGGTAGACTTTCTTGTCTTTTTTGGCATCTATTTCAACTCAGTTTAGTCATGTAGCTCGCTACACTCCTGCACTTTCGCTAAAAAATCTGCACAAAAAATCCTGCGAAATTCTTTACCAACTTATTTTTTTTTACGATTACTTAGCTTCGGCTTGAGCCTTAGCGCGAGCGAGATACTTCTCGAGGTCAACGCCAAAAGTCTGGCCATAGTCGGGATAGAGGTCGATAATCTTCTGATAAATGGCGGCTTCCTCGCTATACTCGCCGAGCTCGCGACACACAGTGGCCTCCTTCATCATAAAGAAGGGGGTGTAGGCGGGATTGTTGTCAGAAAGCTTGGCAGCCTCTTCAAAGCACTTGCGCCCCTCAATAAGGTTGCCGAGGTTGACGTAACAGTCGCCCATGAGCGAGCGGCTCGAAGCGCCAATGATGCTCTCTTTGGTGTCATATTGCTTGAGGTATTTGATGGCCTCATTGAGCTTGGCGTCGCGGGAAGTGGTGTCGGCCTGAGCTTGGCGATAGAGGATTATAGCAGCGGAGAGGGCAGCGCGATTGCCGGCATCATAACCATAATTGTCGGCCACCTGCTGATATTGAGCCAACGCAAGAGAGTCTTGACCAAGACTCAGCGACATGTCGGCCTGTGCAACAGCATCATTGGCAGCCTTTTTGCCCGGCTCGCGGATTGCGAAGATATAGATGATGACACAGATAATAACAGCCGATGCGGCTATCATAATCCACATAAGGGTCTTTTGAGCCTTCTTTGTCTTCAGCTCATTGGCCATTGCCTCTTCGCTCTCTTTCTGAGCGAGATTTGAGGGATCTTGGTTGGTTGACATATTAGTTAGTGAGGTGATTTAATTACAATAATAATCGTCGCGCCCCTGCGAGGGCGCAATAGCGAGGCAAAGGTAATGCTTTTTCGCTAATTAACGAAAAAAATTAACAATTACCGTATCTAAAGCCCACCGATAACGAAAGCGAAAACGAAAGCGGCAAGCCAAGGAGACCTGGCCTGCCGCTCCGTAAGAGCCACATCAAAGGATGCGATGAAACTCCGAATGACAGGGTTTGAGTGCAAAGCCGGCCTTTGTAATCCTCTGTTACTCTCCCCATGGGGGAGCGCCACATGGGCGTGAGGCCCGCCATTGGCCGACCGAGCTTGTCTCGGTATTTCATTTATGTTTGATGAGTTTCCCAATCTACTTTGATGTGGTGTAGGCTTCGAGAGAGGGAATGATGAGTCAGAAGGCAGACTCTTCTGCCGCGCTCAACCTTTGATTTTATAACGCAAAGGTAGTCATAATGGTTCAACCCTCCAAATTCTCCCTCTCTTTTTTAATTGCTTTAATGAAAAAGTTGCTACCTTTGCGACATATGAGCCGTCGGCTTGTTATTCCTTTAGTCAATAATCAAAATTCATATATAAACAATGAGCGAATCCAACCAGCAATTGCTCGACAGCGTCGTTGCTAAGGCCAAGTCTTGGCTCACTGACGCTTACGACGAGGAGACCCGCGCAGAGGTGTCAGCTCTCCTCAATAATCCCGATAAGACTCCACTGATAGAAGCCTTCTACCGCGACCTCGAGTTTGGTACCGGCGGTCTCCGCGGCATTATGGGCGCGGGTACCAATCGCATGAATATCTATACCGTCGGAGCAGCCACTCAAGGCCTGGCCAATTACCTCAAAGAGGCCTTTGCCGACCTGCCGCAAATTTCGGTTGTCGTGGGTCATGACGTCCGCAACAACTCCCGCAAGTTTGCCGAGATTGTTGCTGACATCTTCTCGGCCAACGGTATCAAAGTCTATCTCTTCGACTCCTTCCGCCCCACCCCCGAGCTCTCCTTTGCCATCCGCAAGCTCGGTTGTCAGAGTGGCGTGAACATCACCGCCTCCCACAACCCCAAGGAATATAACGGCTACAAAGCATATTGGGCCGATGGCGCTCAGGTGCTCGCCCCCCACGACGTGAATATCATACGCCACGTGGAGGCCATCCCCGGAGTGGAAGCCATCAACTTCAAGGGTAACAAAGAGCTCATCACCATCATAGGCGACGAGATAGACCGTCAGTTCCTCGAAGCCATCAAGGGGCTCAGCCTCAGCCCCGACGCCATCAAGCGCCATAGCGACCTCAAGATAGTATACACCCCCATCCACGGCACCGGCGTGAAACTCATCCCCGACTCGCTGCGCAACTATGGCTTCACCAACATCATTCATGTCCCGGAACAGGATGTTCCCTCAGGCGACTTTCCCACCGTAGACTCTCCCAACCCCGAAAATCCCTCAGCGATGGCAATGGCAATAGCCAAGGCCAAGGAGACCGAGGCCGACCTCGTAGTGGCCTCCGACCCCGATGCCGACCGTATTGGCGCCGTGATCCGCGATGCCAAGGGAGAATATGTGCTGCTCAACGGCAACCAGATAGTGATGATACTCCTTAATTATATCATCACACGCAATAGAGAGCTCGGACGCCTCTCCGACAAGGATTATATCGTGAAGACTATCGTGACCACCGAGACAATCAAGAGCATAGCCGACAAGAATAATTGTCGGATGTTTGACTGCTACACCGGCTTCAAGTGGATAGCAGCCGTGATCCGCGACAATGAAGGCGCTATGCGCTATCTCGGCGGCGGCGAAGAGAGCTATGGCTTCCTCGCCGAAGACTTCTGCCGCGACAAAGACTCAGTGAGTGCCATCTCCCTTATGGCCGAGATTGCAGCCTGGGCCAAAGATAAAGACATGGACTTCCTGGCCATGCTCCAAGACATCTACATGAAATATGGCTTTTCAAAAGAGTGTGGCATCTCAGTGGTCCGCACCGGCAAGGCCGGCGCCGAGGAGATACAGGCCATGATGAAGGCCTTCCGTGAGAACCCGCCCAAGAGCCTCGGCGGCAGCCCTGTGGAGACCATCAAGGATTATGCCTCGCTGGAGAAGACCGATGTAGCCACCGGCACCAAGAGCAAGCTCGACATGCCAGCCACCTCCAATGTGCTCCAGTATTTCACCGCCGACGGCACTAAGGTGTCAGTCCGTCCCTCCGGCACAGAGCCGAAGATTAAGTTTTATATGGAGGTCAAGGGTCATCTCGACTCAGCAGCCGACTACGACAGAGCTAATGCCGACGCAGATGCAAAGATAGAGGCCGTGAAGAAAGACCTTGGTATCTGATCCCCCCCCTCTATACATCCATAATATCGCAGGTCCCCGGCCAAATGATCTTTTTGGCCGGGGACCTGCGATATGTCATTTCGTCGTCGCGTCAGCGCGAGCCACCATACATCTCACGATAATAGTCGGCATAAGCCCCGGAAGTGATATCGTTGAGCCACTTCTCATTGTCAAGATACCACTCGACGGTGTCGGCCAGAGCGCCAAGAGGCCGGGGCGTGGGCAGCCAGCCAAGGGAATCCCTCAGGCGCGAAGCATCGATGGCATATCTCAGGTCGTGGCCCGGGCGGTCGGTCACGAAAGAGATGAGCCCGAGTGAGTCGCCCTCGGGGCGGCCCAAGAAGCGGTCGGTGATCTCAATAAGGGCTTTGACGAGGTCGATGTTGCGCATCTCGTTGTTGCCGCCGATGCAAAAGGTAGAGCCCGGCTCGGCATGGTGGAGAATGAGGTCAATGGCTCTCACGTGGTCGCCCACCCAGAGCCAGTCGCGTATGTTCTCGCCGCGGCCATAGACAGGAATAGGCCTGCGCTCCTTGATATTGTTAATCACCAGTGGGATAAGCTTCTCCGGAAACTGGTTGGGGCCAAAATTGTTGGAGCAATTAGATATGACGGTGGGGAGGCCATAGGTGTCGTGGTAGGCTCTGACGAAATGGTCGGCCGCGGCCTTAGAGGCAGAGTAGGGTGAGTGGGGAGCATAAGGCGTGGCCTCGTCAAAGGGCTTGTCGCCAAGCATTAATGAGCCAAAGACCTCGTCGGTAGACACTTGATAGAAGATTTTCCCTTCCATCCCTTCTGGGCGAGCAGCCCAAGATGTCTTGGCGGCATTGAGCATCGAGAGAGTGCCCATAACGTTGGTCTTGGCAAAAGCGTCGGGATTAGAAATGGAGCGGTCGACATGGCTCTCAGCAGCGAGATTAATCACAGCATCGACCTCATAATCTGTTATGAGCGAGAGCATAGCGGCAGAGTTGCAGATGTCGGCCTTGACAAACCGATAGTTGTTTCTTTCGTCAAGGTCAGCCACATTGGCCAGATTGCCGGCATAAGTCAGTAAGTCGACGTTGATAATAAGGGTGTCGGGATAATGGTCAGTCAAGAGATGGACCAGGTGGGAGCCGATGAAGCCGGCACCCCCGGTGACGAGTATGGCCTTAAAGCGGCGGTCAGTCGTCTTATTCATTGTAGCGGAATGGTGAAATGAAGTCGGCGAGGAGCGGATGATGGAGATCTTTGTCGCTCAAGATAGCTTCATCAAGTGGTAAGGGGAGGACAAAGCTCGGGTCGAGGATAGAAATGGCGCCCTCAGCCTCAGGATGGTAAAACTCGTCGACCTTATAGAGAAAAGTAGCAGTAGGGGAGACGACGGAGAAGCCGTGGGCCATCCCCTTGGGGAGGAAGACCTGGCGATGGTTGTCGGCCGACAGCTCCACGGAGATCTGCTTGCCAAAGGTGGGGGAGCCCACACGCAGGTCGACGGCGATGTCAACCACCTTACCCTCAACCACTCTCACGAGCTTAGACTGCGCAAAGGGGGGGAGCTGGAAGTGGAGTCCACGGACCACACCGAGTGACGAGCGGCTTTCATTGTCCTGCACGAAAGTAACACCCGGAGCCACGAGGCGGTCAAAGAATTCGCGCGAGTAGCTCTCAAAGAAATAGCCCCGACGGTCGTGATGTACGGCAGGCTCTATAATCTTCACTCCTGGGATGGAGGTATCTATCACATTCATAGCTTCTTCAACGGGTTGGAAACGGGATTGAGGCCGACAGAGTCGGCCAGTCGACTCAGATGTCGGCCATAAGAGGTGGAGGGCATCGTGGCAGCTACTTGGCGCAGGCGCTCAGCGTCGATCCACCCTCTCGCGAAGGCAATCCCCTCAATGCAAGCCACTTGCAGGCCTTGACGGCGCTCAATGGCAGCGATGTAGGCCGAGGCCTCAGAGAGGGAGTCAACCGTCCCGGTGTCGAGCCAGGCATATCCTCGGCCAAGGAGTTCAATGTCGAGTATGCCGTGGTGGAGGTAAGATTGATTGACCGAGGTGATCTCCAGCTCGCCGCGTGCCGAGGGGGTGATAGCCGAGGCGATGTCGCTCACCCCCTTGGGGTAGAAATAGATGCCGGTCACGGCATAGTTGCTCTTGGGATTGAGGGGTTTCTCCTCGATGGATAGGCATCGGCCATGGGTGTCGATCTCAGCCACGCCATAACGGCCGGGGTCGTCCACCCAGTAGCCAAAGATGGTGGCTCGGCCGGCGAGAGCGTTGGAGGCGGCTCTCTCGAGGCGATCGCTGAGGCCGGCCCCATGGAAAATATTGTCGCCGAGCACGAGACAGCAGGCATCATCGGCAATATGCTCGCGGCCAATCACCAGCGCCTGCGCCAGGCCCTCAGGCTTAGGCTGCGGGGCATAAGAGATCTTGACGCCAAAGGAGGCACCATCGCCGAGCAGACGCTCAAAGGCAGGGAGGTCGGCCGGAGTGGATATCAAGAGGATATCGCGGATGCCGGCAAGCATGAGGGTCGAGAGCGGATAGTAGACCATCGGCTTGTCGTAGATGGGCAAGAGTTGCTTGCTCACCCCCTTAGTTATGGGGTAAAGACGGCTGCCGGTCCCGCCGGCGAGGATTATTCCTTTCATAGGCTTGCAGTTTTCGCCCACAAAGGTAAATAAAAAAATGGAAATAAGTCAATCCTGGGGAGGGATGGGAGTTATGGGAGAGATGGGAGGATGGCTTCGACCTCTTTGAAGGCGAGGGGGGCGAGGGGGGAAGTTGAGCCTTGGGGAAGGAGGGAGATGAAGCCCTCGGGGCTTACGCCGGAGATGGCGGCGTTGATTATCTCTCCTGTCTTGCTGATGCGCCATGTGTGGAAACCTTGTCGGCGCCAGAGGAGGGCAAGGTAGCGGTGGTGGATGGAGGCTGCGTCGATGTCGGGGACAATCTCTCGGAGGATGTCTTGACGGATTTCCTTGGCGATGGGGTCGATGTCGAGGATTGGGAGCGAGGGAATGAGCTGGCGGAGCGAGACGGGGTTGGGAGCGGGGCTGAGAAACGACAGCTGATTGATATTGAGACCAATGCCTATGATGGCGTGGCTGATTGATTGGCCGGTAATGCCACATTCAATCAATATGCCGGCTATCTTTTTGTTGCCGACATAGATGTCGTTGGGCCACTTGACGGCCACGGATGAGGCCACGGAGGATGGGAGGCGAGAGGCAACGGCATGCGCAACGGCTAAGGCGGCGATTTCAGAGATGACAAACTGTGCGGCGGGAGAGAAGGGGAGGTCTCTCAAGAGGAGGCTCATAGTGAGGTTGGCCCCCGGCTCCGCTTCCCAAGAGTTGCCCCTTTGGCCACGCCCGGCAGTCTGCTCAATGGCTCTAATGATGGTGCCATGGGGGAGCGACTGGAGGCGCGAGGCCATCTCACTGTTGGTGGAGGAGGCTTGTGGGAGGATGATGGTTTCCATCCGAAGAGGAAGGGTCAGAGTGCCGCGAGGGCAGCAATGGTAGCTTTAGGGTCGGGGGAAGAAAAGACGAAATTGCCGGCAACGAGGATGTCGGCACCGGCCTCAACGAGCTGCCGTCCTGTCTCAAGGTTGACGCCGCCGTCGACCTCGATGAGGGTGGAAGCGCCGGCATCGTCGATCATCCGGCGGAGGCGGCGAGTGCGGTCGATGGCGCGGGGGATAAACATCTGTCCGCCGAAGCCGGGGTTGACGCTCATAATCAGAGCCATGTCGAGCTCGCCTATGATGTCGCGAAGGAGTTCAACGGGAGTGGCGGGATTGACAGTGACGGCCGCTTTCATGCCAGCCTGATGGATGGCTTGAATGACGCGGTCGAGGTGGGTGCACGCCTCATAGTGGACATTCATGATGTCGGCGCCGCAGTCGCGCACTTGGCTTACATATCGGCTCGGGTCGACAATCATGAGATGGACATCGAGCGGTTTTTTTGCGACAGAAGCAATAGCCTTGATGATTGGAAAGCCAAAGGAAATGTTAGGGACAAAGACACCGTCCATCACGTCGAGGTGGAGCATCGAGGCTTGGGAGGCGTTGAGCATGTCGATATCGCGCTCGAGGCAACGGAAGTCGGCGCTCAGGAGCGAGGGGGACACTTGTGTCATTACTCTTGGATAGATGATTGGGGGGCCTTGGGGCGGAATGCGTTGAAGAGGATGATGGCGAGGCATATGACGCCAATGCCGAGGCCGATATATGTGAGATAAGAATTGTATTTTTCAACCTGGAGGAAGAGGCCGTCGATGGAGACACTTTTGCCGAGCCAGAATCCAAGGGCGGCAAGGATGGCATTCCAGAGGAGGGCGCCGAGGGATGTGAAGAGGCAAAACTTGCCGACGTTCATTCGGGCCAGTCCGGCGGGGATGGAGATTAGCTGCCTCACGGCGGGGATGAGACGGCCGATGAAGGTGGAGATGGCGCCGTGGCTGTCGAAGTAGTCCTCAGCTTTATTGACCTTCTCGCGGTCGATAAGGCAGGCGTGGCCAATGCGAGAGTCGGCAAACTTGTAGACGAGCGGGCGCCCGATCCATACCGAGAGGTAATAATTGACCAAAGCTCCCACCAGAGCACCGGCAGTGGCCACGAGGATGATGAGCCAGATGTTGAGGTCGGCCACGGAGATGGTCTGCCCTTTATAGACGAGAGAGGTGGCTGTCTGAGCCGAGAGGAACGCTGCCGGAGGCACCACCACTTCGCTCGGGAAGGGGATGAAGGAGCTCTCGACGGCCATGAGTAGGAAGATAAGGAGATAAGAGGCGTTTTCAACCACCCACTGGAAGATGGATGCGGCGTCAAAGCCGGCAAAGAGGGTTATGAGGGTAAAAGTCATGGGGCGGAAAAGTGGAGTCAAAGGAGGCCTATGGTTTTGAACATTGAGGCATATGCTTCGGCTTTTTTTGCGAGGGGGAGGGGATAGGCGCGTGATGTGGATGGCATGCGCCAGATTGATAGGGGGATGCCATCGGCTCCGCTGAGGGCTGAGGCGGTGACCATCTGTCCCATCCCGGGAATGGCGGTGCCGGTAAGTCCGGAAATCACTTTGGCAGCTAAGGCGCCGGTGGTGGCCACGGAATGGCAATGGGGCATGAGGGGGAGGAGGCGTCTGAGGTCGTTGGCCTCGACAATCTCGAGGAAAGCGTCGGAGGCATTGGCGCGCAGTCGGCGGACACGGTAACCGGTGTCGCTCAGGGCTATGCCACGCTCGGAGAGAAAGGTCTTGATGTCGTCGAGGCGGAAAGAGCGGGAGAGCTCGTCGTAGAAGCGTGAGGCATTGCCGAAAAATACGAGGCCCATAATGCGCCAGAAATCGTTGAGGCGATTAGGGTAGTAAAAAGGCATTGCCCAGCGGGATTGGGCCGGGGGGAAGGTGCCCATGATGAGCAGGCGTGCATCCTGTGGGATGAAAGGCTCAAAGGGGTGGGTCTCGACCGGGATGTCGACGGGGACAGGGGGGATGGGGCTGTTGGCAGATGTTTTCATGCCTGAAGAACAATCGACGGGCTGATAATGTTGACACGCGGGATGAAGCGCGGGCAGTGGGCCGTTACTTCATCCCGCGTGAAAATATCAAAGCCGGGGCATGAGGGGCTGCAGGGCTCAAGCCTTGATGCGCTCCACGTAGCTGCCGTCGCGGGTGTCGATCTTGATTTTGTCGCCGATGTTGATGAATAGGGGCACACGCACTTCGGCACCGGTCTCAACAGTGGCGGGCTTGAGGGTATTGGTAGCGGTGTCGCCCTTGATGCCAGGCTCGGTGTAGGTCACTTCGAGGATGACTGAGGTGGGCATCTCGCAGGTGAGGATGGTCTCTGTGGCGGCGTGAACTTGAGCCTCGCAAATGTCGCCTTCCTTGAGGAACTGTACGCCCTCGATGCTTTCACCCGGGAGAGCGACTTGCTCAAAGGTCTCTGTGTGCATAAAGTTGTAGCCCATATCGTCTTTGTAGAGATACTGGTAGGGGCGGCGCTCGATGCGCACCTCTTCAACCTTGACGCCGGAGTTCCAGGTCTTGTCGATGATGCGGCCGGTCTTGACGTTGCGGAGCTTGGTGCGGACGAAGGCGGGGCCCTTGCCGGGCTTTACATGGAGAAACTCCACGATGAAGAAATAGTTGCCATCGATGTCGAGGCACATTCCGTTCTTGAAGTCAGCAGTAGTTGCCATATGTAGTTGTTAAGTCGATGTTTGTCTTGGATTTCGTGAACTTGGGTGCAAAGATACAAAATCTTCGGCAATTACGGAAATTTACTTGTATCTTACGGAAGTGGAAATTACTTGCATGTGGCCGAGAGGCAAGAGGCGGAGCGGGCGGCCTTGGCGCGGGCAGAGTCGACGTCGGAGTCGGTGGCGAGGACTACAGCCATGCGGCGGTGGCCTTTAATCTCGGGCTTGCCGAAGATGCGCATAGCCGTGCCGGGCTCTTCGAGAGCCTTCTCGATACCGTCGAGAATCATCTCGCGGGTATTGCCCTCGACGACGATGGCGTGGGAGGCAGATGGGCCGTAGAAGCGTATCTCGGGGATGGGGAGGCCGAGGAGGGCGCGGGCGTGGAGGGCAAACTCGCTGAGGTCTTGAGATATCATAGTGACCATTCCGGTGTCGTGGGGACGAGGCGACACTTCGCTGAATATTACGTCGTTGCCCTTGATGAAGAGCTCAACGCCAAAGATGCCGCGCCCGCCGAGGGCGTCGGTGATCTTGCGGGCAATCTCGCGGGCACGCTCTATGGCCACGGGGCTCATGGGCTGAGGCTGCCAGCTCTGGCGGTAGTCGCCGTTTTCCTGATGGTGGCCGATGGGCTCGCAGAAGGCCGTGCCGGATACAGAGCGAACTGTGAGTAGAGTAATCTCGTAGTCAAAGTCGATGAAGCCTTCGACGATGACTCGACCGGCGCCGGCGCGTCCGCCCTCCTGAGCCTCGCGCCAGGCGGCATCGATGTCGGCCTCAGAGCGTATGGTGCTTTGGCCGTGTCCGCTGGAGCTCATGACGGGCTTCACCACGCATGGGATTCCAATCTCCTTGATGGCCTCGTCAAACTCCTGGCGAGTCTCGGCGAAGCGGTAGGGTGAAGTGGGTAGGCCGAGCTCTTCGGCGGCGAGACGACGGATGCCCTCGCGGTTCATGGTGAGGAAAGCGGCGCGGGCGGTGGGGGTGACATGATATCCCTCCTCCTCAAGCTTGACCAGGACGGGAGTGGCAATGGCTTCCACCTCGGGGATGATATGGTCGGGGTGCTCGAGTTCAATGACGCGGCGGAGCTCATCGGGGTCGAGCATGTTAATGACATGGGATCGATGGGCCACCTGCATAGCAGGGGCACCGGGATAGCGGTCGACGGCTATAACTTCAACGCCAAAGCGCTGGAGCTCGATAGCCACTTCTTTGCCGAGCTCACCGCTGCCGAGGAGCATGGCGCGGACAGCGGAGGGGGTGGAGGGCGTTCCGATCTTCATTGTGATATGGAAATGATGTTTTATATGTTTACTTGACGAGGATTTTGGAGCCGCCGGCGATGTGGAGGCCCGGGCGTGACGGGGATACCGGGCGCCCGAGGATGTCAAAGAAGGCATCGGCGCGTGGCGATTGACGGTCGGCGTTGATTTGAGGAGAATACGCCTCGACGGGGTCGACGGGCTCTATCTTAAACTGGCATCCGAGGTCGGAGAAGTTGTTGCCCTGGCCCCAGTTGAAGGTCTTGCCGGCGTTGGTCTGATTAAGCTGGACGCCGCTTGCGGTAGTGATGATGAAGAGTGGCTGGCCGTCAACAATTCTGAGCGACCACCCTTCGGCGGGCTGAGCTGAGGAGGTAGAGACTTGGGTGTTGTAGGGGGCAGAGGGATTGATGAAACTGCCGTCGGCTCGGCATATTATGTCGAGAGAGCCGTCGGAGCGTAGGGCGAATTTCCACTGCTGGTCATCGGTGTCAGCGGCTGTTTTTGCCACTATGCATGAGTTTGCACCGGTGTGCTCGATGTATAGGCTTTTACGATTGGGAGTGAAGAGTTTATACCACACTTCGCGGGAGTCGGTGCTCACAACGGGCATTGCGGCGGGGGAGGAGTTGAAGGCTTGAATGGCATCGTTTAATGCCTTGATATTGCCGTCGGCGCGAGCTTTGTCGACAGCCTCAAACAGGTCTTGGGCAGCATCGAGGCTCTTATAGCCCGGGAGACCCTCGGCGCTGCGTGCGAGGGCGAGAGCTTCGTAGATGGTCTCGTTGAGGGCAAAGGCTTCGTCGGAGGGTATGGCGGGGGCTTGTGCTCCGGGGATTAGGGGGGCAATGAGGTTGGCCCATGTGAGATAGGCGAGGCCGTTGATGCCATGGCTTTGCTCGGTATTGGCTCCCCGGAAGCGTGTGGCCAACTCGTTGGTGGCGGGATCGGCCAGGGCTGAGTAGAGGTCGACAAACTCCACACCCTCGGTCGAGGCCGCATATTGTTTCATAAGGTCGTTGAATGGAGCTATAGAAGCTTTGTTGTTGGCGGCAAAGGCAGAGGGAATGATGGATGTGAGGTAGATGTTGGCTTTGGGAGCTCGTTGCTTCATAGCCTCAATTGCAGAGCGATATTTGTTCCAGAGGGCATTGACGTTGGCAGAAGAGGCATCAAGATCACGCGCGCCACATTCCACAAATAACTTTGAGGGGTTGCCGCGCACTATGGTTGGAATCACCTTGGCGAGGTCGTCGATGGTAAGGGTGTAACCCCATGCCTGTCCAAAGCCGCGATTTTTTACCGAGGGGAGGGTGAGCATCTCTTGCCATTCGGCGGTCATGACGTTGTAGTCGCCAATCATGAGGATGTCGCCGTCGTTGACTGGAAGCAATCCATATTGAGAGAGACGAATGTTGAGAATGGTGTTTCGGCCACCGATAGAGGCATTATCTCCCTCGGTCCAGACTGTCTCGCGACCCACGTAGGGCTCGAGGATGCGGCTCCAGATGCGGTAGCCGGATGCCAGGACATGTAGATTGTCGTTGGTGTGGGCGGTGAGGAGGCCGGCAGGAGAGCTATTGTCGGCCAGAGCGGAGTGGATGTCGATATAAGTTAGGGCGAGCTCAGCGCAAAGAGCCTTGAGGGAGTCGTTGAGGGGATCAACGATGGTTTTTCGCTGGGCAATATTGCATGGGAGGACGCTTTGGATATAAATCTCAGTTTCGGGCGAAGATTGGCGCATGGCTGCAACAATCTTGCGGAGGCTTGGGACTACGATGTCGGTGGAAGCAAAGTCGTTGATGCCGAGCATGATGAAGAGCTTTGCGGGATGGCCGTCGGCGATGAGGTCGATATGGCGGGCCACCTCTTCGGAGCCAATGCCGGAGATACCGCGGTTGATTATTCCTGCGTCGGAGCCAAACATTTCTGCCCATGCGCCGAAATTGGTGATGCTGTTTCCGAGAAACACTATGTCGCCTTTATGGACAGGAGTCACACTGAACACTTCTCGGCGTTGGTCGCGGAAGGGGATGTCGTCGGCCATAGCTTGGAGACATATGGCGGCGAGGACTATGAGCAGAGAAAATAATCGTTTAGTCATGTGAAGATTGGTTGTTGTCGATTTGTATCAAGCCCTCCTTGGCGAGAATAAGAGAGTCGGCGCGAGAAAGGGTGTCGTAGGGAAGCGAGGCAGTGGAGGGCGCCTGAGGGGTGATGTGGGATAGACGAGCCTTGCGACCCCTCGAGACGCCGGATCGAAAGATGCGAGAGATCTCGGAGAGGAGGTTGACGCGTGCTGTGTCGGTTATGGTGTGATTGGCGGCGACATGTTTCTCGTCAAAGCGAGCTTTTCCTACCGAGAATTTCATCTTGTCGGGATTGCCCTTGATGTTGATGCCGAAGCGGAAGGGGATGGGCGACTTCAGGACGGCTACGTGATAGTCGAGATTGAGGTTGAGGTCGTTGGAGCCGCTGACGCCCAGGCGGTAGCGGTCCATGTTGAAAATAAATGGGAAGAGCGAGAGGCGGGAGTCGCGCACCATTAGTTCAACCGTCATGGAGTCGATTATATTACGTTGCTTATCTTTGAACATGAGCCATTTGGCCATAGTGCGGAAGGTCTCGGAGTCGAGGAGCTTGAGCGAGTCGCCCGAGAGACGCATGATAGCCTCGAGGGTGTTGAAGCGGATGTCGAGATTGGGGTCGAGGTCGGTAGAGAGGGCGATGTCGGCATTTATGATTCCCTCGAGGTCGGAGAGGAGGGGCATGATAGAGTCTACCTGAGGGATGAGGTCGATAAAGCGATTGAGTTGGAGTCGCTTGATGTTCATGCCCATAGCAAAGCGCAGGGAGTCGGGTTCGGGAGCTTGGTATAGAGCTGAGAGCGTCATGGAGCCGATAGAAGTGTGGCCTGAGAGACGGTCGAGGTTGAGTGCACCGTCGTGAATTGCCACATGACCGATAAAATCGGTGAGGTGGATGTCGGAGTAGAAAACATTGGAGGCATTGACGGCGAGCTCGGCATCGATATTGGATGGGATGAGGAAGGCTGTTTTGGCGACGGAATCGAGACTCTCTTGTAGGGCGGAGGCCAGAATGTTGTCGTCGATGTCGTCGGTGAGTGCCGGGCGCGAGTCTTTGTGAGTCGAGTAGTCGGCGCCGGCAAAGAGGGCATCGGCAATTTCGTTAATGTCAACCGTGTCGGCCATCACTGTAAAGTGGGCCTCCAGTGGGCTGCGTGAAGAGGAAAGGGCGCGAGAGATGTTGGTCACAGAGCCCTTGAAGTCGAGGCCTGATTTACCCAAAGCAATATGGCCGGAGTCAATGGCCACGCTGTCGGTTGAGAACCTGACACCGAGGCGAGACAGGCGAGAGCGGATAGGGAAATAACGGCTCATGATATGGCCGGAGCGTATGACTAAAGAGCCGTGGGCATCAGTCTGGCGAAGACGTCGAGCCAAAGAGCGGTCGATGCCAAAGTCGATGGTCTCGGTGGCTTTTATGTCACCTGCCCGTCGCCGGCTGCGAATGATGGATCGGAGAGAGTCGTCGCTGATACCCGGATAGATGGAGCGGAGCGAGTCAAGGGCTGCTTGTCGACGAGCCGAACGGGAGGGGTCGACGGGTCGAGGGTTCATTTTCAGGGTAAGGTTGGCATCTCTGAGCGAAGCGCGAGAAGAGGGGTCGGTGATTCGAGCCCGACCGGAGTGGAGACCGATGTGAAGCTGCGGAATGTGGGAATTGTCATGGAAGCGAGAGAGGGCGATGTAGCCTCCGGAGTCGTAGAGGCGAGCGAAGAGAGTGTCGGGGATGGACGCAAATCTGACAAGAGAAGCGCGGATATTTGCGCCTATTGGGTTGATTTGCGATGTGTCTGTCGATGAGGCAATGTTTTTCATCCCTACGTCGGCGTGTAATCGGCTTACGGCTAAGAAGATGTCGCCGCGATCCATTATGGCTGTGATGGAGTCGGAAGAGAGGGAAAGAGTGAGAAGGGAGTCGGCCGTGGCATCGGGAAGCTTGAGGGTTGAGGCAGTCCCGAAGTTAAGACGGGTCTTGGGTGATGATAGGGATAAGGAGCTATCGCGCAAGGCGGCTTTGAAGTGCGAGAGGTTGACACATCCATCGACTTTCATGCGATGGAAGGTTGATGGGGAGATGTCGGAGAGGGCGAGGCGAAAAGAGGCATCGGCGGTGAGGAGTCCGGAGGCATCAAGTCCGAGGCGGTCGTAGAGCTTGCGTGGGAGATTGTTGAGCATAATCCCACCCTGGAATCGTCCCTTGACCTTAGCGTCGGAAACGGGACTTGAGATAAAGGCGTTTAGCTCAAATCCTATTGCGCGTGCAATGGCTTTGAACTTGCCAATCTCGATGGTGGAAGCATCGAGATTAGCGCCGTCAATGGCAGCCTTAATATCTGCTTCAAGGCTGGAGAGATGGAGACGGTCATAGTCAAAACGCCCGTCAGCTTGGAAGGAAAGGGATAGCGACGGGATGGAGTCAATCCCGATGGCAAATGGGCGAGTGAGCGAGGCTTTCAAAGCGAGGTTGAGATTGTCGATGTCGATGCCGGCGGGGATGGGAATGAAGCGCGAGGCAAGGCGGGAGATGGGTGCCGCCGGGGTCGGCGGCAGTTCAAGTCCGAGCTTGGTGACGGTAAGAGTGTCGCCGAGGGTGATGTCTGATGAAAAATTGACATCAATGGAGTCGATGGAGAGAGAAAAGTCGTTGAGACGCAGGATGTCGGGACGCTTTGTATCCCAGTTGATGCTGCCGTTAAGGCCGAAGGGAATCTGATTGAGGTCGATTAGGTCGGCTATTCGTGCACCTCCGATCCCCTCGATGCTGAGGGAATAGGATGGGTAGGGTTTATTGCGCATGAGCGAGGAGCTCAATGAGACCGTGACATCGATAGAGTCGGGGATTGACCGATAGCGGAGAGAGGTGGGGCCGATGATGGCAAAATGATCGATGGTGATGTCGCTAAATGGCATTGAGCCGGAGGTGGGTTCGGGAACTTCAGGCTCAGCAGAGGAAGGGATGATGAGATAGTTGGCCAAGGAGTCGCTTTCCTTTATAAGATTGGCCGAGAGACTGTCGATCTCTAAGTTGTGGAGGCGCAGATCCATGGCCAGCAGCGCCATGATGTCGACAGTGCCCGTCAGACGCGAGAGGCTTGCAAGGCAGCTGTAATCGGAGGGAGCATCGTCTCCCATAGGGGCGCGGGAGGTGACGGTGAGGGAGTCAACGTCGAGGGTGAGACGAGGGAAAGTAGTCCAAAAGGTGAGCTCCACGCGTGAGGCCTCCACATCGGCCAAGAGATATTCAGTGGCATATCTGTTGACCATGGGAGTGAGACGTTGAGGCGTAAGGATCGTCACGAGAACCGAGATGGCGAGCAGGAGAAGCAGCACGAGGGCGACGGCGGAAATGGCAAGGGCCTTGAGCAGTTTCTTCATGTCTTATTGTCGGCGAGAGGGTGAAAGGTATGCGCCGGGTCTGACAGTGATGTGGAAACAGGGCTGCTTGCGCTCATACTTGACATAAAGCTTACCCTCGTCGCGCATGGCGGCAATCACCTCGGCCAGAACGCCTTTGAGGTCGTCGACAGAGCGGGCCACGGTGTTGTCGGGTCCGGGTATGAAGCGGGCGTAGGAGATGTCGACGGTGGTGGCCAGTTGGTGAACCGAGGAGTCGACGGCGTTGACATTGCGTCGGCGGAGACGTCGGACTGTCTCGGGAGTGCGTGTCACCGATGTGATGCGCATACGATAGCTGGAGTTGCAGCGAGCAGCGACGCTGTCGGTGAATCGACGTCCTATCTCATGGACCATTTCGGCAGCTTCGGGCACGAGGTAAGGCACCGAGTGGGTGAGGGGCTCAAGGTAGAAGTCGCGACACGACGTGATTTTCACCAGCGGGCGTCGCAATTGCCAGTGGGAGCGTAGGTCGGAGAGGGGGGTGATTCCAATGGAATCGGCCGCAGCCCAGTGGATGTAGTTGCTGTCGTTAAACTCGCGATGGAGCTGGCCGATATGGTTGACCTTCATCCTTTCGGTGGAGTCGCTCATGGGTAGAGGCTTGTCCCATTGGCTTATAGAGTCGAGGGCGACAAGGTCGCGGACTGAGCCGGTAAAGAGTGGGTCCGGTTGGTTGCTATGGGCGCCATGGCGAGAGCCGCATCCGTAGCTTAGCACCGCCAGAGAGAGGATGACGGGTATGAGACGGAGGCAGCGGCAGAAGAGAGATGTCATGGCGGGCAGAGAAAGGTGTTACTCAAAGCGATAGGTGATGGTGCCGGTCTGCTCGGCACGGGCGTTGAGGTCGACGCTGAATCGGCTGGTCGAGGCGGCGGCGATGCAGCTGCGGCGGGCACTTTCGTCGGCGGCCACAGCACCGGAGCCAGACTTGTAGGATGCACCTACAACCTTACCCTCGCGGTCGACACGCACCTCTATAATAATAGAGCCGGTCTTGGTGGCGCGAGGGGAGTCCCATTTCTCGATGGATCGGCCCTTGAGGTTGAAGCCCGGGCGATTGGAGCGAGCGGTGGAATTGTCGTTTCCGTCAGATTTTCCTTCAGAAGTCCCTTTGCCGGGTCGGTTGAAGTTTACGCGATTGTTGATGCGCTGCTGTGACTCAGCTTCGCGCTTTGCCTTGGCTTGAGCCTCGAGTTCGGCCTTGGAGGGCCCGGCTTTCTCGGGGACAGGCTCGGGCTTGGCCTTGGCGGGGCTCTTCACGGTGGAGGTCAGAGTGGGTGGAGTCTCCGGGGCTTCTTCTCCGGCGTTGACCGGGTCGTTGGCATCGGGAGCCGGGGCAGGCTGACTCTCCTCGGCCTGGGCAGGATTTTCGGTGGGCTGCAGCTTGGGGCGCTCCGGGAGCACTTCCACATAATCATCGGCGAGGAGCAGTTCAGAGGTGTCCTCGGGGGGCCACACCCTTGTCGCGGGCTTGGCATATGAGAGAGTCACCCAAAGGAGAATGGCGAGCAGAGCGGCGTGGAACACCACCGTTGCCACCATTGCCGTGGCTTTGTTTTTGTTCTCGTCCATAAGGGGAAAATGGAGGGTCAATTGGAGGCCGGGAGGGCAGAAGAGGGTGCGGGCTTGGTGGCAAGCACCATCTTGAGGCCGTTGACAGCGCCGGCGTTCAGGACTTCGACGAGCTGTCCATAGGTGACGCTCTCGTCGGCGTAGATGGCAATGTTGCGGTCGTCGCCGGCCTCAGCGGCCTGAGTGTCAATCAGGCGGAGGAAGCCCATGAGCTGGGGGAGGGAGTCAACGGGCTGTGGCTCTGCAATGTCGGGAGTGGAGACATACATCTGCCTTTCAATGTCTATGTAGACCCTTGCCATGGGCTTGAGTGCAGTCTGCTCAGAGCTTTGTGGAAGGTTAATCTCCAGGGCCGTAGGGAAGACGAAAGTGGAGGTGACCATAAAGAATATGAGCAGCAGGAAGATGACATCGGTCATGGAGGCCATGGAGAAGAGCGATGTCATGTCGAATTGACGTTTGAGTGCCATGGGAGATTAAGCGGGCTCGTTGAGAAGATCCATAAATTCCATTGTCTCCCCCTCGAGGCGAGTCATGACGCTGTTGATGCGGGCCACGAGATAATTGTAAGCAAAGAGGGCAACGATGCCCACGATGAGGCCGGCAACGGTGGTGACGAGGGCCTCGTAGATGCCTCCGGCGAGGATGTCGATGTTGGCTGAGGAACCGGCGGAGGCGAGGTTGTAGAAGGCCTCCACCATGCCAATCACCGTGCCGAGGAAGCCGAGCATAGGGGCGCCGGCAGCGGTGGTTGCAAGCCAGGGGAGCCCTTTTCCGAGGGCGGCAATCTCAAGGTTGCCGGTGTTTTCGATTGCCACGAGCACGTCGTTCATAGGACGCCCTATGCGGCTGATGCCTTTGGCTATGAGGCGGCCTGAGGGGGTGTTGGTGCGCTCACAGAGGCGGGTAGCACTCTCGAGCTCACCTTCGTGGATGTAGTCGCGGATGCGGTCCATAAAGGTGCGGTCGGTCTTATTGGCGCTGCGAATTGCCAAGAAGCGCTCGACGAAGATGTAGATGCACACTATCGAGAGGATTGCAAGCGGAATCATGATCCACCCGCCCTCTTTGCACAGCTCCCATAGGGAGAGCGATGCCGGGGCTTCGGGCATCTGAGCAGGGAGGACGGCAGCGGCGGTCTTTTCCACTGCTGCATGGGCAGTGTCGGTAAGAAATTCTATAGTGTCAATCATCGTTTGGTGAGTGGGGGCTATATGGGAAAAAGTATTGAAAATGACTATTTGGAGAGGCAGAGGAGATAGCGGCGGATGGTCTCGTCGATGCCGAGATAGAGCGCATCGCAAATTAGGGCGTGGCCAATCGACACCTCGTTGAGGTAAGGGAGGCTTTTGACAAAAAACTCAAGGTTGACGAGGCTCAGGTCGTGGCCGGCGTTGACGCCGAGGCCGGCGTTGTGGGCAGCGCGCGAAGCCTCGATGAAGGGGGCGACGGCCATTGCGGGGGAGGCGGCATAGCTGTCGGCATAAGGCTTGGTGTACAGCTCAACGCGGTCGGTACCCACACGGGCGGCAGCCTTGATGGTGTCGGGGTCGGGGGCTACGAAGATGGAGCTTCGGATGCCTGCATCATGGAGCTTCTCCACCGTTGCGGTGAGAAACTCTTCATTGGCCTCCACATCCCATCCGGCCGAGGATGTTAGAGCCTCAGGGGCGTCGGGGACGAGAGTGACCTGAGCAGGCTTGACCTGCGTCACCAGATCCATGAAAGGGGCGGAGGGGTAGCCTTCGATGTTAAACTCAGTGTGGAGCACGGGCCGGAGCGCAAAGACATCGGCTCGACGAATGTGACGCTCGTCGGGGCGGGGATGGACGGTGATACCCTGAGCGCCGGCCTGCTCGCAATGGAGAGCAAAGGCCACCACGTCGGGATTGTTCTCACCGCGGGCATTGCGCAGTGTGGCAACCTTGTTTATGTTAACGCTTAGATAAGTCATCTGGGATGAATGGAGAAAAAATCTTGAAAAATGATGGACAACACATTTATTATCCTTACGGCAGATGAACACAGGGGACATTCATCCGTTGTTTAGATAAAGAAAAATGTGTAATTTTGCATATCATTTCCAATATCGACAACAAAAGTAGTCAGAATTTCTTATTCTGACAAATATAATTATGATGACCACCCTCTCTCATCCGGCTGAAATAACTGTAGATGCTACGGCGCCATCACGTCCCTACGACCGACTGTTTCCGTTGGCCGAAGACTCGAGTGAGCTTACCGTGACCTGCCGTCGCGGCGACTATTCCGCCTCGGCCATAGCTCGTGCGGTGGAAGACAGTGACAGCCATCTGATAAACCTCAACGTAACGTCGGATTATGACACGGTCGATGGAGGCGACACTATCGTTGTGGAGCTTCGCATCAATCGTCGCGACCCGTGGCCGGCAGCCCGTTCGCTTGAGCGCTATGGGTATGAGGTGACCGACACGCGCACGGCCATGGGCGACAAGTTGCCCGACGACTTGGCCCTCGACCGCCTGCGTAGCCTCATCCGTCGCCTTGAGGTGTGATATAATCTCCCGAATCTTCAATAACATATTCCCATAGCCACGACAGAATTAAACATAGCCGTCTACGGCAACGAATATCAGCAGCCATTTCTTCCCCGGATACGCGAGCTGCTCGACCTCTTGGCCTCCTCTCCCGGAGTGAAGATAGCCCTGGAGAGGAGCTTTGGAGCCTATTTGATGCGCCATTTCGTGTTGCCTCCACATTCATCATTCATCTCCTCCCCGCCATCAGGCACCCACCTTGCCCTCAGTTTTGGGGGCGACGGCACAGTCCTTCGCACCGCCCGCTCAGCGGCTCCCATGGGAGTGGCCGTGATGGGGGTCAATACCGGCCACCTTGGCTACTTGGCTGCCACCCGGCTGACCGACCCGTCATATCTCTGTGAGATCATCACATCAGGACGCTATCACACCGAAGAGCGCACGATGCTCGAAGTGGAGACAGGCGAGTTTAATCCGCGCCGGCTATTTGCCCTTAATGAAGTGGCTGTGCTCAAGAAAGATGTAGCCTCGATGATTTCGGCCTCGGCCACTATCGATGGTCATTTCCTTGCCACGTATCAGGCCGATGGACTTCTTATCTCCACGCCGACCGGTTCCACGGGCTATAACCTCTCGTCCGGAGGCCCCATCGTAGGCCCCTCGTCGCCTGTGTTTATAGCCACTCCCGTGGCTCCCCACTCGCTGACAATGAGGCCATTGGTGGTGCCTGACTCAGTGACCATTGGCATAGTGGCGCATAGCCGAGCCGACTCATTTCTGCTCAGCGTCGACGGAGCATCGATCACCGTTGCGGCCGGGACACCGCTTAAAGTGTCGAAGGCGCCATTTGCTTGTCGTCTCGTAAGATTGGAGGAACACTTGTTTGTTGATACCCTGAGAGAGAAACTCTTATGGGGTGTAGATCCGGAGGCCAAGCCATGACAAAAGGCTATCTTGACCATCCGCGCCTTGGGCGCGTTTATGTCACAATAAACCCTCGTGCACGGCGATTCATTGCTCGTTGGCAGTCTCACAATGTGGCTCTGACAGTTCCTTCCGGGCAAGATATGGATGCAATAATGAGGGCGCTTGACAATATGGCCGATGATCTGCTCAGTCATAAACCTGCTGAGAGTCGTCTTGTGCCTGGTACGGTGATGGAATTTGCCGATTTCATACTTGAGATAAAGCCACATCCCGCGGCCGAGGTGACGGGTGGCTTGACAGTCCGCGCCGGCAAGTATGTGATAAAAGTACGCGCGTGGCCTCATACAGAGGCCGGCGAGATGGAGGAGAGGATTGTGAGAATCATCCATCATATAAGCAAACCGATTGCAGAGAGGACTCTCCTCCCTCGAGCTCGTCAGATTGCCGAGCATTTAGGGATTAAGGGGGTGAGCTGGGAGATAGGTAGAGGAGTGAGACGTTTGGGCTGCTGCTCTCTCGACGGGCGCATCTCTTTATCGCGTTTCTGCATCTTCTTGCCGTGGCGGCTTCGCGACTATGTGATATGCCATGAGCTGGCCCATCTTACCCATTTCAACCACTCGGCTGAGTTTCATGCCTTATGCTCACGCTATTGTGGGGGCGACGGAGATCAGAGACGGGCTGAGCTTAAGGCTTTTGCTTGGCCGGTGCCGCGCAGGTAGTCCTCTTCCGTCCCAACCAGAAGAGGTGCATCAAGCATTGCTTGCAGTCAAAGTCGAGCCTGAAGCTGTTTCCGGCATCGTCATATATAGTGAGTGGCCCTTGCCATTGGCGCCCGGCCTCGGTGGAGAGGCATCGGCCGAGCTCGCGACGGATGCAATAGCGCGTGGTCATCACTTGCTCCCCCTCCATGCCGCGGCCTGAAGGATGGAGCGTCTCGGCGGCTTCATCGGCCGTCGGAGCGAGGCGACGAGCTAAGTGGTTGGCGATATTAGCTCCCGTGATGATGGGATTGGCATCGCGAGTGCCCGGGGCAGGGAAACGATAGGTGGCGGCAGCTGCGTGGGCTAAGGTTGAGATGAGGCTGCGGCGCAGCGATGTGAGAGCCGAGGCAGGGATGAAGAGCTCTGGGTCTATATTATCGGTGAAGCTGTTGAGAGATAGGCCGGTATCGCCCAATTTTTCAAAGGGGCGTCGTCGCTGGCCGGCTTGAATGGAGGCCGCTTTGTCGGCAAATATGTCGGATGTAGCCACCGCGACACATAATTTACGCATCGGGTCAACAGCCTCGGCGGCTACTCGTCCGGAGGGAGTGAGGCGCAGGGTGATGTCGATAGGGATGGAGCGCACGGCGGCATCGGGGCGCGAGAGAAGACGCTGACGGGCTGCATCGAGAGTGCGACGAAGGGTTGCGCCCTTCTGAGGAGCCTTAACTCCGGGGGGAAGAAAAATCATGTTTCTCTCCACGCGGTTGACCCTGAAGCCGTTTATGGCACCATCGGACGATGTGTAGCTCAGGCCGTCGCCGGCGGCGACAGTCACTCCCTCATTTAGCCTCACCTTTATTCCCCCCTTGGGGATGACGGCAGTGACCGATCCTACCTCACTGCCGGCAGCAGCCGGAGAGTCGAGGGAGGCCATCTTGAGTGGGAGACCTTTGGGGGGAACTCCCGTGGTGAAATATTGAGTGAAGCCTCGGTTGAAAGCCTTAGTAGGGTCGGGGGTGAATGATAGCGCCACATTGCCAATGGAGGCTCGGCAATAACGTCCCTCCGAACACTCCACCAAGCGATTGAGCAGGCGAGAGTAATAGCCTACAGTCTCAAGCACATAAGCCTCATCCTTAAGGCGACCTTCAATCTTGAAAGAAGTGACGCCGGCGTGGGCCATCTCGGCCAGGCGCGACGAGCGGTTGAGGTCGCGTAGCGAGAGTAGATGCGCCGGCCCGGCGAGGATGGAGCCGCGGCTGTCGCGAAGGGTGTAGGCGTGGCGGCACATCTGTGAGCATTCGCCGCGATTGGCCGAGCGAGAGGTGGCGGCAAAGCTGGCGCGACAGTCGCCGGAGAAGCATACACATAAAGCTCCATGGACAAAAGCCTCAATCTCCACGTGAGGAAGGGCTTGATGGATGGCCTCAGTCTCTCGGAGGGAGAGCTCTCGAGCAACCACGATGCGAGTCATGCCTAACGAAGCCATCTCGCGGGCGCGCTCTATGCCCCTAATGTCGGTCTGTGTGGAGGCATGGAGGGCGATAGGCGGGAGGCGCAATTCAGTGATGCCAATATCTTGGATTATAAGGGCATCGGCGCCGGCATGATATAGATTCCATATCATCTGATTGACCGCCTCAAGCTCATCGTCATAGACCAAAGTGTTGAGCGCAACATATACCCTTGCCCTGAGCGCATGGGCAGCCCGTGCCACCGAGCGGATGTCGTCGATAGAGCATGCCGCGGCTGCCCTGGCCCCATGGCTTGGAGCACCAATATATATAGCATCTGCCCCGGCATAAAGAGCCGCCAAGGCAGTGGCCTTGTTGCGAGCCGGCGCGAGGAGTTCAAGCTCAATGGGGAGGGAGGGGTTTGACGGGGTGTTCATATGGCTGAAATTACCAAGGGTGCGTAGCCTGGGCCGTTTATGCCGCAGAGCATAATAGCCAAGAGATTATTATACGGAATGGAAGGGTTGATAAGAGATTTCGTAATGGCGAGATGAGAGTGCAAAGGTAGGTAAAAATTTTGAGCGGAAGGGACAATGAATGATTTAACTACGTTTTACACGAGTGGGCAATAATGTTGCCCATCTATATATCTACTTTTGCGTCATAAAATAACACTCAAACCTCAAGATAATATGAATATCTCAAGCATCAATCCCGGCGATATCATCTTTGCCACTATCAGCAGTCTTGGACGCGTAGTGGCCAATCTGCGACTGAGCGGAGTGACCTGCATTGATGATATCATACGCCATTTTCGTGCCGGCGGAGCCAACATTCCGGCTGCGGGACTGGTGACGGTGAGCGTCCGCAATTACTCTGCCGGCTGGAGTTCGCGGCAAAACGTGATCTTACGCCGCGCCTGACCCTACCGCTATGGGTTAAACATGTCGGGGTTGAAGAATGCCGCAATGTCTCGTGCATGTTCGAGTGCCTTCGCCGCGGGTCCGGAGGGGTCGAGAGCAACGGCGCCGGCATAGTCGGTCATAGCTTCGGCCCTGCGCCCAAGTCGCCAAAGAGCCTTCCCCCGGAGGAAAAGCAATTGGGCAGAGGAGGGATTGGCCTCGAGAAGCCGCGAGGCGGCCTCGACAGCTTCTTCTATCCTATCGGAGTTTATGAGGGCGCTTACAGTGTCGGTCATAGGATAAACATAAGGGGTCAATTGAGCGTTGCAAAGTTACACACAATCCACGATAACGCTATGATGAAGCACGCATTTTTGTATATTATAATCACCCTGAGTCTGTTAACGGCCCGGGCTTCAAACCCGGAGAGGATTTCTTGGGACGACCTTTCAGGCACGGCCACCCCCTATCCTTCGGATCTCTCCCCAGCTGAGACGCCCGATAGCCTTACACCGGTGATGGTCAACCATGTCGGGCGGCATGGGGCACGCTTTCCGGCCTCGCAGTCGGCTATCGTGGCCGTGGCACAGATGCTTGTGGAGGCATATGACCGCGAGAGCCTCACTCCGGCGGGAATGTCGCTGCTCTCCCTCATGGACAGCATATGCTCCATAGCTTCGGGGCGCTGGGGCGAGCTTGACTCTCTTGGAATAATCGAGCAACGCGAAATAGCGGCCAGGATGTATATTTCTTATCCTGAGCTACTTGGTCGTCATGTTCATGTTAGAGCCATCTCCTCTCGCCTGCCTCGATGCATGATGAGCATGTATACTTTTCTCCACCAGCTCTCGGTGCTCGACAAGGATGGGATGGCAGTAAGGTCGGAGAGCGGGACGGCACTGACCGACACCCTTCTCCGCTTCTTTGAGATAAGCTCGCCTTATCGCCGACTGTTATCCGGAGAGACGCTGACAGCTCCCATCACCGCTTATTGGAACGAGACATTGCCCGACACGATGGTATGCACCATCCTTTCCCGATTAGCCGGAGAGCCTGTGAGTGGCAGCCTGGAGGAGCGCCTGATGCTTGCCAGGGCTGTCTATTCGGTCATATCGGGCTGCAGGGCCATGGGAATAGATGCCGATCCCTCGCAGTGGCTTACCTATGAGGAGTATCAACGACTTTGGGCGGCAGAAGATTTCTCACAGTATATGAGATACTCGGCCAACGATGTAAGCGCGCTGCCGGCCACCATGGCCTCGCCGCTGCTTAGAGACATCATAGCCACCACCGACCGTTATCTCTCGGGCGAGAGCGACGAAAATGTGATATTGCGCTTCGGGCATGCTGAGACGCTGATGCCGCTGCTGTCGCTCATGAGGCTGCGCGGCGCCTATTATGTGGCCCCGGAAAATGAGGGAGTGACAGAGCATTGGCGCAATTATGAATTGGCTCCGATGGGCGCCAACCTGCTCCTAACCCTATTCCGCTCAGCCTCGGGAGAGACCTATGTGAGGGTTGACCTCAACGAGCAACCCATCAGGCTCATAGCCGGCGACGAGCGCATCTACCTGCCATGGAGCGATGCTAGAGCCTACCTTATGGCCTGCCTTGAGCAATGAGCGGAGGGGCGCTATGTTAAAGTTTATCAAATTGGTGATAACAATTGAAGGAGGATTGTTTGTAAGGTATCCTTTATCTTATTCCGAAATCCAACTCTATCAAACTATGAACACTCATCAATTTGAGCAAAAACTGCTCTCGGTGCAGACCAACCTGCTCAACTTCGCGTATACGCTTACGCTCAATCGCGACGATGCCGAGGACTTGTGTCAGGACACGGCACTGAAGGCTCTCGACAATGAGGACAAGTTTGTCGACGGCACCAATTTTAAGGCCTGGGTATTCACCATAATGCGTAATATCTTCATCAACCAGTATCGTCGCTCGACCAGAGCCGCGGTGGTGGTTGACAAGAGCGAAGACCTCTACCAGATAAATGTTCCTGTGGAGGGGGCAGAGAGTAATCCCGACGACTCTTATTCCATCCAGGAGATTTCAGAGGTGGTAAATCACTTCCCAGACGAATATCGCATCCCCATCACGATGCACCTGGCCGGCTACCATTATGCTGAGATAGGGAAAAAGCTCGGAGTACCGGTGGGCACCATCAAGAGCCGCATTTTCTATGCTCGCAAGAAGCTTCAGAATATGCTTGAAGACTTTGACTATCATCCTGACTGAGACGAAGCATACGCCCCGCCGGGCCGAAAAGGCCGGGCGGGGCGACGTCGATTAGCTAATTAATGTAACGCAGGCTTTTATGCGGGCTTGTAGGCACTGATTTGCGAGGGCTCGAAGTTGGCGATATACTCGGCGTGGCGAGTGACATTGGCCTGAACCATCTTCACATATACTTCGGCGCTCTTGGCGAAAGCCTCGTTGCGGTTGGCGTCGTAGATCATCAGGTAGCCCATGATGATTTCGCCGGCCATCTCCACGAGTCGACGAGCCATGAAGTCGAGATAGGCTTGGTCTTTTGCACCGGCCACGGTGGCCACGGCCTTCTCATACTGAGCCGAGAGGGAGATGAGGATGTCGCGGAGGGGTTGGAGCGAGTCGGCCACGGGGCGTGCCTCATACTCGTGCATCATGTTGAGGTAGGTGCCGGTGGTGACGTGGCGTATTGCGGCAACGACCTGGAGCTGTGTAGTGCCCTCATAAATTGAGGTGATGCGGGCATCGCGGTATACACGTTCGCAGGCATAGTCTTTCATGAAGCCTGAGCCGCCGTGGATCTGGATGGAGTCGTAGGAGTTTTGGTTGCAGTATTCGCTGCCGAGGCCCTTGACGAGGGGAGTGCATGCGTCGGCGAGCTTGCTGTAGTGCTTCATCTCGGCGCGCTCTTCCTTGGTGAGGGTGCGCTCGCGGGCTATGTCTTCATATATCTTGTAGATGTCGACGAAGCGAGCGGTCTCGTAGAGGAGCGAGCGGGAGGCGTCGAGGCGTGCCTTCATCACGGCAAGAATCTCAAACACGGCGGGAAACTCAATGATAGGCTTGCCAAACTGGCGGCGATCCTTAGCATATTGAAGAGCTTCGCGATAAGCGCGCTCGCTGATGCCTACGCTTTGAGCGGCGATGCCGAGGCGAGCACCGTTCATCAAGGCCATCACATACTTGATGAGGCCGAGTTTACGCGAGCCGCATAGCTCAGCTTTGGCGTTTTTGTAGACCAGCTCGCAGGTGGGAGAGCCCTTGATGCCGAGCTTATTCTCGATACGGCGTACGGTGACACCTCCGTCGCGCTTGTCGTAGATAAACATAGATAGGCCACGACCATCCTTGGTGCCATCCTCAGAGCGAGCGAGGACAAGGTGGATGTCGGAGTCGCCATTGGTGATGAAGCGCTTCACGCCATTGAGGCGCCAAGTGCCGTCGGGCTGCTCGGTGGCCTTGAGCATCACGCTCTGGAGGTCAGAGCCGGCGTCGGGCTCGGTGAGGTCCATCGACATGGTTTCGCCTTGGCAAACACGGGGAATGTATCTCTCGCGCTGCTCTTCGTCGGCAAATTCATAGATGGTCTCGGCGCAGTCTTGGAGGCCCCAGAGATTTTCAAAGGCAGCATCGGCGCGCGACACTATGTCGGCGGCCATGATATAGGGGGTGATGGGGAAGTTGAGGCCACCGTAGCGGCGGGGCATGGACATGCCCATGAGGCCTGCCTTGCGGCAGAGGTCGAGGTCGTCTTTGGTGCCATCGGCATATATCACTCGACCGTTTTCAACGCGTGGGCCCTGATGGTCAATAGACTCGGCATTGTCGTTGATGGCAGTGCCGCATAGCTCGCCCACCACTTCGAGGACCTTGTCGTAAGAGTCCATTGCGTCGGCATAGTCCAGAGGGGCGTAGTCATATTTCTCAGCGTCGGAGTAATCGCGCTCTTTCAGTGCCACAATCTTCTCCATCAGCGGATGAGTCAGATGATGGCGGAGGTCTGGATTGTCAGTATAGAAATTCATTTACTTGCTGTTCTTTTTGTAATACTTGATGAGCTTGGGCACCACATCCTCGATCTCGCCGGTGATGACATAGTCGGCGATGGTGTTGATCGGGGCCTCCGGGTCGGAGTTGATTGAGATGATGATGGCGCTTTCCTGCATGCCGGCGATGTGCTGGATCTGACCGGAGATGCCGCAGGCGATATAGAGCTTTGGGCGGACGGTGACACCTGTCTGACCAATCTGGCGCTCATGCTCGCAGAAGCCGGCATCGACAGCAGCGCGCGAGGCACCCACCTCGCCGCCGAGGGTGTTGGCCAGCTCATAGAGGAGGTCAAAGTTTTCTTTGGACCCCACGCCGTAGCCGCCGGCCACGATGATGGGAGAGTTTTTGATGTTGACCTTTGACTTCTCAATATGACGGTCAATTATCTCCACGACAAAGTCTTCGTCGCTTACGTAATCGGCGGCGTTGAGATTGACCACTTCACCCTTATGGATGGGGTCGAAGACCTCTTTTTTCATGACGCCTTCGCGGACGGTCGCCATCTGAGGACGATGGTCGGGGTTGACTATGGTGGCCACGATGTTGCCTCCAAAGGCGGGGCGAATCTGGTAGAGGAGGTCGGTGTATTCTTTGCCGGTCTTGGGATCTTTATGAGGGCCAATCTCAAGGGCGGTGCAGTCGGCGGTGAGGCCGGAGTGGAGTGATGAGCTCACGCGGGGGCCAAGGTCGCGGCCAATGCAAGTGGCGCCCATGAGGCACACCTGAGGCTTAATCTGTTTAAAGAGGTTGATAAGGACAGCTGCGTGGGGATTGGAGGTGTAGGGGTAGAGGCGGGGGTCTTCAACCTTATAGACCACGTCGGCCCCATAGGGGAAGATCTGGTCTTCCACTCCCTGCAGCTTGTCGCCTATTACAATAGCCTCGAGCTTAACGCCGAGGGTGGAGGCAAGCACACGTCCTTTGGTGAGGAGCTCGAGCGACACGTCGGCAATCCGGCCGTCCTCGATCTCGCAATATACTATCAGGTTGTTGTTGTCGGTCACTGTAGTAGAGGATTATGATTTAATGATTGGGATAGGGGAGGGAGCCGATATTATCCGATGGTGTGGTTGGTAATCAGCTCCTTGACCAGAGAGTCGAGAGCGTCGTCGTCGGAGCCGTCGATACGGAGATTTTCTTTGGCGGTAAATACGACGTTTTCGACATTTTTCACCTTGGTGGGGGATCCGGCCAGGCCTATCTGAGCTGGGTCGGCCTCAACGAAAGCGGCACCCCATTCCTTGATGGCGAGGGCGGGGCGAGAGGCCACGAGCTTTTTGCGGCGGTCGTCGGCGACGGCGAGCTCGCTGGGGGAGGTGGCATACTTAAAGCGCTGAAGCAGCTTGGCGTTGCGTGGGCGACATTCAGCGGCAGAGCCGTTGACGGTGACAACGCAGGGGAGTGGTGCCTTGACGGTCTCTACGCCATTTTCGAGGCGCCGCTTCACGGTTACATGTCCGTCGGAGAGGTCGATGATTTCCTCAGCATAGGTCACCTGTGGGATACCGAGCTTCTCGGCTATCTGTGGACCCACCTGGGCGGTGTCGCCATCGATGGCCTGGCGGCCGCCGAGGATAATGTCAAAGCCGCTGATTTTTTTTGCAGCCTGAGCCAGAGAATAGGAGGTGGCGAGGGTGTCGGCGCCGCCGAGGGCACGGTCGGTGAGCACAATGCCGCCGTCGGCTCCTCGATACATAGCCTCGCGAACCACTTCGGCAGCTCTTGGGAGGCCCATGGTAAGGATGGTGACAGTGGAGCCGGGATTCTTATCCTTGAGCCTAAGGGCTTGCTCAAGTGCGTTGAGGTCTTCGGGATTGAAGATGGCCGGTAGCGCGGCGCGGTTGATAGTGCCGTCCTCTTTCATTGCATCTTTGCCGACATTGCGGGTGTCGGGCACCTGCTTTGCCAGCACAACGATGTTAAGACTCATAAAATGAAATTGTATGTATTGTTACTTGTTTGCTTGAAGTAAAAGTGTTGGAGTGGATGGGGGGATTGCGGCTGAGCGCAAAGCGCCCATTCGAGCGCAAAGTTAGCTATTTTTGGTGAATAAAGAGAATGAGTTGGCTAATAATTCGCTTCGATGAGTGACGGAATGGGCGAAAAACGTCGGGAGGCCCGTATCCATAGACTGGGATGCGGGCCTCCGGTAAAGGTGTTAAAGCGTGATCGTTAAGCGAGGACGAGCCTTACTTGCGGATACCAAGCTCTTTTTGGGCGATGATGGCGCGATATCGGTTGATGTCTTTCTTGACGAGATAATCAAGGAGGCGACGACGCTTGCCTACGAGGGCCTTAAGAGCGCGAGCGGTGGTATAATCTTTGTGGTTTGACTTCAGGTGTTGAGTCAAGTGAGCGATACGGACTGAGAATAATGCTATCTGAGCTTCGGGGGAGCCAGTATCAGTCTTGCCCTTACCGTATTTCTCAAAGATTTCCGTCTTTTCTTCAGAATTCAAGTGCATTCTTGGAAAGGATATTAGTTGGTGATTGGTATGGATATATTAATTCGGCGACAAAGGTAGACATTTTTATGTAAGTGGCCAAATATCGGACTGATTTTGTGGCAAAAATGTTGTCGATGGATATAATATCAGGCCGCAACCCCGGCTTGAGGAGGGGATTGCGGCCTGACGAAGTTATAATAAGTCTAATGTGTCTTAGTCTTCGATGGCTGCCTGGGCCGCTGCAACGCGAGCGATAGGCACTCGATAGGGGGAGCAGCTGACATAGTTCATGCCGAGCTTGGCGCAGAATTTCACGGATGAGGGTTCGCCGCCGTGCTCGCCGCAGATGCCCACCTTGAGGTCGCTCTTGGTGGCGCGGCCTTTCTCAACGCCCATGCGTACAAGCTGGCCTACGCCCTCTTGGTCGAGGACTTCGAAGGGGTCGGTCTTGATGATGCCGTGCTCCTTGTAGAATTTGAGGAACTTGGGGGCGTCGTCGCGAGAGAAGCCAAAGGTCATTTGGGTAAGGTCGTTGGTGCCGAAGGAGAAGAAGTCGGCCACGGTGGCGATCTGGTCGGCGCAAAGAGCAGCGCGCGGAACTTCGATCATGGTGCCCACCTTGTAGGGGATAGATGTGCCCTTTTCTTCGAAGACCTTGCCGGCGGTGATGTTGATTACGTCGGCCTGGTTTTGGATCTCCTTGAGGGAGCCCACGAGAGGAATCATGATTTCGGGGTGAACGTCGATGCCGCGCTGCTTGCAGGCGATGGCGGCCTCGATGATGGCGCGGGTCTGCATCTCGGTGATCTCGGGATATGTGATGCCGAGGCGGCAGCCGCGGTGTCCGAGCATGGGGTTGAATTCCTCGAGGGAGTCAACCTTGGCCTTAACCTCTTCAAGAGAGAGGCCCATCTTGGCGGCGAGCTCTTTCTGAGTGGCGGTCTGGTGGGGTACAAACTCGTGAAGCGGGGGATCGAGCAGACGGATGGTGACGCCAAAGCCGTCCATGGCTTCGAAGATGCCCTCAAAGTCGCCGCGTTGCATGGGGAGGAGCTTGGCGAGTGCCACACGACGACCCTCAACGTCGCTGGCGAGGATCATCTCGCGGACGGCATCGATGCGGTTGCCTTCAAAGAACATGTGCTCGGTGCGGCAGAGGCCTATGCCCTGAGCGCCGAAGTGACGAGCCTGCTTGGCGTCGCGGGGGGAGTCGGCGTTGGTGCGGACGAGGGTCTTAGTGAACTTGGCGGCGAGGTTCATGATGGCGCCGAAGTCGCCGTCGAGCTCGGGCTCAACGGTGGGCACTTGTCCGTCGTATACTTCGCCGGTGGAGCCATTGAGTGAGATCCAATCACCTTCCTTGTAGGTCTTGCCACCCATGTCGAGGGTCTTGGCTTTGTAGTCGATGCGTATCTCGCCGGCACCGCTGACGCAGCATTTACCCATGCCGCGAGCCACAACGGCAGCGTGGCTGGTCATGCCGCCGCGCATGGTGAGGATGCCCTGAGCCACGGCCATGCCGCGGAGGTCTTCGGGCGAGGTCTCGATGCGGACGAGTACCACCTTTTTCTTCTTATCAGCCCAGGCTTCGGCATCTTCAGCGGAGAAGACGATCTGACCGGCGGCAGCGCCGGGGGAGGCGGGGAGGCCCTTGGCAGCCACATTGGCGCGCTTGAGAGCCGACTTGTCGAAGACGGGGTGGAGGAGCTCGTCGAGCTTCTGGGGCTCCATGCGGAGCAGGGCGGTCTTCTCGTCAATTTCGCCGGCGCGGAGAAGGTCCATGGCAATTTTCACCATGGCAGCGCCGGTGCGCTTGCCGTTGCGGGTCTGGAGCATCCAGAGCTTGCCGTCTTGGATGGTAAACTCCATGTCTTGCATGTCTTTGTAGTGGTCTTCAAGACGATGGGCAATGGCGATGAGCTCGGCTGCACAGACGGGCATCGACTCCTCGAGGGAGGGATATTTCTCAGCGCGGACAGTCTCGGAGATGCCTTGGAGGGCAGCCCAGCGGCGGGAGCCTTCGACGGTGATCTGTTGGGGGGTGCGTATGCCGGCCACAACATCTTCGCCTTGGGCGTTGATGAGATACTCGCCGTTGAAGATGTTTTCGCCGGTGGCAGCGTCGCGAGAGAAGGCAACGCCGGTGGCGGAGTTGTTGCCCATGTTGCCGTAGACCATCGCCTGGACGTTGACGGCTGTACCCCATTCCTCGGGAATCTGGTTCATGCGGCGATAGATGATGGCGCGCTCGTTCATCCAAGAGTCAAAAACGGCGCAGATGCCGCCCCAGAGCTGCTCCCAGGCGTCTTCGGGGAAGTCTTTGCCGGTGAAGTCTTTGACGGCGGCCTTGAAGAGCTTGACGAGGTTTTTGAGGTCGTCTACCTCAAGCTCGGTGTCGAGCTTAACACCCTTCTGCTCCTTCACCTTGTCCATGATCTCCTCAAAGGGATCGATGTCGGCCTTGCTCTTGGGCTTCATGCCGAGGACGACGTCGCCATACATCTGGACGAAGCGTCGATATGAGTCCCAGGCGAAGCGGGGGTTGCCGCTCTTGGCGGCGAGGCTCTCAACGGTGGCGTCGTTCATGCCGAGGTTGAGGACGGTGTCCATCATGCCTGGCATGGATGCGCGGGCGCCGGAGCGAACGGAAACGAGGAGGGGGTTTGTGGGGTCGTTGAATTTCTTGCCAGTCAGTTTCTCAACGTGTGAGATAGCCTCGTGTACATCTTTTTCGATACGTTTCACCACTTCATCGCGGCCATACTGAGTGTATTCGGTGCACACTTCGGTGGTGATGGTAAAGCCCGGAGGAACAGGCATGCCGAGGAGATTCATCTCGGCGAGGTTGGCGCCTTTACCGCCAAGAAGATTGCGGTCAGAGGCCTTGCCTTCAGCTTTTCCATCGCCAAATGTATATACTCTTTTCATTTGTTGAGGGTTGGGATATGTTGTTTTTGTGTTATTGTTCGGATTTATTGGCCGTGAGGGGAGAGCACTTAATGTGCGGCAACGCAAATTTACGTATTTTCTGCCGGGTGGCCAAGTGTTTGGCGTTTTTTTAATAAAATATACGGGATTAAGGGTTGAGCCAGATGCCGTAAATGGACAATGAGAGGGGCCTATCGGGCTGTTTGTGGGCCACTATTCTAAGCTCTTCGATCTCGTTGGGGCTCAGGGGTGGCACTGTGGCATAGTCGGGGATCCATTCGCGACTCAAGAAGGTGGGGAAGGGCTCAGGATTGAGGAGCGTCGGGGCGGGCTTCATTTCGGACAGGCGGGCAGTGGCGGTCAATGTGGATGGGTCGATGGGAGCTGTTGCTGAATAGGTGAAGCCATCGGCATTGACTACTGTGATGCCTATTGAGTCTGCGCCGTGGGTGTCGGGGGATAGGGCCATGGTGATGGTGGCGTCGGGGGATATGGAGCTGCCTATGGGGCGGATGAGCGGGGCCACATATTTGCCTATGACGATGCGCTCGGCGTGGGAGAGAGTAGTGGCTGAGGCGGTGAGGGTGTTGCGACCGAGGGGCTCATGTTTTACGAAACGATAGGATATGCCTTCCCATTGGCCCGGGATGGTGGCCATTGATGAACCGTCAAGGTCGGGGGAGGCGGTGACGAGGGGGATTGGCTGTCCGGGCTTGTGAAGAGAAGTGGTAAATGCCTGAGGCTGGCCGGGGAGGAAGTCCCAGTCGAGGGGAGCTCCTTTGAGTCCTCCCGGATATGTTGTGGTCTTGTACCCATCGGGTGTCATGGTGCCGGTGACAATGGTGTAGGTGGCTTCGTCGGCGTCGGGCGATGTCGGAAATTTCACTTGCCATCGCCCTTTGACCACTTGTGTCATGGGATACATGCTGTTGCTCAGAGCCCAGAATGAGACGTTTCCGGGATAGACGGTGACTGCATCGGCGGGGCCTATTGTGGTCACATCGATGAGAATTGAATCGCCGGCAATGGCTATGGCAGCAGGTTGGTGGACAATGGTGGCTTTAGGCTCAGTTAACGGTGGCATCACATATTCGCCCAGGCGCCGTTTACCATGGGCATAAGGTGTATTGGGTAGAAGGTCGGCTATGGATTGATTGTCAGCCGAGAGGAGGTAGACACCCGGCGAGGCATTGAATCGGCCATTGTATGCTCGGACTGAATATTTGTTACCTCGGGTCATTGGTGTGGCCAGATAGTCGGAGGCTAAGCCGGGGAGATTGATGGTGATGTCGCAAGGGAGGGTGTCTATTACGGCCACCTCTTTTGTTAGCGAGGGCTTTGCAAAGGGGTCGGAGATGATGGTGACGCTCGGCATCACCTCAAGACGCCAGACATTGCTGTCGACTCGGTCTAGGAAGTATGCTCCGGTGCCATCATATTTCACCACGGGTGATGAGCCTACGCCGGCCACCATGCGGAGCCGTGAGAAATTGACGGGAGCTTCGGTCATGGTGTTGCTGTAGATGAGGGAGTCGGGGGTGTTCATGATAGACAGGTTGCGTCGGGCACTGACGATGAAGGGCCCGAATATGGTGTCGGTGGGATATTTACCATAGTCGGCTCCCACGGGTGTGCGTCTCATCACCTCGGCGGCTATCATCATGGCCAAGGCTTTGCCGGGGGTGTAAGCGAGGTTGAGGAAGTGGGTTTGATATTCGCTGTTGAAGCGCGCCATGTCTATTGGGTCGTAGGCAAATTGTGTGATCCAGTTGAAGCCCTTGCTGCGGAGAGTTCTCACTGCTGCGGGGAAAATGTAGGCTGCCAGATTGTCGGCCGGGTCATATTCATATATCACTTTTGCGGGGAGGTCAAATCCTGGCAGAGTGTCAAATGGGATGTCATAGTTGTCAACATAAGGGAGGAAATTGCCTTGGCGAGTATGGCCCGAGACGAGGCCAAGGGGATACCATTGATAGGTGGCGCCATCGATGGGAGCACGGAAGTAAGCAGGGGTGACATCGGGGTTGTGGCTCACATTGTATAATATAGGTTTGTCCCACCCAGCTTTCCTTAGGGTCTTGATCATGGAGCGGACATACTGCTCTACCTGACGCTGAGAGCCGGTATGGCAAGGCTCGTTATTGATTTCCATTGCCACGATAGAGGGGTCGGCGGCATAAGATTTTCCGGTGTAGGGGTTGATATGACTCGCCAGCAGGGAGAGGTAGCGGCGCTGGGCCTTCTGAGCTTCTTTGTCTTCATGGATGCCACACTTGGAGTAGCGATAGGTGAAGGCACCGTAGGGGTCGGTGTTTCGTTCGGGGTATCCGTTGCCAAAGTTGGTCTGGGCGGTGAGGGTGATATCGATGCCGCGGCGCTCGAGGGCAGCGATGAGATAGTCGAGGAGGTCGAGATGGTCGTTGTCAATAAGGTTGCCAACGGAGTCGGTGAGCTCCACATCCCAAAGATGAAGCCTGAAGGCGTTGAGGCCGAGGCGCGACATGTGATAGACGTCGCGCTCGATGGCTTCCTTGCGGTCTATGCCGAGGTGGCCCAATGCGCGGTAGGCGTGGGCAAAGGGCACAGTGTAGTTGGTGCCATACCAGGCTCCGTCGAGCGGCTTGACTGCCAGGGCTGGCATTGTGGCGGCACAGAGTAAAATAATGATAAATAGGATGTTTCTCATGGCTGAATCAGTATATTACCATACAATGGTGACGGAGGCTGTTTTAAGGTCGGTGGCGGGGATAGGGGGCTTGAGTTTTGATATTTTCACACGTCCGGAGAGGATGGCCGGGAAGGCGTCGGTGAGACGGTCTTTGATGCGCAAGCCGACCTCCTCGAGGAGGTCGGCGGGGATGGCCATTTCTTGCCTTGCCACCTCGGCAACATATGCATAGCTGATGGTGTCGGAGATGTTGACCGGTCTCTTCGATTTGGGGCTGGGAATGGCGATGTCGACGCTCACCTCAAAGTCGTTGCCTATGGTTCGCTCTTGAATGCCCACTCCATGATAGGCATAGACGCGCATAGCCTCAAGGCTGATGATTGTGTAGGGGGGTGGGAGATTGTTCATCGGCGGCTGGAGCGAGTGCGACCCTTAGGATTTTTCTTTTTGGAGCCGCGGGAGTGGAAGGTGTGTTTGGTAGAGCGAGGCTCAACATACGGGTTGCCCTTGTCGTCGAGGAGTGCAAAGTCGAGCATCTTCTTGGCGAGGTCGCATCGAGCCACTTGAACTTTTACCTTGTCGCCGAGACGGTAGCGGACACCGGTGCGCCGCCCCACGAGGGCATAGTTGCGTTCGTCAAAGTCGTAATAGTCGCCTGGAAGGTCTCGTACAGGTACGAGGCCTTCACACATATTGTCGTCGAGCTCCACGTAGAGGCCCCATTCAGTCACGCTTGAGATAACGCCATCGTAGACCTCGCCGAGATGGTCGGCCATATATTCTACTTGTTTATACTTGATGGAGGCTCTCTCGGCGTTGGCGGCGAGTTGCTCCATATCGGAGGAGTGCTTACACTGATCTTCGAGCTTCTGGAGATTGACCGAGCGGCCGCCATTGAGGTATCGGTCGAGCAGCCGATGAACCATCATATCGGGGTAACGACGGATGGGGGATGTGAAGTGGGTGTAGAAGTCAAAGCCAAGGCCGTAGTGACCAATGTTTTGGGTGGTGTAGACAGCCTTAGCCATGGAGCGAATAGCTAAGGTGGAGAGAAAGTTTTCCTCACCGCGCCCTTTGACATCTGCCAACATACGGTTAATGCTGCGATTGACTTCCCTTGCAGAGCCGGTCTCTTTGACCTTAAATCCAAAGGTGCGAGCAATCTTGGAGAGGTCGGCGAGCTTGCCGGGGTCGGGCATGTCGTGTACGCGGTAGACAAAGGCCTTGGGCTTGTGCTTGCCGTCGCTCTTGCCTATATATGTGGCTACTGTCTTGTTGGCCAGGAGCATAAATTCCTCGATGAGTTTGTTGGCATCTTTGCTCTCTTTGAAGTAGACAGAGACGGGATGACCGGTCTCATCGATGTCAAATCTCACCTCGGCGCGGTCAAATTCTACAGAGCCGTTGGCATATCGCTCAGCACGGAGCGATTTGGCCAGTTGATCAAGCTTGAGTATCTCATTTGCAAAGTCGCCTTGGCCTGTCTCGATAATCTCTTGGGCTTCTTCGTAAGTGAAGCGACGGTTGGAACGTGTGACAGTCCGTGCAATGCGCGATGCAAGCACTTTGGCTCGATCGTCCATTTCGAAGATTACAGAGAAGGTGAGCTTGTCTTCGTCAGGGCGGAGGGAGCAGATCCCGTTGGAGAGATGCTCGGGAAGCATAGGCACCACTCGGTCAACGAGATAAACAGAAGTGGCTCGCTGCTGAGCTTCCTTGTCAAGGATTGTGTCGGGATGGACATAGTGGGTCACGTCGGCGATATGTACTCCCACTTCATAATGGCCGTTTGGGAGGACGCGGAAGGAGAGGGCATCGTCAAAGTCCTTGGCGTCGCGTGGGTCGATAGTGAAGGTGGTGACATCTCTGAGGTCGTCGCGCCGAGCCACTGCCTCGGGTGTTATCCCGGCGTCGATTTTGCTCGCAGCCTCTTCTACATTTTTGGGGTAACGATATGGTAGACCAAACTCGGCGAGGATGGCGTGCATCTCGGTGGTGTTGTCGCCTGACAATCCGAGGATGTCAATCACCTCGCCGGTGGGGAATTCCTCCTCTTCAGGCCAAGAGGTGATGCGAACCAAGGCTTTGTCGCCAGTCTTGCCTCCGCGGAGCTTTTGGCGTGGGATGATGATGTCGGTGGCGAGGAAGCGAGAGTCGGTGACGAGGGATGCGTATTGACGACCCACGCGGAGAGTGCCGATGAAAGCCTGTTCTTTCTCCTCCACAATCTCGATTACCTCGGCTTCGGGATCCATACCGCGACGGCGAGCGGCCACGATAACCTTCACCTTGTCGCCGTTAAGGGCGTGCATAGAGTTACGCTCGGCCACGAAGAGAGTCTCGCCATCGGGCTCGGTGACAACAGAGTTTTTGCCGTTGGAGCGGCGGATAAAGGTGCCGAGGGCTATATTGGTCCTTTCGGGTGCTTTATATGTACCTGGTGCAGTCTCAATTATCTCGCCGTCAAAGGCCATAGTGGAGAGAATGGCCTCCACGGCACGACGAGCAGCCGGGGTAGTGGCGTCAATGGCAAATGACACTTGCTTATGGTTGAAGGAGTTGCGTCCCTGGCGGGTGACATATTCAATGATGCGCTGCCTGAGATCGGCCGAGGTGATTTTAGAGCCGGCCGGGGATACGATGCCGTCAGAGACCTTATGCTGGCGAGACGCTTTGTTTTTTGCTGGAGCCATTGATTGAAAGGGAGGTTATGAGGTAAAAAAGCTATTATGGCTGTTGCAGGAATAACATCTGCAGCAGCCATAATGTTGAGCCATAGGGGATCAAGCGTCGATGTTGGCGTAGTTGGCGTTGGCTTCGATGAAGTCGCGGCGCGGTGCCACGTCTTCGCCCATGAGCATCGAGAAAATGCGGTCGGCCTCGGCGGCATCAGAGATGTTGACTTGCTTGAGGAGGCGCTTCTCGGGGTCCATGGTGGTGTCGCGGAGCTCTTCGGCGCTCATCTCGCCCAGACCTTTGTAGCGTTGCACTTTGGTCTTGTCGCCGTAGATTGAGATAAACTTTTGTACTTGTGCGTCGGTCCAGCAATATTCTTCGACTTTTCCGCGAGTGCATTTGAAGAGGGGCGGGGTGGCCAAATAGAGGTAGCCGTTTTCGATGACCGGGCGCATGCGACGGAAGAAGAATGTCATAAGGAGGGTGGCAATGTGGGCTCCGTCGACATCGGCATCGGTCATGATGATGATCTTGTGATAGGCAATTTTGGAAACGTTTACCTCCTTGGGGTCATCTTCAGTGCCGATGGTGACGCGCATAGCGCGATAGAGCGATGTTATTTCCTGGTTGTCAAATATTTTATGGTCCATGGCCTTCTCCACGTTGAGTATCTTGCCGCGGAGGGGGAGGATGGCCTGGAACGTACGGTTGCGGCCCTGCTTGGCTGTACCTCCGGCCGAGTCACCCTCGACGAGGAAGAGCTCGCAGTCTTCGGCTGTGCGTGACGAGCAGTCGGCCAGTTTGCCGGGGAGGCCACCGCCGCTCAATGGGCTCTTGCGTTGAATCTTGACGCGGGCGTTATATGCGGCGTGGCGTGCTTGTGCGGCAAGGACTATTTTCTCTACGATGGTCTTGGCCTGGCGGGGATGCTCCTCAAGATAGTTGCGGAGAGCCTCGCTCACAGCGGCACTCACCGCGCCGGCCACTTCGTTGTTGCCGAGCTTGGTCTTGGTCTGGCCTTCAAACTGGGGCTCCATCACCTTTACGGATACCACGGCTGTGAGGCCTTCGCGGAAGTCGTCAGAGGCAATGTCGATCTTCACCTTTTCAAGGAGCTTGTTGTCTTCGGCATATTTTTTGAGGGTGGTGGTCAGGCCGCGGCGGAAGCCGGTGAGATGTGTGCCGCCCTCAATGGTGTTGATGTTGTTGACAAAGGAGTAGACATTCTCGTTGAAGGTGGTATTGTAAGTCAAAGCCACTTCTACGGGGATGCCTTGGCGCTCAGTGTTGAGGTGGATTACGTCGTTGATGAGGCTCTCTTTGTTGGAGTCGATATATGCAACAAATTCCTGAAGGCCTTTGGCTGAATAGAAGGTCTCGCTCTTGGGGTTGCCGTCGGCATCGATGTTGCGGCGGTCTGTAAGGGTCAGAGTAATGCCGGCATTGAGGAAGGCGAGGTCGCGCAAGCGGTTGGCCAGCGTCGAGTAGTCATATTCAGTGACGGAGAAAATAGTGGCGTCGGGCTTGAAGGTGACGGTGGTGCCGGTATGTGTGGCATCTCCTACTATCATTAGCTCTGTTGTTGGCTTACCGCAAGAGTATTCTTGGGCATATACCTTGCCATCACGACGCACTTCGGCGCGGAGATAAGTCGAGAGGGCGTTGACGCAGCTTACGCCTACGCCGTGGAGGCCGCCCGACACCTTATAAGAATCCTTGTTGAATTTACCGCCGGCGTGGAGGACGGTGAGGACCACCTCGAGGGCGCTCTTCTTCTCTTTCTCGTGCATTCCCACGGGTATGCCGCGGCCATTGTCTACGACAGTGATGCTATTGTCTTCGTTGATTATGACATCGATGTGGGAGGCAAAGCCGGCGAGGGCTTCGTCGATGGAGTTGTCGACAACTTCATAGACGAGATGATGCAACCCCTTGACGCCGGTGTCGCCAATATACATAGATGGACGCTTGCGGACAGCCTCAAGGCCTTCAAGTACTTGGATTGACTCCGCGCCGTAGTCTTCGGCTTTATCTTTGTCTTCTATTGCCATAGGGATAATGTGTTCGTTTATCAGTTGAGCGGGAGAGGGTAGATAGGGGCGAGGATGGAATGTAGCCCTGATTTTTGACTACAAAGGTAAGGATTTTTTCTTGTTTCACCAACTCTTTTTTTTACGCTCAGTAATCGTAAAAAAATAAGTTGGTAAAGAATTTCGCAGGATTTTTTGTGCAGATTTTTTAGCGAAAGTGCAGGAGTGTAGCGAGCTACATGACTAAACTGAGTTGAAAAAGATGCAAAAAAAGACAAGAAAGTCTACCAAGTTATTTTTTGAAGATTACTCAATTGAGGCTGAGGGTGGTAAATGTCATAGTCAAGGCATCAAAGATGAGCAGGCGGTTGACAAGGAGGTCGCCTGTACCCACTATGGCTTTAACTATTTCGGTGGCCTGGATGGTGCCGGCAATGCCCACTACGGTGTTGAGGATGCCGTTGAGAGCACACCCGCAGTCGGTGCGCTCCTCTTCAGTGTAGCCAAAGATGTCGCGAAAGGTCTTGGATGTGGATGTCTGAGTGAAGGCTTGGCCTGAGAAGCGCGCCACGGCTGCATGAGCCATGGTCTTGCCTAAGGCATGGCATGTGTCGGAGATGAGCAGTCGGGAGGCAAAGCGGTCGGTGCAGTCGGCTATGAAGTCATATTGGCTGATGAGATCATTGGCGTTGGTGGGGGTCACCAAGGTGGGATGTAGGATGACCTCCACCTCGGGGTTGATGCGCACCATGGCCCGTCGGGCGCTCTCAATCTTGTTCGCGCCTAAATCGGGGGTGCCATGGATTATCTGTCGCTGGAGATTGGAGAGGCTCACGGTGTCGTTGTCGGCCAAGCCAATAGTGCCCACTCCGGCGGCAGCCAGGTAGAGTGCCACGGGAGAACCGAGTCCGCCGGCTCCAATGATAAGCACGCGAGCCGAACGGATGGCTTGCTGGCCGGGAAGGTCAATCTCGCAGAGGTTGAGATGCCCGAGGTATCTGTTGTTGGTATCCATAGTCAGAAGGTCATTCCGGCATCGCTTACCAGGATGCGATCAGCCTCAACGGTTGACCCCACGGTGGTGAGCATATCGCCCATAATAGCGCCGTTTATGCCTGCGCGAATGGCCCTTAGCTGCCCCTCGCGCGAGAGGGAGGCACGACCGCCGGCAAAGCGAAGCGTGGCCTTAGGGTGGATGAGTCTGAAGATGGCCACGGCGGTGATAATCTCATCTTCCGTAAGAGGATCCATGTGCTGGAGCGGGGTGCCGGGGATGGGGCATAGGATGTTGATGGGGATAGATACAGGCTTGATGTTGCGGAGGGCCAGGGCGAGCTCCACGCGCTGACGAGGAGTCTCTCCCATGCCTATTATGCCACCCGAGCATATCTCCAGGCCGGCTTCGCGAGCCTTGGCGATGGTGACGAGCTTCTGATCCTGTGTGTGGGTGGAGCAGAGGGTTGAGAAGTGGGATGGGGAAGTCTCAAGATTGCAGTGATAGCGCGTTATGCCGGCTTGTTTGAGCATCTTGAGTTCGTCGAGGCTCAGCAAGCCCATTGAGGCGCATAGCTTGAGACTCCCTTGTGCGGCAATGTGGCTGATATGGGAGCAGGCCTTCTGGAACTCTTTGCCGCGGAGTGCTCGTCCAGAGGTGACAAGCGAGAAACGAGTGATCCCCTCTCGGCGTGATATTGAAGCCGCCTCGGCACACTTGTCGAGGGGAATAAGCGGATAGATCTCAGCTCCGGTGGTATAGTGAGCCGACTGTGCACACCACTTGCAGTCTTCGGGGCAGCGACCGGAGCGGGCGTTGACAATGGAGCAAGTGTCAAACTGTCGCGGCATGAAAGCCTTTGTGATTTCAGCGGCAGCCTTCCATAGGGCCGGGAGTTTGCTCTCGGGAAGCTCGGCTAAAGCATAAGCCTCCTCGGCCGTGATGTCGTGGCCAAGGAGGATTTTCTCTTTAATGCTATTTATGTCGATTTCCATAATTTATGTCGATTCCCATAATTGTCGGTAATCAGAAGCGGAGCACCATCTCTAAGAGGATTCTCGAGGCTTCTGCCTGGGTAGGCGTGTGGGAGTGATGGAAGAAGGCATGCTCCCAGTTGGCTCTGACGTCGCAGAAGAGCCCTTTTGATACCTGCGAGGTCATCGTGGCGCCAAGTGTGATTCGATTGCGAGTCGGATTGTCGGTTGAGATGATGCGCTGCGAGCCGGTAGGCGTGATACGCGGGGCAGTTAACGAGGCATGGTCGTAAAGTCCGTCATAACGAGCCTGGACCGACATCTTGTTGAACACGCCGGCGTGGATGGGGAAGCCATAGTTGACCCATGTCACCCATGAGTGGGAGTCGGAGTGTGCTCCGCCGGTGTAATGTTCATACATATATTCGGCCTGAGCCTCCCAGCGACCTTTGCGGAAGACGATGGCACCGTCGAGGAGGTTGGCTCTGACGCTATCGGGAACGAGCGAGGCCAAGCCGGCTTCAAAAGTCCATGAGCCGAGGGCGAGGGTAGCCTTACCGGCGGCTGCCACACGGTCTTGCCATACGTTGTGGTCGCCTATGGCGCGAGGATTGAAGGCGCCGGCCTCGATGGTGAGGGGAGCGGAGGGGAGGGCATAGATGAACTTTGCGCCGACGGCACGATAGTTGCACATCTGTTTGCCCATATATGTTCGATTGGCAAAGATATAGTTGGCCGGAGCGCGGAAGGTCTCGATGCCAAAGGGCATACGGAACTGACCGGCCTGGATAGCCAGGCCCTTGGTGATGGTGATTTTTCCCCAAGCATCGAGGATTTTCATCTTGCCTTGGTCGCAGAGGTCGGTTTGCACAAAGTAGTTGATGGAGCTGTTGATATTGCCGGCCATGGTGAGGCGGGCGTTGCGCACCTGGAAGCGATATCTGACAGGATCCTGGGTGGTCATCTCAAAGCGAGTGCGTATGGCGCCATGAAACTCCGGGGCATGGATGGTGCCGTCGGCATATGCTGTGAGGGCAGCAAAGAGAGAAAGAAGAGAGACTATGTACCTATTGATAGACATTGATAATAACGGATGAATGATTGGTTAGGAGCTGCAAAATTACTTAGAGCCGCTCTAATACGCTTTTCTTTTAATTAATTTTTGCACATATGGGCGTCCATGTCGCCCAACATCGTTTTTCATATATATGAACGCGAGCTCGGGATATGGAACATAGTCAACATACTATAGAGATTAAATAACCGAGTCAACTTCAGCCAGGAATTAGACATAAGAATAGTCAACCTGTTTCAGGAAACTACAAATGCTTTTCAATCCAACCCATTTGTCCCGATCAAGAATATTTTCAAGATTGGTGATGACAGAACATACGCGCCGTTCCTCCCGACCATGTGCATTTCCTTCCATGACGCGCTCGGTAACTACTCGGCAAGACTGGGGCAGAAGAGAGCGAGGCGGCCAGCCCCTACGTAGGGGATTGGCTGCCTCGCCTGAAATCTGTTTCGCTGTTTATAGCGACATAAGAGGACTGATTAGATGGCGTCGAGCACCTGAGTGGCTTCCTCTTCCTCGGTGAGGGATGGCTTGTGGCTCACGCGGCTGCCGATGAGGGCATAGAAGAGGAGGTAGGCGGCGCAGCCAACTACTACCCAGAAGGAGTTGTAGTAGCCAACTGCGTCGGCAACAGCGCCCTGAATGGCGAGCATCACGGCGCAGCCAAATACCATGGTCATGAAGATACCGGAGGCTATGGCGGTATACTTGCCAAGACCCTCAACGGCCATGTTGAAGATGGCACCCCACATTACGGAAGTGCAGAGGCCCACGAGGAGGAATGCGAATATACCTAAGGGTATGGGGGTCATCACCACTTCAAGTTTTCCCCAGTCGATGCCGGGAAATGAAACCTTGATGGCCTCGGGAGCATACATGCCGAAGAGGACGAGGATGATGGTGGCGGTGGCCACGGTGGTGACCATGGCGCGGGCAGATACTTTGGAGCCGATAGAGGCACCGACAAAGCGACCAATAAGCATCATAAACCAGTAGACGGCGATGATAAGACCCACAGTGGACGGCTCAATGCCTTCGCCGATGAGAAGCTGTTGGGAGTAGTTGGGGACACCTACTTCGATGCCCATGTAGAGGAAGATTGCGAGGGCGCCGAGGGCAAAATGGCGGTGGCTCATTGCGCCCTTAATGAGGCTTAGCTGGACAGGAGCTTGAGCGGGCTCCTGTATCTTGGTGAAGCAGATGACGATAAAGGCCACTACGAAGATGGCCAAAGCGATCATCAAGGCGGGGGTGGCATCGGCGATTTTCGCTTTAGACATATCAGCGATGAGGGCACCCATAAGGATGTAGCAGGCTACGGCCATTGTGGAGTTGAACACTCCGCCGAGTTGGATTAGCTTGTTTCCCTCGTTGCCGCCACCGCCAAGAATGTTGAGCATGGGGTTGACAACGCAGTTGAGGATACACATACAGAGACCTGAGATGAAGGCGCCAATGAGGTAGACGGTAAACACGGCACCGAGGTTGGCCTGGGCATCCATGAGACCTGACACCCATTGGATGAGGATGCCTGCGGCACCGATGGCGAGGCCGATGAGGGCTGTCTTCTTGTAGCCGAATTTAGAGATAAGCATACCGGCGGGGATGCCCATGATGAGGTAGGCAACGAAGTTGCCGTAGTTGCCGATCTGCGCAAGGACATTTGAGATGTCGCCTTGTGCCTTGATGATGGTAGCCATTGGCGTACACAGGTTTGTGACGAAGGCTATCATGCCAAAGAGGGCGATCATGACTATGATGGCGCCCCATTGTTTGGCTTGGTTGCTCATGATAATAGGTTTAGGGGGTTATTTGTGATGAATTTATTGTTTATGCGGGTCAATATTCGCGGGGGCCGAAGATGGCTGTCCCCACTCTCACCATGGTGGAGCCTTGGCGTATGGCTTCGTCGCGGTCGTCGCTCATGCCCATTGAGATGATGGTGAAGGTGGGGTCAGAGGCCATAGGGCCGGCTTTGAGGCGGCTGAAGGTCTCGGCGATGAGATGGAAGTCGGCGCTTATGCGTTCCGGGTCGTCGGGGGTGTTGGATGCCATGCCCATCACGCCGCGGAGCTTAGTGGCCTTGAGTGTGGGGATCACCCGGGCGGCAATCTCCATTGCCTCATCGGGGGTGAAGCCGCTTTTGGTGGCTTCAGCGGCCACATGAAGTTCAAGGAGGATGTCTATTTTGCGACCTTGGCGAGCAGCCTCGGCATCAACGGCGAGGAGGAGGCGCTCTGAGTCGATGCTCTCAATCATGGAGGCTGTGGCCACCACTGGACGCACCTTGTTGGTTTGCAGGTGGCCGATGAAGTGCCAGATGATGTCGGGTGGGAGGATGGCGGCTTTTTGCGTGAGCTCGGCGGCGCGGCTCTCTCCAAAGAGGCGCTGCCCGGCGTCGTATGCCTCGCGTATAGCCTCGGCGGGATGGAATTTAGAGACCGCCACGAGCTCCACCCCCCGGGGGATGGTGGCGCGCACTGCCTCAAGTCTCCGTGCTGTCATGTGGCTGTTTTATTGTTGGTTGGCCTTGTCTTGGGCACTTTTCCACTCGTGGCAATAGACGTCGAGGAGAGGTGTCTCGGTGAGCGACACGAGGTCAAAGTCGCCCATGGTGCCTTTCATCCCATCCTTGAAGTTGCTGTAAGCGCCATCAAATGAGCTGCCGGCTACGAGAATCTGTGAGATGGCTTTTTTCTCGGCGGCGGTTTTCTCGTCGATGGTGATGAAGGCTACCTTGGCCAGGTACCATTTGTCGGCGGTGTCGTCGCGGAAGATGTCGGAGATCTTGGTGCGCTTCACGGCACTCACAGAAAATTCGCCTGAGATGAAGGGGGTCTGTTCCTCAATGATACGTGCTTCGGCCTCAGTGAAGGTGAGTGCATCAACGAGAAAGGCCTCGGTAACTTTTTTCACAATGCCGTTTTCCATCATCTTATCGTAGCGCACTTTGCATTCAAACCAGTTCATTGTCGTAGGTAATTAGTGTGATATATGGGCTAAAAAAATATGTTTGGGTGTCAGTTTATGGCCACTTTCTTAGTCAAAGGGTTGCTCAGACCGGGGGCAGATGCCTTAATGATATATATGCCCGGGGTGAGGTGGGAGAGGTCAAGGATGGCCTCCTGTCCGGGGACGGTGGCTGTTGCAGCCAATGAGCCTGAGGTGGTAAAGATGCTGATTGTCACCTCCTTTGCGCCGGGGATGATTGCCGAGGCGGAGGAGGAGTCAAAGGAGATGAGGCCGTCGGGGGCTGAGAGGCTCACGTCGGCTATGCCATTCTTTCCGCCGAGGGCGAGGGCTTTCTTTATTCCGGCGAGGGCGTCGACGCGTCCGGCTCCGAGGCGAATGGCGTTAACACCACCCTTGTCGTAGGTTTCATCTTTGATGGATGTCTCGGCCACTATGTCGAGTATGTCGTCGATGGTGAGGTCGGGATTGGCTTCAAGCCAGAGGGCAATCACGCCGGTCATGAAGGGGGTGGCCATTGATGTGCCGAGCATATGGCCATAGTATGCATCCATTCCAAGGAGGTTGGATGCTTTTACGCGAGCCGAATACTTGTCGGTCTTTTCCCCCTTGGTGTAATAGCGGTTGAGGGCAGAGACGAGCACTGTGCCCGGAGCTGAGACGTGGGGAAGAGTGCGACCGTCGAGGAGAGTACCGTAAGAGGAGTAGCCGCTGGGCTGGAGGTAGGGGAAGCTGGTGTTTTTGTAGCCATAGAAGCCCTTGTCGAGGGCCGGCCATGAATCGCGGGTGTTGAAGGCGCCTACGGAGATGATGTTTTGACCTGTGGCGAGGTCGGAGATCGACATATCGGGTGATCCACCCTCAAAGCTCTTTATGCCGGCGGTGAAGAAGGGGTTGTCGCCGTTGTTGGCAAAGGCGAGAATGCGAGTGCCCTCCGGAGCCAATGCCTCGATGGCCAGGACGACGCCGGTGTTGCTCGTCATGGGATAGACGCCGTCAAGGCTGATGTATGTGTAGGTGTTCTCAGGGTCGCCCTCTGCGTTTTCGCCAATGCCCATCTCAGGTTTACCGCCAAAATATTGGGCATACTTGCCAAGCATGGCGAGACTCATAGACACGCATTCGCCACTCGAGGTGAAGGGCTGGGCCTTGACCTTAAACACTCTCTCGCCTGTCGTCTTGTCGTAGCCGGAGAGATAGACGGTCATTGGTTCGGTGGAGTAAAGCTCGATGGCCTGCTCGGAGGGATCCGATGCTTTAGCGTCGGAGAGGTCTACTCCGGTGGTCATCTGCCCGGAAGAACCGATGACGTGGTTGATGGAGATATTGCGGTCGCCCTCATTTCCGGCGGCCACGGCGATGATGGCATCCTTGCCGAGCTCGGCTATGGCTCGCGAGAAGAGACCCTCACCGTTGTGGGGGCCGAGGCCCATGCCAAGACTCATATTCACCACAGCGGGCTTACCCACTGAGGCGGCATAATCTATGATGGTGTTTACGCCAAGGAGGATGGAGGATAGGTCGAGGCTACCACCGGCCATTACTATATCGGCATCTGGGGCCACGCCATAGTAGGGAAGAGGGCGCTCGGATATCGATGTGATGGTCACTTTGCCTTGGGCGTTGGGCTCGCTGAGAATGGGCACCATTGCTTTGTCGACATGTCCGCCGGCAGCGATGCCGCTCACGTGGGTGGCGTGTGTCTCGCTCTTGGAGTCGGTCATGGCCCGGCGCATCTCCTCGACGGTGGTGTAGGTCTTGATCTTACCTCCCTTGGAGATGGAGGCAAAGAGCTTGACACGGGTGACAGTGTCGCCTTGGGTAAAGGCGGGGTGGAGCGGGTCAAAGCCCACGTCGACAATGCCTACCACCACATCCTTGCCGGTAAAGGCTTGGGGGAGTGCGAGGCCGGCATGGACGTCGTTTACGCCGGTGGGCTTGCGAGCCTCGTCGAGCAGCGGGCGGGCTTCGGAGCCGAAGTCGATGGCGCGGATGCCACCGAGGCGGGCGGCTCGTCGAGCCTGCGAGTAGGGAAGGGTCACGATGGCGAAGGTGCCAAAGGTGGCTTTCACCTCAGCACCTATGGCGATGAGGGAATCGAGGGCTGAGGGTGAGCTGAGCTCGATGGTGGCGAGGGTATGGCTGTCCTCGTCATTATCCTCAGCAGATCGACTGGCGGTGGCTGCCTCATGACGAGCCAAGGCACGGCATGCGGCCGGGCTGAGTGTGGTTTGTGCCACAGACCCCATGGCGGTGATAACTATGGCTGCGGCGGTAAGTATCAGTCTATTACGGATGTTCATTGGCAAGATGAAAGTGATAGGTGAAGGATGGGGAGAGAGGCAAGCCGCTTCCGGCTATGGCCTATCAATCTGCAAAGATAACAAAAATCCATGTCTTTGCGGCCTGTGGGGCGAAAAAAAGCGAGGCGGCCCCGGTGGAACTCTGTCCGACGGGGCCGCTTAGGCTATTGTTGGCTTTTGCCAATGATTATCTTACGAGCACCTTGCGCGACTCATTGCCCTGACGGATGATGTAAATGCCGGGGGCGAGGGAGTCGATGGAGGAGCCGAGGAGCTGTCCCTGGATGGAATAGACGCGCAGTGGAGCAGCGGCAGCGGGAGCCTCAACGATGGTCACTCCGGTGGTGGAGCCGGTTGATTGGTAGACGACGGGGAGTTTGCCTTGCTCTTCGGGGTAGCAGCCATAGCTCTTATACTTAGTGGAATATTGAATCCACTTGCCGGTGGAGTAGTTGGTAATCTTCATAGCCGAGGAGCCATCGTCGCCGGTGAAAGGCTCAAACATCCACATAGCTTCCTCAGGATTCTCGGGGAGTTCGTAGGCAACGTTGAAGGAGTTGTAGGTGCCGGTCTGATAATAGTAGCGGCCATAGTTGTCCATGATGTAGAAGAGGTCGCCTTCGGCTCGGCTTGTGGCCGGAGCGGGGACGAGGCTCAGGGCGTCCTCGGCGCTGAGGCTGATTTCGCCGTTGTCGTCGGTGGAGACTTTCTTGTATGGGGCATAGCCATAGGTCTTGTTGTAGTCAAGGGCGGTCATGGCCAAATTGTCATAGACGATGAGGATGTTGCCCTCCTTCACCTCTTCGGTGAGCTTGAAGGCCTCCTTCTCGATGTCGCCGCCTTCGCCTATTATCATTGCTGGGATGATGAAGGGGGTGATGGTGGTGTCGGCCTGCTGGGTTATCTCGCCTGTCTTCTTGTTGACTTTTTCGGGCGTGACGAGGAGGTCATAGCCCACTATGGCGCGGAGGTCATACTTCCCGGCGGCATATTCGCCGATGGGGAGCTCGGTCTTTACGAGTATCTGCTTGCCTGAGGGGGCGGTGGCGGTATATGTTGCATTGTCGCCGGTCTCGGTGCCGGTGATATCCTTGGTGAATGTGAGGCCGTCGAGCTTCACGAGTTCATTCACCATGTAGGGGTTGTCGAGGGCAATGCGGGGCACCATAAGGTTGTATTGGGGGGCATTCTTGACACTCCACTCATTGTTCATCTTGATATAGTAGATGTCGAGGCCGTTCCAGGCGGCAGAGGCGATGATGGAGTCAACGGTCATGGTGTTGGGCTCGTAGATGAAGTTGCCATTGGAGGCTCTAACGGGGTTGCCTTTGAGGGTGAATGAGGGGGTGATATCGTTGATCCACTCAAAGCCTATGATCATACCCTCGTCGAGGAGGTCGTTGGGCTGGTAAAGCTCGGTGAAGTCAACGCTTGAGGAGGTGAGGACAATGGAGTTCATCTCGCCGGTGCCAAAGCCGTCGTTGAGGTAAAGGGCGTTGGGACCAACGGCGGTGACAAAGAGAGTCATGTTGGTCTTCACCACCTTGTCAAGGTTGGGATAGCTCCACTTTATGAGGGCAGTATCTTGGATTTCCTTGAGGTTCGCGGGGGCCTCGCCGATTGTAAACCAGTCGACAAACTGCTGGATGGAGCGGAACACCTCTTCGGGCTGGTCAATCTCCGCCCAGGTGTATGTCGCGGTGGTGGGCTCGGAGGTGTAGGGCTCCATCTTTCCGGTCTCGGAATTGAGTTTCTCGCCTACGGTGATGGCCTTTACAGTGGTGGACTCGCCGGAAGCCTTACGCTCGATTTTCACCGGGGCAGTGTATTCATCGGAAGCTGAAGTCGGGGTTGCGCCGTCGATAGTATAGAATATCTTGCCGCCGGGGAGGTCGGTGGTCATCGTCAGGTCAAAGGTCTCATAATATGAGCCGGTATTATAATTGAAGGTGGGAGAGGTTGACTCATAGTAAGTGACATCAATGGATGAAATCCACATTGTGCCGCCAAACGTGCTTGGTGTGAGCACCACTTTAGAGGTTGAACCATTCCATGTCCATACACTTCCATTGTCGCCTTTTGTCAGAGAGCCTTCATTGGACTTATAGTTGAAGTAATATTTGCTGTCGTTAGCTACAATATTGAAAGTGATTGATGACAGTTTGGTACTTTCAGGCGCAATGAAAGTCATGGTGCTTCCACGCTGAGAACCTGAATTTGCGAGGCGGAGCTGGGTTTGGTTTGTTCCTTTATTTGAATAATACCATAGGCGATAACTCTTGCTGGGGTCGTTTTCGCCATTATCTTTAGTGGCTTTGGAATTGTCAAATTCAATGATTACGCCATCTTTTTCAAATTTAGATACGACCCAACCTTTGTCGTCATTATTACCGGCGGTGGGAACCTCATCTATGCCGGCCCATTCGAGGTCTTCGGAGTTGAAATCAGTGAAGTTGAAGGTTACATCCTCAACGCTTCCTGTGATGATGTATTCGGCGGTTGCGATGGGGCTGACCACTTCGCCGTTGTAAGCGATGGCCTTGAGCGTTGTTGCGGTGGTGATGTCTATCTCGGGCTTTTCCGTGAGGTCGTAGGAAGTGCTGTTTTCGCCATTCTTCACTGGGTCTGTGCCGTCGGTGGTATACCATACCTCGGTGGCATGGGAGGCGGTCATTGTCACCTTTTGTGCTTCGCTGTATGTTCCGCCGGCCGGAGAGAGTGTGGGTGCCCCAAGGTCAATCTTCACCTCTTTCTCGCTTGGGTCGGAGTAGTTTTCGCCTTTCTTGGCGATGGCCTTGATGGTGGTTGTCTCGGTGACGGTGATGGGGTCGGTGTATGTCTTTGCAGTCTCGCTGCTCTTGGGGTCTGAGCCGTCGATGGTGTATAGGATGGTGGCGTCGGGGGTGAGGCTCGACATAGTCACGGTGTTGGCCTCCCATGTTTTGCCGCTTACATTGAATGTCACGGGGGCTACGGCGTTGAGGTCAACCTCAATTTCCTTGGTGGTGATTTCAGACATGTTGTCGTCCTTGACGGCAATGGCCTTAACCATCTTGGTCTCAGAGAGTTCAAAAGGAGCGGAGTATGTCTCGCCATTGGTAGCCGACGGGTCGGTGTCGTCAAGGGTATAGTAGATGGTGGCGCCCTCGGTTGCAGATGTGATGGTCACCGTCTTCTTCTCCCAAAGAGCCTCAGTGTCAACGGAAATCTCCGGAGCAATGACAGCCCCTTCAGGAATAACTTTATATTTAATTGTGAAAGTTGTGATACGTGAATTGGCTGTGGTAGTGAATGAGATTGAATTAGCATTTCCAGTCCAGGAGGCTTTCTTTTTTGAGGTTGTAACTCCTTCCGGTATTGATGTAAGTGCATAATTATTTCCTCCAGTTCCCTCAAAATCAATTGATGTAATGGTGTAGTTTGAGGGCGCGGAGACGGTCATTGTCCCCCCGTTATATAATCTAATATTGGACTGCTTATTATTGTCAGCACTATTATTATAGAAGTATCCAGCTCTATTGGTGCCTTTCTCATCAAATGATATAGTGAATTCGCCTAATTTGAATGAGTTCAAAGGTTGATATTTTTCTGCTTCTTGGAGTTTTCCATCATCTTTATATTTTATCTCAACATGAGTCCCATCAAAGGCGGTAGCATCGTTGACGTTTAGGGTAACAGACTTCTCTTCTATTGCGTCGGCGGCGAGTAGGGCCGGGCCAAGCAGCGAGAGGAAGGCAACGAGCGAAAGCAGAATCTTTTTCATGCGTTTCTGTTGATTGGTTGTTTGTTAGGATGTAGGTATGATATTATTTTTCGATTTCGTGGCGATTAGCCTCTCACGGCGTGGATGGCCATGATGAGGGCTTCGGAGGTTGCACGGTTGATGATGCGCTCGCGCGTGCCGGTGAGGTGGAGGGTGTCGGAGATCACTCCCGAGGGGGTGGCCACAGCCACGCACACTGTGCCTACGGGCTTGGTCGGGGAGCCGCCTCCGGGTCCGGCTATGCCGCTGGTGGCAATGGCGTAGTCGGCGCCTATGTGGAGGCGTGCGCCTTGGGCCATGGCCTCCACGACGGGGATGGATACGGCGCCGTGGGCGTCGATGAGGGCGGAGTCGACGCCGAGGAGCATATGCTTGGCATCGTTGGAGTAGCTTACGATGCCACCACGCATGGCTTCGGAGGCTCCGGGGATGAGTGTGATCTCGTGGGCAATGTTGCCTCCGGTGCAGCTCTCGGCTGTGGCGAGGGTCATTCCGCGCTCGACGAGCATCTGGAGGAGGATGGCGGCGGTGGGGATGTCGCTCTCGGCTATGAGCCAGGGCTTGACGGCGTCGCGGAGGAGGGAGGCTTGCTCGGCCATCAGGCACGATAGCTCGGCGCGTGAGGAGCCTCGGCCGTCGAGGCGCAGGCGTATGATGCCCGGGCGTGGGAGGTAGGCAAGATGGAGCCCTTCGGGGAGCGATGCTTCAAAGGGGGCGAGGCTCTCGGCGAGCTGGCTCTCGGAGATGCCGGCCACGATGAAGGTCTGATGGGCGGTGACGGTGTCGGAGGTGTAGAGCTGGCGCAGGCGGGGGAAGACGTCGGAGACAAACATCTCTTGAGCTTCGAAGGGCACTCCGGGCATTGCAACGAGAGTCTTGTCACCGCGCTGAAAGAGGAGGATTGGGGCTGTGCCCACACGGTTTTGTATCACCGTGGCGCTGTCGGGCACGAGGGCCTGGGCGCGTGTAAGCTCGTTCATCTGACGCCCTCTGCGAGCCATCACCTCTATCACGTTGCGCTCTACCTCGGGGGAGTGATGGAGCCCGCCGCCAAAGATGGTGCAGAGGGTGGGCTTGGTGATGTCGTCGGCCGTAGGGCCGAGGCCGCCGGTGGTGATCACCACGTCTGTACGCTCCAGAGCGCGGTTAATGGCATCGGAGATAGCCTCGCGAGTGTCGGGCACGATCTCGGTGCGCTCCACTTCCCACCCTTCCGGGGCTATCACACGAGCAATCATGCCCGAGTTGGTGTCGGTCACTTGGCCTATCAGCAGCTCATCACCGATGCATATTACTGATATTTTCATAAGTGAAGATTCGATGAATGACGGTGCAAAATTACCTCATCTCATTCAATCTTCAAAATTTATGTTGCCCTATGGTCTATCCGAGGAGGGAGTTGGGCAGGGGGCGGCAGTTGTATTGCGAGGCCATGATCTCGCCATAGGCTCCGGCAGAGCGGAGGGCAAGGAGGTCGCCGCGGCGAGTGAGAGGGAGGGGCTCGGCGGTGGCAAAGCAGTCAGACGATTCGCATATGGGTCCCACTACGTCGTAGGTCTCAATCGGAGCATCGGCCGAGGCCGTAATGTTTTCTATCTTATGATGAGCCTGATAAAGGGCGGGGCGGATGAGGTCGGTGAAGCCGGCGTCGACGATGGCAAACTGCTTGGAGAGCCCTTTCTTGACATAGAGCACTCGGGTGATGAGCGAGCCACACTGGGCCACGATGGCGCGGCCAAGCTCAAAGTGGAGCTGCTGGCCGTGGCGGAGGTTCAGTCGCGAGGCAAAGGAATCAAAGTAGGAGCGGAAGTCGGGGATGGGGTGGGCGTCGGGGTCATCATAGTCTATGCCGAGTCCGCCCCCGACATTGATTGTCCTAAACATTATTCCATGTGGCGCGTAATAGTCTTGGAGCTCGTTGATGGTGTCTGCGAGCATGAGGAAAGGCTCCATTTCGGTGATTTGAGAGCCGATGTGGAAGTGGAGCCCTTCGAGCTTCACTGATGGGAGCTCGATGCACCGGGCCACCATGGCGTCGAGCTGCTCGCGTGGAATGCCAAACTTGTTTTCAGAGAGGCCGGTGGTGATGTAGGCGTGTGTGTGGGCGTCGATGTTGGGGTTGACGCGGAGAGCTACGTGGGCCTTCACGCCCATCTGAGCGGCAATGTCGGCGATGACCTCGAGCTCGGGCTCGCTCTCAACGTTGAAGCAAGAGATGCCGGCCTCGAGGGCGAGGCGTATTTCATGGTCGGTCTTGCCCACACCGGCAAAGACTATGCTCTCAGGGGCAAATCCGCAGTCGAGGGCGCGGCGTATCTCCCAGCCCGAGACGGCGTCGATGCCGAGGCCGGCATCGCGAATGGCCTCGAGGATGTCGGGGTTGGCGTTGGCCTTCATGGCATAGTGGACAATGAAGCCGTGGGGAGAGGCACAGTCGTTGAGCTCGCGAAGGGTGGCCTTGAGGAGCTCCATGTCGTAGTAATAGAAGGGGGTGTCGGTATGCTTAAAGAGGTCTATTGGAAACATCGCTGTTGTCTGGGAGGGGGCTTATTTGTTGAAGAGATGGGAAGAGAGTAGGTTGAGGGCGCGCACCTTGTCATCGCGGCGAATCAGGAGCGAGATGTTGTAGTTGCTGCCGCCATAAGAGATCATCCTTACGGGGATCTCGCGGAGGGCGTTGACCACCTCGGCCTCAAAGCCGCGGTTTTGCCACTCAAGGTCGCCCACGACACAGATGATTACCATGTCGCGGTCGACGGTGACGGTGCCAAACTTTTTGAGGTCATCGAGTATGGCGGGGAGATTGCGCTCATTGTCGATGGTGACAGACACGCCCACTTCAGAGGTGACAATCATGTCGATGGAAGTGCGGTGGGTTTCAAAGATTTCAAATACCTTTCGGAGAAATCCATATGCCAGGAGCATGCGACCACTCTTGATCTTGATGGCCGTGATGTTATCTTTGGCGGCAACGGCCTTGATGGAGTGGGTGGAGGGGGCGTTGAAGATGAGAGTGCCCTCGGCCGATGGCTGCATGGTGTTGAGCAGGCGCACCGGAATATTGTTGAGCTTGGCGGGGAGGACGCATGTGGGGTGGAGGATCTTTGCGCCGAAGTAGGCCAGCTCGGCAGCCTCCTCAAAGTGGAGCTGATGGACAGGGGCGGTGCCCTCCACATAGCGGGGGTCGTTGTTGTGCATCCCGTCGATGTCGGTCCATATCTCAATCTCGTCGGCATTGATGGCTGCGCCGATGAGCGAGGCGGTGTAGTCACTGCCGCCGCGCTGGAGATTATCAATCTCGCCATAGGCGTTTCGGCAGATGTAGCCCTGAGTGATGAAGAGGTCGGCCTCGGGATGCTCTTCGAGAAGTTTGATGAGCTTCTCGCGAATGTAGGTCGAGTCGGGCTCAGCGTTTTTGTCGGTGCGCATGAAGTCGAGAGCGTCGAGCATCACGGCGTTGACCCCCATCTGGAGGAGATAGAGGTGCATCAGGGCGGTAGACATGCGCTCCCCCTGAGCGAGGATTTCACGCTCCTCAAAGAGAGTGAAGATCTCCTTGTTGAGCGATCGGATGAAGTCAAAGCAAGCGCCCACCTCGCCGCGGGCACGAGCGCGAGCGTCGTCGGAGTCAAAGAGGTCGTCGATGACACCATCATATTTTGCCTGGAGATTGTTGATGGTCTCTTTAGCCCCGGCAACATTCTTTTTATACAGATAATCAGAAATTTCGACCAGGGTGTTGGTGGTGCCCGACATGGCAGAGAGGACCACAATGTTACGGCCACGTTCAGTGATAAGATTGGCGACGTTTTTGATGCGCTGGGCGGAGCCTACAGAAGTGCCGCCAAATTTCAGAACTTTCATCCTTATGTGGGTTATTTGCAAAAATTTTCGGCGAAATTAGCAATAATATTTGAAATGGTAATCGTTTTGCTCAAAAAGTATAAATACATGATGCTGTCAAAGGTCACTTCTTATATACTAAAAAGCATTGTCCCCGGGGCATGAGCTCAGGGGACAATGGCCTGTGGGGGAAGATGGCTTGTTGAGTTTAAGCCTTACCCTCGTTTTTGAGGATTTCAACGGCCATGTCGTAGATGGTCTCATCGTCGAGCACCACGATGCCGCCGTCGGGGCCGGGCTCGATGTGTACACCGGCGTTTTTACCAAACTCGTAGTTGGCGCCACCGAAATAGTTACGGACAGTCTGTACGGTGACGTTGAGCTTGTCGGCGATCTGGTGGGTCGCACCGTCGGGCAAGCTATCTTTGAGGCGACGCAGCTCGTTGAATGTGATGGTTTTAGCCATAATAAATAGTTTTTATGATGGTAGATTATTGTCGGAAGGAGTAGATATATGTGGTGAAATTATGTAATATTTTTGAGATGCGAGCAAGAAATGTCAAGAAAAGTGAATATGTTTTACAACATATCTCTCCTCGGACGATCAGATGCGCTCAACGTCGGATGAGCGTATCCAGGCGCGATGATGATTGTCGATGCGGACGTCGAGCCACTTTAGTCCGGTGGTGTCGGCCGGCGCGGCTACTGAGTCGATGATCTCGAGGAGGGTGCCCTCATGGAGCAGCATGGCCTCTTCAGAGCGGTCTTTGGGCTCTCGAGGCGAGGTGGAGAGGATGGTGGAGGAGGCAGTAATCACGGCCTGATTAATCGACGTGGCTTTACGGGCGGCGCGAAGGGCTATGGCAGCTGAAGCCACTGTGACGAACAAGAGCACTATGGCGCCAAAGAAGCCGGCCTTGCGCAGGGCAATGGATCTGCCAAAGATGTAGAGCACGACACATGCGATGCAGAGGCAGAAGATGAGGAGAGTCCCCCATGCCCAGGTGTCGGGGGTGGCGAGGGAGGCAATGGCGTCGGAGCTGTTGGAGATGAAGGAGCCGTTGTCGCCGGGACGATCGAGGGTCTTGGCAGTGACGAAGTCGAGGTTGGCCCGGGTGTCTTCGTCGGTGGGGTCGAGGCGCAGCGATCGCTGATAGGCAATGATGGCCTTGCCTAAATTGCCAAGGCGATACTCGGTGTTGCCTATGTTATACCAGAGCTTAGCCGAAGCGCCGTTGGCATTGAGCTCCTGACGGTAGAGGGAGAGGGCGGTGTCGAAATCGTCGGCAGAATAGGCCGAGTCAGCGCGCTCGGTCAGGGGGGCTGCGAGGCATTGCAGGGCTGTAGCCAGAAGAAGGGCTATGATGATTGAAAGGGATCTCATGATGTGAATCAGGCTTTTGTGCGCTCAAGATTGTTGATGGCTTCGGTGGCCCGCTCGTAGAGCTGTCGAGGGGCATCGGCCTCGGTGGGAGTGTAGCGAGCAAGCTCGCATGCGTCGATGACGTCGGTAAACAGGCGGGCCATCTCGGTGCCTCGCTCGCCGTAGCGAGCCGTGAGGGTGTCGGCCACTGTCGTGCGTGTGAGCTGTGAGGGGTTGAGGCGGAGCTTGTCGCCGAGGTAGCCCCAAAGGGCGCGCAAGAGTTCTTCGTGGTACTTGGCTGTCTCCCCCTTGTCGAGCAGGGTCTTGGCGGCGGAGAGGCGCTTGCGGGCGGTCTTGCTTGCGCGCGCATTTCGACGACCGGTCACGTCGGCCATGGCGCGGGCATGCTTGCCATAAGCTGCTGTGGCTCCGATGAGTGCTAAGATGAGGAGGAGGTAGATGGCCCAATACCACCATTGGAGAGCCACAGGACGTAGCTCCTTGATGGAGCCGGAGACACCGAGGCGTATGTGGCGTATGTCGGTGTTCTTAGCCTCGATGTCTTTGCGGTCGCGGTCGGAGACAGGGGTAGATGCTCCTTTCACCACATGGATGGGGTAGGAGGGTGTGGTGAGGGTTACATACTTGGCTGTTGCGGGATCGAAGTAGACAAACTTATCGGAGCCGATAGTGAAATTGCCTGTTGTTGTGGGCACGAAGGTATACTCGATGGTCATCGTGCCGGCAATATTGGCTCCGCTCAAACGGGTGTCGGTCTCAGCCTTGGGCGTATATTGCTCAAACTCAGAGGGGAAGTCGATGGTTGGCTCTTTGAGATACTTGATGTTGCCCGAGCCGGAGATGGTGTAGATGAGAGTAGCGGGATCGTTAGTCCGGAATGAGTTGCCAACGAGGCGAGAGTCGATGGAGAATTTACCGACAGCACCGTTAAACCCGTCAGGGGCAGGAGAGGGGAGGGGTTTTACGGTGAGCGATGCCGAGTTGCTCGTCACCTTAATGTCGCGCTCCACGGGATTGCGCATCGTGACGAAGCCCATGTTGACCTGTTCATACTGGATGACCGACATGTCGTAGTTGCCGGAATTGATGGTAATCTTGCCCGATTTCTGGGGGAAGAGGATGCAGCGTTTGAGAACGGCCGTGTAATAGTCCTGGTCATTGTAGCGCTCCACCTCGTTGAGGGCGGGGCGGACATCGAGCTCCTCAATCAGGCAGCCGTCAAAGGAGGGCTGGATGGTCGGGCGGAATGATGATATATTATATTTGGTATAGAGCTTGATGGTACACTCCACGGGCTCTTGTTCGTAGACATTGTTGCGGGCCAGGATGATGCGCACAATGACATCGTTGGCGTTGACGGCGCGACCCGACGATTGAGTGTCGATGTCGTCAATCGACACTTGCGGATGCCCTTGTGAACCGCCATACCCTCCTGCGCCCTGCTGGCCTGCGTTGGGATCGTCAACGACAGTAAAAGATGCCGGACGTGTCCGATAGGTCTTGCCTCCCGAGGAGATGGAGGCCTCTCCAATGGTGTAAGTCCCAGGCTTGCCGGCACGATAGGTGTAGGTGAAGTCGATAGATGAAGAGGAGGTGGCCTGTCCGTTGATCACCTGATAGCTCTGGCGGGTGCTCTGGGCAGGTCCGAAAAGAAGCTCACACCCCTCTATCTGTGGCACTCTTAGGGCCGAGGGGTCGTCGCCATTGGCGAGACGAAAGGTGACGGCAAACTTTTGGCCCGACCTGACGCGCTGTGGTGCCTGGACCGAGAATGAGGTCTGGGCCAAGGCCGGCAAGGCAATCAGAGCAAAGAGCCATAGGATGGTTATGAGTCGTTTCATGATGATGATGAAGTGGAGTGGGGGGGGAGGGACGAGTGTGGGGGATTACCAGGGGTTGGTGACTCGGCGGCGCTTAGCAGCCTCGGCTTTGCGGCGCTCAGCCTCAACGCGGCGGCGTGTAGCGGCCTCCTCGTTTTCCATAGCCTTGAGGATCTGCTCGGCATTGGCATCGCTCATGCCCGAACGCTGACGGTCAGGCTTCTCTTTCTTGTCCTGGTCTTGACCCTGATTTTGATCTTTGTTTTGGTCTTGATCTTTTTTGTCTTTGTCTTGACTCTTGTCCTGGTCTTGGTTTTGATTTTTATTGTCTTGGTTTTGGTCTTTGTTGTCCTGATTCTGGTTTTGGTTCTGGTCTTTATTGTCCTTATTCTGGTCGTTTTGCTGCTGCTCTTGGAGCTTAAGCTGGGCCAGACGAAGGTTTTGGCGCGCCTTGTCATCGGAGGGGTCGATGCGGAGGGCACGCTTGTAGCTCTCTATGGCTGCCTTGAAGTCGTTGTTGTTGAAGGCAATGTTGCCAAGGTTGAAGTTGGCCAGCTCGGCAATGTGGCGTTCGGCATCGGTCATGTCTTGGCGCAGGGAGCTTAGGTCGGATAGGAGCTTATGGGCCTCCCCCATCGGGTTGTTGTCGGCGTTGGGGTCGGCCGAGCCGCTCTGCCTTATGTAGGCCGCGGCGAGGTTGAAACGCGCCTCGGGCGAGGAGGGGTTTTGCTCGAGGGCTTTTTTATACATGGTCTCGGCTTCGGCAAAGCGCTTTTGGTGGTAGAGGCGGTTGCCGTCGACAATATAATTGCGCTCGTATCGGTTTGACGCAGGTCCGACCGGGGCTGCGGCGGTTTGGGCGTCGCCGGCGGAACTGGCTGCAACGGCAGGGACGCCCAATGCGAGGAGAGCCAAGGAGATACTCAGGGCTCTGAACGAAGCCCGGGCGGTGGAGAGCAGTGTCGAGGTCATCATCATCATTTGGCTTTTGAGAAGAAGTTGATGCCGCGAAGCCATGAGATCTTGCGGTAAGGTATGATGGTGTCGATAAGGAGTGTCACCAGGGCCAGGATGGCCACAATGGGGAAGAGCTCAGCCGAGGGAGAGGCGGTCAGTCGCTGATACTCTGCGCGGGTGAGCTTAGAGAGCTGGGCGTCGAGGTCGGAGACCACGGCGGGGTCGGCTCCCTGGAGGTAAATGCCATGGCCGGCTTTGGCTATCTCGCGAGCCATCTCCTCGTTGAGGGCAGTGACCACAACTTGGCCGTTATCGTCGGTGAGATATTTGCCGGTGCCCATCCCCTTGGGTGTGGGAATTGGGGCGCCAGAGGCTGAGCCGAGGCCAATTACATCAACCTGAATGCCGGCCTCAGCGGCTCGTGCAGCCTCGGCGCGTGCATCATCTTCAAAGTTCTCTCCATCGGTGATCACCACTATGGCCTTATCCATTTCACTGTCGGGGGTGAAGGAGTTCATAGCCATGTCAATTGCCGAGCCTATGGCAGTGCCCTGGGTGGGGACCATCTCGGTCGATAGGTCGTCGATAAACATTTTGGCCGAGATATAATCAGAGGTGATGGGGAGCTGAGTGTAGCTCTCGCCGGCAAAGACTATGAGGCCTATCTTGTCGTTTTGGAGCTTATCTATCAGTTTTTCAAGGATGAACTTGGCGCGGCGCAGACGGGAGACGCCGCCGGGATCGTCGGTAGAGGAGGCGAGCATGGAGTTGCTGACGTCGAGGCAAATCATAAGCTCAATGCCTCGGGTGGAACTTGTCTCGGTGGCCTCCGTGGCATTGGATGGAGCTATAGGCCGAGCAATGGCAATGATGATGAGGGCAAGGGCAAGGAGCTCCAGCGAAATTTTTATCCATCCGGTGTAGCGAGATGCTTCAGGCATCAGTCTGGCTATGACTGCGGGGCGGCCGAAGCGCCGGAGCTTGCGGCTGCGCGCGTTACGGGCGAGGAGCCAAAGGATGGCAATCGCCGGAACGACAAGGAGCAGGTAGAGATATTGCGGGTTGACGAAGGTAATCATGTCTTAGGGGATGGAACGGAGGATAGTGGAGCGGCAGATGAGCTCAATGACAAGGATGAGAGCAGCCAAAAGTGCCCAAGGTAGGAAGTTGTCTTCTGTATGGGTGAAGTTACGGACGTCAATGGCGGTCTTTTCCAGCGAGTCAATCTCTTTGAAAATTTCGGCAAGGACGTTGTTGCCGGTGGCGCGGAAATATTTGCCGCCGGTGGTGGCGGCAATCTGTTTGAGAGTGGTCTCGTCGATCACCACGGGCATGTTGACATACTCTATGCGACCAAAGGCGTTTTCGGAGGGATAAGGCGCATTGCCGTTACGCCCAATGCCGATGGTATAGACCTTTATGCCGAGCTTTCGGGCAATCTCGGCGGCTGTGGCCGGAGCCACTATGCCGGTGTTGTTGGAGCCGTCGGTGAGCAGTATGATGCTCTTGCTCTTGGCCTTGCCTTCTTTGATGCGGTTGATTGCGGTGGCCAGGCCGTCGCCTATGGCGGTGTTGTCTTCGAGCATCCCCATGTGGATGTCGTTGATATAGTTGACGAGCAAGGCACGGTCGGTGGTCATCGGGACGGCAGTGAAGGCCTCGCCGGCAAAGATTACTACGCCGATATTGTCGCTCTCTCGGCCGGCAACAAACTGAGCTGCTACTTGCTTGGCGGCCTCAAATCGGTCGGGCTTGAAGTCGCGGGCGAGCATCGAGGTGGATAAATCGAGGGCGAGTACTATGTCGGTGCCTTCGGTGGAGGTGGAGCTCCACTTGTCGCGGGTCTGGGGCCGGGCAAGCACCACTATCAAGGCAGCAATGGCGGCCAGGCGCACAAAGAAGAGGGCATGGAGCAACAGAGCCTTACCCGAACGCCGACATGCGGCAAAGGGGGCTATGGATGATATGGCCATCGGGGCATGCAGTCGGCCTCGTTTCCATATAAACCATGCTATGTAGGGGATGATTATGAGCAGTCCCCAAAGAATGTCGGGGTTGGCAAATGTCATTGTTCCTTAGGCGTCTTGTCGGTTGATGATTGCTGGTCGGGGGATGTGGGCTGGAGAAGAGGGCGTGTGTCGTTAATAAACTTCACGGCGTGGGTCATGGCGGCAGTGTTGTCGTCGGGCAAGGGGCGCACCTTTGCAAACTTGACGAAGTCGGCCATCTCCAAGATGCGCCCCATAAGCGAGGAGGATAGGCGAGTGTCGTCGTTGGAGTTCAGGGCGTGGCGTATCTGTGTGGAGGTCATCTCCATGGCATTGATGCCAAAGCGGTCGTGGAGATAGACGCGCAGGATGTCGGTAAGCCGGGTGTAATATTGTTTTTCTTCGCCGCGCTGACAGAGGTTTTCCTCGCGCAGTACATTGAGCTGACGTAGGGCCACTGTGACGGGGCTCTCTTTCTTGACCGGTGTGGCCGGGATAACAGGGACTCCTCGGCGCTTGCGTATATATATATAGGTGGCACCGGCGAGTAGGGCGAGAACAAGGATAATCCAGAGTCCATAACGCGCCATCCAGTCGGGCAGATAGTCGAGCAGCTGACGATTGGGGCTGACCACGTCGGCATAATCGTGAATTGACTTGAGGGAGTCTACGGGGATAGGATATACCTTGATGACCGTCTCATTGGATGGGAATGAAGAGTCGGGGCCGAGGTAGAGCACCGGGGGTAGGGTATAGACACCTGAGTCAAAGCCTTGGATGATGATGTCGCGGAGGATGCGAGCACGCCCGCCGCCCAGGTCGGTCACCTCTGCCGGCGTGATATGAGCCACTTCGATAGACTGCTTGATGGAGTCGGGAATGTTGAGGATCACCTCGGTGGCCGAGGAGTCGGCGGCGTTAATGGTGCCGAATATCTCGACATGGAGGGCCGTCTGTCGCCCCATCTCAAGAGTGGCCGAGTCAAGACTGGCCTTCACCACTATGTCGGTAGCCGAGGCAGTGGCTGTGAATGTGATGGCAACCGCGAGGAGCATCAGGCTCATAAGTCGCAGGCCAATATTATAGTGAGTTGACATGGTCAAGAAGGGGGATTAATGAGCGCTGCGTCGGCGGAAAAGGCTCATAAGTGCGGCAACATAGTCTTCGTCGGTGGCAACGGATGCCATATCGACTCGTGCTCGCTGCATGGCGTCGGTCATGGCCTGCTGTCGTTCATACCACCATTTGCTGTAGGCCTTCCTCACCTTCTTGGATGAGGTGTCGACCCATTGCTCGCGGCCGCTCTCGAGGTCGGCCAAGCGTATGAGCCCCACGTCGGGCATCGAGGCGTCTCTTTTATCATATACCTGAAGGGCTATTACATCGTGGCGATTACCGGCCACAGCGAGAGCTTTGGAGTAGTCGTGGGAGTCAATGAAGTCTGAGATCAGGAATGTGGTGGCACGTTTTTTTAGGGCATCTGTGAAATATCGCAGAGCAGACGCAATGTCGGTTTCGGGACGCTCGGGCTTGAAGTCGAGCAACTCGCGTATGATAAAAAGGATGTGCTTGCGTCCTTTCTTGGGGGGAATGAATTTCTCTACCTTGTCGGAGAAGAAGAGCACTCCTATCTTATCGTTGTTCTGGATGGCTGAGAAGGCAATGGTGGCGGCCACCTCGGCTATCATTTCGCGTTTGTTGGTGCCCACGGCGCCGAAGAGGCGCGAGCGGCTCACGTCAACCAAGAGCATCACCGTGAGTTCGCGCTCCTCCTCATAGACCTTGACATAGGGATGATTGTGGCGCGCGGTGACGTTCCAGTCTATGTCGCGAATGTCGTCGCCATACTGGTATTCACGTACTTCCGAGAACATCATACCTCGGCCCTTGAAGGCGGTGTGATATTCGCCGGCAAATATGTTTTGGCTCAGACCGCGAGTCTTAATCTCGATCTTCCTTACTTTTTTGAGCAGGTCAGTGGCTTCCACGGGAGGCTATCGGTGAGGGTTGTTAACGTGTTGATTTGGAGTATAGGAGAGTGGAGAGGAGAGGTAGAGTGATTAGGGCACCTCAATCTTGTCAAGTATCTCTGAGATGATTTCGTCTGTGGTGATGTTCTGAGCTTCAGCTTCATATGACAGACCTATGCGATGGCGCATCACGTCGTGGGCCACGGCGCGGACATCTTCGGGCACAACATATCCACGTCCATGTATGAAGGCATATGCGCGAGAGGCACGTGCCAGTGAGATGGAGGCTCGGGGCGATGCTCCATAGGCGATGATATCTTTGAGATCGGGTAGCTGATAGTCGGCAGGATAGCGAGTGGCAAACACGATGTCAACGATATATCGCTCTATCTTTTCGTCGACATATATCTGCTCTACCACCTTCTGCGCCTCGGTGATCTCCTCGGGACGGAGCAGCGGCTGAACTTCCTTTGCCTTAGAGGCAATGTTTTGGCGAATAATCAGTCGCTCATCATCTTTGGTGGGATAGCCAATCACTACCTTGAGAAGGAAGCGGTCAACCTGTGCTTCGGGGAGGGGATAGGTCCCCTCCTGTTCAATGGGATTTTGGGTGGCCATCACCAGGAAGGGAACAGGGAGGGCAAAGGTGGAGTCGCCGATAGTCACCTGCCGCTCCTGCATGGCCTCAAGTAATGCGCTTTGCACCTTTGCCGGGGCACGGTTAATTTCATCGGCCAAAATAAAGTTGGCAAAGATGGGGCCTTTTTTGATTTGAAACGACTCGTTTTTGACACTATAGATCATCGTACCGGTGACATCGGCCGGAAGAAGGTCAGGGGTGAACTGGATGCGTGAATATTTGGCATCGATAACCTGTGCAAGGGTCTTGATGGCGAGGGTCTTGGCCAAGCCCGGTACGCCTTCGAGGAGCACATGGCCATTTGACAGTAGGGCTATGACAAGCGATTCTACGAGATGTTTTTGGCCGACAATGGTCTGGTCCATGCCGCGCAAGACAAGGTCGACAAACCGGCTCTTCCCGGCTACGAGCTCATTAAGCTCACGGATGTTAATATTTTCGCTCATAAAGATATGGGTGAGGATGGGCGTTGAAGTCAAATTTTGAGGAACAAAATTATATCTTATAACAATGCAAATGGATTAAATGAATGTTAAAATTAGCTTTTTTTGTTAAAAAGTCATTCCTTCTTCTTTGGTGATGTCATGATTTATACGGCTATTTCGGCGTTTCGTAATGCTATTTTGCTTATTTTTGCAATAAAAACCAGTCTGAGTTATGTATAACAAGATGCAAGAGGTTAAGCGCGACATGTATGCTATGCGAAATGGTGTCGTGGCCGAGACGCTTCGTCGCGCCGGCTCCCCCTATCGGTTTATTATGGGAGTCAATATCCCTCAACTTAAGGAGATTGCTCAGCGATATGGGGCCGACATGGAGCTTGCTGCGATGCTAAGGGCCGATGTGGCCTGTCGTGAGAGCCAGCTTCTTGCTCCGATGATTGTCCCTCGGGGCGTTTTGAAAGTAGATGAGGCGCTTGAGTGGCTGTCGGGACTGACCAGCCACGAGGCTGTCGACATCTTATGCCACTCTCTTTTGAGGCATGAGGGATATGCACTGGAGCTTGCTCGACAGTGCCTTGTTCCCTCGGTGCCTGCGATTCTTGCCTATGCCGGTGTGAGGCTGCTGTGGAACTTGGTCAATGTTAATCCATCTGAGGTGAAGGCCATGGCCATGGCCGAGTCTGCCAAGGGGCGTGAGTCAACGCATGTAGAGATGGCGCGTATCATTGAGGAAGTCGATTTTTTGATGGACACTAACGCTTGATATGCGTGTGGCCGTGGCATCCAAGCTTTTCCGAGAGTATCACACCTCCGAGTATTAGGACACAGCCAATGACTCCGACGGCCGTAATGCGGTCGCCTAAGATGATGGCCGACATCACCAATGTCACTATGGGTGAGAAGTAGAGATAATTGCCGCTCTTGATGGCTCCTATGCGCTTGACGATAAACGACCACAGTAGGTAAGCTAAGAAGGAACAAACCAATCCGAGGAAGAGTAGATTTATCATCACGGGGATATGCGTGAGGGTCTCGAGCGAGGCATGTGTGGGTTCGGTCAGGAGGAAGGGGAGAGCTGTGATGATACCGTAAAAGAAGGTCTTTCGGGTGATAAACCAGGCTGAGTAGGTGGCGTTGAGGGGGCGGAGCAGGATGGTATATATGGCCCAGCAGATGGCCGAAAGGAGGGCGAGCATGTCGCCAAAGGGGTTGACATTTACCTCTACGGAACTGTTGAAGATTACAAACCCCACTCCGATAAGAGCTACGAAGGAGCCGAGCATGAAGCCGCGCGAGAGCCTCTCGGAGCGGAACACTAAGGCTGCCAGGATGCTGGTCATTAGCGGAGCTAAGGCGGTGATGAGGGCCACGTTTGAGACTAAGGTATACATCACGGCCGTGTTCTCAGAGATGAAGTAGACCGATCCACCACAAATGCCACAGAGAAGAAACATCAGCTCGTCGCGCTTGTTGTGGCTAAAGATCGGCTTAGGGCAGAATATAAAGGTCAGGAGATAAGCAATGATGAAACGGTAGATGTAGATCTCTACGGCGTTTAGTCCCTCTTGAATAAGCACTTTGGTTGCAACAAATGAGGTGCCCCATGCTGAGACGGCGATGAGACCTCCAAGATGTATCAGGAAAGATGGGTAGCTTGATTTGCTATTACTGTTGTGGCTCATGGGTTATGGAGTCGGTAGGCTCTGATTTCGTGGAGGAGGGGGTGGCTTTGTCGGGTTTATGCAATAGGCGTCTAAGCCAGGCAGTGAGAGAATCGAAGTCGCGACGGAACACTATGCCTACACCCTGGGTGGTCAAGGCGTTTTTGACATAGAAGTTTTGGTCGTTATAGCGATTATAGGCTTTGAGCCTAAGTGAGCCCGATCTGTTGAGGAGATATTCAAGGTCAAAATCGCCTATGAATGTATTTGTGTTAAGGCTCTTATCGCGATAGCCAAAGTTGCCATTGAAGAGGAGCCGGTTGTTGAGAAGGGAGGAAGAGAGTGCGAGGTCAAACTCCACGTCGGAGAAGTCGCCGCGGTCAGATCTCACGTTGGGCGATATGGTCCAGTTGTCGGAGAGCGACCCCAGGAGATTGCTTATCTGTGACGAGATGGTGGAGGAGGCCACGGAAAAGAGCTCATTGCCCTTTGTGGCACTCATATACTCGGGGGTATAGAAGCGGTTGAGAGCCAAGAGGTAAAGCATTTGGCGAGCTTTCATGTCGTCGGTTGAGACGATGGAGTTTACTTTGCGCTTCACGTCGTCTTTAAGCGTCGGGAATGCCAGGTCATAGGCTATGTCGGGGGCGGTCATTAGCCCCGACACCTCGATTAGGGCGTCGACGGGTACGGAGGTGCGGGTAAGCTCAGGGTCGTCGAGAAAAGATTCGTCGAGGTCTGATAGATTGGCTGTGAGGCGGTAGGCGGCTTCTATGTCGAGGATGGCGGCGTAGGGGTCGCCGGTGAAGCGTATGGTGCTTCCCGGGTTGATGCGGAAGTCTTTTCGGATAATATCCTGAAAGGTAAAGTTATAGGTGCCGTTGTCGAGAGTGTAGTCGCCGCGGAGCCCAAGGTCTTCTGAGGAGCTGTTGTAGGTCATGCTCATGTCGCCGTTGCCTCGAGCCTTTATGGCATCACCTCCTATGGGGTCCATCACTACGGTGAGCATGGCGTTGGGGTTGACTCGCACGTTGATAATCATGTCATAGATGCTCGAGCTCTCTTCCTCCACGTTTTTGGCCAGTGCACGTCTCATCTCCACCACTTCGCGAGGGATACCATTGATGAGCTCGTCGGTGAGGCTATCCGCGGCTGATGCATTGCGGTCGCGGAAGGTTATAAATCGGTAGTCATAGGCTTCCTCGGCGTCGGAGAGAATAAAGGTAAATGATGAGTTGGGGGCTGTTGTCATCTCCACTCCTATATCTATATGTCCGGGGACTCCCGTGACGGTGGCGTTGCCGTCGCCAAATATTGTGCCAAACCATCGGCGGTCGGGGCTTTCGGGTAGGTCATAGACCAGGAGATTGTGGGCGTCAGTCACCCTAAACTGAAATTGGGGCTCATGGAAATTGGTGTGGCGCAGGTAGCCACCGAGGCGGGCAGTGTTGCCGTCACGGTCGCGAAGGGTGATGCCGTTGAGGTCAATATACCCCGGTGAGAGGTGGACTGAGTCGGTGGCCCAATAGGTGACGCCGGTGAAGTCGAGTGTGAGTGAGAGATCTTCAGCATAGATGTTGCCGCTCATGTTCACGTCGTGGAAGGTGCCAAAGAGATGGGCATTTCCTGAGGCGTAACCGCCCACAGCCGAGGCAAAGGCGCTCATGAAGGGCTTCATGAAGCCCACTTGGATGCGGTCAGCGGTGAAGTTGAGGTCGATATATCCCTCAGATGTGGGCTTGATGTAGCCGTCAATGTATGAGTTGCGCCCATTGGGTTGATCCACTTTAGCCTGGATGTTTACCGCCGGGGTCTCTGGATCAAAAGAGGCTTTGATGTGGGTGTCGCCCATGAGGGAGAAGTTATATTTGAGCCCCTTGACAAAGAGGTCGGGGGTGTAGGCTTTCATCTGCTTGCCCATGATGCCGGCAGCATATAGCTTGCCTGTGGCTATGCCTCCAAACATGGCGTTGGAGATATTGAGGGTCTCAAACACATAGTCGAGGTCAATATCAGCCAGGGAGACGGTGATACTGTCGATGGGGGATGGTGACGCGCTTCCGTTGATCTCGATATGCTGGTCGGCATGTCCCACGCGGAAGCCATCGACCTCTATTAGCTTTCGGCCTGCTATGATACGGGCCGGAGATACTGTCCATACAGTGTCGTTGAAGATTAGCGAGGAGGGGAGTATGCTCATTTCGGCTATTGTTTCTCCGGGATGGGCTGGGTCGCGGCGCGGGGAGGTGTCGAAAGCTATGGAGCCGGAGAAATTGCGGGTCGATTCCACTTCCCAAGTGATGGCAGTTGTGATGGTCGACGGGCTCTGAGCAAGGGTGTCTGGCGCTGGAAGGGCTGATGTGAGGCGCAGTCTCATGGGACCGTTCTTGGTGGGCATGCGTGTCGAGCCGGCGAGCGACATCATTGGCCCCGAGACGGTAAATGATAACGAGGTGGAGTCAATTTCTTTGTTCCCTTGCCACAGATAGGGAGCATCAACGTGGAGCGATGCTCGCTGAGCCTCGCTTTGGAGCGTGGCCGAGAAATCGATGGGGTAACGAATCTGGATTGGTAGCTTGGCAATCTTCTCGATAGGTTCTGATGATAGCAGGCGTCCCTTGAGGCTGAAGTTGTTGCGGCTGGCGGTGTGGGCGATTACCGGAGGGAAGAGTTCGGGCAGAGCTGAGGCCATCATAACCTTTAGGTCGGCTATTAATGACTTGGGGTCGATTGAGCCCTCGATTGAAGCGGCGAGTATGTCGGAGGTGAGGGTTACTGATGGAATATCGTCCTCGGGTATCGATGAGTTGAGGTCGATGGCCGAGAGGGCTAAAGCTCCATAGCGTATGTCTCTCAGGGCCAGGGTGCCTGTGACTGGAAGAGGGGCGTCATGAGCCTCCATCTTGCCGCTGCATGAGGCTGTGAGTGAGAGTCTGTTAGCCTGGGAGCTGCCAAGGCCGAGAAGGGTGGGGTCGAGGTCATCGATGATGATGTCAAAAGAGGCCGACTTATCGTGTGAATTCAGGTCAATGTCGGCTGAGAGGGCGGCTCCTTCGTTGCCGCTTTCAATTGTTGCGCTTATCATGCCGCCGTCAGAGTTCAGAGCCAAAGCTATGTCGGTAAGCGGAGTGATATGGCCATTGCGAAGGGGCATGTCTATGGAGTGTATCATTGCCGTAGCTCGTCCGTTGGGGATTTTTCCCCCTCTTGTCAGTGTTGCATGTGCATCAATCGTGGTGGTAAGTTGGGTGGGTAGTTTCAGTGGCAGATCAGATATTTTGCGGGCCGAGGCAAGTATCACTGCGGCTATGGAGGCGGGATTAAGGCCATCAATGTCGGCATGAGCTTTGACTGTGGCATTTTTATTCTGGTCTATGTCATAGTCAATAGCGGCCAATAGCTCCCCGGCCATAGAGCTCTTCATCTTTGTCGTGAATGCGCCACCGGTGGGGGTGCCATTGCCCTGTATCTCCAGGATGAGGGGCAGCAGAGGGCGTAGCAGGCTGTCTCCTCTAGCCGAGGCTGCACTTGCTATGGGGATTGGGAGCAGAGGAGCCGCCTTGGGGGCGAAGGCAAGTGAGAGAGCCTGGATGTCAATGGATGCTGCGCGGGTGGTGTCGGGAAGGGTTAGCGAGATGCGGTCGGGTGCGGTGACGGCGATAGCACCATCGGCTACTGATAGAGATAGATTGTCTATTTCGGCGCTCTCTTTGGTCAAGATGGCCGAAAGTGAGATGGCGGTCTTGCTGTTTAGGAGGGTTTCAAGGCGAGTGATTGTCTCGCCGGGAATGAGGGGGTTCAGGTCGGCGGGGGTAATGTAAGAGCCTTGTGCTATCTTGACCGGGATCCGGAGTGTGTCGGCGAGGTTTATGGTGGATGGGAGTATCGAGAGGCGTGTGAGGGGCATCTCAAGCATTGTATTGCCTAATTCGATGACACTGATGGCGCCTGAGGGGGCTGGGGCTTTATGTATTATGGCCTTGGTGGAAAGATCGGTCAGTTTAAGGCCCGAGTATGTCTCTTCAGCTGCCAGTCGGCTCAGCTCCAGGTCAATGGCTCGTCTTTTATGGTCGAGGCGGAGGCGCAGGTCGGCCCTGACATCTGTGAGTCGTAGATGGTTTTTGTCGAGTCGGCCGGTGGGGAGCCATGGCTCTGAGTCTACATCATATGTCACCGTTGACTGTCTGACGACGATGGTATTAATGCGCAGGTCTGGCACCCCGCCGTCGCCTCCCGGCCTACTGAGACGCTTGGCTATGTGGTCGATGTTAAGCGGGGCGCCAAGGCTGTCGCGCTTTATGTGTGCGTTAAGACCTATGGCTTCCACATAGTTGAGCACTATCCGACCATGAAAGATGAGGTCTGCCAACCCCAGCCCGGCACCGAGCCTTTGCGCTGTGGCAATTGTGTCGTTTCCTTCGCCTATTAATACTATTCCTCTCAGATTGACGCGACTGTAGGGGGTGATGGTGAGCGAGCCTATCTCTACTCGGGCTCCAAGGAGTTCAGAGAGTCTCTGGCTTGCCTCGCGTCGGGCATAGCCCTGGAACCATGGGAGTGATAGGGCAATATATAGAGAGGCGGGCAGCATTACTGCTGTCAGCAGAGCCGCCACGGCAATCAGCCGTATGGTCTTATATATATGCCCTATTTTCAAGATGAGTTATCTCTGCGGTGTGAGGCGATTAGTCGGGTGTCAGGCGTGCCTGTTGGCTGCGCGAGAGCATTAAGCGCTGCTCCAAGGCTTGCTTCTGGCGAGCGAGGGCCGAGGCACGGCGATAGATGCGCGAGGCGGCATAGAGGGTAGCTATGGCCGTTGTCTGCTTGGCGGGAAGGACCATCGACTGGCTGCTCTTCTCGCCTATGATGGAGAGTGTTATAGGCTTGTGAGCATTGTTGAGGATGAAGGAGCCTATGGTGTCACATTCTGATGGGATGAAGGTGATGGTCTCGGCTTTCATCGATCGGTCGTTGCGTGCGCCATCAAAGTCAACGGGCGGGGTCTCGGCTTTCTCCTCTCCGCCGGCACTGACGGCAATTGCTTTGGAGAGACACCCCTTGCGGGCCGAAGATATGACGTAGAAGTGCCCTTCGGGACTCATGCGTGCATAGAGCCCCTCGGCCGACGAGGGGATGGCATCTTTCATCTCTTTGGCCACATAATAGCCGTCGATGCCTGCGGTGGGCTGCTTGAAGGTCAGGAGGGGTGTGATCTCGTCGATGGCCACTTTAGTGGCAGCGGTGAGTGAGTCGTTGACCTCGAGCTCTCGCAGGGTGAGGAGCTCTATGGCTTTGGGGCGCAGTCTCATTGCGTCACGGCGTATGTTGGTGGCGCCCGCATAGGTGTTGTCGAGCGAGTCGAGGAGGATTATGGCTCCGGCGGGGTCGGAGGCTTCGATGGCTGCTGCGGCCTGGTCGCGCAGGGCTTTGGCGGCCTCATCGTCAGAGCTGCATGAGGGGGCGCCCATGAGAGTCGCGCTAAGGGCGAGGATGGTGGTAAGTTTAGTTACTGCGTTGGACATCTTTTACTCCTTTTACAGTCTTGATTTTTTTCATTATGTTGTTGAGGGCTTCGGTGGTTGGGACGCCCACTACGAGATAGCCGTTGAAGATGCCGGCGTGAGATGAGATGGATATATCTCTGAGGGTTGAGCCGCTCTCCTTGTTTATTATAGATGTGATGTTGGTCACTATGCCTATATCGTCGTGGCCCACTACACGCAAGGTAGCGGCAAACTGCTGTCCGACCTTCCCGCTCCAGCGGGTTGAAATCATCCTATAGGGATAGCGGGCGCGTATGTTGGCGGCATTGGGGCAGTCGGTGCGGTGGATTTTAATCACGCCCTCTGATGAGATGAAGCCAAACACCTGGTCGCCATAGATGGGGTTGCAGCAACGAGCAAGGCGGTAGTTTACCCCCTTGATGTCGTCGCCTATGACGAGGATGTCATCGGAGGAGTCGGTCTGCTCCTGGCTGGGCTGCTGGAGGGTGAAGGCCTCGGCCGAGGTGGCGGTCTCGTCGGCGGTGTCTTGCTTGATGATGGCGTCATATTCGGCCACGATGCGGTTGATGTCGAGAGTCTGGTCTGAGATAGCCACAAAGAAGTCGGTTACGGTCTTGAACCCCAACTTCTTCATGATGCGCATGAGAGTGGGCTCATCTATCTCTATCTTGCGGTTTTTGAGGCGTCGCTGCAAGAGCTCCCTACCGAGGTCGGCGGCCCGACGGGCGCGCTCATTGAGGCTCTGGCGTATCTTGTTGCGTGCTTTGGAGGTAACGACAAAGGAGAGCCAGTCGGCCTTGGGCTGCTGCTGGGCCGAGGTCATGATCTCCACGGTGTCGCCCGACCGGAGCTTATAGTTGAGGCGTCGGGTGCGTCCGTTCACTTTGCCGCCGGTACACGTTGAGCCGAGGCCCGAGTGGATGTTGAATGCAAAGTCGAGGAGCGTTGCCCCTTGAGGGAGCCTGAAGAGGTCGCCCTTGGGAGTGAATACAAAGACCTCTTTGGCATACATGTCCAGGCTCATGTTTTTCATCAGCTCCGTCGGGCCGCTGTCGGCTGTCTCAAGGATCTCTCTCACATGGTTCATCCATGTGTCGAGATTGTTTTCGCTCTTTATGCCCTTGTATTTCCAGTGGGCTGCGATACCTTTCTCAGCAATCTCGTCCATGCGGCGAGTGCGTATCTGCACCTCCACCCATCTCTGCTCAGGGCCCTTGACGGTGATGTGCAGGCTCTCATAGCCGTTGCTTTTGGGGATAGAGAGCCAGTCTTTAAGTCGGGCTGGATTGGGCTGATACATGTCAGTCACCACTGAGTAGGCCATCCAGCAATCGGGTTTCTCGCGTCGCTCGGGGGTGTCTATGATGATACGTATGGCAAAGAGGTCATATATCCCCTCGAGATCCACATGCTGCTTCTGCATCTTGTTCCATATGGAGTAGATGCTCTTGGTGCGACCTTTGATGTCAAAGGTAAGGCCCTCTGCCTCAAGCGCTGCCTTGACCGGAGCTATGAATGCCGAGATATACTCGTCGCGCTTGGCCTTGGTTTGAGCCAATTTATGGGCTATGCGGGTGTAGATGTCGCGGTTGGTATATTTGAGGCTCATATCTTCGAGCTCGCTCTTGATGGCATAGAGGCCAAGCCGATGGGCAAGGGGGGCGTAGAGATAGCCGGCCTCACAGGCCACTTGGCGGACGGCCTCGTCGTCGGGATGGTGGTTGATGGCGCGCATGAGTATCAGGCGCTCCACTATCATGATGATTATCACCCTTATGTCTTCGGCAAAGGTGAGCAGCAGGCGACGAAAGTTTTCGGCATCGGTGGCGGCGGCGTGGTGGCCATACAGGCTCGACACCTTCACCAGCCCCCTGACGAGGCGACCTATGTCGTCGCCCCACTCAGCCTCCACGGCGCTTATCTCCATCAAGTCGGCTTTGCAGGGCTCGGCCAACAGAATTGCCAAGGCCATGGATCGGTCGGGGCTGATTCCCTCGCATAGGGCGCGGGCGGTGGCAAGCGCATGCCCCACCGGGTCTATTCCCTCAAACCTCAGGACGTTGGCTGCGCGCAGAGCCTCGGCATGGCTTTCCATCACTCTCCGAAGCTTGGCAAAGTCGGCGGGGCGCTCCACGGCCCGACACCGTCGCATGATGTCGCGACACAACGCTGGGATGGAGGCTGAAGATTTATCAGATACTGTGTATTGGCGCATAGGGTCGGGCTTATGTGATGGTCGGTTGTTGCTTTCTTTTGTGACGTGCAAAGGTACGTAAAAAAGTTTAATCTACGTCGCTCACCTATGTAAATATACTCACAAATGAGGATACCCCATGATGGATTTTTTCTCTACCTTTGCACCCACGTTTACTATTGCGTTTCTACTGATGAGACTTTCAGACCTCAAGCCGGGCGAGACCGCCCGCATTGTTAAGATCTTAGGCCACGGTGCTTTCCGCAAGCGGCTCATTGAGATGGGCTTTGTCAGCGGCCAGTCGGTAAAGATGATGCTCCACGCTCCGCTCCACGACCCCATCAAGTATCAGATTATGGGTTATGAGGTGAGTTTGCGCAAGGCTGAGGCCAATCTCATCGAGGTCCACCCTTATGGGGCGACACGTCGGAGCAAAGTCACGTCGGCATCCGTGGCCGACGATAATACCGCCCCTTCTCTTTCGCCCAGGTCTGACGCGGTCGACTACGACCTCTCGCGCAAGACCATCAATGTGGCCCTCATCGGCAACCCCAACTGCGGCAAGACATCGCTCTTCAATATTGCCTCCGGTGCCCACGAGCATGTAGGAAATTATTCCGGAGTAACCGTCGATGCCAAGGAGGGTGTCTTCCGCCACAAGGGCTATACCTTCAACATCGTCGACCTCCCCGGCACTTACTCCCTCGACTCCTACTCTCCGGAGGAGCGTTATGTCCTCTCCCATCTGCGCAATAAGACCCCCGACGTGATTATCAACGTCGTCGTGGCCTCCAACCTTGAGCGCAACCTCTACCTATCCACCGAGCTCATCGACATGGACCGTCCGATGGTGATGGCGCTGAATATGTATGACGAGCTCGAGGCCTCGGGCGATTCGCTCGACTTCTCCCTTTTAGCCGGCATGATTGGCGTTCCCATCGTCCCGACGGTCAGCCGCTCGGGCCGAGGCATTGACCGCCTCTTCGACGCCGTCATCGCCGTCTATGAGGATAGGGCCGAGGCTGTCCGTCACATCCATGTCCCCCTCGGCCCGGCCATTGAGCCTGCTGTCTCTGTCCTAAACAAGAAGCTCAAGGCCGACACCAATATCGACCATCGCTTCTCCCCACGCTACCTTGCCATCAAGCTCCTTGAGCACGACCCCGAGGCCGAAGACATCGTCCGTCGCTCGGTCGATGAGGCCACCACCTCAGCTTATATGGATCTCCGCGATTCGCTCGTGAGCGAGGTGGAGAGCTCCACCGGCGAGGACATCTCCTCGGCCATCGCTGCCGAGAAATATGGTTTCATCGCCGGTGCTCTGGCCGAGACCCACACCAAAGGCACCGTCGACACCGCCCAACAAACCGCCATCATCGACTCGCTCGTCACCTCCCCCCTCTTTGGTTTCCCCATCTTTGCCGCCATCATGTTTCTCATCTTCTGGGCCACCTTCTCTATCGGTGCCTATCCCATGGAGTGGATTGAAGCCGGCGTGGCGTGGCTCAGCTCTTTCCTCGGCTCGACTATGTCCGATGGCCCGCTGAAAGATCTGGTGTGCGACGGCATCATCGGCGGCGTAGGCGGTGTCATCATCTTTCTCCCCAACATCCTTATACTCTACTTCTGCATCTCCTTCATGGAGGATTCGGGCTACATGGCTCGCGCCGCCTTCATCATGGACAGGATTATGCATCGCATTGGCCTCCACGGCAAGTCGTTCATACCCCTTCTGATGGGCTTTGGCTGCTCCGTGCCTGCCATCATGGCCACTCGCGCCATCGAGAGCCGCTCCTCGCGTCTGGTCACCATCCTCATCACTCCCTTCATGTCGTGTTCGGCCCGCCTCCCTATCTATATCCTCCTTGTCGGCACTTTCTTCTCGGCTCATGCTGCTATGGTCATCACTCTCCTCTACATGGCCGGCATCGTCGTGGCTATCTTTACGGCTCGTCTGCTCAGGCGCTTCTGGTTTAAGACCGACGTTGTGCCCTTCGTCATGGAGCTCCCGCCTTATCGTCTCCCGACCATGAAGGCCTCCTTGCGCCACATGTGGGCCAAGGGCGAGCAATACCTCCGCAAGATGGGCGGCATCATCCTTGTGGCCTCCGTCATCGTATGGGCCCTCAACTACTTCCCTCTCCGCGACGACCCCGCTCCCGATGCCCCGCCCCCAGCCGACAGCTCGGGCATCGACCCCTCGCGCGACTCCTACCTTGAGATGATGGGCAAGGTCGTCAACCCCATCATGGAGCCCCTTGGTATGCATTGGCGAGCCACTGTGGCTGCCCTTGCCGGTATCCCCGCCAAGGAGATTGTCGTCTCAACTCTCGGAGTGCTCTACACCGGCAGCGAGGAGGTCTCCGATGCCACTCTCGGAGAGCGTCTCACCACCCCCAATCCCGCCACCGGCCGGCCAGACTTCACCCCCGCCTCTGCCATAGCCTTTCTCCTCTTCGTGCTCCTCTTCTGTCCCTGCATAGCCACCCTCACCGCCATCGCGCGCGAGACCGGCTCATGGCGCTACGCCCTCTTCTCTGCCCTCTACAACACCGCCGTGGCCTGGCTCCTCTCCTTCCTCGTCTACCGCCTTGCCCTCCTCTTTTAACCCACCTCCAGGTATTGATTTTCTACGTCTTATGCGAGTTAGAAATGAGACTGTCAGGGCTGAGGGCCTGGTCACCGGCTATTCAAGCCGCCACGGCAATGTTACGGTCACTGCGGGGGTGAGCGCGTCGCTCTTCTCGGGTGAGCTCACCTGTCTGTTGGGACCCAATGGCGCGGGCAAGTCGACGCTTATGAAGACGCTCTCGGGCTTCCTGCCGCCGCTCTCGGGCATGGTGGCGGTGGAGGGCCGACGGATTGCCGATTACTCGGCTCCTGAGTTGGCAAGGGTGATCGGGGTGGTGCTCACTGAGCGCGTCACGCTTGCCAACATGTCGGTTTATGAGCTCGTGGCTATGGGGCGCAGCCCCTACACCGGCTTTTGGGGACGGATGGACGCTCACGACCGCGAGGTGGTCGAGGAGTCGCTCGATCTTGTCAGGGTAGGGGAGCTTCGCGATAGGATGGTGAGCACTCTGAGCGATGGCGAGCGCCAGAAGGTGATGATAGCCAAGGCGCTGGCCCAAGAGACTCCCGTGATCTTTCTCGACGAGCCCACCGCCTTCCTCGACTATCCCAGTAAGGTGGAGATCATGCAGCTGCTCCAGAGCCTATCGAGGGTCAAGCAAAAGACCGTCTTCCTCTCTACGCACGACCTCGAGATTGCCCTCCAGATAGCCGACATGGCGTGGCTCATTGACCGCGAGCATGGCGTGGCAACCGGCGCACCTGAAGATCTCTCGGCCTCCGGGCTCCTGGGCCTTTACTTTGAGCGCGAGGGGATAGAGTTTGACATGGAGGCCGGACTCTTCCGCATTCGTCACCATATAACCCGATCCATACGACTTGATGGCGAGGGCCCCCGCGTAGGTCTTGTAGCCAAGGCCCTGGCTCGCAACGGCATCCAGGCCGGCCGAGATGTGGCCTCCGACGAGACGGTAGCCGTCACCGACGACGGCTACCTCTATCAAGGGCGTCTCCGCCCCTCCATCGAGGCCCTCCTTGGGGCCCTCCTATAGCCCATGTCAGTAATTATTTAGTTCTCATCAAGCCTATAATCGTTTGTGTATCAATGAGGGAATACACTTTAGCGTGTCAATTCTCATTGAAAATCACATTTACTTAACAATAAAATTTATCTTTTACAGCTGGAGAGGTTGGCGCCATAGACATTCGTTCATTATCCTCAACATGTATACTGTCAACCTCTCTTCCTCGCCGTGGGGCAGGAAAAAAATTTGCGGGCGTGGGAGCAAATGCCTACCTTTGCTCAAAGGCTTGTCAATGAATGGGCCGGTATAGCTATGGATATACTCTACGAGGACAATCATATCTTGATAGTCAATAAGTTGCCCGGTGAGATAGTGCAGGGCGACAAGACCGGCGACACCCCTATGGTGGAGCAGCTTCGGAAATATCTTAAAGAAAAATATCAGAAGCCGGGCAATGTGTTTTGCGGTGTAGTCCACCGCCTCGACCGCCCTGTGGAAGGCCTCGTGCTCTTTGCCAAGACCTCCAAAGCGCTCTCGCGTCTTAACGAGATGCTCCGCAAGGGGGAGATACACAAGAGCTATCGGGCGCTGACTCGCTGCGCGCCTGTTCCCGAGCAAGGGCGTATCGAGAGCTATATCACCTCGGTGGAGCGCACCAACAAGAGTTACTCATGGTCCGAGCCTAAGGAGGGGGCCAAGCGAGCGTCGCTCTCCTATCGCGTGGCAGGCCACACCGACCGCTTCGCCCTCGTGGAGATAGGGCTGGAGACCGGGCGCAAGCATCAGATACGTGTGCAGCTCGCCTCTATAGGGTGTCCCATCAGGGGCGACCTCAAGTATGGCGACAAGCGCTCCAACCCCGACGGCTCTATCTCGCTCCAAGCCTTCAGACTCCGCTTTGTCCATCCCGTGAGCCACAAGGAGATTGACCTCACGGCTCCATACCCACCGCAGTGGCCCGCTTTGGTGGATGATGAGTCTTGATTATTTGCGAAAAGTGAAAAGAATTTGTAACTTTGCGCTGCGCCATTTGGCGCACTGATGATACCGTAACCAATCACACGAACACCATAATCATGGCAGAAAAAAAAGAACTATTGTTTGACCAGTTCCCACCGGTCTCCACCGCTGAGTGGAAGGCCAAGGTGGAAGCCGACCTCAAGGGAGCGCCCTTTGACAAGAAACTTGTCTGGCGTACCAATGAGGGCTTCAATGTGCAGCCCATGTATAGGGCCGAAGACATTGAGGGCTTCAGGAGCCTTGACTCACTCCCCGGCGAATTTCCATTCATACGCGGCACTCGCTGCAACAACGACTGGCTCTCTCGCCAGGAGATCGACGAGCCCTCTCCTGAGGAGTGTAACAAAAAAGCGCTTGAGGTATTGACCAAAGGAATCAACTCGCTTGGTTTCAAAGTGTCAGAGCCTACAAAGGCCACCGTTTCCGCTCTCCTCGGGGGTATCGATTTATCCAATGTAGAGATCAACTTTTCCTGCTGCCCCAAGAGCGCTCTCGCTCTCGCCAAGGCCCTCGTTGACTATGTCACCGAGAAGGGCTGCGCCGACTCCTTCCGTGGCTCCATAGATTTCAACCCTTATCGCCGTCCCTTGCGCCACGGTGAGCCATTCCCCGGCTCTGTGGCGGATATGGCCAAGGCCCTTCTTCAGGCCGCCGAACCGCTGAAGGGGCTCAAGGTGCTTGCCGTCGACTCCGATATGCTGGCCAATGCCGGTGCCTACATCTATCAGGAGCTCGGTTATGCAATGGCCTGGGGTGCTCAGTGGCTCACCTCGCTCACCGAGGCAGGTGTGCCCGTCGAGACCGTGGCTAAGCGCGTGAAGTTTAACATGGGCATCTCGTCCAACTATTTCATGGAGCTCGCCAAGTTTCGCGCCGCTCGCATGCTGTGGGCTCAGATCGTAAAGGCCTACGAGCCTAAGTGTGACTGCTGCTGCAAGATGGCAGTCCACGCCACCACCTCGCGCTTCAACCAGACCATCTACGATGCCCACGTCAACCTCCTCCGCTCCCAGACAGAGTGTATGAGCGCTGCTCTGGCCGGAGTAGACTCCATCACCGTCACCCCATTCGACACACCATACAAGCGTCCCGACGACTTCTCGGAGCGCATAGCCCGCAACCAGCAGTTCTTGCTTAAGGAGGAGAGCCATCTCGACAAGGTGGTTGACCCCGCCGGCGGTAGCTACTATGTCGAGACACTCACCATGTCGTTGGCCGGTGAGGCCTGGAAGCTCTTCCTCAACGTAGAGGATAAGGGAGGCTTTGCTCAATGTCTTGACAATGGCAGCGTCCAGAGTGCTATCCGCGAAGCCTCGGCCAAGCGCCACACCGACGTGGCTCGCCGCAAAGAGATTCTCCTCGGCACCAACCAATATCCCAACATCAACGAGATGGCCGCTGAGAAGATTGAATCAATCGGCAGTGCCAACGCCTGTGCCTGCTCCCATCACGCTCCCGCCACCGACGCCGACCTCAAGGGACTGCCCACCACTCGCGCCGCCTCCGACTTCGAGGCCCTGCGCCTGGCCACCGAGGCTGCTCAAAACCGTCCCAAGGTGTTTATGCTCACCATCGGTAATCTGGCCATGCGACTGGCTCGTGCACAGTTCTCCACCAACTTCTTTGGCTGTGCCGGCTATGAGATTATCGACAATCTCGGCTTCAACACCGTCCAAGAAGGCGTTGATGCAGCCCTCGAGAAGGGCGCCGACGTGGTGGTGCTCTGCTCTTCCGACGACGAATATGCCACTCTCGCCCCCGAAGCATTCAAGTATCTTGACGGTAGGGCTCAGTTTGTTGTGGCCGGTGCTCCGGCCTGCATGGACGACCTCAAAGCCGCCGGCATCAACGACTATATCCACGTGCGCGTCAATGTCCTCGACACACTGCGCGACTTCAACTCTCGCCTGCTCCGCAACTAATACCCTCATCCACCATTACATAAGATATGAAACCTGATTTCAAATCCATTGACATATCATGCGATCCCTTCAAGGGTTCTCAGACCGGCGGATGCGCCGTTCAGGGTGAGGATTGGCTCACTCCCGAGCGTATTCCCGTAAAGCCTATCTACACCCGCGATGACCTCGAGGGCATGGAGCACCTCAACTATGTCTCCGGCCTTCCCCCCTTCCTTCGCGGCCCGTATAGCGCCATGTATCCTCTCCGCCCCTGGACCATCCGTCAGTATGCCGGCTTCTCCACTGCCGCAGAGAGTAACGCTTTCTATCGTCGTAACCTTGCCTCAGGTCAGAAAGGCCTCTCCGTGGCTTTTGACCTTGCCACCCACCGCGGCTATGATGCCGACCATCCTCGCGTTGTTGGCGATGTCGGCAAGGCCGGCGTATCTATCTGCTCGCTTGAGGATATGAAGGTGCTCTTTGATGGCATTCCCCTCAACAAGATGTCTGTCTCGATGACCATGAATGGTGCGGTGCTTCCCGTCCTCGCCTTCTACATCAACGCAGGCCTGGAGCAGGGCGCAAAGCTCGACGAGATGGCCGGAACCATCCAAAACGACATCCTCAAAGAATTCATGGTGAGAAACACCTACATCTACCCGCCTGAATTCTCGATGCGAATTATTGCCGATATTTTTGAGTATACATCACAAAACATGCCCAAGTTCAACTCGATCTCCATCTCCGGCTATCACATGCAGGAGGCCGGCGCAACGTGCGACATCGAGTTGGCCTACACCCTTGCTGACGGCCTGGAATATCTCCGTGCAGGCGTCAACGCCGGCATGGACATCGACGCCTTTGCTCCCCGCCTCTCTTTCTTCTGGGCCATTGGCATGAACTTCTTCATGGAGATTGCCAAGATGCGCGCCGCTCGTATGCTTTGGGCCAAGATCGTCAAGCAGTTCAACCCCAAGAACCCAAAGTCGCTCGCCCTCCGCACCCACTCACAGACCTCAGGCTGGAGCCTCACCGAGCAAGACCCCTTCAACAATGTTGGTCGCACATGCATCGAGGCCATGGGTGCTGCCCTCGGCCACACTCAGAGCCTCCACACCAACGCTCTTGACGAAGCCATTGCCCTCCCCACCGACTTCTCCGCTCGAATTGCGCGTAATACTCAGATCTACATTCAGGAAGAGACGATGGTTACCAAGCAGGTCGATCCATGGGCCGGCTCTTACTATGTTGAAAGCCTCACCAATGAAATTGCCCATCGTGCATGGGAGCATATCCAGGAGATCGAGAAGCTCGGCGGCATGGCCAAGGCCATCGAGACCGGTCTGCCCAAACTTCGCATCGAGGAGGCTGCTGCCCGCACTCAGGCTCGCATCGACTCAGGCCGCCAGACCATCGTTGGCATCAACAAATATCGCCTTGACCATGAAGATCCTATCGACATCCTTGAAATTGACAACACCGAGGTGCGCAAGGAACAGATTGAGCGTCTCAACGAAGTGAAGGCCCATCGCGATGAGGCTGCCGTCAAGAAGGCTCTCGAGGCCATCACCGAATGTGTCCGCACAAGGGAGGGTAATCTGCTTGACCTGGCTGTCAAGGCTGCCGGTCTCAGAGCCACCCTCGGCGAGATTTCTGATGCCTGCGAAGCTGTCGTGGGTCGCTATAAAGCTCAAATTAGAACCATTTCAGGCGTGTACTCCAACGAAACCCAAGAAGACCCTGACTTCATCAGGGCTCGCAAGATGACCGAAGAATTTGCCAAGCGCGAAGGTCGTCAGCCACGTATCATGATTGCCAAGATGGGCCAGGATGGCCATGACCGTGGCGCTAAGGTAGTGGCCACCGGCTATGCCGACTGTGGCTTCGACGTAGATATGGGTCCACTGTTCCAGACCCCTGCCGAAGCCGCTCGCCAGGCTGTCGAAAATGATGTCCATATCCTCGGAGTAAGCTCCCTCGCTGCCGGCCACAAGACTCTCGTCCCTCAGGTGATTGAAGAACTAAAGAAGCTCGGGCGTGAGGATATCTTAGTTACTGCCGGCGGCGTTATCCCCGCTCAAGACTATGACTTCTTATACAAGGCCGGTGTTGCCGCCATCTTTGGCCCCGGCACTCGTATTCCCGATTCGGCCATAAAGATGCTCGAGCTTCTCGACGACTCAGAGCACTAAGCCACTATCATTCCTACAAAATTAAGTGGGAGGCAGATATTCAATGTATCTGCCTCCCGCTTATTTTGTAGCCTAAAGAGCTATGGCATTTCAGCGAATGGTAACCTGTGTGGCTCCGTAACCATATTCAAGGAAGGATGCGTCCTGGACGTCATGACCCTTATAGCGGTGGCTCAGCTCCTTAAGGATGGCGGCGCGTAGCACACCCTCCCCCTTGCCATGGATAAAGATCAGCTTACGCCCATGCTCCTTGAGGTTGGCGTCCATCACTTCGCGAAAACGGTCAACCTGTAGATTGAGCATGTCGGCATTAGATAGACCGCGGGTGGAGTCGACAAGCTCAGTGATGTGGAGGTCAGTGACGATGGGCTCGCCGGGCTTAAGGCTCGGCTTGGAGCGATGTGACACGGGGCGAGGCGACCGGCGATCGGCTCTTTGCTTCTCCATCATATTGCGGCGCAGCAGCTCGGGGTTGGGCGCGGGAGCCTGCCCGAGCGGCATGTCAGCGGTTATCATCTTTAGCTCTATCACCGGCTCGTCGAAATAGTCGGAGGGCCTGAAGCAATGAAGCTTAAAGAATTTGGTGGTGTCGAGCTTAATGTCTATGCTTCCCGGTGCTTTAAGGCCAAAAGACTTTGAGGGCTTAAAAGCAATGTATTGCATTACGATGCGATCCATATTGGGAAGCATTTCGCGAGATATTTCGGCGATAAATTCCTGGATGTTAGGCTCTATTATACCTTGCGCGAGGGGGCTCCACTCTGCGGCCTCGTCTGAGCGAGCGGCCAGCGAGTAGGCAAGGAAATAGTTGGAATCGTTGACCAAGAAGGCGTCATAAGACACTGAGGGGTCGGAGAGTCGCTTGAGGTCAGAGGCAGCGAAAGCGAGGACGACATTAAGAGTGTTGCCGCCTTCGGTTTCCTCAGCCTCAGCTGAGAGCTCGGGGATTGACGGCTTGAAGCCGGGCACACGGTCGGCCACTGCGCGGGGAGTTGGCGTGGCGTCCACCACAGTCTTAGCTTTATGTCCCATGGGGCTTGAGGCTTTATCGACGGTGGCGGTCATCTGTGCGTCGGCAGCTTGAGCCACGACGACACACTCGCGCATAAGGACAGGCACTTGGAAGCCATCCTCATCCTCAACGTAGGCGAGCTGGCCGTCGATCTTGACCACCTTGCCACCGCCTACACTGTTGAGAAATCTAACGGTATCTCCTATCTTCATTTTTGCTCGTCGATATCCTTAAGTAGAGCCTTTACGGCAGCCTCGAGCTGCTGGTCGGTGCCGGCGGCTACGACATCGGCGTCGTTGGCCACTTTGATGTCGGGTTCAAGCTGCTGATTTTCAAGATAAGATCCGTCGGGGAGCTTATATCCTGTCACAGGGACACCAAAGACGAGCTGAGGGTCTTGGAGCGTGATCCAGTTGACCGACGACATAGTGCCGGGCACAGGCATACCTACGAGCTTACCCAGTCCGAGGTGTTTATAGACCCAGGGGGTGCCATGGGCATTGGAGTAGTTGCCTTCGCCGATGATCATGATGCTCGGCTTGTTCCATCGGCGCGAGGGCATGTCGCCTGAGCGGCGCCCGTGGAGCTCCTGATGGAAATATTTCTTGCCGGAGAACATTACTTCGATATCCTCATGTAGGCGGCCGCCGCCGTTCCAACGGGTGTCGATGACAATGCCATCTTTGCCCACATATTCGCCAAGCACCTGTGAATACATGTCGCGGAATGAAGGATCGCCCATCGAGCGGATGTGGACATATCCCAGGCGACCGCCTGAGAGACGCTCAACGTCGGCTTTGCGTGCCTTCACCCAGCGCTCATATAGAAGATTGCTCTCGGCCCCCTGTGAGATGGGGAGCACAGTCTCTTCAATTTTTTCGCCTGATGGTAGGGTGAAGGAGACGAGGGTCTTGTGGCCTGTGGCATCGGAGAGGAGAGCCAGGGGATCGGAGGCATTGGATAGTGCTTCGCCGTTGATGGCAGTAATCACTGAGCCGGGGGCCATCTTGGAGGCGGCTCGATCAAAGGGGCCACCGACAATTACCTCGTCGACCTTTAGGCCGGGGCCTGCGAAGTCGAGATTATAGAGGAGACCGAGGGAGGCATAGGGATGATTGGCCGACGGACCGGTGTATCGGCCGCCAGAGTGGCTCACGTTGAGCTCGCCGAGCACTTCGCTCATCAAGTCTGCAAAGTCGGGATTGTTGGCAATGTGGGGGAGGAACTTTGAGTAGTGGTCAACGTAACCCTCCCAGTCAACTCCGCCCATATCTGCCCAAAGGAAACGCTCGCGGGCCTCGCGGCGCATGTAGTCATACATATACTGACGCTCTGCGGCGGGGTCGATGGTCATCTGAGTGCTCACCGATATGGGTGTAATCTTGTCGGTCTTGGGGTCGAGCTTGCTCATGGAGCGTCCCATGAGGAACATTGAGCCGTCGCGGCTGGTGGCAAGGCCTTGGCGACCAGATAGATGTTGAGCCACCTTGATGTCGCCCTTGCGAAGGTCTTTCTTCCAAAGGTCAGAACCTTTTTCAGATGATGCTATGAAGTAAAGGTATTTGCCGTCGGGGGTAATTGCAAAATCAGATATGTCGGCTGAGGCGGGTGTGAGGCGCACAATGCGGTCTCTGATGCCGTCGGCTTCAAGCACGATTGGCTTCACTTCTTCTTTCTTCTCGGCATCTTTCTTAGTCTCATCTTTCTTGGCCTTCTTCTCGGCATCGGTAAGGAGTTCATAATCTTCTTCAGAGAGGCGATAGCGGTCGTAGGCATCGCGGTTGAGGAAGGCCATCATCACGTCGCCCTGCGAGCCCCAGGAGGCATGATTGCGCATTCCATAGCGCTCGCTTCCAAAGACAATAGCGTTGCCATCGAGGGCCCATTTGGGATCTTGATCAAAGTAGCCTGAAGCGGTCACTTTTGTCATTTCGCCGGTCTCGGAGTCAATGATGGCAATGTCAGTATAAGGCTCATGGAGATATTCACATTGCTCCAAGAGGATATAGCGAGAGTCGGGGCTCCATGAGGTGGAGAAGCCGTGGCCGCGCGAGGTGGTGATGTTGTCGTTAGTCACCTTTTTGGTCTTGCCGGAGGCTATGTCCATCACCATTAGATTGTTGCGGTCAATTACGTAGGCCATCTTCTTTCCGTCGGGCGAGATGGCGGGGTTGGTGCGTTCATGCTTGTCGGCCTTGAATACGGGCTCTTCTTTGATCACGGTAGCGTTGGCAAAGTTAGGGTCGTCGGGGCGGATGGTGGCGCGATAGATATTGAAGCGGCCATCGCGCTCACTCACGTAATAAAGCTCGCGAGAGTCTTTGCCCCAGGCGAGATCACATTCCCCTTCGGGTGTGTGGGTTATCTGCTTGGTGGTGCCATGATCAACTGATGTAACAAAGACCTCGCCGCGATTGGTGAAGGCAACCATCTTGCCATCGGGGGAGGGGACCCCTCTGCCGCCGCGTACGGGAAGTGTTACGGTGGGATTGGTCTCATCCATTGTGATGTCAATATTCACTTTTTGGGGCTTGCCGCCGGGAGTCTGGGTGTAGATCTCGCCATCCCAGGCATATGCGAGGAGACCGTTGGAACCGGCAGATAGGAAGCGTACGGGGTGACGGTCAAAGGAGGTCTCTTTCTTGATTACACTGGGAGCCGACATGTCCATGGAGTAGACATTCATCGAGCCTCCATTGCGCTCTGAGAGGAAGTAGAGGCGGCCGTCGGCACCTATTGCCGGGGAGCGGTCTTCGCCGGGCATGTCGGTGAGGTTGACATGTTTCTTTGTGGTAGGGTTATATGCCCAAATATCGCGTGTGGCCGATGAGGTGTGGTGCTTGCGCCAGATGTTTTCCTGGCTGTGGATTTCCTCATATACAAAGTCACCCTTGGGACTTATATATTCTACGGCAGTGGCTGAGAGGGGCATCAATTGACGAGGACGGCCACCGGCGACGGGGACGGCATAGAGTTCGCCTCGGCGAGATGTTGGGAAGTCGGCGCTTGAGGCAGGGTCTTGGATTGCGGCGGAGAAGATAAGCTCCTTACCATCGGGGGTAAAGGCCTCGGGAAGCTCCTGGACTGAATTGGATGTAAGACGCGTGGCCGTACCCCCCTTAGCGGGCATGATGAAAATCTCACGTCCACCATTACGGTCGCTGGCAAAGGCTATTTGCTTGCCATTGGGGCTCCAGATTGGATGGCTTTCATAGGATGGTGTGGTGGTGAGACGAGTGGCACTTCCTCCCTTGGCCGGGACGGTGAAGATATCTCCTTTATAAGTGAAGGCAATAGTGGAGCCATCGGGGGAGATACGGACATCGCGCAGCCACATTGGGGTAGCGGCAGAGGCAGCTGCGATGGCCATCATGGCCATTGCAGTGATAAATGTCCTTTTGTCTATTTTCTTCATAGTCAATGTGATATGATAAATTGGCATGACATTATGCCGTAGTGATGGCATAATAGGCACAAAAGTACAAAAAAATAACTGTTTCAACGTAATAAAAACGAGCCACTCTGCTCTGATACAGAATAGCTCGTAGTAAGTTTTTTTCATGGGGATGAAGCCACGTCTAAAGGGCTAATCCTCCTTGTTGCGGTTCTTGGTCTTTTGTTTGGTCTTGGTGGCCGACGACTCTACATCTTTCTCCTCCTTGAGGTCAATTTCGTTACCGTCTTTGTCAATGACACGATATTGAAGATATGCCAGGCTCTGGTCAGGGACTATCTTAAACTTCCGCCCAAGCTCCATGCGCCAGCGCCTATAGGTTGATATGATGCCTTTCTTAATATAGGCATCAACATAGGGGTGGACATACATGGTGAAATCGTTTTGGTCAAGCTCGTCGGCAAGATAGGCCAGTTTCTCTCGCAAGACGTCGGTGAAGAGTAACGAAGGTTGTATTGTGCCTTTGCCAAAGCAAGATGGGCACTCCTCGGCAGTGGTGATGTCAAGGGCCGGACGAACACGCTGACGGGTAATCTGCATGAGGCCAAACTTACTCAGGGGCAATATGTTGTGGCGCGCACGGTCGGTGGCCATCACCTCTTTCATATGCTCATAAAGAGCCTGGCGATGCTCCATCTTGCCCATGTCAATGAAGTCGATGACAATAATGCCGCCCATATCGCGGAGCCTGAGCTGACGTGCAATCTCGTCGGCTGCCCTCATGTTCACTTCCAGGGCGTTGGTCTCCTGATCGGGGGCTCCTTTTGACCTATTGCCGGAGTTGACGTCAATGACATGAAGAGCTTCAGTGTGCTCAATTATTATGTAAGCTCCGGAGCGGAATGATACGGTCTTGCCAAACGACGACTTAATCTGCTTTGTGATTGAGAAGGCATCGAAGATAGGCTCGGGCTTGTCATAAAGCTTCACTATATCGGCCCTGTCAGGGGCAATGAGGCTCACATATTTACGTATCTGGGCAAAGATGTCGGGATCATTGACCCATATGCTTTCAAAAGATGGTGAAAAGATGTCTCTGAGGATGGATACTATTCGACTCTCTTCTTCAAAGATAAGTGAGGGGGGGGTAGACTTACGAGCCTTTGTCACGGCATCATCCCAGCATTGGAGGAGCGTCTTAAGCTCAGCATTGAGCTCAGCCACTCTTTTCTCCTCGGCAGAGGTGCGGATAATTACGCCAAAATTTTTTGGGCGTATGCTCTCTATCAGCTGACGCAGACGGACCTTTTCTTCGGTCGATTTTATTTTCTGCGAGATAGATATTTTGTCGCTGAAGGGGATGAGCACCATGTAACGCCCTGTAAGCGAAATTTCGGTTGTGAGTCTGGGGCCTTTGGATGAAATTGGTTCTTTAACAATCTGCACCATCAGTTCCTGACCAGGGGCGAGCTTGTCAGCCACAGCCCCATGCTTGTCTATGTCGGGCAAAAGCTTCATCTTAGACAGGGATGGGATATGCTTCTGCTTGTCGAGGACATCTTTCAGGAAAGCGGTGTAGGAGTCAAATTGAGTGCCAAGATCCAGGTAATGGAGGAAAGCGTCCTTCTCGTAGCCAACGTTGACGAAAGCGGCATTGAGTCCCGGCATCAGTTTTTTTACCTTAGCCAGGTAGATGTCGCCCACGGCGTAGGAGATGTCGCGGGCCTCCTTTTGCAGGGAGACGAGGCGGCCGTCTTCAAGAAGCGCTATTGACACTTCCTTAGACTGGACATCTACAATAAGTTCGCTTTGCATGGGTTATAATATTGGTGTGTTCACTTAAATGACAGAGAACAGATGGACACGAGCCCCGGGGAGGGGATGATGTGCCCGGCTGTTCTCCGTAGACATTTCGAGAGGGGGCCGTCTCTTACTTCTTCTTATGACGGTTCTTTCTCAGACGCTTTTTGCGCTTGTGCGTGGCCATCTTGTGGCCTTTGCGTTTCTTTCCGCTGGGCATTGTTTATCGATTTAGTTAGTTTTTTGATGCTTTAATTGCAGAGGAGTCGAAGGAGGGGGAGAGGCATATGACCTGGGTCTGCTATTTACTTGCTGAGGCTATTTTTAACCTCCTCAAGGAACACCTTAGAGGGCTTGAAAGCGGGAATCTGGTGGGCAGCGATAGTGATGGTGGTATTTTTGGAGATGTTGCGGGCGGTCTTCTCGGCGCGGGTCTTTACGATGAAAGAGCCAAATCCACGAAGGTATACGTTCTCGTCGTGTGCGAGAGAGTCCTTAACGATTTCCATAAACTTCTCCACGGTAGCAAGAACAGTGGCACGGTCAATGCCGGTGCTCTTGTAAATCTCGTTGACGATGTCAGCTTTGGTCATTGCGGTAATGAGTTTATTGTAATTTATTGGGTTGTCAATCAGGCGAATAATAGGTCAAGGCGCGAGCCGTGGCTTATTGCAGTTGCAAATATCGTAACTTTTTTCCAAATGATTACAAAAATTACCGTATAAAATTGACTAATTGAACATTTTTGTGCCTTTGGGAGCGTGGATTCAGTCAATATTTTGTATTGGCAGGGGTTACACCCAGGGGTTGGAGCCACGCTCGGCGGCGATGGTGGTGGCTGGTCCGTGGCCCGGGAGGACGACGGTATCAGCCGGAAGAGTTAACAGCTTGGCGCGTATTGCTCTACGCAACGTGTCTCCGTCTCCGCCGGGGAGGTCGCTGCGCCCAATATTTCCGCGGAAGAGGGCATCGCCTGTGAGCACTATGCGGTCGGCCTGCGAGTATATGGCCAGAGAGCCGGGGGAATGGCCGGGCACTGCGATAACCTCGAGGGTGGTGTCTCCGAGTTGGATGGTGTCGCCGTCATGGAGCGGGTGGCCTATCTTCAACGGTTCAAAGGGTCCGAGCCTGAGATGAAACATAGCGGCTTGGGCGTCAAGTGCCTCTCCGAGGAAGGAGTCGTCGGGCGAAGCTTCGAGCTCCAGGCCATATTTTGTCTCGACAAATTTATCGCCCATAACATGGTCAACGTGTAGGTGGGTATTAATCAGATGGTCTGGCCTGAGCCCTTGGTCGTCGATGAATTTGGCTACGGTGACTTCCTCAAATTCATCGCCCATCCCGGGGTCGATTATTGCTGCGGCGAGGGTGTCTTCGTCCCATATAATATAGGTGTTTACACCAAAGATATTGAATTCAAATCGTGAATATTTGAGCATAATGTCGGTGTAAGATTATACTTATTTCGTTGTATTGGGTTTGGCGAGGATTAGGGCTGAGCGTGGGGCTACAGTAACCTTGCCACGCTGCTTGCGCATAGATATGGATGTGAGACCTGATGCCGATAGCTGTCCGTCATCGGCAATCACAAGCCATTCACCCTTGGGGAGTGTGATCTCGCGAGGTGTGTCGGCACCGTTGAAGGCTATTCTTATCGTCTGCCATGTCTCGCCTTCGAGGCCTCGGCCATCGAGGGTGTAAGCTACAAGCAGCGGCTCATTTGTCTCATCAAAGATGATGCGGGTAGCCACCTCGTCGGCGGAGGTGAGGCGGAAGGCCGGATGGGCTCTGCGCAGGGCTATCATCTCGCGGTAGTAGTCAAATTGTGGGGTATTTTTGGCCTTGAGTCCCCAGTCTATGGCGTTGATGGAGTCGGGGCTCTTATAGGTGTTGTGGACCCCCTTTTTATCGCGAAAGATCTCTTCGCCGGCAAGCATAAAGGGTGTGCCTTGGGAGGTGAATACTATGGTCTGAGCCAGACGAGCTGCGCGTTGACGCTCAGCCTCTGATGATCCAGCCATGGAGGCTGCAAGCTTGTCGGTGAGAGTGAGGTCATCGTGACACGACACGTAGTTAATCACCTGTGTAGGGGCCGATGCATAGGCAAACTTGGAGTTATTACCCTTTGAATAGTCAACTTGAGGATGAGCCGTGGAGGCTACGATGCCTATCTTTATAGTCTCTTCCAGCCCCGGCTTGCCGGTGGCAAAACCGCGGTCGGCAGAGTCGGAATAATGGCCCTTCACGGCGTCGCGAAGGTCGTCGGAGAAGACGGCGATGCCTTTCATCTTGGCCACATTCTCTTTGAGGGCTCTTTTATCCTTAGGGAGCGGGGAGTCGCCGGCAGTCCATCCCTCGCCATAGACAAAGATGTCGGGATTAATCTTAGCCAAAGTGTCGGACACGGCGTTCATCGTCTCTATGTCGTGGATGGCCATCAAGTCAAAGCGGAAGCCATCAATGTGATAATTTTTAGCCCAATATGCCACGGAGTTGACGATATAGTCGCGCATCATCTGGCGCTCCGAGGCGGTCTCATTTCCACACCCGGAGGCGTCGGAGTAAGATCCGTCGGGATTGTGGCGATAGAAATATCCGGGCGCGATGAGGGAGAAGTTTGAGTCATCGTTGTTGGCCGTATGGTTATACACTACATCCATAACAACTCCTATGCCGTTGTCATGAAGTGTCTTGACCATCTGTTTCATCTCTCTGATGCGGGCCTCGGGATTGGAGGGGTCGGTGGAATATGAGCCTTCGGGGAGGTTGTAATTCCAAGGGTCGTATCCCCAGTTGTATTGGTTGGCCGGAAGGTTGGTCTCGTCAACGCTGTTATAATCGTAGGATGGGAGGATATGCACATGGGTCACTCCGAGCTCCTTAAGGTGATCGATACCGGTCTTCTGCCCTGAGGGGGTGTGGGTGCCTTCTTCGGTAAGAGCTAAGAATTTGCCTTTGTGGGCAATGCCGCTTGAGGGATGGATGGAGAAATCGCGATGGTGCATCTCGTAGATTACGGCATCGGTGATGGCCTTCGTGGCGGGTCCGCAATCATTTTCCCATCCCTCGGGGTTGGTGTCGTCGAGGTCTATTATGGCAGCTCGCTCTCCGTTTGCGCCGGCGGCCTTGGCCCATATGCCAGGAGTCTCGGCCAGCCATTGGCCGCGATATTTTATTGCAAATGTGTAGTACCGTCCCTTCATCTGTCCCGGGACAAAGGCGGTCCAGGTGCCATTGGTTCCGGGCTTCATCATTATTGTGGCTATGGGGACTGAATTGCGGTCGGTGGGGTAGATGGTCACTTTGGCCGAGTCGGCCTCAGGACTCCATAGGCGGAAGGAGGCTCCCGTCGTGGTGAGTGTAACGCCTAAGTCATTGCCCGAATAGATGGGGAGGGCATCAAGAACAGCTTCGGGTGAGTGGGGCATAACGGGAGCGGCGAGGGCCGAAATGGCGCTCCAAGCGCTGAGCAGAGCGCCAATGGCAATGAATTTCATGTGGATGACGTGTGTGCGAGTAACGACATAAGAGAAAGGGGTGGGAGGGATGATAAAAGCCTATCTTTGTAATCCTAACGATTACTCACTTGACAACAACCTTCTTAGCCCATGAACTGCAACGCACGATATAGCATCCCTCCGGAAGCTGAGAGTTGACGTGGGCTGCGGCCTCCACTGTGGTTTTCTTCACCAGCTGGCCGGTGATGGAATATATCATGAAGGTGGTAGGCTCGACCGCCGAGGCATAAAGCTCAATGCCGTCGGAAGTTACCTTGACGGCCGGGGCTGCAGCGTAATCGACATGCCCAAGTGCCTCGACATCACTGACGGGGGCGGCTGGCGTGCAGGGCGCAACCGCTAAGACAGCCAAAATGGCCATGGCGCAGATAGTCTTTTTCATATCATCGCCAAAGATAGCGTAAATTTGTCAAACCGACAAATCTACGCTACATTAATTTTAATATGCCTCGCGTTAGTTATTTGATAGCGTGTCTTTATGTGATTATAAAATAGCTATTTGCATATTTTACCTCTCACTCTGTTGAGAGCCTTGTCCAGTAGGTTTTGGCCGCGCCATTGTGAAGGGTCGTTGACGCGGGGATCGATCTGTATCATCCCGATGCTCTAAATTCAGTCATAGCTGCTCGCCATCCGCCCTAAGGCTTTCATCTTCTTGGGGTCGGTGGCCGTAGGAATTTCAAGAATCTCAGTTGATATCTCGGTATGCCAAAATAGACAAGAAATTATACCAAGTTGTTTTTTTTAATTACTAAGTAATCGTAAAAAAATAAGTTGGGACAGATGGCGAAGTCATCATCGAAC
>JAMPIE010000040.1 GCA_023663135.1 Alloprevotella sp.
TCGGCTCATGCGACAGCTCATCGAGCTTGGACTTGTCGGCGGCTGACATCAAGCCATCCTTGTCGATAGAAGCTGTCCGCATACATTCAGTGATACCTTCCAATGTGAAATGTTGTAAACGAACAGACCCGTTATCGTATACGATGCCTGCGAGAATTGGCCATTCGCGGTTCATTAAGAGGTCAAAGTCGACGTTCTCGAATGTCGCGCCATTGAGGGACTCGGCGGAGAGATAGGTCGAATGGTCGGTAGAAAGGCTGTCGAGCTTGGATTTGTCCTCTTTTGAGAGAAGGCCGTCGTTGCCGGGGTCGGAGTCTGAGGGTGCAGATGCGAGTGGGATGTCGGCGGCGTCCTTCGAGGCGAGGGCTTGGATGATGGGCCGCACGGCGGCGGCAAGGCCGTCGATGTCTATGAGCTTGGGGGTTGTGTCGGTGGTTGTCATGGAAAATAAGGTTAAAGCCAAGGGGCTAAGCCTCCTCGCCCCGCAATGACGGAGGTAGGATGGCCAGCCCCTTGGAGAGAGGGTCAAGTCGGGTGTCAGACTGCGGAAGCGAAAATCTTGTCGATTTCCGATTTGACTTCGGTCTCGGAGGCTATGCTTATGGTGGGGATGTTGGCCTTAAGCTTGCCGTTTTCGATGGCCAATCCGCCTCCGTCGGCCAGGGGGAGGAGGGTGGCTTTGATGAGGTTTTCAGAGTCAAGGAAAAAGCCCTTGATCTTGGTCCATAGATAAGCAACGCCTTTGTTGAACACGTCAAGGCTGAGTAGCTTTGTGGGGGTGGTGGTATCTGCCATTGGACTGTGATGTTAGGTGAATATGTTGTCGATGGCCGTGGTGACGTCGTCAAGGGTGGCCAGTGAGGTTTCAGGGGGATTGTCGGGGGTCTGCCCATCGAGCGGGATGACCAGCGGTATGGGTGTGGGATTGCATCCGGGGGTGTCGCCAACGGTGAGGCCGGTGGCGGGGACGCTTACGCAGGTGTGCCGGTGGCCGTGTGGATGAGTTGGATCGGGGACACGGAAGGAAAGTGACGCGGCCACTTCCCCGGGGGGGAGGAAGAAACGGTGGATGGTTGCCTCTACCTCGGCGGAGTCGGGGGTGTAGGTCACGCCGTCGGCTGACGAACGGACTATCACCGGCGGCGCATACTGAGCCGTGGCCAAGGTGAGGGTCCAAGACCCGGACATTGGTATGGCCACACCATTGACCGTGACCGTGAGCCGAAGGGTGAGGTCGGAAAACGGGTTTAGGGTCGGCATAGGAGATGGAGGGCGATGAGGTGAAGGAGTTGCGTGGGGGTGGCCTCCTTGTCGCGCAGCGTGATGGTGGCGGCCCATGCGGCTGAGGCTTCCGCGAGATTAGCGAGGTCGGCTTCGTCAAGAAACGGCCTTTTTATCTCGGCTTCACTCTCGGTGACCTGCTTCCATGCCGGGGTAAAGATTGCGTCGAGGCGGGCGAGGATGGGCGCAAAATCGGGATCGGCGTCGGGGTCGGCGACGTGTCCGGCCAGCCGGGCGTCGAAGTCGGAGGGGAGGTCGGCTCCCTCACGCGCCTTGGTGAGGATGTCGGCTCGGCGAGTTTCTGCGTCGCGGAGGATGGCGGCGAGGTCGGCGTGGAGGAGGAGTATCTTGACGGCAGTAGCCGGCGCAAGCCCTTGCAGGGGGATGGCGGCGGCTATGTCGTGGAGGCTGATGGCTTGGGCGATTGTCATGGTTTTATTAGCTTTGTGTCCTATAATGCCTGCGATGAGCCGCCGGGGGGTACCCTCTTATAGTGCGGCGGTGCCGGAGGAGCCGTTTTTGATGCAGAGGAGGGCTGTGCCGGCGGGGGTGTCGGCTGCCCAGTTGCGTGAGCTGACAAAGTTGATGGTTATGGCCACGGAGCGGGCGACGGTCGCGGTGGGGTTGCTCATCTTGGAGGTGCCGTTCATCAAGGGGAGGCCGATGAGGCCGATGCGGAGGGTGATGCTCTCTCCGGGGGCGAGGGTCATGGTGGGGTTATCGGCCCCGATGGCGGGGTTGCGCAGCGTGATGGCGCTGCTCACTTCGCCTGAGGAGGCCACGAGGGTGGGCGACATCGAGGCGCGGAGGTTGGAGCGGTTGAAGGTGATGGTGTGGTCGGTGACGTTGGTCACTTCGCCGGTGATGACCAGCGCGCCGGTGGCGCCTACGCCAAAGCAGTTGGTCGAGATAGCCGAGCCGCTCTGAGCGAGGCCGGGGGCGTAGAGGCCTATGTTGGTGGGGGTGGCGGAGAGGGTCTGTGCCACGCCGGTGGGGATGATGGCGATGGGCGAGGAGTTGTCGAAGGTGAGCAGCCCTTGCAGCGAGTCGCCGCAGGGGAGCGGCCAGGCGGGGATGGTCGAGGAGGCTGATGCCGCCTCGGAGGCCGAGGTGGCGAAGAGGAGATAATGGAGCTTGCCCCAGTCCTTGGAGGCGGCGCGAAGGGTCTCAACGTCGTCGGTTGAGAGAGTGATGCCGCCGCTGATCGAGGTCTCGCCGATGGTGGCGTCTGAGATGATGAGCCGGCGGGGATAGACGGCGTTGCCGGTCTCCTCGGAGTAGATGAAGAGGGCGGGATGGAGGCCGGCGAGGTGGGGAAAGTCGCCGATGGTGAGGTCTTGGGGGAGGCGTATCTCGTCACAGGCGAGGGGAACGTTGATGGACAGCTGGTCGAGATAGATGGCCAGGTCGCCGGGCGACGAGAATGGGGGCGGGGCTTGGTGGTGGTAGCCGTCCCAGTCGGTCAGACGCTTCCAGTCGGAGGCCGACGGGGCGCGGTAGACCCACTCGCCGCCAACAAGGAGCTTGGGCGAGGTGACGCCGGTGACGCTCTTGTCGGCTCCGTCCTTGTCGAGGAAGGCGAGGCCAAAGCGGACGTCGGCAAACTGACGGTCGGTGAGCGTCGCGGGGGTGCCCACGCGGACGGGCTTGTATCGCGCCCATGGGTTGGTTCGGCCATGGGTGTTGCAGCAGGCATAGGCGAGGTCTTGGCCGCCGGTGGAGTGGCCTTTGAGGCCGAGGGTGGCAAAGACCTCACTCAGGCGGACGCCCTTGCCGTGGGAGTTGATAACGTTGGATGCCATAGAATGTTATTTTTTTACTATGATATAGGAAAACTCGCCCATCGCAAAATTCCCATTTGCATATTTTTGGCCGACATAGCAAACATTCCCCTCCCATGCCGTATAACAAAATGTATTTCCGTCCTCAGACGTGACAAGGACAATGTGTGTGGTCTTTGAAATCCTGCCACCATTTACAGTCTCTATCATAAATACCGGGCCATTCAAGCTCCCTGACATCTCGCCCACAAAGGCTGTGACGCTTGCCGAGAAGATATCTACTCTTCCGGCTGCAACGATGTTGGTGCATACTGGGTTTCCATTGACCTTAAATTGGCTGCAATATAGATCGAAATCATTTCCCGTTATCATCGCTATCCCGTCTGGCGCAGCAAGCCCGAAGTCGCCCCCCGCAGAAATGGACACACCACCACGAGGGGCTTCGATGTATAACGCGTCAGAGGCATCGCTGTGGATGTTTTGGTATCCATAGCCCCCATTAAAAACAATTTTATCAAATCGCCCCTCGTCTGCATACATGTCGGAAAAATACCCTTTCGCCCAGGGCCGGTCTTCAGAGCCGATATAACACCCCCCTGAGTCTACCGGTAAAATATCACCGTCTACGGCCACTTCTCCGCTGAAATAGGCGGAGTCCGTTTCCAAGTGGGTGCAGGACACAGGACCGCTGGAGTCAAAAGATGCCCCCTCTACTTTCCCGTAAGAGCGCAATGCGTTGACTTCAACTCCGTTATTTAGTAAATAATGCACTACGTCTTCAATCGTTATCCCTTGTGTGGGATTTCCACTCGCGGAGCCGGCGGCGCTTCCCTCCTGCCCGGTGCCCTTGGCGGAGATGAAGCCGTCGGAGTAGAGCCCTTTGTCGAGGTGGAGCGCGCCGGTGGCGGAGTCGTAGCTGATGGTGGCCGCGCCGATGTGCAGCTCTCCCGACAGATAGGCGTCCTTCCACCAGCGTGAGCTTGTGCCGAGATTGTAGGCCTGTGTCGCCAGGGGGATCAGCGTCCCGCCAACGTCGGCAGAGCCGTTGAAGGAGTTGCCCCAAAGGGATCGCGCCGTCACGAGCGAGTGGGCGGCGGTGGCCACGTCGGCGCGCAGCGCGTCGGCGGCCTTGCCCCCCTTGGCGAGGTAGCGTCCGTCGGCCACGCCTTGGGTCAGGTAGCCCCCGGCGTTGAGGTAGGCGGCAAGCTGCTGAGTGTCCAGCCCGGCGGGACCGCCTGTGGCTCCGTCTGCCCCGGCGCCCTTGGCGGAGAGCCATCCATCGGAGTAGAGAGGCGACGAGACGCGAAGCGCGCCCAGGGAAGAGTCATACTTGATGGTGGCCGCGCCGATGTGCAGCTCTCCCGACAGATAGGCGTCTGCGAAGGGAGAGATAAACGAGCCGAGGCTTGCATCGTTGTCAGGCGTGAGCGTCCCGCCGATGCTCCCGCTCCCGGTGAAGAGGTTGCCCCATAGGTAGGCGTTTATCGTGGGCTTGCTCCCCCTTGGCTCATAGAGGCCGTCGGCAACGTCCTTTGTGAGGTAGCCCTCGAGGCTCTGATGCTCGCGCAGGTAGCCGTGTTCAGTGAGATAGGCATCAAGCTGCCCAATGTCAAGGCCGGGGGTGACGGGAGGTATAGCCTCCCCCTCCTTCCCCTCGCCGCGAGCCGAGAGGAAGCCGTCGGTGTAGAGACCTTCGTAGAGGGCGTGGATGGCGGTGAGCGGAGACTCCTCCGTCCCGACGTTGACGAGCTCGAAATATCGGGCAAACTCGGCGCGTGTGAGGTAGGCCGAGAGGTCGGCGGCAGAGGATGAGCCCCCGCTGCGAGAAGCGACGGCGGCTGCCCTGCGTTTGGAGCGGGGCGCGGCGGCGACGGATCGGACGGTAAGGGTGTAGTTTTTTGCCATTATTCAGCGGGATGGTAGGTGTCGGGGGATATTTCGCGGAAGGAGGCGGCAGCAGTGCCGGATATGACGTCAACGCTTGCCTCGGTGGGGATGAAGAGCTTGCCGGGGGATAGGGTGTCGGTGATGCACTGAGGCGAAGGGAGCAGCACGGAGCGCAGCGAGGCCTCGCCTGTGAGGATGCGCCTCGGCGTGTCATACTGAGAACAGAGCGTATCGAGCAGCAACTCTTCTATCCCGGCAGTCCTCTCGCGGCAGAAGGTGTAAGCGCTTGCCGGCATAAGAGCGTCGCCCCTCACTCCCCCATAGGTGTAGATGGTGGCGCGCGCGGTGGGCGCCTCCACTTCACTCCCCGCCTTGAGGGTGATCCCCACCTCCGAGGCGGCGCCGGGGGTGGCTGTGGCCGTGAAGACACGGTCGTCGGTGGGTATCCCGGTGCCGTCGGCCTTGACAATCTCCATCTCGGCAGTGCCGTAAAGGAGCCAACGGACGCGCGACGAAAGGGAGTGGTCAAAGATCCCCCCGGCGGCTCCTTCGACGTGCATCTCTCCTTTTCTCCTATAGTCCATCCAGTCAGCGCCGGAGCAGACCGTCAGGCGAAGCCGACCGCCGGCATAGGTGTCGGTCAGCTGCGGCACCGGGACATACTCCCCTTCGCCGCGCTTCTCCGATAGCGTCGGGAGGTCATCGCGGTAGTAACCTATGCACTGGCGGTTTTTCTTCCAGCCGCCCCACCCGGATGCGCTCTTGCGGTTGCCCGGATCATAATAGGCGAGCCACATGTCGCCGGGATGAGCTTCGCCGCTATGCCACTCGCCCATCATGCTGCCCGAATTGGAGTCTTTGACCTTGCGGTTCTCGTAGTGGGCCACGGCGCGCCCGTCGTCGCCAATAAGTTCCAAGGCTACCGGGATGTAGCCGAAGTTGGCCCAGTTCTGGAGGCGGCTCCAGTTGCCTTCTTCGTTATACTTCGCCGCGCCTTCATAGGGGTTGTAACGAACGTCAAGAAGCAGGTCGAGAGTGATCTTGATGCAATGAGAGGACCAAAGGGTGTTTTTAAGCGCGAGCCACGGCCCCGTAAGGGTGAAAACGGGCGAGCCTCCCTCGCTTCCAAAGGCCACGCCGCCGGCCTCGCCGGCGGGCTTGGCGTAGGCATAGACCCCGGTGGCGTTACTCCCGGAGTAGCCCGCCGCTATGCGGAAGAGCTCTCGCCCGCCTTCCACCTTCATGCCGGGCGGCAGCGTCCCCTCGGGCCACGATCCATAGCGGTAAAGAGTAAAGCCGTGGACATTCTCCTCGGGATTATTGTCGATATTGACAATCAGCGAGGAGTCTGCGTTAACCTTCCCTAACTCGTCAATGTCGGGGGTGGAGTCGGCGAGGTCGGCGTCGGCATAGGCCGAGTAGTTGATGGTCACGGCATGAGCCACTTCGCCAACGGTCATTGTCGCATCGATGGAGGTCCACTCTATCGGGCTCTCGGCCACGTCTATCCCACCCTCCCTTGTCAGCTCGTTCCAGTCATAGACATAAGCCTCGCCTCCATATTGGCGCAGATGCAGCCCAAGGGGGGCAAGGACAGTCTCTACGGCCTCTTTGCAGGTCATAGCTTTGCCATCTTCGTCAAAGAAGTTGTCGGCGGAGATGTAGAGGTCTCCTAACTCCAGGCGGCCTCTCCCGTTTACTGTCGTGGAGGCATACAAGTTGGAATGGTCATACTGCAACGCGGTGGCGTCCAACGCTTGATATACAATCGAAGAAAAGGCTACCCGTCCCTCTCCCTCAAAGTCGATGCTCTCCATCGGCGAGAAGTCAGTGAAGGTGAGCTCTAAGATGAAGCCCGGCCCCGAAGGCTCATCGCCGGCCAAGGCCACGCCGTCGATCAGCGCATAGGGCTGAGAGTAGAGCTCGGGTTCAATGGTGCCGCGCCACACTATGTCGCCAAGGCTCTCTACTTCGAGCACCACGTCGCGGGGGTTGACGGTGTAGAGGTCGGTGAACTGGTCGAATGTGGGCGAGAATACGCGCAGCGTGGCCGTAGACCCCTCCACGACATCCTCCGGCTTAGTCTCGTCCCATTCTATCACCAGCGGCGACTCAGCCGGGAAGGCCAGCTCCTTGGCCTCATTGATATTGCTGCTCGTGAGGATGCGGACTGTCCATGTCCGCGAGTTGGTGAAGGTCACGGGGGTGCCGTCGGGGTGTTTCTCCCCGGTTTCACGAAAAGGGTCACGGCCTTCAAACCGGCCTTGATACGCTACGTTCATGGGCTTATCGGTGTTTGGCAAAGGCCTCCTCGCGTTGGAGCACTCCGCGCAAGGCGCGGCCTTCGATGGTGAATGTCACGCGGCCGCCGAGGCCGTCGGAGGGACGCAGGAGGCTCTCGAGCCTTGACAACGGAGCAACGACCTCGGGGTTATTGGCCGCGCCGGGATACTCGCCGAAGAGGCCAAGGGTAGGCCCATAGGCCACGCCTCCCTCGGCAAACTTGGGCAGGGTGGCAAAGGCCGCTATCACTGATGCCATTGCGGCGATGCCGGCTATCCACCCAAAGGGGCCGGCGGCAGCGTTCTGCGAGGCGGCCTCGCCGGCGGCCTTGGCCTGGAGGGCCGGAATGAGGGCGGCTATCTGTGGCAAGGCCTGGGCCACGGCGCTGATGGTGGACGCCGCCCAGTTGAGCCACGCCCCGGCGGCTTCGTCGGTCACTCTCGACAGCTCGGTCATCACGGTGGTGACGTTGCCTATGGCCTTGGCGGTGTCGGCCCATGTGGCGGCGTCTCCGACGGTGTCCTCCGGCTTCGGGCCCTTATATTCGGAGGCTTCGGCCAGTGGAGTGACGGGCGCGAGCATAGGCAGAGAGGATAACTCTTTGCGAAGGTCGGCGGCGAGGCCGCTCTTGTCCATCTTGAGGTCAAACTCAATGTGACGCTTCTGCCTCTCCAATGCCTCCATCTCCCGCTGGAGGGCAAGGCGGCTCCTTGGGTCAACGGCCAGATCGATCTGTGACCTCAGATTGGAGATGTCCTCGGCGAGCTTCTTGAGCGACCCCTCGGGGGCAACCGGCTCCACCGTCACCTTCGGGCCCTTGCCGGCGGGAGCGGAAGAGCTTTCGGGTGCCCACTCCGCGCCGTGCAGCGATGTGTCGATATTGAGCGCGGCGAGGTTTTGCTCTCCGCTCGTTATCATCGCGGTAAGCTTCGCCTCCTCCTCGCGCAGGGCGGTGAGTTGCTTTAGAGCCTCCTTGCCCCGTTCGTTGTGTTTTGTGGTGCCGCTATAACGGCCGGTGCGATTGCGTTTCTCCTCGTTGTGCCAGTAGTCTTGCTGCATCTTTATCTCAGCAACACGAGTGTTGGCATTCTGCAGCGCAGCCTGATAGCCCATCGCTTTGGCGTAGTCGCTTGATTTCTTTATCAAGACGTCATACCACTCGGCGGCGGTCTTCATCTGCCCGAACATGGCGCCGTATTCGCGATTAAGCCCCTCAACGGCGGCTGTGGTGTCTGCCCCGGAGTCCATCAGCTTTTTCAATGCCGCGGCCTGGCTGTCCATATGGCTCTGAGCCGCGGCAGCGGACTGTCCCATGGCGTCCTCGGCGGCCTTTAACGAGCCAAGTTCCTCGGCAGCATCCTTAGTCGAGCCCATGAGGTAGCTGACAGCCTCCCCAAGCGCCCAGATGGCCGCGCCTACGCCGGTGGAGATAAGCAGCCCCTTGATGCTCACGGCAAGCACCTTGGCCGCCACTGACGAGGCCCCCATCGCCCTGGCCGAGGCGAATGTGGCCACCGTCACTTTATTGAGCCCCGCATTCATGAACGCGAGCGCCGGGGTGAGCGCCTTTGACGCGAGAGTGTTGAGGCCGACGGCACGCGAGAGCTCGAGGAACGATGTGGCGGTGATGCCCACCGAGGCAGCGGCATCCATGTAGGGCATTATTGAGGCCACGGCAGAGCCCATCTGTTCCTTCATGTCGCCGAGGGTGTTGAGCATCGCCTGCCCCGCGCCTGAGGCTGTGTCGCGCAGTGCGGCGTTCATCCCCTCGACCGAGGCATTGACCACGTCGGCCAACACGGCGGCGCGCTCCATTTCCGTCCCGGTCTTCAATATCTTTTCCTGCGCCTCATCAAAGGAGTAGCCAAGGCGCGACAACGCCCCCGTCTGCCCGTTCATCACCTTGCCGAGCATTGTGGCAATATTCACGGCATTCTCGCCCGAAGCGGAGAGGCCATATTGCTGGGCGATCATGTCGTTCATCACCGGGATAAGGGTCTCCAGCGATGATGTCAGCGAAAGATAGGTCGATAGCTCTTGCGCGCCTTGGAGCTGCACCTCGTCGCCTAT
>JAMPIE010000041.1 GCA_023663135.1 Alloprevotella sp.
GGCGTCGTCGGCCCGGCGCGGCGCGTCGGCCTTCTTGGCCTGGGCCCCTGCCGTGCCTTCTCCTTGCGGCCCCTGCGGCTGCTCGCCCCGCTCTTCGGGGAGGTTTTGCCCACGATGAGAGGCCTCGGCTCGCTCTTGCTCTTTCTGCGCTCGCAGCTTGGCCACTTGCAGCGAGAGCACTTTCTCGTCGAAGCTCAGCTGGCGGGCGCAGTCGCTGATATAGCTCGTCCGGAGTATCTCGTCGGGTATCACCGAGATGCTCCGCGCTATGTCGCCTATCACTCTGCTCCGCGCTATCGGGTCGTCTCCGGCGTCGGCCAGCAGGATGCGTGTCTTAAACCTTATGAAGTCGGTCTCGTTTTTCTCTATATAGTCTTCCACCTCGGCCGAGGTGTGGCTCTGTGCAAAGGAGTCGGGGTCGTCCCCCTCGGGCAGTAGCAATATCTTGATCTTCAGCCCCTCGCTCAGCAGCATGTCCACCGACCTCAGGGCGGCCTTGATGCCTGCCGGGTCGGAGTCGTAGACCACTGTCACGTTTTCCGTAAACCGGTGGATGAGGCGTATCTGCCCATAGGTCAGCGAGGTCCCGCTCGAGGCCACTACGTTCTCTATCCCGCTCTGCCTCATCGAGATCACATCCATATATCCCTCTACCAGCAGACATTTGTCTTTGGCCGAGATGCCGCGCTTGGCCTGATACAGTCCATAGAGCTCGCGACTCTTGGAGTAGGCGGCGTTTTCGGGCGAGTTGACATACTTGGCCATCTTCTTGTCGGTCTTCAGCGTCCGCCCGCCAAAGGCCACCACCTTCCCCGAGATGGTAAACACGGGATAGATCACTCTCCCCCTGAATCGGTCGCGCAGCTCCGTAGTCCCCTCGGGCTGATATGCTATCCCCGACGCTGTTATCTGCTCGCGGCTAAAGCCTGCCTCAAGGGCCTCCCGCGCCATGGCGTCGCGGCTCTCGAGGGCATACCCAAGCCTGAACAGCTTGATCATCTCGTCGTTGATGCCGCGCTCGCGGAAGTAGCTGCGACCGACGGCGCGCCCCTCGTCGGTGTCGCTCATCCAGCTCTCAAACCGCTTCAGGGCCCATTCGTTGATGTTCAACACCCCCTCGCGCTCGCTCGCTGCCCGCCGCTCTTCGTCGCTCAGCTCGGCCTCTTTTATCTCTATGTTATATTTGCGTGCAAGATAGCGCAGGGCTTCGTTGTAGCTCATCTGCTCATGGAGCATCACGAAGTTGACCGGGCTCCCTCCCTGTCCACACGAGAAACATTTGCATATGTTCCTCGTCTTCGACACTGAAAATGAGGGTGTCCGCTCGTTGTGAAACGGACACAATCCTATATATCCGCTGCCTCGGCGGCGAAGCTTCACAAAGTCGCTCACCACCTCTACTATGTCGGCGGTGTCAAGGATGCGCTCTACTGTCGCTCTGTCTATTCGTCCCATTGCTCTGCAAATTTAACCCTTTTTTCTCGCCTTCCAAAGCCCCCTCCTGTTATAAATAGCTAAGGGGACCTTCACAGGCTCCCTTAGCTACTTACACATAGTACTTAACGTCAGTGGATTGTTATCAAAAAAGTCTAATCTTATTACACTATTCTGTCATGCCGGTTGCAGACTGTGCCTGTCACCAGGCGCTTTTGTGTCCGCGTAATTATGAACTCTTATTTCATCTGCAAAGTTATGGCCTCTTATGTTAATTTCCAAATTGTTTTCTTTTTCTCTTTTATGACATTTTGCTATTTTCACCCCTTTCTCACGCCTCTCTCTCCTCGATGCTCCTCTCTTTTGCTTTCTTTTTGACGATTTTTCACCCTTTTTTAGTTAATTGTGTCAGTTTTTGAAAAAATGTTAAAGTCCTTCAGCCTCGTCACATCCCTGTCGCTTTGCGGTCTCTTTCGCGCCTGAAGGCTTCAAAGGCGGCAAAGGTGTCCCGCAGGGCTATCCCGCTCGCTTCCAATTGGCTCTCGTAGATGGCGGCGCTCCGGCTGTTGGCGCCGGTCGCTGTTCCGCGCAGGGCGTCGCTCATCCCGCTCGCGCGGTCCATCAGCTTCAGCTCTAATTCAAGCAGGTGGTAGGCGCTCGAGGGCTCTTTGCTTGTCACGAGTTGCTCCGGCTTCCCCATTCCCGTCGATTGATACAATACTACGCCGTCGGGTCGTGCCCACTGCTCGGTGATGTAGTCCCAGCTCACTCCCTCGGGAAGGGCTTCGGCCGGGAAGAGCAGCGCGCCTTTGGCTGACGTCCCTATCACGTGGTCTATCAGTGTCAACAGTCGGTTGACGCTCCGCTGCTGGTCTATCACGTCGGCCACGAGCGGATACACTTCCCCTGCCGTCAGCGGATAGTGTTTCAGGGCAAAGGGATGGCTTCCGTGGGCCCATGGGCTCTTATACTCGTCGAGCTGGGTCCCGTCGGGCGCATACCACCGGCAGCGCCACTCGGTCTCTACTCGCGGCCGCTCTTCTTCTCCCTCCTCTACGCTCTCGAGCGTCCACACTTCGATGGCTCTCACTCTCCCTCTTGGCGCTTGCCCGAAGGGGCTCCCGATGGCGCCGAGGTTGTCGGGTTGGGTGGCATACTGCTGCCGAAGCCTCACTATTCGGTCGCCACCCTCGGGCGCCATCCGTGCGGCAAGCTCGCCAAAGCTCATGTCGTGCACCATCCCTATCATCTCTATATCGCCGCCGCGAGGGTCGCTGTAGCGGTTGACTATCAGACGCGACGGGTCTACGTTGTCAATCCACACTCCGCTCCCTCCCGGCCTCCGCTCGCTCACTACTCGCTGGCATGCACACCCCGAAATCAGAAATTCTTCCATCATCCGGCAGTCCAGCTCGTCTATCATGTTGCGCTCTCCGGCTTCGCTCCCGCGCAGGCTCCCCCGCTCAGGCCGCTCCTCCTCCAGCCGCCTGCGGAAGTGACCTGTCACCGTCTTCACCATCTGCCGGATGAGGTTGTTGCTCAGGGGCTTCTTCCCCATCTGGAGCGTAAACTCTTCCTCGGTCACTATACGCCCGTCCAGCCCACTCACCCGGTCGCTCCACTGGCGCCCGAAGGTATAGTTGATATATCGCTCGCGCTGCTGCCTGAAGGGCGCCCATTCGCCATAGGCCTGCGCTGCGCTCTCAAACACTGCATTTTCCATGACTCTCTAAGGTTCAATTTTACAATCTTCCATCATCTTCTCCCAGTCGGCTTCTATCGCCTCCCGGCTCCACGGCTCGGCCACGGCTCGCAGCCACTCTACGTCGCCGCTCAGTGGGGCCACCCACAGCCGTCGCCCTGACGCCCACGCTCGCGGCGCGTTCAATCCCGGCCTCAGATAGGGGTTAGGGCAGGGGGGTGGCGGTCCGGGCTCTATCTGAGCCCCGCTGGCCCAGCCCGCGAGCTTCACTTCGCGCGCTTGCGCCACTTCCTCGGGCAGCTCGCCGCTCCCGCGCCCGCCTCCGGCATCGGTTAATGCCATCGCCGGCCGTGTCATCTCTTCGTCGGCTATCTCGTCGGCGCTCCCATGGCGCGCCAGTCGCTTCACCATCGCGTCTACTTCCCGCTCGGCCATCCCCCGGAGGTCGCTCCCGGTGGTCACATCCACCTCCACATCCCCCCGAAGGGGCTGGTAGCCGCGCGCTGTCAGCCACGCGTCTACCAGCTCTTTTCGCGTCTTCCGCTCCATCAGCCTATCACTCGCAGGTGGGTCTGTGGATGGCGGAGCACAAGGCACGAGGCCTCGGTGATCACCATCGCTTGAACGTTTCTCACTCCGCTCCCGCGCAGGTCAAGCGCCTCTACGCCAAAGGGCATGAATGTATACTTGGTCACATACTCGGGGTCAAGGATCAGTCCGTCGTCCTCATGGCCGCAGCTGTCCATCACTTCGCTGTGCACCACATACAGGGTGCCAAACTTCGACCCTATCTCTGAGAAGTCTATGCCCCAGCGGGTCACTTTCTCCTGACCCCCTACGGTGCGGTATGGCTCGAGGCAGTTGATGCGCTCTATCAGTCCGCTGCCGGCTATGAGTATCTTGCGTGTGCTGCCGGCGGCGCTCCCGGTGAAGGCGCGGCGCATCAGTGCCACGAGTCCGGCGTGGGTCATCTCCCTCTCTTGCAGCTCTATCACTCCCTTGGCCTGGCTCCAGATCCCCTCGGTCAAGAGGGTCTCGTTGCCGCTGCGGCGATTGCTCAGGCGCGCCTTGCTCCCGAAGAGGAAGTTCTTCTCCATACCCATGCGCATGTCCATCACGGCCACTTCTTCTTGGTCGGTGAAGCTCCATCCCACTTCTTTGTTGCTCAGGCTCATCACGGTCCCTTGCTCCACCTGGGCTTTGAAGATCTGGCAGTAGTTGCTCGATTTCACGGGCAGGGCCTCAAACTGGTCGGTCTGCACGTCGAGCTCGCTCGCGGCGCGTCCCATCCTTATCAGCCTGGTCCCTTCTTCGAGGTCGGTCATGGGGTGCCCTGAGCCGTCTACTGCCGGGTTGATGGCCACTACATTGAGCCCCACGCCGTCGGCGCTGCGGCTCTCTACGTAGAGCACGAGGGCTTTTCGCGTCATCGACTCTTCCCCTTTCGCGTGCTCGCCGGCTTGGCTCGGCACGAGGATGGTCTCTGTCGGGGCAAACAGCTCGTCGTTGCTCGTCAAGAGCTTGTAGCACGGCTTGCCGTCATGCATCGCTGAGCTTCCCGTCAGCGCCGTGATGCTCTTCACGGTCGCTTCGGTGGGCTTGGTGTCCACGGTGTAGTAGTCCACCACCATCGACCCGGCGCGGCGGCTCCCCACCATGCGCGAGATCTGATCAACCGGTGTCGACATCGGCCTCACCTTCACCACTCGCTGCTCTATCTCGTTGAGCAGCAGGAAGGGCGAGCCCTGGTTGGCCATCGACGTGGTGAGCGGTCCGCCCGTCACCACCTTGCCGGCGCCGGCTGCCCCGGCGCTCACCTTCATTTCCATACTCTGTCCGTTGTTAAACTTTTCGTTCATGCTATTTTTAAGATTAAAATTATGTTAGTTGTTAGTTCCGACCGCGTTAGTAATCGTCCCCCCCCCCGCTTACTCCCACACGCTCCTTCTCATCCCCGACAAAAACCCCCTCACCGGCTGCCACATCCCCACCGGCTCAGCCTCCTTGCCGGGATCGACATCCGCCGCCTCCTTGCCCGGATAATCCCCGGATACCTCCCGGATACCCCGGATTTTTTCCTCGGACTCTACCTCGGCCACAACCTTGGCCTCCTTGCCCGGATCATCCGGGTCGATATCCGCCGCCTCCTTCACCTCTGATGCGCGCCCGCCATAGATGGCCGCGCTCTGCTCTTCATTCATCATTCCTGTTTCCATAGCTTATGTGTGTGTGTTTGTTACGTTTTACTCCGCAAAATTACCCCCTCCTCACCCCCTCCCTATGTCGTAATCCTTTTTTTCTCCCCTAAATAGGTGTATTTTCCCGATTTTTCACTACCTTTGCCCGCATTTTGCATTATTATAGACTTTTCAAAAAGCTGCAATAACACCTTATCATGCTTAAAACTTTCAAAAAAACCATCCTCCTGCCCGACGGCCGCGAGATCTCTCTCGAGACCGGCAAGCTCGCAAAGCAGGCCGATGGAGCGGTCGAACTTCGCATGGGAAACACCATGCTCCTCGCCACCGTCGTCACCGCCAAGGAAGCCGGTGAAGGCGTCGATTTCATGCCTCTTCAGGTCGAATATAAGGAGAAGTTCTCCTCCTTCGGCCGTTTCCCCGGTGGCTTCCTCAAGCGTGAAGGACGCGCTTCCGACTACGAAATCCTCACTTCTCGCCTCGTCGACCGCGTCCTCCGCCCTCTCTTCCCCGACAATTACCACGCCGACACCTTTGTTAATATAACCCTCTACTCCACCGACGGCGTCGACATCCCCGACGCGCTCGCAGGCCTCGCTGCCTCTGCTGCCCTCGCTGTCTCCGACATCCCCTTCGGTGGCCCCATCTCTGAGGTCCGCGTGGCCCGCATCGACGGCGAGTTTGTCATCGACCCCACTTTTGAGCAGCTTGAACGCGCCGACATGGAGCTCATGGTCGGCGCCACCTATGATAATATCATGATGGTCGAGGGCGAGATGAACGAGGTCTCTGAGGCCGACCTCCTCGCTGCTCTCCGCGCTGCCCACGACGCCATCAAGGTCCAGTGCAAGGCCCAGATGGAGCTCGCCGAGGAGGTGGGCTCTACGGTCAAGCGCGAGTATTGCCACGAGGTCAACGATGAGGCGCTCCGTCAGGATGTTCACGACAAGTGCTACGACCGCGCTTACGCTATCGCCAAGACCGGCTCTGCCGACAAGCACTGGCGTCAGGATTCTTTCGACGCTATCTGCAACGACTATATTGAGTCGCTCCCCGAGGAGGAGCGCGATGAGAAGGCTCCCCTCGTCAAGCGTTATTACCACGATGTCGAGAAGGAGGCTATGCGCCGCTGTGTCCTCGACGAGGGGGTCCGCCTCGATGGCCGTAAGACCACCGACATCCGCCCCATCTGGGCTGAGGTCGACTACATCCCCGGCCCTCACGGCTCGGCTGTCTTCACTCGTGGCGAGACTCAGGCGCTCGCTACTGTCACTCTCGGCACTAAGCTCGACGAGAAAATCGTCGATGATGTCATCAACCAGGGCCGCGAGCGTTTCCTCCTCCACTATAATTTTCCCCCCTTCTCTACCGGTGAGGCCCGCCCACAGCGCGGCGTAGGCCGCCGCGAGATAGGCCACGGCAATCTCGCCCATCGCGCTCTCAAGCGCATGTTCCCCGACGATTTCCCTTACGTCTGCCGCATCGTCTCCGACATCCTCGAGTCCAACGGCTCTTCCTCTATGGCCACTGTCTGCGCCGGCACTCTCTCGCTCCTCGACGCCGGTGTCAAGATGAAGAAGCCGGTGGCCGGCATCGCTATGGGGCTTATCACCGACTCGGGCGAGAATCCCAAGTATGCTGTCCTCTCCGACATCCTCGGCGACGAGGATCATCTCGGCGACATGGACTTCAAGGTAACAGGCACCCGCGACGGCATCACCGCCACTCAGATGGACATCAAGGTCGACGGCCTCTCTTACGAGGTCCTCGAGCGCGCGCTCAATCAGGCCCGCGACGGACGCCTCCATATCCTCGACATCATCGAGCAGACTATCCCCGCCCCGCGCGAGGACTACAAGCCCAATGTCCCCCGCATCGTCACCATGACCATCCCCAAGGAGCTCATCGGCGCCGTCATCGGCCCGGGCGGAAAGGTCATCCAGGGCATCCAGGAGGCCTCCGGCGCCTCTGTCTCCATCGACGAGATCGACGACCACGGCTACATCGAGGTGGCTGCCCCCAATAAGGACGCTATCGACCGCGCCCTCGACCTCATCAACGCCATCGTCGAGCTCCCCGAGGAGGGCAAGGTCTACTCCGGCAAGGTCCGCTCCATCCTCGACTTCGGCGCTTTCGTCGAGTTCATGCCCAACCGCGACGGCCTCCTCCACATCTCCGAGATCTCCTGGGACCGCCTCCCCGACATGGACGCCTCCGGCCTCCACGAGGGCGACGAAGTTCAGGTCAAGCTCATCGAGATCGACAAGAAGAGCGGCAAATACCGCCTCTCAATGCGTGCCCTCCTCCCCAAGCCCGAGGGCTACAGCGACCGACCCGCCCGCCCCGAGCGTAGCGACCGCAGCGAAGGCCGCCGCGACCGCGGC
>JAMPIE010000042.1 GCA_023663135.1 Alloprevotella sp.
TCACCGTCGCCAAGGCCGCTTACACTGCCACGTTTGGCTCTGAGACAGTGACCTGGACTGAGGGCGAGACTCCCAATCCCGCTACTGTTGCCGTGACTTTCGCTGACAACGCTGCCCCCGCCAAGGACAAGATCACCATCACCGCCACCAAGCAGGCCGCTCCCACCGAGGGCGACTCCGAGGCCGCTCAGGCTGAGGGCGACGAGACTCCCGAGACTCCCGCCGAGACCACTCAGGCTCTCTCATGGGCCGAGGGCGAGGGCTACAACATTACAATCCCCGCCGACCTCGCCGTGGGCTCATGGAATGTGACTCTCGCGGCCGCCGACGATGCCACCTTCACCCTTACCGCCACCAACTCCCTCACCCTCACCGTCAGCGCCAAGGCCGAGGAGCCCAAGGAGATGACCGTCAGCGGCACTGTAAGCCCCGCTTCCGTTGAGCAGGGCGAGGACATCACCCTCAACCTCTCTGCCGAGAACGGCACTCTCGCCGATGATGCCACTGTCTCCGTGACACTCACCCCCGCCGAGGGCACCGCTACCACCATCACCGCCACCAAGGGAGATACTGACGGCACTTACACCGCCACCGTCCCCGCCGACCTCACTGCCGGCGAATACACCGTGAGCGCCACCTATACCCCCGCAGGCGAAGGCGCCAAGGCAATTGACATCACACTCGGCGAATCCGCCCCGACTATCACCGTCACCGAGAAGGCTACCGACACCCCCATAGAGAGCGTTGTGTTCACCACCGCCGCCGACGAGGCTAAGGTTGAGCTCGCCGCTGACGCCACTTCCGGCGCCGTGACCCTCAATGGCAAGGTTACCCCCGAGAATGCCACCATCAAGGAGGGCGACAAGGTGACCTTTGAAGTGACCTCCGCCGTAACCGGCATCACCGTGTCATTCAACCCTGAGGAAGCCACCATCGCTGATGATAAGACCTTCACCACCACCGCAATCGTCTCCGTAACCGAGGAGGCCACCCTCCCCGCAACGATCAACGTCGTTGCCAAGGTGGGCGAGAAGACCTCTGCTGCTCTCGACATCAACGTCAGCCGCAAGGCTGCCGAGACCCCCGGCGACCTCCCCGTAGAGGCACCCAAGACTGAAGATGTCCCCGCCGGCTCTGAAGTGAAGGTTGAGACCGGCGACAACGGCACCCAGACCGTCACCATCGACTTCAACGCAACCCCCGTCGTTGAGGAAGGTCAGGAAGCTCCCTCTATCCTTGAGGTGACCCTCCCCTCCGCTAATAAAGATGCCACCGTCGATCCCGCCGACTTCACCATCTCCTATGAGGAGGATGGCGAGACAACTGCTAACAGCGACATTGTCACCGTCACCATCACCGCCGAGGGCAAGGTTGTGGTAAAAGCCACAGACAAGGCCAAGATTGGCGACGAGGTCACCGTCACCATCACCAAGAAAGCAGCCGCCACCGAGCCCGAGACCCCCGAGGTGACTCCCGCCGCCATGCTCCTGAGCCGCGCCGACGAGACTGCCGACGATCCCGCCAAGGCCGATGAAAATGTGGTGATGACCATCAACGTCACCATCTACGGCATTGACCTCACCGCTCCCAAGAACTCCATCACCGTCAACAAGGCCGCTGCCTTCGCCGCCACCGTCTGTGTCGCCGATGAGGATGCTGAGGCTGAGTGGAGCGTCAAAGGCCCCGCCACCGCCACCGCCACCGTCGCCAAGACCGCAACCGGTGCTGACATCACCTTCCCCGCTGCCGGAAACTACACCGTGACCGTCAAGGCCGGCAACTCCGAGAAGAGCGTCAAGGTGACCGTCAAGAGCCAGCCCACCATCACCGGCATCGAGGCTGTCAACGCCGATGCTGCCGCAGGTGAAGCCACCATCTACGACCTCTCAGGCCGTCGCCTGATGCGCGTCAATGCCGCCGGCGTCTACATCGTCAACGGCGTCAAGACCCTCGTGAAATAACACCCATTTCACCCCATAACCGCCGAGGGGGCTCCCATCCGGGAGCCCCCTCCTTATTTTCCGTCCAATGCCCTGCCATCCCTATCTGCCCCCCGGTCGAAGAACTCCACCGCACCCATCTTCGACCCCTAACGTGGGTCGTAATAGAGACAATTGCGCCTCTCCGTGGGCACGGCCCACGGCTATGGGCCTTGACCGCTACGCGGTCTTCAAGTCCACACGTGACCTCTACCCCCGGACACGCCCACACCCACCTCTGACACCTCGGCGGCGTTAGCGGCTCATGCGCTTGAGGAGGGAGTAGGAGGGGACGATGCCGAGCTGACCGGCGTGGGAGAGGTCGGCGGACCCGGCCTGAGCGTTGCCCAGGCGGAAGTAGACATATCCGCGGTTGTAATAGGCCTCACCCATCTCGGGCTCAAGCTCTATGGCGCGGTTGAAGGCTGAGAGGGCTGAGGTGAAATCGCCCTGGCGGGCCATGATGACGCCCTTGTTGTAATGGGCAATGGCCATCGAGGGGGCGAGGGTGAGGACGGTGTCGAGGTCGGCAATGGCCTCGCGGGCGGCGGCGGCGGCGAGGCGCTCACGTTGCCCGCCGAGCGAGGGGGAGGCATCGCCGGCATCGAGGCCGTTGCTCTCCACGTCGCGCAGGCGCGCAATGGCTCGCATGAAGTAGGCCAGAGTGAAGTCGGGCGAGAGGTGCGCAGCCTGAGAGAAGTCGGCCACGGCGCGGAAGTAGTCGCGGACTGTCATATAGTCCATGGCGCGGCCAAAGAAGTCGATGGCGCGTGGGGCATGAGTGGCTATGTAGGAGTTGTAATACTCGATGCTCTCAAAGTGGCGGCGGATGTCGGCGGGGTCGGTCAGCGGGCTCTCACGGTTGGTGACCTGGAGGAGGAAACGGAGTATGCGGGTCTTGTTGACCTCCTCAGCCTCCTTCATATAGTCGCCCGAGGGCTTTAGCTCCGTCGGGGAAGAGTAGTAGGTGGCCACAAAGAGAGGCTCGAGGTCGACGCTCTCGTCCCGGTCTTGGACACGCCCTCGGATGGAGGCCTGGGAGCGGGAGGCAGAGCCGCCGGCGCCCACGGCAAGGTCGGAGGCGTCGCCTGAGGTGTCGACGGTGACAAGAGCGGTGAAACGCCCGGCCACGGCATCGGCCTGCTCCGGGTCAAAGTCCATGAAGAGGTCTTCGACCGTCTTCTCCTCCTTTGAGTCCTCCTTAGAGTCCTCCTTGGTCGGCGATGCCTGTTGAGCCGCCCTGCGTGAGGCCGCAGCCTCGCGGGCCAGGGCCAGCGAGCGGTCATAATCCTCCTTGGCGTGGCGGTCGTTCATCTCGCGGCGAATCTCGAAGCGGAGGAGATAGGCCGCCGGCATGGAGGGAAACTTGTCGATGATGGCTTGGGCATCGGCCATGGCCTCCTTGAGCCGGCCGCGCTCACGATTGACCAAAGCACGATTATAGACAGCCTTATAGTCCTTGCCGCCGGTGAGGGCCACGACGCGGTCGAGGTCGGCGGCGGCGCGGTCGAGGTCGGCCACCTCAGTGCGCAGCAGGGCGCGGTTGAAGTAGGCGGCGGTGTTGTTGGGGTCGAGCTGAAGGGCATAGTCAAAGTCGCTCATGGCTCCGTAGTAGTCGTCGAGCTCATGGCGCAGGAAAGCCCTGTTGACAAAGAACGCGCTTTGGCGGGGCTCGAGGCGAATCACCTCGTCCATATCCTTGAGCGCCTCGGCATAGCCCTCCTTGCCTTGCCGGATGGCGAGGTTGGCCCTCAGGAGCAGACCATTGATGTTGAAGCGGTTGATTGAGAGGGCGTGGTCGATGTTTTCACGGGCGGCGGCGGTGTCTCCCTTCTCGAGCAGGAGGTGAGCATAGCCCAGATAGGCCCTCTCATAACTCGGCGCCATGTCAAAGAGCTGCTTAAACGACACCTCTGCCGAGTCGATGAGCCCGGCCTCCTGCTGGGCCACGGCCATGTTGAAGAGGACACCCTTGTTGACCGGCATCATATCGAGCACACGGCGATAGTCGGCGATGGCGCCGCGTGAATCGCCCACCGACTGACGGGCCACTCCGCGCAGCTCATAGGCATCGGTGATAAAAGGGTTGCGCTCGATGGCGAGCGAGGCATCGGCTATGGCCCCGCGCATATCGTCGAGCGAATACTTGGCAATGGCACGGTAATAGTAAGGCTGCGCCAGACGCGGGCGCGCCTCTATGGCCTGATTGAAATACTGGATGGAGAGCACATAATCCTCAAAATAGAGGGCATTGCGCCCCACGCGGACCACCTGGTCGACATTGATCTGACCCACAGCGACGACCGACGTCAGCAGGGCGGCAGAGAGAGAGAGAATACGAAAGAGCTTGTTCACAATGATATGAATGACTAAACCACCGCAAAGATAAGACAAAAACCCGAAAGCCCCAAGCCGCCCTGAGCCGCGCCCCGACTTGTCTGACTTGTCCGGCACCGCCCACCGCGACAGATGGCCGGAGTCCATCCCCCGAAGCGTAACCGGGGGTTGCGGGCAGCCGCCCCGGCGGCGTCGCCCGCTACCCCCGGCCCGTACATCCCCCTCAGACCCACAACCCCGGAGGGGTTGCACACCGTCCGTCCAAGCTCCGCGAACGATGCCACCCCTGTGCAACCCCTCCGGGGTTGAATCCACCATCTCCCCTTGTCCGGGGGTAGCGTCGTCGGCCCCCTTGGGGCCGCTCTGCAACCCCCGGCTTCATCTCAGTGGATGGCCTCCGGCCATCTCCCACGCCCTTGTCCGGCACCGCCACCGCGACAGATGGCCGGAGGCCATCCACCACGCCCTCGCCCGGCACCGCCCACCGCGACAGATGGCCGGAGGCCATCCACCGAAGCGTAACCGGGGGTTGCGGGCAGCCGCCCCGGCGGCGCCGCCCGCTACCCCCGGCCCGAACATCCCCCTCAGACCCACAACCCCGGAGGGGTTGCACACCGTCCGTCCAAGCTCCGCGACCGTTGCCACCCCTGTGCAACCCCTCCGGGGTTGAATCCACCATCTCCCCATGTCCGGGGGTAGCGTCGTCGGCCCCTTGGAGCCGCTCCGCAACCCCCGGCTACATCTCAGTGGATGGCCTCCGGCCATCCCCCACGCCCTCGCCCGGCACCACCTACCGCGACAGATGGCCGGAGGCCATCCCCCGAAGCGTAACCGGGGGTTGCGGGCAGCCGCCCCGGCGGCGTCGCCCGCTACCCCCGGCCCGTACATCCCCCTCAGACCCACAACCCCGGAGGGGTTGCACACCGTCCGTCCAAGCTCCGCGACCGTTGCCACCCCTGTGCAACCCCTCCGAGGTTGAATCCACCATCTCCCCATGTCCGGGGGTAGCGTCGTCGGCCCCTTGGAGCCGCTCCGCAACCCCCGGCTACATCTCAGTGGATGGCCTCCGGCCATCCCCCACGCCCTCGCCCGGCACCACCTACCGCGACAGATGGCCGGAGGCCATCCCCCGAAGCGTAACCGGGGGTTGCGGGCAGCCGCCCCGGCGGCGTCGCCC
>JAMPIE010000043.1 GCA_023663135.1 Alloprevotella sp.
CTTCCCCCCGCCGCGTCAGATGCCCCCGGCCATCTGTCGCGGCAGGCCGATGACATGGTCGCGCTCCCCCGGGGGGGGATGAACCGACAAGGGGGGCGAGCCGTGATGGCCCGCCCCCCGCGGTCTGATCTATCTTATGGTCGAAAGATTACTTCTTGAGCACCTTGACGGTCGAGGTGGCTGTCTTGATGATGTAGAAGCCCTCGTCGAGGCGGTCATACTCCTCGGCTGAGGTGGCTACGCACTTGCCGCTCATGTCGTAGACGCGCATTGTTGCGTCGGCATCAACACCGACTACATCGATGCCGGTGATGGTCTTGGCTACCTTAATGGTACATTCGGCGCTGAGGTCGGTGCCGTCGGTGGTGGTGGCAGTGATGGTGCAATTGCCGTTGGCAAGAGCCTTCACCTCTACGGTCCAGGTTACAATCCCGTCCTTATCGGTCATGACGGGCTTGCCCATCTTGACGATCTTGTCGTCAGACACATTCCATGTGAGCTCGGGGAGGGATGCCTTTTCGCCGGTCTCGCTGTCGCTGACGAGGGTCACGGTGATGGTCTCGGTGACGCCGATCGACATATTGAGCACCTCAGGATCCATGGCAATCTCCTTGACAAGGACGTTGACCACCTCGAAGTTTTGGGTGGCGATGACCTTATCTTCCTCACCTTCGCCGGCGGCGAGAGATGCCTGTACGGTCACGATGCCGGGGGCGATAGCCTCCACGTCGCAGTAGGCCTGGCCCTTATCGACATCAAAGCCGGTGGCCACGACTTTTGCGATCTGGTCGGGGGAGAGCTCGGCTGCGGGCTCATCGGCGCGGACTGCGGGCTCTGTGTAGGCGATGATCTTCCAGATTACGGCAAGGGTGGTCTTGGCCCAGAAGCGGATAAACCTGGTCTTGGCAATCTTGGGCATCTCGCTGCTGCCGGGCTTCACATTGTTGTCAATGGTGAGGTCAGCGGCCACGCTGACGGGCACCTCGGCCTTGGCGGTGCCGTTTACGGCAGCGATGGTGAGGGTGCCGTTCACTGCCTCGGTCACGCCATTGGCGAGCTTGACGTTGACGGTGTTGCCTGTGGTCTCAACGGTCACCTTATCCTTGATGTCGTCGCTGAGGGTTGCGGTGAAGCTCTTGTCGGTGGCGGTCTCGGGGCCTACGGCCACGGTGATGGCCATTGTCTCGGTGGTGCCCACGACGAAGTCGATGCTCTTCACGTCGACGGTCTCGGAGGTCTCCTCAGTGGTCTCGCCTTCGAGCTTCTCTCCCTTAATGGTGGTGGTCACTTCCATCTCAGTGGCGGGGGTGGGGGCAAGGGTGAAGGTGAAGGTGCTTGTGGGGGCGGAGGCGTTGTCGGAGGCAGCGGTGATGGTCACGGTCTTGTTCATCGTCTCGGTGGTCACCTCGGTCACCTTGACAGTGACGCTGTCGCCCTTCGGGGTAATCTCTACGCCCGTGGCAGTCTGGCCATCGATTGTGGCGGTCCATGTGAGCACCTTGTTGGTGGCAGTGGCGGGCTCTACGGAAGCGGAGAGGTCAATTGACTGTCCCTGCTGGAGCTTGACGCCGGGCTCGGCGCCGGTGATGGCGCTCACGCCGGTGGCATCGGTCTTGGCCAGGGTGATCTCGCAAGTCTTGTTGACGGGAGCCTCGGAGGTTGAGCCGTTGGCGTGGGCAGTGATGGTCACCTTATCGCTGAGCTTGGCGGCGGGGAAGTCCTGGATGGTCACGAGGCCATTCCCGTCAACCGTGGCGATCTCCTCGTCAGACGAAGTCCATGTGATGGTCTTGTCGGTGGCGTTTTCGGGGGTGATGTCGGTGATAGAGAGCTGAACTGTCTGGCCGGCCTTCATGGCTTCGGTGGGGGCGCCGTTGAGGGTCATGTCGGTTACGGGAACGCCCACGATCTTCACCTTGTATGTGCCGGAGACAGTGGGGGTCGACTTTGAGGTTGCGGTGATGGTCACGTCGCCTTTCACGCCCTCCTTGGCGGTGAGGACACCGGCATCGGTGATACTGGCGAGGTCGGCATTGTCAACGTCCCATGTCACGCTGCCGTCGGTGACTGTGGCGGGGGCCACTGTGGCGGTGAGCTGGAGGGTCTTGCCGCCTTCCATGGAGGTAGCGTTCTCGGCGGCGGTGATGGTCACGCTCTCGGCGGGGGTCTCAACGACGGTCACGTCGAGGGTCACGGCAGCGCAATCGCCGGTGACGGCGGTGGCGGGAGCTACAGTGACGGTGGTCTTGCCGAGGGTGGCACCGGCAACGTAGGTCACGGTGTTGGCGGGAGTCTCAGCACCATCCTCAGCAGCCTTCGCGCTGATGGTCGAGCCATTGAGAGTGAAAGCGACGGTGGGATAGGTAGCGTTGGTGGGCTCTACGGTTGCCTTGACGGTCACGGTCTCGCCATCCTTGAGTTCCTGGGCCGTGGCGGGCTCAAGCGTTATCTTCGAGATGGGGGTGGCAGCGAGAGTGATCGTGGCGGTGCCGGTGACACCTTCAGCGGCCGAGCCGTCGGCGGGGGTGGCGGTAACGGTGATGGTCTCGGTGAGCTTGTCGGCGGCGATGGTCTCATTGAGCTTCACGGTATAAGTGCCATCCTCATTGACGGTGCCGGTGGCAAGGGTTGTCTCGCCGATGCCCCACTCCTTGATCTCCTTGATGGTGGCTTTGGTGGGTTCAAACTGAGCGGTGAAGGTCACGCTTTCGCCGGCCTTGAGGGGGCCTTCCTTGTCAGCCTTAAGGGTGATGGAGGTCACGAGCTCGTTCTCCACGGTGATGGTGACGGTGGCGGTCTTGCCGGTGCCGCCTACGGCGGTAGCGGTGATGGTGGCGGTGCCGGCCTTCTTGCCGGTCACTACGCCCTTGTCGTCGACGGTGGCCACTGCCTCGTCGGAGGAGGCCCAGGTCACGGTCTGTATGGTGGGAGTCTCGCCGTTCTCGCCGGTGAGGGTCGGGGTGAGGGTCTCGGTCGAGCCAACCTTGATGGTCGCAGTGGTCTTGTTGAGGGTGATGTCCGTTACGGCGATGTCGGTGACGGTGACGGTGATGCTCTTGCTGACGCTCTCAGCGGAGACGGTGAGGGTCACGGGGGTGGCAGAAGCCTTAAGGCCCATGATGCTGTATGTGCCATCCTCGGCCTTGGTGATCTCCACGATGCCCGTGGGGGATGCAGTCCAGGTGAAGTCCTGAGGAGCGAGCGCGGGAAGGATAGTCACGGTGGGGAGCGTAGCGGTCTTGCCCACCTTGAGGCTGAGAGCGTCCTCGGATGAGAGCTGTATCTCCGACACGGCGGGTGCGGTGACGGTTACGGCGCAAGTGGCGCTCTTGCCGCGTGAGGTGGCGGTGATGGTGGCGGTGCCCTTAGCGACCGGGGTCACAACGCCGTTGGCGTCAACGGTGGCTACTTCCTCGTTGGAGGATGTCCATTCCACGGGGTTGCCGGTAGCATCGGAAGGGGTGAAAGTGACGGTGAGAGTCTTGGTGGAGCCCATCTCGACGGTGGCCTTAGTGTCGCTGAGCGAGATGGAGGTCACAGGGATGTAGACGTCGCCGGTGGCAGCGTCATCTTCCGTTTCGATTACCTCTTTAAAATCAGGAGTGGTTACCTGAAATTCATTTATATCGTTTTGGTCAAGACCGCCTTCACTTCCGGAGCCGGAAATAATAGCACCCGACATTGAAATTTGCTCAGACCCCTTAAACTCGGATGTTACCTTGACTTTGATATTGCCAAGTACTACAGTTCCGCCCCGAAATTCATCATAGCTACTAAATGGCTTATTTTTAGCTTGATATATGAGAACCTTTAGTATATTGCCTCCGTCTTTGCCGGATACGATGTTACTTGAAGCACTAAAATTTTTCAACTTTAACGCTTGAGTAAAATTAAAATTTTCATCATTAACGGTGTCAGCCATTAGTATTTCGAGCCCTAATGGGATCTTGAGGTCAAACTGCAATGCAGAAGTCTTAGAATCCTGCGAGTTATGCATTGTGACGTCTAAGTTCACAATATCACCGACTTTGGTTATCGGCATTGATTGCAACTCAAACCATGCTTTGCTCACATTAGTCTCTTGTGCCTTGGCGGCGGGGCCGCCGGAGAGCACCAGGACGGTGAGCATTGACAAGAGAAGTAAAATTTTTCTCATGTGATGTTTAATGGTTTATTGTTATTATTTATTTGATTTATTTTCATGGCCATTACGCGGAGGAATGGTCTGCGCGTAAGATGTCCAAAGGTACGGCTATATTTACCCCCCCCCAATTCCTTAACATTTTTTAACACATAAATGTCGATATGGGGCGCCGCCGCGTTAGCGGTCAAAGGTTGTAGCCGTGGGGTTGAAGCCCCCGCCACGACAGATGCCCGGAGGGCATCCACCGGGATGTAGCCGGGGGTTGCGGGCCGCCGCGTTAGCGGCGTAGCCCGCTACCCCCGGCTCGCCC
>JAMPIE010000044.1 GCA_023663135.1 Alloprevotella sp.
TGCACACCGTCCGTCCAAGCTCCGCGAACGATGCCACCCCTGTGCAACCCCTCCGAGGTTGAATCCACCATCTCCCCATGTCCGGGGGTAGCGTCGTCGGCCCCTTGGGGCCGCTCCGCAACCCCCGGCTACATCTCAGTGGATGGCCTCCGGCCATCTCCCACGCCCTCGCCCGACTACAAATGTTAAATTTGTTAATTTATTCAGTTAAATAGAGTTAATAAATTGGGGGGGGTAATTTTTTGCTAATACCTTTATCGACCTTACGGTAAAATACAACAAATCAATCAATTCACATCTAAATCTAATGATTATCATGAGAAAACTCTTACTCTTCCTATCAGTCTTTCTCACCTCCCTGGGCTTCGCCGCCCACGCCCAAGACACCGATACAGGGGACTCGTCGTCAGGGGAAATCACAATGACTTTCACGACTGTAGTAACTGCTCATAATTCTCAAGCAAATAGCAATAAAGTCGTATGGAAGAGTGATGTCACAGAGTCTAATCCTGTTCAGTTAACCATAACTTGTGTTGAATCAACAGCAGAAATTAACAGGTTTAGTACAGCTTGGGGGCTAAAGCATGGCAGTTATACATTCACCTGTGATCCTGAATACAAAATCACTTTGGTCAAAATTAAGGCTTACGACAGTTATAACGCCTCAAACGATTCTAAGATTGGTTTTAACGGGAAAATGACCACAGAGACATTGCCTACCGAAGTTGCAAATGTAATAGAATTAAGCAGTGAACCAAATGATAATGGTGAGATAATACTCACGGTTGACAAGCCAGGCAAATACTTAACACTTACAGAGATTTCCCTCACCGTAGTTCCTGCCCCCGATAAGGATGTCAAGATAGCCGCCATTCGTCAATACCTCGGCATCTCGCCCTGGACAGATGTGCTTATCAACACTACCGTCAGCGAACTCAATGAAGCCGCTGAAGGAGCAAATTTAGACGATATTGCAGGCAAGGCATCCGTTGAGAAACTCAACGAGGCTTTGCTCAACGGCGTTAAGGCTCTTCCTAATGGCACGGGCATCGCAATGCAATGTGTCCATCAGTCAAAATACCTTACCGTCGCAAATGATTTGTCGGGATTTTCCGACGAGACAACACTTGGCAAGGGTGCCATTTATCGCATTATTCCTAATGAATCTGACAACACCGTCAAGCTCGAGAGCCTCCTCGCCAACAAGCAAGTTGGCAAGAGCGGAGATAACTTCGCACTTGTAGATGACGGCCAGTCTGTTAACCTCGCTATTAATGAGAATACATCCGCCGCTTTCTTCTATTATATGGATGGAAGCACAAAGAAGTGTATGCACCTTAATGGTAATCAAAGGAAATTCTTTAACTCTGATGGAGTCGGCTCACAATGGCTGTTGAGCGTTGTCAACCTTCCCACAAAGGTTACCGTCAACAATGGCGACTCAAACGATATCTCTTCGCTTAGCCTCATTGAAGGGAGAGATGCCACTTTGACCGCCACAACCACAAGAGAAGCCGACGGCGATATCACCGCTGCTATTGACGGCGTAATATGGCTGTCGAGCGACCCGACTAAGGTGACTGTTGACGCTAATGGCACGGTCCATGCCGTAGCCGCCACTGAGCAGCCCGTGACAATCACTGCACGTGCCGTCGGCGCAGAGAAGACCATTGAGGTGACTGTGTCGACCCTTGGCACTGCCGCGCTCGACGCCGCCAAGGCCAAGGAGACGGCTCTGCTTAATGCGCTGAAGACTGCCGGCCTCATCGCCGACGACAACACCGAGCTTGCCGCCGCCATCACCGCCGCCGCATATGGCACCGACGTGACCGAGGACAATGAGGCCAACGCCACCGACGCTCTCTCTGCCGCCCACAAGACCATCGTTGCCGCCATCAGCCCCGACGCCCTCGTATCCATCTCGAATGGTGGATTTAACGTAACATATTATACCCCCGATCCATCTGATAATTATGTGTATGCACAAGATGCAGATAAAAGTGGAATAAGAAGCGTATGGCAGCTTGTTCCTCAGGCTGATGGCACGGTTTATATACGTAATTACTCCGAGCAAAAATACCTTGGCCCCGGCCTTGCAGGTCTTAAACCTCAGAGCGATGCACAGAAGCTCAATATAGATTATGTAACCGCAGGAGAAACATCTGCAATTGTTTTCCGCAGACCAGATGGAAAGTATTTCATCAGGCATGGCGACAATATATCGACCGGAAATGCTGATAATTATGGCGAAAAGGGTCTTTGGACCCTTGCAAAGGTGAACCTTCCCGGCAAGATTTCGGTTACCGCCAATCCTGAAACAGTTACGGCTGACGCTGAGAGTCGCGCAGTAACTCTCACAACCACTGTAACAGTGGCCGAGGGCTTCACAGGCGAAGTTCCCTCCTGGCTCCAGGGCGTGACCTACACCATGGCTAAGGGCGACGCTGCCGCCGAGGACATCGAGGGCAACAGCTTCACCGTCGACCCCGCGGGCACAGAGGAAGTGACCTACATCGTCACAGCCACCTCCACCGCCGTGACCACCCTCACCGGCAACACCACCGTCACCGCCGAGGCCAAGCCCGCTTATACCATCGCCTTTGCCAAGGGAGATGAGAATGTGACCGAGGCCTCCGCCACACAAGGCGACGCTGAGGTTGTCATAACCGTCAAGGTGATGAACGGCGAGAATGAGGTCGCTGACGTCACCCCCGCCATCACTGTCAAGAAGGGCGAAAAGGATGTCACCGCTACCACAGTTAGCGACAAGACCGTGACCATCCCGACCGTCGACGCTGCCACTTACACCATCACCGTGGCCGCCGCCGAGAGCGCCGCTTACACCCTGACCGAAAACGGCAGCTTCAACGTCATCGTCGAGGCCGCTACAGTGACTCCCGAGCCCATTGAGGACGGCGAGAAGATTGCCGAAGTGACCTTTAACCGTACCGGGGCCAACGCCTCTGACGTCACCGCCACCGTAAGCGGCATCGTAGGCGCCACCGCCACCCTCGTCTCTGTCAAGAACGGCGAAACCGACCAGGCCCTGAAGACCTCCGGCACTTCAATAGGCAACGATGTGCTTTGCCCCGACACCAACGTCGGTAGTCAAGATGTCACCATCGTGATGACCTATGAGATTAACGGCATTCCCATCGGGACTACCCTCACCGGCCTCGGCCTCGATATCCACGCGCTTGACAGCAACGGCAAAAATCAGAACAAGAACACCGTTCGCAGATTTAACTTCACCACCGCTGTAAACGGAACTGACTTTGCATCCATTGAAAATATCGACATAGCAAGCAATGTCGTGGTTGACAGTCGCAACCACAAGGTATGGGACATGACCGAAGTGACACCTTACAAGGTTACCGGCGAGGATCCCATCACCTTAACCGTGACCGTCCATCGCGGCGCCACTGAGACTCAGGGTTGTTTCTTCGGCTTGTCGCAGATCAACCTCGTGGGCACTCCCGTACCCACCGTGAAGGTGGAGAGCATCGTCGGCCCGACGGAGGCTGTCGCCGTCATACTTGGCAACCAGACCGCCGAGGATGCCTTTGAGGCTTCGGCTGAGAAGACAGCCACATTTACCGTGACCCTGGCCAACGGCTCGAAGTCGACCCTGACCGCCGATGACCTCACCATAGAGCCCACCGGCGTAACGCTTGGCACTGTCGCTATCAGCGGCGAGGCCTCGCCTTACACCGTGACCGTCCCCTTCACCGCCACCGCCGTGAGCGAGGATGCTAAGATCAGCGTGAGCGCCGCCGGCGTGGAGACCCCCACCGAGGCAACCATCACCATCAGCAAGCCCGCCGTGGCCGTTGCCTCTATCGATGACGCCACAGAGGCAACCGTGGTGAAAGGCACCCAGCAGACCGCCAAGTTCACCGCAACACTTGCCGCCGTATCGGCATGGCCCGAAAAGACCGACTTCACCGTCAACGTCAGCGATGGCATCACCGCCGTGGTGACCAATGTTGAAAAGGCCGACCAGGACTGGACTGTCACCGTCAACTACACCGCCAACGTCTCCGGCACCGTGACCCTCACCGCAGGCTCTGCCTCCGGCTTCCTGACCGTGACCGCCAACGACCCGGCCCCCACAACCGTGGATGTCGAGAGCGTCAATGTAGACAAGGCAACCGAGAGCGTTGAGCTCGAAGCTGAGGAGGGCGCCACAGCCACCCTCACCATCTCCGGCAACCTGACCCCGGCCAACGCCACTATGCCCGACAACGCCGTGGTGACCATCACCATTGACAAGGCCGATGTGCTTGAGGTTCCCGAAAGCGCCCAGATCAACAAGGTTGACGCCACCGAGGCCACCGAGGAGGCTCCCGCCACCGAGGCCGCCCTGACCTTCAGCTTCAACGCCACAGCCAAGAAGGAAGGCACCGCCGTGGTGACCGT
>JAMPIE010000045.1 GCA_023663135.1 Alloprevotella sp.
AATATGTTTTACAACATGCTTTTCAACTTGCCATTTTTAACGAACTATTGTTATTTGAAGATTACTAAAAATCATTATCTTTGCATATCTCTCCAATCATTATCAAAAACAAGAAGCACTAAAATGACAGATTACAGCATAGCCCGGTGTATCGACAAGCTCTGCCGCGAACAAGGTCTCTCGCCCGAAGAGGCCCATGCCGAGGCCTTCCGCCTCCTCATTGCCCAGATAGAAACGGAAGAGGACGACGAGGAAGTGGAATGTGGATATGACCGCCCCATCGGGCACATTCCCGACTCATTCTGATGAATTATTGGCGGATAATGTCTACTTTTGCATCCGGATATCACATCACCCCCACGACGATAACGTAATTACTGCCATGACCTACGATTTTGACACCCCCATCGACCGCTCCGGCTCCTGCGCCATGAAGTGGGAGGCTCTCCGCGACATGTTTGGCCGCACCGACCTTACTCCGCTCTGGATTGCCGACATGGACTTTGCCGTGTGTCCCGAGATAACTGAAGCCCTCGAGCGCCGTTGCTGCAATCCTGTCTTGGGATATTGCTCCACCCCTGCCACCCTCTGGGAGGCTGTCTGCTCATGGCTCCGACGCCGCCACGGCATTGATGCTCCCCGCGAGTGGCTATCGTTTGTCCCCGGCATCGTCCGCGGCATTGGCTTCGCTATCAATTGGTTTACCCGTCCCGGCGACAAAATCGTGATTCAGCCCCCGGTGTATCATCCCTTCCGTAACCTCACTGTGGGCAATGGGCGTGTGGTGGTTGAGAACCCTCTGATCCTTGGCCCCGGCGACGAGTATCGCATGGACCTCGAGGGGCTTGAGAAGATTTTTGCCACCGAGCATCCCCGCATGATGATTCTCTGCAACCCCCACAATCCCGGCGGCATACAGTGGAGTGCCGACACCCTGCGCGAAGTGGCCTCACTGGCTAAGCGCCACGGAGTGGTGGTGGTATCCGACGAGATCCATGGCGACCTTATGCTCTTTGGCAACCGACACATCCCCTTCGCATCCGTCTCCCCCGAGGCCGCCGAAGTATCCGTCACCTTTGGGGCCCCCTCCAAGACTTTCAACATCGCCGGCCTCGCTGCCAGTTGGATGATGGTGCCTGACAAGGAGCTCCGTGAGGGATTTTTCCACTGGATGGAGGTCAACGAATTTTCCGAGCCCACTTTCACCGCAGCCGTCGGCGCCGAGACCGCCTATCGCTGCGGAGAGGAGTGGCTCAATCAATGTCTGGCCTACATCGAGGGCAACATCTTGGCCGTCGAAGAGTGGCTCAAGGCCAATCTCCCGGTGATCTATCCTGTCCGCCCCCAGAGCTCTTTCCTCATCTGGCTCGACTGCCGTCAGCTCAGACTTTCGCAAGAGAAGCTGGTTGACCTCTTTGTCAACCGTGCCCACTTAGCCCTCAACGACGGCACTATGTTTGGCCGCCAGGCCGAGGGCTTCATGCGCCTCAACGTTGGGCTGCCGCGACGCCAGCTCATCAGCGCCCTTGAGCATCTGGCCTCTGCCGTCAACGAGATGTCAGAATAGTCCCTCCCCCCCCATGCGCCGACTCCTTCCCGCCCTCCTCGCATTAGCCTTTCTTGCTGCCGCCCATCTCTCCGCCGCCCATCGTGTTGCGCCGGCCCAGGAGGAAGAGGCAGCCGCAGGGGTCGACGACCTCCTGTCCATCATTGGCCCCACCGAGGTGTCGGCCGACAGGATGTGGGCCTTCGTAGCTGCCGTAAACCCCGACTTCCCCATCTCCATTGCCCACGCCTATTACGAGATAGGGCGTCGATATGGCATCAGGGGCGACGTGGCTCTCTGCCAGTCTATCATCGAAACAGGGTGGTTTCGCTTCACCGGCGGCACCGCCGTCACCCCCGACCAGCACAACTACTGCGGCCTCGGAGTGACATCTCTCGGCGTCAAAGGCCACGCTTTCGAGACGATTGAGAGCGGAGTCACAGCCCAGATGCAACATCTCTATGCCTATGCCACCCGCCGCTCGCTCCCCAAAGGCGAGAAAGTGGTAGACCCCCGATTTAAGCTCGTCAGCCGCGGGACTGCCCCCACCTGGAAGTCGCTCAATCGCCGCTGGGCCGCCAACGACCATTATGGCGAGACCATCCTGGCCCTCTTCCGTCGCCTCCTTGCCGACGACCCCCCGACAGCCGAAGAGGTGACAGAGCTGGAGATGCAAGTGGGCATCCCCGACGACCTTCTCGAATAATCCATCTCCCACAATCTTTTTGAGGATTGCTAACTTTTAGCGGGCCCCGGTTGTTATAACGCTGAATCCATGATGGCGCTTACACCTTCATTCCACTCACGTTTCGCCCTCAGGTCATTCACCCATTACTCAACGACAAAAACCCACATCCAATCTTATTCTCTATGAAAAAGAGCATCACACTCCTCGCTGCTGCCCTCGTTGGCTCCGCAGCATGGCTCGTGCCCGCAGCCTCCGCTCAGACACCTCAGGCTCTCGGCACCACCAACTTAGCCTCCAATTGGAGCGTTGGCATCGATGGTGGTGTGGCCACCCCGATGCATCATGAGGCCTTCTTTGGCGGAATGCGCCCGGTCATCGGCCTCCACCTCCAAAAGCAGATCTCCCCCTCCTTTGGACTCGGCATCGAAGGCTCCTGGGGCATCAACACCTCCTCCTGGCCCGGAATGACCCATTCCTCCACCGCCTTTGACACTCAGTATCTTGGCCTTTATGGCGCAGCCAACCTTATGAACATCCTCGGCGGCTATCGCTGCGAGGGGCGCCCCTTTGAGATTGAGGCCGTGGCCGGTGCCGGATGGGGCCACAATTTCATCAATTCAGCCAATGGCGAGGATTGGAACTACTTCGCCACTAAGGTGGGGCTCAACTTCAACTTCAACGTATCCAGCTCCGTCCAACTCCAGGTGAAGCCCGCCATTACATGGAACATGAGCGACGCCCCGGTGGCTCAGACCTCGGCCGCCTATGACGTCAACAAGGCAACTTTCTCCATTATGGCCGGCATAAACATCGCTCTTGGCGACGGCTTCCAGTGTGTAACCCCCTACGATGCCGCCCAGGTCAACGCTCTTAACGAGCAGGTTAATGCCGCTCGCGCCGATGCCGCCGCCGCCCGCGCCGACGCCGAT
>JAMPIE010000004.1:0-72877 GCA_023663135.1 Alloprevotella sp.
ATAGCGGGTAAAGATAATACATTTTGGGGCGATGGGTATGTAGTAAACCTTTTTTTGGGGGTCGCCGGGGGATCCGAGGGGCGTGGGGCAGGCTCGCGGTGGGTGCAACCCCTCCGGGGTTGGCCGGGGGTATCGGGATGTGTCGGTCCGGGGGTAGCGGGGTGCGCCGCCTACGGCATCGCGCCCGCAACCCCCGGTTATGTCGCAGTGGATGGCCTCCGGCCATCTGTCGCGGTGGGGGTCGGACGGGTCGTGGCGGGGCAGGGTCGCGGTGTGTGCAACCCCTCCGGGGTTGGCCGGGGTAGCGGGGTTGGGCGGGCCGGGGGTAGCGGGGTGCGCCGCCGTTGCGGCTTCCCCACAACCCCCGGCTATGTTGCAGTGGATGGCCTCCGGCCATCTGTCGCGGTGGGGGTCGGACGGGTCGTGGCGGGGCAGGGTCGCGTGGGTGCAACCCCTCCGGGGTTGTGGGTATGGTGGGGTTGGGCGGTCCGGGGGTAGCGGGCTGCGGTGCCTTCGGCATCGCGCCCGCAACCCCCGGTTATGTTGCAGTGGATGGCCTCCGGCCATCTGTCGCGGTGGGGGTCGGATGGGCCGGGGTAGCGGGGTGTGCCGGGCCGGGGGTAGCGGGGTGTGCCGCCGTGGCGGCTTCCCCGCAACCCCCGGTTATGTCGCAGTGGATGGCCTCCGGCCATCTGTCGCGGTGGGGGTCGGATGGGTCGTGGCGGGGCAGGGTCGCCGGGGTGTGCAACCCCGCCGGGGTTGTGGGTATGGTGGGGTTGGGCGGTCCGGGGGTAGCGGGCTGCGGTGCCTTCGGCATCGCGTCCGCACCCCCCGGTTATGTTGCAGTGGATGGCCTCCGGCCATCTGTCGCGGTGGGGGGTGCAGGGTCGGATGGGTCGGATGGAAAGGATGGGAAGGATGGGGCGCGAGGGCTATATGTATGTCGTAATCCTTCGGGGATGGCCTCCGGCCATCTGTCGCGGTGGGGGCGGTTGGGGCTTCGACCGCTGACGCGGTCGGTTTTCGTTTTTGTTGGCTTTCCGTGGGCACGGCCCACGGCTACTGTCTTGGGCCGCTAAAGCGGTCAAGCGGGCCCACGGCTACAATCTTGGATCGCTACGCGGTCGTGTCGCGGTGGGTCGGGGTCGCGGCGGGGTGTCAAATTGTCAAGTTGAGGATTTGTCAGATTGATTGGGGCGAGAAGGGAGGGTGGGGTCCCAGCGGTAGAGTTTGTCGGAGGGGCGGACTTTGCAGGGGACGGAGATTGAGAAGGCATCGCCTTTGACGGCTTTTGCCACGGGGAGGTTGTCGACGCGAATCTCGCCGATGGTGATGGTTACGGCACCGGTTGTCGGGCCGATGATGATGGCTTCGTCGCCTTGGCAAAGCTCCCCGGCTTCCATTTTAAACTCGGCGACACCAATCTTTGGGAAGTGGCGCACGCCGCGAGCCACATATTGCTTGATGCGGGTGGCGCTGGAGCCATATTTGGAAGACCATTCGCCGAGACGCCGGCCGAGGTAATAGCCATCCCAGAAGCCTCGATTGAAGACTTTAGCGAGCTCGCGGGACTGTTCCTCGGCCCACTCGGGAGAGAAAGAGCCGTCGGCAATGGCTCGGAGAGCGCGGTCGTAGGCTGTGACGACGGTGGTGACATACTCGGCGCCTCTGGCACGCCCCTCGATTTTGAACACCCTGACGCCGGCGTGGGCCATTTTGTCGAGGAAAGAGAGTGTCTTGAGGTCTTTTGGCGACATGATGTATTTATTGTCGATCTCGAGCTGGTCGCCGGTCTCGAGGTCGGTGACGCGGTAGCCACGACGGCAAATCTGGCCGCATGTGCCTCGATTGGCCGATCGGTTCATCTCATGGAGACTCATGTAGCACTTACCGGAGACAGCCATGCAGAGCGCGCCGTGGCAAAACATTTCAATCTTGACCGGCTCGCCCTTTGGGCCGAGGATGGGGCGCGATAGGATGGCCTGATGGATGAGGCTGACCTGGGATAGAGAGAGCTCTCGGGCGAGGACCACAGTGTCGGCCCATTGGGAGTAGAAGTTTACAGCCTCGACATTGGAGAGATTGAGTTGAGTGGAGATATGGACCTCGAGGCCATGAGAGCGTGCACGAATTATGGCAGCCATGTCGGAGGCGATGACAGCCGAGACCTTAGCCAAGGCAGCAGCTCGGAGGATTTCGTCGAGCCGAGTCATCTCGTCGTCGTAGATGATGGTGTTGACGGTGAGATAGGTCTTAACGCCGGCCTCAGAAGCAATTGCGACAATGTTCCGGAGGTCGTCGAGGTTGAAGTTAGCGGCAGAGCCGGAGCGCATATTGAGGCCCTCGACGCCGAAGTAAACGGCATCGGTGCCGGCGTTGATGGCAGCGTGGAGCGATTCGTAGCTTCCAACGGGAGCCATCAGTTCAAAGTCATTGCGTGTCATTTAGAGCGAGATGAGAAGGGAGAGGCCAGAATTGCCATTGACGGAAAAAGAGGGTAGGAGAGCAATTGAAGAGTCGCCGGGCTTAGGAGAGAGGCCGCGATGGAAGAGCTTTCGCTCCCAAGGGAGGAGCCATGCAGCGAGCCGCGCCGAGAGGAGGCCGATGCCTGCGCCAGCGAGGCAGTCGGAGAAATAATGCCGGTTGGCGGCAATGCGCAGGATGCCGACAGAAGAGGCAATGAGATAAGCCCCGCATCCGAGAGCGTCGCCATAGGCCAATCGGCAGAGCTCGGCACCGGCAAAAGCGGTTGCGGTGTGGCCGGAGGGGAAAGAGTGACAGTCGCTTCGGTCGGGGCGCTCGCGATGAGCGAAGCGCTTGAGGGGCTGAGTGATGGCCTCAAGGATGATGAAAGAGGAGGCAGAGAGGAGCGCACGATCGGCGAGGACGCAGCGAGCTTTGCCGCCGATATATTCGGCTCCGAGAGAGATGGCATAAGGAGTCCATTGCAGATAGTCGGCCACCCGATAGCGACGGTCGTAGGAGGAAAGAGGGTCGGCCACCTCGCGATCGACGCCCCAGTCGGTAGCAGCGCCAACAGCGCCCAGGGCGATGAGCGAAGCCGGGAGAACAAGCGGCTTTATGGCGGGGTGAGAAGCACGCTCAAAAGCCACCATGGCGGTAGAATCGGCCTGCGCAGCAGAAAGGCGTGGGAGGAGCAGGCCCAGAAAGAAAAATAGCGAGAAGAGGCGAAGAGTCATAGCATTAGAGAGAGAAATACCATGGATGATTTTCGATGCGGACTACGCCGGGAAGCTCGCGGCCTGGGAGAGCTGCGCGTATGACACGCTTAATGGGGCGGGGGATGAAGCGGATTGACTCAGGGCTGAATGAATTGACACGGACGCGGCCGGAGGAGTGGATGTAGAGGTTTCCACCATCGTAGATGGCCACGTGGGTGATGTGGTCAGAGTCGGGGTCGTCTTCAGGAGAGAAGAACAGGAGATCGCCGGGCTCAAAGAGAGAGGGGGAAGAATGGTCGACAGCAATGCCGCAACGAGCCTGATCAGAAGCATTGCGGGGCAGGATGAGGGCCGACGCAAGGAAGGCAGTCTTGACGAGGCCGGAGCAGTCGACCCCCTTAGTGGTGGTGCCGCCCCAGAGATAAGGGACACCCATGAGGGAATAAGCCGCCGATAGGATGGCCTGGGGGCTGTAAGAGACCTTGACCCACGAATCGAGAGGCTCCACGGCAGCAGAAGAGACAAAGCCAGCACGACCGTCGGGGAAGCTCACAGGAGTGAAATGAGCCCCGGGGAGAGGAGGCTCGCCCTCGAGGATGGAGCCTAGGACCAGGTCGGAGACAATATTGTCGGGGACAAAACCGGCGAGAGAGTCGGCAATGGCCCTTGTCTCAGCCATAGAAGTAACCACCAGACGAGGTGCTTGACGCCATCGCGCCATCTGGTCGGGGTTGAGGATGGCGAGCGAAGGGCGGTCGACCCACGCTTGATAGCCATCGGGGAGCTCAGCGAAGATCCAAGCGCCTTGGTCGTCAAGGATTTTCACAGGAGAGCCAAACGAAGCCTGAGAGGCAAGCTCGGCCGACTGAGCCGGGAGGCTACGAAAATTGGCAGCCGAAAGATTGACAAGCCCGAAGGCGGGGGCGGCCACGGGCACATCAGCCCGGGCCACACCCGCCGACAGGATAAGAGTCAGAGAAAGAAATAGGAAGCTGAGCCTAATCATCATTTACTTGCCGGAGAGGCGCTTGATGACGGCCTTGATCTTATCGGCGAGCGCATCAGCCTCAGCCATAGTAGCGGCCTCAGAGTAGATGCGGATGATAGGCTCAGTGTTGGACTTGCGGAGGTGGACCCACGACTGCGGGAAGTCGATCTTCACGCCGTCGATGTCGGTGATTTTTTCGGCCTTAAACTCCTCCTTGACAGCAGCGAGGATAGCGTCGACGTCGATGTCGGGTGTGAGCTCAATCTTGTTTTTGGCGATTGAGTAGGCGGGGTATGTAGCCTTGAGCTCGGACATCTTCTTGCCGCTCTTAGCCAGGAGAGTGAGGAAAAGCGCCACACCCACGAGAGCATCGCGGCCATAGTGGGCGGCGGGATAAATGACACCGCCATTACCTTCGCCGCCAATCACGGCACCGGTCTTCTTCATGAGAGTAGTGACATTGACCTCACCGACGGCAGAGGCGTTGTATTGGCAGCCGTGGCGCTGGGTGATGTCGCGCAGAGCGCGGGAAGAGCTGAGGTTGCTGACGGTAGAGCCGGGAGTGTGGGAGAGGATATAGTCGGCGATGGAAACGAGAGTGTATTCCTCGACAAACATCTCGCCATTTTCCATGACGAGGGCGAGACGGTCAACGTCGGGGTCCACAACAAAGCCCACGTCGGCGCGACCCTCCTTCATGAGGTCGGCAATCTGAGTGAGGTTTTCGGGAATGGGCTCTGGGGTGTGGGCAAACTTACCGGTAGCCTCGCAGTTGAGCTCGATGATGTTTTTTACGCCCAAAGCGCGGAGGAGCTGAGGGATGACGATGCCGCCGACAGAATTGACAGCATCGACGGCCACCGTGAAATTGGCCTTTTTGATGGCCTCAACGTCGACGAGGTCGAGAGCCAGCACTTGGTCGATGTGTCGGCGATTGTAGGTGGTGTTGACAAACTCATGGCCCAGGGCATCGACCTCGGCGAAAGAATAAGCCTCGTCGGCGGCAATGCGGAGCACCTCCTTGCCCTGGGCATCGTTGAGGAACTCGCCATGCTCATTAAGGAGCTTGAGAGCGTTCCACTGCTTGGGGTTGTGAGAGGCAGTGATGATGATACCGCCGCAAGCATTCTCGCCGGTGACGGCAATCTCGGTGGTGGGAGTTGATGCGAGGCCTATGTTAACCACGTCAAAGCCCATTCCGCAGAGGGTAGAGACGACGATGCCGCTTACCATCTCGCCGGAGAGGCGGGCGTCGCGACCCACGACGATGACATTGGAAGTCTTTGTGGTGTTTTTGCGGATGAAAGAGGCATAAGCGGCAGTGAATTTCACGATGTCGAGAGGGGAGAGGCCATCGCCGGGGACACCGCCGATGGTGCCTCGGATGCCAGAGATAGATTTGATGAGAGACATGGTATAATGAAGGTTATGTTAAAAATGCGATGAAGAGAAGGAGTGGAAGATGGATTAGAGCTTAGATGGATAATAGCGAATGTTGAAGAGCATGGGCTGGACGTAAGAGCTCTCGTTGGTGAGTCCATATTCAGCCTTGACCACGAGATTGACTCGGCAATTGAGGGGGAGGAAACGCATTGGCATCTGGATGCCGGATCCCCACTCGGTGGAAGAGGGGAGCTGAGAGTCGCCGAATCGGAAGTAGGTGGCTTGATATCCGGTGTTTTCGTTGGAGTCATAAATCTCCATCTCTTGGCCGGTGCGATATGTCGTGAGGTTGTATCGTGTATATCGGAAATAAACGAGCTGATTTTCATAGGCCTTGGGGCCATAACCGGGGTCAAGCACCTGCATGAAGATCTTTCCCTCGTCGTCGAGCATATAATAAGGAGCATCTGGGCCGGACTCGAAGACAGAGTCGGCCGGGATGGAGCCAATGACCCTATGGTCGGCCAGGAAATTGTTGACATGCTTGCTCTCGGTGTTGAGGAGGTCGGTATAAGAAGCGTCGTCGTTGCAGGCGGCGAGGAAGAGAGCCATAGCGGCGGAGAGGAAGATGTAGAAAGAGTTGTTCATAAAGTGGAAGGGGAGAGGAGTGAGTCGTAGGAGGGTATGAAGTCGTGGACAATAGCGATAGCCTCAGCGAGAGAACCGTTAAACTCGCCACCGGCAGCATTGAGGTGTCCGCCACCGCCAAAATGAGTGGCGCAAAGCTGATTGACAGGGAATGAGCCCTTTGAGCGCATGGAGACCTTGACCATACCGCGCTTATCTTCGCGCAGGAAGATGGAGTATTGGATGTCAGGGATGGCCAGAGGCTGATTGACGAGGCTCTCAGTGTCGCCACGTTGGTATCCCCGTTGCTCGAGCTCGTCGAGAGAGAGTGAGATGATTGCGGCACGATGGGTGTATAGCAGCTCCATTTTGTTGGCTAAGGCGTAGCCGCAGATGCGTAATCGGCTTTCGGTGGTCTCGTTCCAGGCTCGGCGATAGATTTCATCTTTGTCGATGCCGCGTCGAAGGAGGTCGGCTATGATGAGATAGAGGTCGGGCGAGTTGGAATTGTAGCTGAAATTGCCGGTGTCGGTCATCATGCCGGTGTAGAGGCAAGTGGCGGCATCCTTATCGATAAAGTCAGCCAGGCCGGAAGCGATGAGGAGATGGTAGAGGAGGGCACAGGTAGATGACTGCAAGGGGTCGCTGACGGCAATCTGGGCATCCATTGCAAAGTCGAGATGATGGTCAACCGAGATAATCATGGCCTTAGACATCTTGATCATAGGGGCCACTCGGTCGATGCGATGTAGATCGTTGAAGTCGAGGCAGAAGATAGCCTCAGCGGAAGAGAGAGTGCGCTCAGCCACGTCGGGGATCTGACTGGCGATGATGATATTGTCGGCGCCCGGAAGGAAGAGGAGAGATCGCGGAGGCATGTCGGGGGTGACCACCCTTACACTCTTGCCCAACGCCTCAAGGACATGGGAAAGGGCGAGCGAAGAGCCGATGGCATCACCGTCGGGGGAGACGTGGCATACGATAGAGCAACGATGGACCGAGTCAATCGCCTTCCTGAAACGTCGGCAAATGGCTTGTGAGATGGCCTTAGGCTTGGGGGAAATGTCGTTAATGTATGATTGCAAGAGAGTTAGCGTTATTGAAAGTCAAAGGCCGAAAGGGAGAAGCGGGCCTATGAGCGCAAAGATACGCAAAAAAAATGAGAAGGAGTCAAATATGGGAGAAAGCGAAGTCAGCGAGTAGCAGAAGAGAGCTCCTTGATTGCGCCGGTGGAGGGGTAGAAAGAGACAGCCGCCGGAGCTTTTTTATCGGAGAAAGCTGAGGGGTCGAGTCCAAAGACAATGCCGAGCTGGGCCATCTCCATCTCCTCGCAGAAGAGCGTCTTGCCCTGATAAGAAGCCGAGACGCGGGCACGGCCGGGGATGTTGTAAGCCACGCCGTTTTTTGGGAAACGGAGCGCTTCGCCTTTATCGTTGACGGGATATTCGCCACGTTCGAGGATGTCGACAGAGATGACGATGGGGTCGCCCGAGAGATTGTCGGGCGCCACGATGCCGTCGACCGGCGAGAGACGGGTCACAGTCTTGGAGATAGAGGGGGCGTCGGAGTTGCCGTCGGGAATCCAGGGTATGGTGCGGACAATGGTGGATCGAGTCTCAGTGCCGGTAAACATGGCCGTGAGGGCGGCCTCTTGGCGGGCGAGATTGTCGAGAGCGAGCTGCATGGCCTTTCCGTCGGCGGGCATATTGTCGGCCTGCCCGGAGATGATGTCGCTGCGGTTTTGGCGTATCTCCATGATGCGAGCCGCGGCCAGCTCGGCCTTCTTGGCCTTGGACTGAGCCTGGAGCATTTCGGCGGTCATGGCCTGGCGAGCCTCGGGGCTCGAGAGGATAGAAGGCTCAGGCTGCTTGGCTGAGGGGACAGGGAAAGGGAGGGGCTCGGGAGCGTAAGCCCCCTCAGCGTTGATGCTAAGGGGGAGCCCTTCGGGAGATAGGATGATGAAAGGCGCCGAGCCGCTCTTAAATTTCACAACGTAGCGAGCATCATTGTCGGCCGGAGCCTCACCGCGGGGGTTGATGGTGACGCTCTTGAGAGAATAGTCAGTAGAGGGCGCCATGATAGGGTCGAGACCCAGATATTTGCGGGAGTAGTTGAAGAACTCGCCGGGAGAGAGGTCCACCCTCTCGGCCTCGATGGTGATGTCGAGGGCCGTCACCGGGAGCGAATAGGTCAGGCCATAGTCGCCGGCCTTAGTGGCGGTGATTTTCTGAGTCTGCTGAGCAGAAGCCGTTGTGGCGGCGAGGGCAATAGCAGCGGCGGCGAGAGCGGCGGAGAAAAAAGAGCGCGTTGAAATGGTCATGGTAGGGGGGGGCGGGGGGAAGGAGGATGGATTATTCGCCGGAGAGTCTCAGGATGGCTCGGCCCACGCAGTCGGCAATGTCGGAGGCGGTGGTGCCATAGATGCCGTGTCGCTCGGCGGCGATGTGACCTGCGAGGCCGTGGATGTATGCGCCGGTGAGGGCAGCGATGTCGGGCTTATAACCCTGGGCCATAAGGGACAGTATGATGCCAGTGAGGACATCGCCGCTGCCGGCGGTGGCGAGGGCAGGAGTGCCGGAAGAGTTGAAATAGACCTGGCCGTCGGGCCTGACGAGAGCCGAGTATCTGCCTTTGAGGAGAATGATGATATTATAGTCTTCGGCGGCCTTAATGGCGCGTAGGAGACGCTCCTCATCGGAAGGCTGAGAGCCGAAGATGCGGTCAAACTCGCCGGCGTGGGGAGTGATGACCGAGTGGTCGGGGACGAGGTCGAGGAGCTGTCGACGCTGAGCAATGCAGTTGAGCGCGTCGGCATCGAGAACTAAAGGCTCAGTGGCCGATTTCAGGAGATGCTCGAGGGCAGCGATGGTTGGTTCGGAGGTGCCAATGCCGGGGCCAACGGCGATGGCGTTGTAGTGGTGCCCCATGGGGATTGCAGTGATTGCGTTGTCGTTGTGGTCGGCCGAGAAAAGTGCCTCGGGGACGGTCGACTGCAACACCTCATATCCCCAAGAGGCAGAGTGGACAGAGAGCTTTCCGACGCCAGATCGGATAGCGCCCTTAGCGGCAAAGATGGCCGCGCCCATCATGCCGTAGCTACCGGCCACGAGGAGCGCATGACCGAAGTCGGCCTTGCTGCAAAACTGCCGACGATGCTTGATGAGCTTACGTATGCCGCCTTGGTCGACGAGCTGGAAATTGGCACGAGTGTGCCTGATAGCGTCGGGGTCAAGGCCAATGTCGATGGTTTTCCATTCGCCGACGAGCTCTTGATTTTCCTTCATGAGGAAAGCGAGGCGCGGGAACTGGATGGCGATAGTGAGCTGAGCGTGGATGATGTTGCGATTGATGGCGCCTCTGTTCCAGTCGCTAAACATCCCGGAGGGTACATCGATAGAGACCACGGCAGCGCCGCTGTCGTTGATAAATTGGACGAGGGTTTTGAAACCACCGGTGAGCCCCTCACGCAGGCCGGATCCGAAGAGTCCGTCGATGATTAGGAATGATCGGTCGACCTCTGGGAGAGTGAAAGCGCCGGTGACCTCCATTAGCCTGATGCCCGGGATGGACTTGACGATGTCGCGGTAGAAGCGACACTCCTCCGAGAGCTTGTCGCCACCTATATTAAAAAGGTATATATCGGGGAAGAATCCTTGACCTGCAAGGCGGGCGGCCACGGCGAGAGCATCGGCGCCGTTGTTTCCCGGGCCGGCAAAGATGGCCGTCGGACGGGATGCCGGATATCGAGCCACGATTTCATCGGTGACACCCTCGGCCACACGCTCAATGAGGTCGGTGGCAGAGACCCCACGCTCGATAGTGAGGCGGTCAATGGCCTTGATGTCATCGTTGGTAAAGATTTTCATTATAGGGAAAAGGGAGTGAAAAATGGTTGAGGTCACAAAATTACAAATTCTTTTTTCGTCAGGCGGGGGAAAAATAGTATTTTTGCACATCTTTACCATTAAATCATGATGCAAGAAGCTCCAGCATGCCCAAAGACAGGGCCTAAGCCCACCGTGACCTACAACGGGCTTCAGTTTGTGCCATATATACAGCGCGACGTAATAGCCAATCGAGTGAGAGAGATAGCGGCCGACATCAGCCGACGGTTTGACGGGCGAGTGCCGCTCATAGTGTGTGTGCTCAACGGCGCGTTTCCCTTCGCGTCAGACCTCTTCAGGTCGCTCGACATCGATGCCGAGATCACCTTTATAAGATATAAGAGCTATGAGGGGATGGAGTCGACAGGCGAGTTGCGTCAGGTGCAAGGTCTTGCCGAGGATATTGCGGATCGGGACGTGATAATCGTGGAGGATATCATAGACACGGGGCGGACCATGAAGTCGCTCATAGAGGATATGCAGAAGCGCAATCCGCGGACGCTGAGCGTGGCCACCCTACTGTTTAAGCCCGATGCGCTCACCACCGACGTGAAGCCCGACTATATAGGCTTCTCAATTCCCTCAAAGTTTATCCTCGGGTATGGGCTCGACCTGGACGGGCTTGCCCGTAACCTGCCCGACATATGGGTGCTTGACAGCCAGTCGGAATAACACCAAGCCATCGATATGAAGAAAATAATGGACTTAGGAGTAGCGAGGGCAGAGACCACCCATCCGCAATATACGCTTCTCACTCTTTGTGCGCCGTTGTGTGATGATAAGCTCCCCGAGATGAAGCCGGGGCAGTTTGTACAAGTGGCCGTACCCGACGCTCCCCACACCTTCCTGCGCCGCCCGATCTCAATCAACAGTGTCAACCCCGAAGCGGAAGAGCTGACCCTGCTCATACGTCGCGCCGGCGAGGGGACCTCGCGACTATGCGACCTCAATGCCGGGGATATAGTCAACCTTATCCTCCCCTTGGGCAACGGCTTCAGCATCCCCGCGAGCCAGGATGGACGTCTCATCCTGGCCGGAGGCGGAGTGGGAATTGCACCCATGTGTTACCTCGGGTCAGAGCTGAAGGCACGTGGAATGAAGCCCGAGTTTATCGTAGGCGCCCGCTCGAAGGAAGACCTCCTTGAGATAGATACCCTCAGAGAGATGGGCGAAGTGTATATCACTACCGACGACGGCACGGCCGGCGAGCATGGCCTCATCACCGGCCACTCGACCTGGAATCAGGGGGATATAAGCATGGTGTATTGCTGCGGTCCGGCCCCGATGATGAAAGCAGTGGCGCGGCTGGCGCGCGACAAAGGCGCCGAGTGTGAAGTGAGCCTTGAGAATATGATGGCATGTGGCTTGGGCGCCTGCCTCTGCTGCGTAGAGAAAACAGTCAAGGGCAATGTGTGTGTGTGCACCGAAGGCCCCGTCTTTAACACCCGAACATTGACATGGCTCGATTAAACGTCAACATAGGCCGCGGCCTCACGATAAAAAATCCGGTGATGACCGCCTCCGGCACCTTTGGCTATGGCGAAGAGTTTGCCGACTTTATAGACCTCTCGCGCTTAGGCGCATATATTATCAAAGGGACCACCCTCAACCCCCGTCAAGGCAACGACTATCCCCGCATGGCCGAGACCCCGTCGGGGATGCTCAATGCCGTAGGGCTCCAGAATAAGGGTGTAGACTACTTCATAGAGCATATCTATCCACGAATCAAAGATATAGACAGTGAGCTGATAGTCAACGTGAGCGGAGCCAATGTCGACGACTATGCCGAGACATCACGTCGCCTGGCCGCCCGCACCGAGATACGTGCCATAGAGGTGAACATATCTTGCCCCAACGTAAAGGAAGGGGGGATGGCCTTTGGCACCACATGCAACGGAGCTGCTTCCGTGACCCGCGCCATACGCGATGCCTTCCCCGGCACAGTGATAGTCAAGCTGTCGCCCAATGTGACCGACATATCCGAGATAGCCCGCGCCGTGGAGGCAGAGGGCGCCGATGCCGTGAGCCTCATCAACACACTCATGGGGATGGCCGTCGACGTGGAGCGTCGCCGGCCGAAGCTCTCCACCATCACCGGAGGCTTGTCGGGTCCGGCAGTGAGGCCCGTTGCAGTCCGTATGGTGTGGCAGGTGGCCAAGGCAGTGAACATCCCCGTGATAGGTCTCGGTGGCATCATGGACGGGCGCGACGCCATGGAGTTTATTCTGGCGGGAGCGACGGCCATAGAGGTTGGTACAGCCAACTTTATCGATCCGGCCGTGACAGTGAAAATCGCACGATGGATTGACAACTATTGCGAGCGCCACGGCGTTAAGGATATAAACGAACTAATTGGAGCCATCAACCAATGATAACCGTCGCCAACGATTTCGACCTCACTCCGCGCAACACCTTTCGCATCCGCTCGGAGGCGGCTACGTGGATAGAGTTCACACATTGCGACGACATCCCCCGTGTGGCGGAGATGCTCCATGGCATCTCCGCCTCCTCGCCGGGCATCGTCATCGGGGAGGGGAGCGACCTACTCTTCACCAGCAGCCGGATAGACAGCCCTATTGCCCATAGCAGCATACTCTCCATAGAGATGACCCCGGTGGGGAGCGGGCGAGTGAGGGTTACAGCCGGATCGGGCCTAAGGATGGACACCTTAGTGGAGCACACAGCCTCGTCCGGGCTATGGGGCATGGAAAACCTCTCGCTCATTCCCGGCGAAGTGGGTGCCTCGGCCGTCCAGAATGTTGGCGCTTACGGATGCGAGGCCTCCGACATAATAGAGCGGGTATATGCCTATGATATCGTTGAGCGTCGCCACGTGAAGCTCCGGGGCTCGGAATGCCGGTTTGCCTACCGCCACTCCCTCTTCAAGACTTCCGAGGCCAAGGGACGCTATATAATTTCGGCCGTGACCTTTATGCTCAGCTCTGAGGCTCGACCTCGGTTGGAGTATGGCAACCTTGCTGAGAAGCTTGGCGACACGTCTCGGCTCACCCCCATGGATGTTAGGCGAGCAGTGGCCGAAATACGCCGCGCCAAGCTACCCGACCCCGTCGAGACCGGAAGTGCCGGGAGCTATTTCACCAATCCCATCGTTGACCGGGAGACATATGCCATGGTAGAGAGGCGGACGAGGGAGATGCATGGCGCAGAGGCTACAGTGCCCTGCTATACCATGGAGGATGGCAGAGTGAAGATACCGGCTGCGTGGCTCATCGACAAAGCCGGCCTCAAAGGGTCGGCCGTGGGAGACGCGGCCCTATGGCCCGGCCAGCCGCTTGTGATAGCCAACATGAGTGGGAGCTGCACCGCCTCTGAAGTGCTTGCATTAGAGAGACATGTGGTCAACACAGTAAAGAAACATTTTGGCATCACCCTCACCCCCGAGGTGGAGAAGATGCCCCCCATCATATAAAACCGATATACCATGAGCACATTCATCATCGAAGGAGGCCATCGACTTCAAGGCAGCATCTATCCCCAAGGAGCCAAAAACGAGGCATTGGAGGTAATTTCGGCCACACTCTTGACCACAGAAGAGGTGACCATCACCAATGTGCCAGAGATTTTGGATGTCCACAACCTGATAGGATTGCTCAGAGGACTTGGCGTAAAAGTGTCACACCCCGCGCCGGGTCATTACTCATTCCGGGCTGATGAGGTAGACCTGGAGTATGCGGAATCGGCAGAGTTTGTCAATCGCAGTGCTCGTCTCCGCGGAAGTGTTCTTTTGGCCGGGCCTATGCTCGCCCGATTTGGAAGAGCCATGTTTGCCAAGCCCGGGGGCGACAAGATAGGACGACGAAAAGTAGACACCCACATAGGCGGCTTCCTTAGCCTCGGAGCCACCATGACCTACGACGAGCGGCGCCATGCCTACGTCATTACCGCCCCCGACGGAGGTCTCCGTGGCTCATATATGCTCCTTGACGAAGCCTCAGTGACCGGCACCGCCAATATAATAATGGCGGCCACCATGGCTCATGGCCTCACCACCATATATAATGCCGCTTGCGAGCCATATATCCAGCAGCTCTGTCGCCTGCTGGTGGCAATGGGAGTGGAGATAGAGGGCTTGGGCTCCAACCTACTGCGCATTCATGGCACGGAGGGCGCGCCCCTCGGGGGCGCCACGGCCCGGATACTCCCCGACATGATTGAAGTGGGCAGCTTTATAGGCATGGCAGCCATAACTCGCTCAGCCATCACCATAAGAGATACAGCCTACGATAAGCTTGGTGTCATCCCCGATGCCTTCCGACGCCTCGGCATAGCCCTTGAGCGTCGAGGCGACGACATCTTCATCCCCGAGCAAGAACATTATGAGATAGACAGCCACCTTGATGGCTCCATCCTCCAGATAGCCGATGCCCCATGGCCCGGTCTCACCCCCGACCTCCTGAGTGTGATGCTCGTCACCGCCACCCAATGCCAAGGATCGGTGCTCATCCACCAGAAGATGTTTGAGAGCCGTCTGTTCTTCGTAGACAACCTCATCGATATGGGGGCGCAGATAATGCTGTGTGACCCCCATCGCGCCGTGGTGATAGGGCTCGACAATCGTATCCCTCTTAGGGCCAACAATATGCTCAGCCCGGACATCCGCGCCGGCATAGCCATGCTCCTTGCTGCCATGTCGGCCAAAGGGACCAGCCGGATAGGAAACATCAATCAGATAGACCGCGGATATCAAAACATTGACGGGCGTCTTAACGCCCTTGGAGCGTCAATCCACCGCGAAGACTGACCCTGGGACAGTTTTTTTGAGGAAATATTTGGAGGGGAGAGGAGAAAGCGTTACTTTTGCGGTGTTGTACATCACTACAACACCGCAAATAAGTTTTAACCCCCTAATATATCAGCCACATTACGGTGAATAACATCATAGAAGCGAGTCATGTGAGCAAGCAATATTCAGGTCACAAGGCTCTCGACGACGTGAGCATCTCCATTCCTCAAGGGTCGGTCTATGGGCTGTTGGGTCCCAACGGCGCCGGTAAGACCACTCTCATACGCATCATCAACCATATCACGGCCCCCGACACAGGGACAGTGGCCTTTGACGGACATCCGCTCTGCGAGGCCGACATGGCTCACATAGGCTACCTGCCAGAGGAGCGCGGCCTCTATAAGAAGATGAAGGTTGGGGAGCAGGCAGTTTTTTTTGCGAGGCTCAAAGGGATGAGCCGCGCCGATGCCACGAGGGAGCTCCGGCAATGGTTTGACCGCTTTGGCATATCTGACTGGTGGGACCGCAAGGTGGAGGAGCTGTCGAAGGGTATGGCGCAGAAGGTGCAATTTATCGTAACGGTGCTCCATCGACCCAAGCTGCTTATCTTTGACGAGCCGTTCTCGGGGTTTGATCCGATTAACGCCAACCTCCTTCGCGACGAAATCTTGAGGCTTCGCGAAGAAGGCTCGACCGTCATATTCTCCACGCATAACATGGCCTCCGTAGAGGAGATATGCGACCATATCACGCTCATCAATCGCTCGCGCGACATCCTGTCGGGGCGAGTTGACGACATCCGTCGTCGCTGGAGCGAGGGGCATTATGTGATAACCTACACAGAGCTTGAGCCCACCTCCATGATGGAGCAGCTTCAGCCGATGGCCGGGAGCTTCACTCCCGCCAAAGATAGCCGTGGGCGCCACACCCTCGACCTTCGCCTCAAACCTGGGGCCACCCTGCGCGAGGTCATAAATGTAGCCAACAGAGCCTCTACCCTCGTGGGCATCAATGAGGCCGTGGCCTCGATGAACGACATCTTTATCTCAGCCGTCAACTCAGCCACACAGGGAGTGGACCGGGACTGACTATAGCAATACCATCAACCGCAAAGACGCAATCTTATGTCAAAGACCTTTATTATAATAGGGCGCGAATATGCCGAGCGCGTAAAGAAAAAGAGCTTTATCTTCACCACTATTCTCATGCCGCTGTTTATGGTGGCGCTGATGGCAGTCCCGGCAATCATAGCCTCGATGGGGGGCACAGACACCCGTCAGATAACCGTGGTGGATCCCGATGGAATTGTTGCGCCACGGCTTGAAAATACTAATGCCGTGAAGTTTAGCATCTCTACCGACACCACCATTATGTCCAATCCTGACGCCGACGCAACCATCCTCGTGATTCCCTCAGGCTTGATAGAAAAAGACCAGTCGCTGCGCCTAATGGCCGGCGAGGCCGCCTCCATGATGCTTGAAAATGAGATAGCCTCGCAAGTGGAGAGTATAGTAGAGGCAGAGCGCATGAAGGCATATGATATTGACGTAGAGAGCATCATGAGCTACGTAGAGTCCAACCTCGACGTAGACACAGTGCGCACCGACCGCGACAGCTCCACCTCATCGGCCATTAGCTATATCTTAGGCTTTGTCCTCACCTTTCTTCTCTATATGATACTCCTGCTTTATGGGCAGATGGTGATGACCTCAATAATAGAGGAGAAGAACAATCGAGTGTTGGAGATTGTAGTGTCGTCGGTGAAGCCCACAGGGCTGATGATGGGGAAGATACTCGGCATAGGGCTTGTGGCCGTGACCCAGATAGCCATATGGTGTATACTCCTTGTGGGGCTCTCCTCGCTTCTCATGCCCGCCCTCTTGCCGGCAGAGGTCAACGCCGACATAGCTGCCATCAACGCCGGGGCATCAACACCGATGCAGAGCGCCCTCGACAGCGAGCTTCTCTCAGCCCTTGCCATAGTGGCATCGCCGGGCTATCTGATAGAGCTTTTTGCCATCATGCTTCTCTTCCTCATAGGGGGCTTCTTGCTCTACTCAGCCATCTTTGCTGCCATCGGGTCTGCCGTCGATAACATACAAGATGCCTCGCAGCTCCAGACAGTGGCCGTGCTTCCCATCATTCTTGGCATAGTGTTTGGCATGATGGCGGCCAGTGACCCCGTGTCGGGCTTGTCGGTGTGGACTTCGATGGTGCCCTTCACCTCTCCCATGGTGATGATGGCGCGCATCCCCTATGGCATCCCTTCGTGGCAGATCATCCTCTCGCTGGTGATACTCTATGCATCGTTTGTGGCCATGGTGTGGCTTGCCGCCAAGATATATCGAGTGGGTATCTTCATGTATGGCAAGAAGCCTACGGTGAAAGAGCTCATACGCTGGGCGCGATATAAGTGAATGGAGTAGGATTAAAAAACAAGGAGGAGGCGCGGGGTCCATCACGTGGACCATATGCGTCTCCTCCTCTCACGTTTCAACTATTTATTTATGAGCCTCCGGAAACTAACACTCACTGTCCGTCTGCCGGAGTTGGGAAAATAAAAAAACTGCCTATAAACATATCGGGCACGGAGCCCGACAGCTATTAATGAAGCCATGTATTCAACTCTAATAGAGAAACAAAAAGACACCCCGAAAGTCGCGCTTCCGGGGTATAAAATAGCTTAAAAAAGATGAAATAGGATAATGCTCGCCTGATTATCCAAACTTTGATATCTTTCTCAGGGCAGGCTCGTCGAGTATTTTGATCTTGCGGCCATCGACGATAATCACCTTCTCGGAGACGAAAGCGGTGAGAGTGCGAATGGCGTTGGAGGTGGTCATGTTTGACAGGTTGGCCAGGTCCTCGCGGCCCATGTATACTCGGAGGGTCATGCCGTCGTCTTCGACTCCATAGCTTTCGAGGAGCACGATAAGGCTCTCGGCCAGGCGCCCGCGGATATGTTTCTGAGTGAGGTTGACCGTTCGGGTATCGGCGCTGCCGAGGTTGCGGCTCAGTTCATGGATAAAAAACCATGCCACCTTGGGGTTTGTGTCGATGAGCTCGGAGACGACGCTCATAGGCAAAGAGCCGAGCATCGAAGGCTCCATAGTGGCCGCTGTGTGGACATAATGCTCGCCGGCAAAGTAAGCCCGATAGCCAAAATATTGCACCGGGCGGAGCAGACGGAGAGTCTGTTGGCGTCCGCCGATGCCATCTTTATACATCTTGGCCTTTCCCTCAAAGAGACACCAAAGCGCCTCGGGCTCGTCGCGCTCGGCATAGATGATTTGATTTTTCTTAAACCGGTGGATAGTAATGGCATCGGTAATTCGTCGCTTCTCCTCGGGGGTGAGAACCGACCAAATTTCTGACATGTCTTCGCTTATTACTTGCTCGAGAGCCGCTCGTATCATAATTACTGAAATTGTGCTAATGGAGATGCTTAAAAAATGTGCCGTAAAGCAATGCTGCAAAATTACAATTTTTATTTCATATACACAAATATTTGAGTGATAAGTAACTAAAAGAAAGAGAAAAATGTCATTGGAGCGAACTTTTATTGGGAATAGCGTGTTTGGAAAAAGACAAGAGGATGGGTTATTTGTGACCCACCACCACTCACCTTATCTTTATCCACGCAAGTAACTATGAAGACAGTAAAGTCAACTCTCCTTGAGCGACGGTCGGTGCGGCGCTATGAGCGCGAGGAGATCAGTGACGAGACGCTTGAATTTATCTATCAGGCGATACGCAACACACCTACGAGCTATAACGGGCAGCAGTTTTCGGTGATAGACGTCTCCGACCCTGCCGTCAAGGAGCAGCTATATGAGCTGATAGGGCAGAAGCAGGTGAAGACCTGTGCTCACTTTTTGCTTTTCTTAGCCGACTTCCACAAGATAGCCATCGCAGCCCGCGCCAAAGATATTGAACTGCCGGGCTTTGCAGAGACGGCCGACGGAGTGATAGTGGGAGTGGTGGATGCAGCCTTGGCCATGATGAGCGCCTTGGCCGCAGCCGAGGCCTCGGGCTTAGGCGCCTGTTGCATAGGCTATGCCCGCACAGCCGCGCCAGAGGCTATAGCTAAAGTGTTGGGGCTCCCGCCGCTCACATTTGTTGTCTGCGGATTGGCCATTGGAGTTCCTCGCGAGAAGCCCGACATGAAGCCCAAGCAGCCCATGAGCCTCGTGATCCATGCCAATCGATATGGGAGCGACGAAGCCCTCCTGCCGGCCCTTGAGGCATATGACGACGAGATATCACACTACAACCAGACCCGTAGCGGCACCACCACCGGCAATGACTGGACCGGCCATATCATCGGCTATTACCGTGAAGCGATGAGCTATCGCATCCTCAACGCCCTTCGGCGACAAGGATTTGACGTAAGGACATAAGAACGGCCGTAACATATAAGACCCATAAGTAAACTTCAAAAAAAATTTACGATTACTAAAGGGGCAAGGAAGTCATATTTTGGCCTCCATGCCCCATTTTATATGTCAAGGTAGGGGAGATAACGCCGAAAATGCTTACCTTTGTAAGGTTTTTCGGTCAATTGTCCGCAAGGCCTTGTCTATCATATATCAAGCTTAACGCATCACCCATGAGAGAACCTAAGCGCGCCACTCTTGTTCTGGAGGACGGCACCCGCTATGAGGGAAAGTCATTTGGCTACCCAGAATCGACCTCCGGAGAGGTTGTGTTCAACACAGCGATGACCGGCTATCCTGAGAGCCTCACAGACCCTTCGTATGAGGGGCAGATACTTGTCACAACCTATCCTATCCTCGGTAACTATGGCGTGCCGCCTCGGACACGCCATGACGATGGAGTCAGTGAATATCTTGAGAGCGACCGCATTCACCCTCGTGCAATAGTGGCTCAAGATTACTCCTACGACCACTCCCACTGGCAGGCAGAGCGCTCGCTGGCCCAGTGGCTGGAGGAAGAGAAAATCCCGGGCATCTATGGCATTGATACTCGCGCCTTGACCAAACACCTTAGAGAAAAGGGCTCCATGCTCGGAAAGATCATCATCGAGGGCTCGACCTCCGAGGCTGATACTCCGGTGTATGATCCCAATGTGGAAAATCTTGTGGCAAAGGTGTCAACGCGCGAAGTGAAGGAATATGGGCAGGGCGAGAAGACCGTGGTGCTGGTTGACTGTGGCGTGAAACACAATATTATACGCTGCCTTGCGAGCCGCGGCGTGAAAGTGATCCTCGTGCCTTGGGACTATGACTTCAACACCCTCGAGTGGGATGGACTCTTCATCTCCAATGGCCCCGGTAACCCCGACATGGCCCAAGCAACCGTTGAAAACATACGCAAGGCCATGAAGGCCGGCAAGCCCATCTGTGGCATATGCATGGGCAATCAGCTGCTCTCGCTTGCCGCCGGAGCCAAGACCTTTAAGCTTAAGTATGGCCACAGGAGTCACAACCAGCCGGTGCGCCGCGTGGGCACCGACCAGTGTTTTGTCACCTCTCAAAACCATGGCTTTGCCGTAGACCAATCCACTTTGCCGGCCGACTGGGAGCCCCTTTTTGTCAACATGAACGACGGCACCAACGAAGGTATCCGCCATAAGTCGAAGCCATGGTTTTCGGCACAGTTTCACCCCGAAGCATCTTCGGGCCCCAAGGACACTGAATTTCTTTTCGATGAATTTATCAACCTTCTCTAACTCCCATGCCCAATGAAATCACCCAATATAGATCCCGCAATAAAGAAAGTATTGATCTTAGGCAGCGGAGCCCTCAAGATAGGCGAGGCCGGCGAATTTGATTACTCCGGCTCGCAAGCCATCAAGGCTATGAAAGAGGAGGGTATCACCACAGTGCTTATCAACCCCAACATAGCCACAGTCCAGACCTCCGAAGGGTTTGCCGACAAGATATACTTCCTTCCGGTAACGGCTCGCTTCGTAGAGAAGGTGATGGAAAAGGAGCGCCCCGATGGCATCCTGCTCGCCTTTGGCGGCCAGACCGCTCTCAACTGCGGCGTGGAGCTGTATCGTGAGGGAATACTTGATAAATATGGAGTGAAAGTGCTTGGCACCCCCGTGCAGGCCATCATGGACACAGAAGATCGCGAGCTCTTCGTCAAGAAACTCGACGAGATAGAAGTCAAGACCATCAAGAGTCAGGCCGTAGACAGCGTAGAGGAGGCTTGTAAGGCAGCCGAAGAGCTCGGCTATCCCGTGATAGTCCGCGCCGCATATGCCCTTGGCGGCCTCGGCTCAGGCTTCTGCGACAATCGCGAAGAGCTTGTGGCCCTGACAGAGAAAGCCCTGTCGTTTTCGCCCCAGGTGCTCGTGGAGAAGAGCCTCAAGGGGTGGAAAGAGGTGGAGTATGAAGTGGTCCGCGACCGTTTTGACAATTGCATCACGGTGTGTAATATGGAAAACTTCGATCCTCTGGGCATACACACCGGCGAGAGTATCGTAGTGGCCCCGTCGCAGACCCTCACCAACGAGGATTATCATTACCTGCGCTCCCTCGCCATAAAGATTATCCGTCATATAGGTATCGTCGGCGAGTGTAACGTGCAGTATGCCTTTGACCCTCAGTCGATGGACTATCGCGTCATCGAGGTCAACGCGCGCCTGTCGCGCTCCTCGGCCCTTGCCTCCAAGGCCACCGGCTATCCCCTTGCATTCGTGGCCGCCAAGCTCGGCCTTGGCTATGGCCTCTTTGAGCTGGCCAATTCAGTGACCAAAGACACCTCGGCCTTCTTTGAGCCAGCCCTTGATTATATAGTATGCAAGATACCGCGGTGGGACCTCGGTAAATTCCACGGAGTCCGTCGTGAGATAGGCTCATCGATGAAATCGGTGGGCGAGGTGATGGCCATAGGTCGCACCTTTGAAGAGGTGATACAAAAAGGGCTGCGCATGATAGGGCAGGGGATGCACGGCTTTGTCGGCAACCGCCCGGTGCCTGTCGACAACCTCGACAAGGCCCTTTCCGAGCCCACTGACAAGCGTATATTTGCCATAGCTACAGCCATGCAGCAGGGCTACACCGTAGACCGCATCCATGAGCTGACAAAGATAGACAAGTGGTTTCTCTACAGGCTTCAAAATATCATCAATACCTATGGCGAGCTGACATCGATAGAGACCATCGATAATCTCCCCGCCACGCTTATGCGTCAGGCCAAAGAGCAGGGCTTCAGCGACTTCCAGATTGCCAGGGCAATTGAGGGCGAGGGCAAAGCCACACAGGCCTCGATGGAGGCAGTAAGGAATCGGCGTAAGGGCATGGGGATCCTTCCTGCGGTGAAGCAGATTGACACTCTCGCTGCCGAATATCCGGCTCAGACCAACTACCTCTACCTTACATATAACGGAACAGAGCATGATATAAACTATCTTCACGATCATCGCTCGATAGTTGTTCTTGGCTCGGGTGCCTACCGCATAGGGTCGTCGGTGGAGTTTGACTGGTGTTCGGTCAACGCACTGATGACCGTCAAGCAGCAGGGCTGGCGCTCGGTGATGATCAACTATAATCCCGAGACCGTCTCGACCGACTATGACATGTGTGACCGCCTCTACTTCGACGAACTCACATATGAGAGGGTGATGGATATCCTTGAACTGGAGCAACCCCATGGGACCATCCTCTCGGTGGGTGGCCAGATACCCAACAACTTAGCCACCAAGCTCGATGCTGCCGGGATAAACATACTCGGCACATCGGCTCGCTCCATTGACAATGCCGAAGACCGCAACCAGTTCTCGGCCATGCTTGACCGCTTAGGCATCGACCAGCCTCGCTGGCGCGAGCTCACCTCGCTCGATGACATCAATCGCTTTATCGACGAAGTGGGATTCCCGGTGCTGGTCCGCCCCTCCTACGTCCTCTCAGGAGCGGCGATGAACGTGTGCTCCAATCCCGAAGAGCTTGAGCGATTCCTGCGCTTGGCCGCCAATGTGTCAAAGGATCATCCCGTGGTGGTGTCTGAGTTTATCCAAAACGCCAAGGAGATAGAGATGGATGCCGTGGCACAGGGAGGAGAGATCAAGGTCTATGCCATCTCGGAGCATATAGAATTTGCCGGCGTCCATTCGGGCGATGCCACCATTCAGTTTCCCCCGCAGAAGCTGTATGTGGAGACCATGAGACGCATTAAGAAGGTGTCGCAGCAGATTGCCCGCGCGCTCAACATCACCGGGCCGTTTAATATACAGTTTTTGGCTAAGAACAACGACATCAAGGTGATAGAATGCAATCTCCGTGCGTCTCGTTCCTTCCCCTTCGTAAGCAAGGTGCTTAAGATCAATTTCATCGACTTAGCCACCAAGGCAATGCTCGGCCTCCCGGTAGAGAAGCCGGGCAAGAATGCCTTTGATCTCGACTATGTAGGCATCAAAGCCTCGCAATTTTCCTTCTCGCGCCTTCAGGGAGCCGACCCGGTATTAGGCGTAGATATGAGCTCCACCGGCGAGGTGGGCTGCATAGGAGAGACCAGTTCCGAGGCAATCCTTAAGGCCATGCTCTCGGTGGGAATGCGAGTTCCGGCAAAGGACAAGGGAGTGCTTCTCTCCACCGGCACCGCCAAGCAGAAAGCCGACTTGCTCGACTCGGCTCATATGCTCCACAACGCCGGCTATCGCATCTACGCCACGGGGGGCACACACCGATTCCTCAACGACAACGGTATCCCCGCCATCCATGTCTATTGGCCCTCGCAGCCCGATATGCAGCCACAGGCACTACAGCTTCTTCATGAGCATGAGATAGCCCTTGTGGTCAACGTGCCCAAAAACCTCACCCCCGTGGAGCTCTCCAACGGCCGCAAGATACGCCGCGCCGCTATCGACCTCAACATACCCCTGCTGACCAACGCGCGCCTGGCCGGGGCTTTCATCGAGGCCTTCACCACCCTGAGCTTCGATGATATCGAGATACGCTCATGGGATGAATATTGATTGAGCCATAGCCGCCGGGCCTTTGGAGCCGGCGGCATTACATACCAACAACATCGCCTGCACTCTCTATCAACAGAGAATGCAGGCGATGGCACTTATGAATAGTAAATAAGATTCTTTAGGGGTGGCGCGGAAGAGGAGATGCTTAAGGCGTCAGAGGATACCTTGCGACATCATGGCACGGGCCACTTTCATGAAGCCGGCCGTGTTGGCTCCCTTTACATAGTTGATGAAGCCGTCGGGCTCTTTGCCAAAGAGCTCACACTGGTGGTGGATGTCGGCCATAATGCTCTTGAGCTTGGCATCAACCTCCTGGGCAGTCCATGACATCTTTTGGGAGTTTTGAGCCATCTCCAGACCAGAGACAGACACGCCGCCGGCATTGGCGGCTTTGCCGGGTGCATAGAGGATGCGGGCAGCGAGGAATTCTTTGATGGCCTCCGGGGTTGAGGGCATATTGGCACCCTCGCTCACGGCAATCACGCCGGCTTTTAGGAGAGCGCGGGCATCGTCGCCGTCAATCTCATTTTGAGTGGCAGAGGGCATGGCAATGTCGGCCTTGACGTGATGCCAGGGTCGCTCGCCGGGATAGTATTTAGCAGCGTCGGGATACTGGTCTACAAACTCACGTATCCTCCCTCGATAGATGTTTTTGAGTTCAAGGATATATTCGAGCTGCTCGTGAGTAAGCCCATCGGGGATTATGATGGAGCCATCGGAGTCGCTCATTGACACCACCTTGGCACCGAGTTCAAGGAGCTTCACGGCAGTGTAGGTGGCCACATTGCCCGAGCCGGATATGGCCACACGTTTTCCCTTGATGTCGATGCCACGAGTGGCGAGCATATTGAGCAGGAAGTATACATTGCCAAAGCCGGTGGCTTCGGGGCGGATGAGCGATCCGCCAAACTCGAGTCCCTTGCCGGTGAATGTACCGGTAAACTCGCGGGCGAGCTTTTTGTACATGCCATACATATATCCCACCTCACGGCCACCGACACCTATGTCTCCGGCGGGCACGTCGGTATCGGGGCCTATCTGACGCCAGAGCTCGGTGATGAATGCCTGGCAGAAGCGCATCACTTCCATGTCGCTCTTCCCGCGAGGCGAGAAGTCGCTGCCGCCCTTTGCGCCGCCCATTGCGAGGGTAGTCAGAGAGTTTTTGAAAGTCTGCTCAAAGGCCAGGAACTTGAGGATTGACTGGTTGACCGACGAATGGAAGCGGATGCCTCCCTTGTAAGGGCCAATGGCATTGTTGTGCTGGATGCGATAGCCCATGTTGTTGCGGATTCGGCCTTGGTCGTCGACCCACGACACGCGGAAAGAGAAGATGCGATCGGGGATGCATAGACGCTCTATGAGATTGTAACGTTCAAATTCGGGATGAGCGTTGTAGACTTCTTCGATGGAAGAGACCACCTCCTCGACGGCCTGGATATACTCAGGCTCGTTTGGAAACCGCCGACGGAGGTCGTCAATCACTTCTGATGCTTTCATCTTGTAGCTATTGGAAGGTGTTGGTGTTTAAGTTTGGTTGCAAAGATAAAGCAAAAAGGTCAGAATGCAAACAAAATGGCGCAAAAAGCGACAATATGCTTACAAATTCCTATCTGAGGCCTGCGATGACGCAAAAAAAAGAGAGGGGGCCTCACGGCTGCCTCTCTCTCCATTCATCACATTATGCTTATTCAGTTGACTTGCATGATAGCGTATTTAAGAATATATTGTCATGTCGGTTGACAGACACATATGTCGTTGGATTAATATCTGCTTTCTACGACATCCCAGTCGATGATGTTCCATAGTGCGTTGAGGGCATCGGCTCGACGGTTTTGGAAGTCAAGATAGTAGGCGTGCTCCCAGACATCGAATGTAAGCAGAGGCACGAGACCGTCGCGCAGGGGGTTTTCGGCATTGCGCCCTTGCGTGATGAAGAGCTTGCCGTTGTCGTCCTTAGAGAGCCACACCCAACCGGAGCCGAAGATGCCGGTGCCGGCCTCAACAAACTGGCGTTTAAACTCGTCGAAGGAACCAAACTGGGAGTCGATGACGCGACGAAGTTCGCCAGAGGGTTCACCGCCGCCGTCGGGGGAGAAGGAGAAGAAGTAGAAGATATGGTTCCAGGCTTGCGAGGCGTTGTTGAACAGGGCGCCGTCGGCTTGTCGGATTATCTCCTCAAGGGGCATATCGGAGTAGATGGTGCCCTCGATGAGTCGGTTGAGATTGTCGATATAAGCCTTCTCGTGACGGCCATAGTGGAAATCGACGGTGCGAGCTGATATTGCGGGCTCCAAGGCGTCGTTGTCATATGGAAGCTGTGGCTGGGTGTATTTCATAATTTTATATAAAGTATCAGTTAAGAATAAAAGGTTGAAGCGTCGATGGTGAGAGGCTCTTTGTCTCTCTCATTGACATATGGAAAACGGATGGGGAGAGAGGATGGTTCAGCCGTTTGAGGCTGTTAACATTTACTCAAATTTTTTTAACATGGACTCGGATTGTTGCAAAGCGAGCCATTTGAAGATGTAGGCATAGAGTGGGGTGGTGACGCTTGGCGAGGATAGAAAGAGGTCGTGGAGTCCTCCGGGGACTATGACGTTCCAGCATCCCTCGGCGGGGAGGGTTACACCTATCTTGCGTATGGCCGGGGGATTGAGGACGGCATCGGCCGAGTCGGCAGCGGGGGTCCAGGAGGCGCCGTCATAGGCATTCTGAGAGGTGAGCAGGAGGGTTGGAACAGAGATGCAGCGAGGATGATCCTTGAGGTAGTTCTGGGCTTTGGTGATAGAGCGAATCCATCCGGCCGACACGTCGGGGGAGTGGATGAGCTTCCAGTCGGTGCGATAGCTCCAGCGGCCATGATGGGAAGCAAGGACAGATGAGGCATAGGTGTCGCTGTCGCCTTGGCTAAACATTATGCCGGGGAAGATGCCGCCTATGAAGCACACCAGGGGGATGAGCCGATTGAGCTTGCCGAGGTTCCAGGCCAGGAAGGGTGAATTGAGAATGAGGTTGTCGACGGGTGCATCGGGGTTCTTGGCCATGTAGAAAGAGGCGATAAGGCCGCCGGTGGAGTGGCCCATGAGGGTGATGTCGGCAATGCTGTCATATCTCATCACGGCGAGGGCTGAGTCGATGGCCGGAAAATATTCGCCCAGGCCGTGGCGGGCATCGCAGTGTATCTGGCCGGGGCGGATTGAACGGCCATAGCGTTGCAGGTCAATGGCATAGAAATCATATCCATGGGCGACAAAGGAGTCGGCCATCTCGGCCTGAAAGAAATAGTCGTTGAAGCCGTGGATGTAGAGGATGCCGCGCGTAGAGCGGGGATTGTCAGCGGGCCGGATGATGGTGAAAGGGTCACTGTCGTTGCTGCCCGGGGAGATGGTCAACGTCATGAAGCTGTTGCCTAAGGCGGCAGTGTCGGGTGTCCATTCATATCGGGCGTGGAGTGAGGCTGCCGAGAGGGCTATGAGGATTAGTATCGCAAAGAGTCTCATGTCGACATTAACGCCTTAGGAGTGGAAAGAGTTGACGGCATCGATAACGGCGCGTATCTGCTCCTTGGTCATGGCCGGGGAGATGGGGAGCGAGAGCTCGTGCGAGTGGATGAGGTCGGTCACCGGGAGGCATCGCCGGGCCCAGGGCTCGGCGGCATAACACACTTGTCGGTGTGGAGGAATGGGGTAGTGGATGAGAGACTCCACGCCCCGGCTTGCCATATGGGCCATCAGGCCGTCGCGCTTCTCGGCAAGGATGGGGAAGATGTGCCACACATTCTCATGTTGCTCTGCCGGAGGGGCCGGGAGGGTGACGAGCGGATTGTTAATCTCGGCGTGATATTGAGCGGCAATGAGGCGCCGACGAGCGTTGTCGTCGTCAAGATGGGGCAGCTTGACCGACAAGAAGGCAGCCTGGAGCTCGTCGAGGCGCGAGTTGCGTCCACGGTATGGGCACACATATTTGCGTGAGGAGCCGTAGTTGGCTAATGCTCTGACGGTGGAGGCCAGGAGAGGGTCGGAGGTGGTGACAATGCCGCCGTCACCGAGAGCGCCGAGGTTTTTGCCGGGGTAGAAGCTATGTCCGGCAGCATCGCCGAGTGAGCCGGTGAGTCTATGGCCGTAGCGACATCCGTGAGCTTGGGCATTGTCTTCGATGAGCTTCAGGCCGTGGCGGGAGCATATGGCGGCAATCTCGGGGGTAAAAGAGAGGCGCCCGTAGAGATGGACCGTCATCACGGCTCGGGTCTTTTCGGTCAGGGCTTCCTCTATCTTAGATGGGTCGATCTGGAAGGTGTCGAGACGTGGCTCCACGAGCACCGGAGTGAGGCCATTGTCGGTGATGGCCAGGATGGAGGCTATGTAGGTGTTGGCCGGGACAATCACCTCGTCGCCATCGCTCATAATCCCCATCTCCTTGTAGGCTCGGAGGATAAGGGAGAGGGCATCGAGGCCGTTGGCGCAGCCTATGGCGTGGTCGGTGCCAATATATCTTGCATAGCGCTCCTCAAAGGCGGCCACTTCACGGCCGTTGAGAAACCAACCCGAGGCAATAACGCGGCGAGCTGCTTCGTCGAGAGCGGCGCGGCAAGGGGCATTGACGGCGCTAAGGTCGTAATATCTCACATTGAAGTCCATCTCTTGCATCGGAGGAGAAAAGAATCGTAGTCGCGTATATAGTCACCGTCGTCGAAGGGGTCGGAGGCTAAGACGAGGCATATTGAGCCGGAGGAGAAGCTCTGCTCGGCCGACCAAATCCCGGGCGGAATGTGCAGCCCCATGTATGGACGATTGAGCGTCACCGTTCGTCGGGTCGACCCATCGTCGACCACCACGTCAAAGCTCCCTGATGCCGCTACGATAAACTCGTGGAGGGTCTCATGAGCATGTCCTCCGCGCGACACACCGGCCGGGATGTCGTAAGTGTAAAACACTCTTCTCAGCTCAAAGGGGATGTTGACTGAGGGGTGGACGGGGGTGATGTTGCCGGCGCGGTCGGTGATGCGCGGGAGGGTTACAAGTGAGCAGTCAAAGACCGTCGGAGGCTCGGCAGGAATGGGGCATACTGAGCCTCGTGTCTCGGGCGACGAGATTATCGGCAAAGACTCCCCTGCGGCGGATAGGGCAGAGAATTCATCGTGTGAGCGGATATAGTCGGTCTCGTCATAGGGAGTTGACGACAATATGAGGGCCAGGGAGTTTGTGGAGAAATTGGAGAGCTCGCGCCATGAGCGGGGCGGGACGTATAGGCCGTAATGTGACCTGTTGAGCGAAAAGCGCTCAGTCGTCCCTCCGGGAGTCTCCACCGTCACGTCAAAGCTCCCCGAGAGGGCCACTATCAGCTCCTGGCCGCGGCGATAGGCATGGCCGCCTCGACATTCGCCTCCGGGCACGTCATAGATCCAGTAGGCCCGTTGGATATTAAAGGGTATGGTGTCACATTCCTCGATGGACGACAGGTTGCCGCGATGGTCAAGAAATCGGGGCAGGTCAATGAGGCGCGGGCTGTTCATAGGGGGAGGTAGAGGAGATGCTTGGTGTCAAAGAAAGGGATGGATGGGAAATAGTCGCACAGGGGCACGTCGACCACTTCGCGGCGTCGCCCCGCGGCGGCAATCTCGTCGGTCAGGTTGCCCCCCTTGAGTACCACGAGCCCCGTCGGAAGAGTATTGCCCGGCATCGGATGTCGGCTGATGTTTTTAGCCACGAGCGGAATCATCTCGCCGAGCGTCATCACCGCCCGGCTCACCACATAATCAAACTTTTGTCGACACTCGCCAATGTCGCCATGCTGGAAGGAGACATTCTTAAGCCCGACAGCCTCGGCTATTGCGTTGGCCACCCTTATCTTCTTCCCGATGCGGTCGATGAGATGGAAGCGACATTGAGGCCACAAGATGGCCAGGGGGATGCCGGGGAAGCCGCCTCCCGTTCCTAAGTCGAGGATGTCCGACCCTTCACATGGCGTCATAAATTTGCCTATGGCGAGCGAGTGGAGGATATGGTGGGGGTAGATATTGTCTATATCCTTGCGCGACACCACATTGATGCGCGCATTCCACTCAGCATAGAGCGGTCCGAGAGCCATGAGCTGTGAGCGCTGGCTCTCAGTCAAAAAGGGGAATGCTTTGATGATTTCGTCCATGATGGGGCAAAGATAGTGAAAAATTGCGTAATTTTGCGGCTCTGAATGTGAATAGACCTTATTATATCATAAGCTGTGAACTGGATTGAGAGCCTGTTTGTCGACCACACCCCACTGCAGGCAGTCGTGGTGCTCGCGATCATCATTGCCTCCGGCCTTGGGCTGGGCAAGCTGCGCGTGAGCGGAGTGAGTCTCGGGGTTACCTTTGTGTTTTTCATGGGCATCCTTGCGGGCCACCTCGGGCTGAGCATCGACCATGAGATGCTCCTCTATGCAGAAAACTTTGGCTTGGTGCTCTTTGTCTACGAGCTGGGCCTTAAGGTGGGCCCCGGCTTTTTCTCTTCGTTCCGTTCCGGGGGAATCGGGCTCAATATGCTTGGCCTGGGCGTGATTATCTTGGGCACTCTGATGGCGATAGGGCTGTCGTTTTGGGCCGGTGTGCCTATGAGCGATATGATAGGAGTGCTCTGCGGAGCCACCACAAACACACCGGCTCTCGGCGCGGCCCAGCAGGCGCTGGAGCAGATGGGGGTGTCGGCCCAAGGGGCGGCTCTCGGCTGCGCCGTGACTTATCCTCTTGGAGTGGTGGGTGTTATTCTTGCCATGGTGGTCATACGCTATCTGTGGGTGCGCCCTGCCGACCTGTCCGGTGCTGACGGGCACGATGAGCCCGACCATACCTTTGTGGCGGCCTTTACTATCGATAATCCGGGGATTGACGGTCTGACAATACGCGAGGTTGCCTCAGCGGCCAAAGGCAACTTTGTCATCTCTCGCCTGTGGCGTAATGGAGTGGTGTCTATCCCGGCCGGAGACACAGTGCTGAGCTCCGGCGACAAGCTGCTGGTGACCACCAACGACGGAGAGCTTCCCGAGCTGCGCATCATCTTTGGCCATCAGGATGATACAGACTATAACGCGGCCGATGTGGATTGGAACGCTATCGACTCGTCGCTCGTGAGCCGTCATGTGGTGGTGAGCCGCCCCGAGATCAACGGCAAGCGACTTGGCTCGCTTCGTCTGCGCTCCTCTTATGATATCAACATCACCCGAGTGACTCGCGCCGGGGTGAGACTACTGGCCACACCCGGCCTCATCCTTCAGCTTGGCGACCGCTTGACCATCGTGGGCGAGCAGAAGGCCATAGATGCCGTGGCTAAGAAGTTGGGCAATGCTGAGACAAAGCTCCGTGACCCCAATCTTGCTGCCATCTTTATTGGAATGGTGGCCGGTCTGGTCCTTGGCTCCATACCCATTGCTATCCCCGGCATGTCGATGCCTGTGAAGCTCGGCATGGCGGGCGGCCCGATGATTATGGGCATCATCTTAGGCCGTTTTGGCCCCAGGCTACATCTCGTGACATACACCACCACCTCGGCCAATCTAATGCTCCGGGGGATAGGGCTTAGCCTTTACCTCGCGTGCTTAGGGCTCGATGCCGGCTCGGGCTTCTTTGACACCATTATGAAAGCTGATGGGCTCACATGGATAGCGCTCGGCTTTGCCATCACCCTGATCCCCACGATGGTGATGGGGTTGGTGGCCATGCGCCGTTTTGGGCTCGACTTCGGCTCATCGTGTGGCATGATGTGTGGATCAATGGCCAATCCTATGGCGCTCAATTATGCCAATGATACACTGCCGGGTGATAACGCTGCCGTGGCATATGCCACTGTATATCCGCTTGGCATGTTTGCTCGAGTAGTCCTCGCTCAGGTGATGGTAATCTTATTTGTATAGAGGGTTTTAGTCTTCTCCGAAGTAGCGGAGGTGGAGCATCGAGTAGGCCGGAGTGGCTTTATATCGCACAAGGAGCGTGTCTATCCGGGCGGCGAGCTTCTTGTCGTTGCGGCGCATGAGCCACGACTGGAATTGGGTGAAAGACACGGCAGTGGAGATGTCTACGTCGGGATATTCGGCGGCCATTGCACGTGCTATGCGTTCGTTGACCACTGCGCGGTCAATCTCGCCCGTGGCAGTGAGGATAAAGAGCTGTTCTGAGCCATAGAGAGAGTCGGTCACGACGATGATTGTGTCGCCTATCTCCTCGCTGAGCGAACGCAGTCGCGCGGCGGCGGGGCTTCTCTGTGGCACCCACACTTTCTTGCCGGCCAGACCGAGGGGTGAGGCGATGAGCGTGGCCGTATCGGCACGCTGTACCAGCACTTGTCGGTCAAGGTAGGCAGGTTCGCTCACGGCATAGTCGTTGCGCTCATCGGCGGTGGTTGGCGCATCGGCCACTACGAGGTCAAAAAGGCCGTCGCGGAGCCCGTCAAGGGCGGAAGATATGGATGAGAAGGGGTGGAACTTGAGCTTGAGGTCTCCCTCAGAGGCCAGGGCGCGCAGCAAGTCGTAGTCAAAGCCGCCGATGGTGTCGGCGCGTTGGTAAAAGGTCAGTGGGGAATATTCGATGGCAACGTCAATGGTGTCGGCGCCGGAGGGTGAGATAGACGTTGAGCCGTCGGAGTGAGGATGAGAGCAGGCTTTGATGAGCCACATGGCTCCCAAGGCTATTATTAGCAAGGCGATTAGGAGGCCGGCCATGCGGCGGCTTTTGGGGCGAAGTGGGGAGGAGTCTTTCATATCAGTTGGTGAAGTCTACCGAGACGCCGAGCATGAGCCGTCGAGGGTTCATGGGGTAGTGGGGGAGGGCAAAGTAGTTGTCGCCCCCGATGGAGCCTTGGTTGATATGAGAGAATAACAAATAAAATCGAGCTTTGCTCAATTTCATATTGATATAAGCGTTCATGAAGGGGTAGTTTCCCACCTTCACCTTGTCTTGGACATGGAATGTGGTGGTGGCGGGCTGGTAGTCGTAGGCATAATATTTGGAATACCAGTCGCAGTCAACTCCCATTTGGACCTGTAGAGTGGCTACTCGGAAGAGAATGTAGAGATTGGAGTATAGGGCGAGCGAGGGGAGTGGGAGCACGTTAGAGTCGGAGCTCTTTTGCCATACGAGCTTGTTTTCCCAGTTGAGGATGCCCAGGCGGAAGTCTTGTCTGAGAGAGGCGCTAATGACCTGGACGTTGCTGCCGTGCTGGACGGGGCATGAGAGGGAGTCGAAATAGACGAGGTTTTGGACATTCCGGAGGTCAAATCCCAGGCGGGTCTTGGTCTTGGGGAAAGAGAGGGAGGCGCCTATGGAGACACGTCGCGTCTTGCCAAAATCGTTGTGCCAGATGAAATGGTTGCTCACATAGTTGTTGAGTAGATAGGGGGCGGCCTCGTTGCTGAAGCCGCCGTGGGCTTCGAGGCTGAGGGTGTCGCCGGCCAAAGGGATGCGAGTGGAGGCGTTACCGGAGATCTCCACCTCGCCTATGGCTCTCCCCAGGAGACCGAAGCGGGCCATGGCGTCGTAGCGAATCAGAGAACCGCGGGTTTTAGACAGGCGACCGCCCACCCAGAGGAAGTTTTCATTGGCCTTTTCCGCAAGCTGCTCAGGCAGAGGATAGGGAGTGAGCGAGGGGTCGATGGCGGCCGGGTCGCGAGGGTGGGTCACCGAGTCGGGGTTCTGGGTGTAGCTTCGGAGTTCGTGGGTGACAAAAGCAGAGAGTCCAAACTTGGCATACTTATGAAAGCCCTCGATGAGTGACAGCGCCAGGGTGTTGGTGATGGAGTGGAAGCGGGTCACGTCGTTGGTCATTTGGCGGCTGAGGTAGGCGTTCTCCCAGAAGTCGCGTGCCTCGGAGGGGTTTTGGTTGCGAAACATATGTCGCCCTTTCTGGTAGTTGAAAGTCCAGGTTACGGCGCTTACGGGAACAAACTCGCTCCTCTCAATAGTGTCGGGCACGAGCTTACCCTCTGGCGACATGATGCTGTCGGGGGGGAGGGCGCGCCAAAAGCCCATCTTATACTTATTGTTGAGCATCAGTTCGGCGCCCGTGACGCGAGTATGGGCGGCGGAGAGGCGGGTGGGAATGGAGTGAGACTCTATGGTTGAGATGCCTCCTTGGAGCTCGGCGGGGTCGGTGATATAGAGGTCGTCGGTGATGCCGCCGTTTTCCTTATTGAGAGAGTTCCAGGCATTGAAAAAGGCTTGGAGCTCATACTTGTCGCCCATATAAGAGCCAAAGGCGCCCCAGCTGATGGCTTTAACCGACTGATTGGCATATGAGCCTTTAGAGTAGATATAGTCAATGTCGGCGCCTACTTGTATACTTTTATTGACATTGCCGGAGAATACCCCTTTGAGACGGTCTTGGGCGCTCTCCTTGCCGCCGCCGGTGTTGTAGCTCAGGAGGGTGAAGGGTATGCGCGAGTTATAAAACTTATGCTTACCTAAAGCGGGCAGCCAGTGGGCGAGGGCGTCGCGGAAGAAGAATGGCGAAGTCCGAGGACGCTCGAAATAGATCATATTGATTCCTTCGGCGCCATAGTTGCCCGTGGAGGCCCAGGCGAGCGACGCATCGGAGGGCACGGCCTGGAGGTAATAATTGTGGAGGAGCGTGTCGACCGAAGCGGGGCTGATGGAGCCGAGCGGGCCGGTCATCTCCCAGGCATAGATGCTTTGAGGGGGCAGTTTATGTGATTGCTGTCCTGCGCCGTCGCTCTGCTGTGCAATGGCGGGGAGGCCGAGAAGGAAGTAGATGAAAAATATGATGGCTTTTTGCAAAGGGAGCTTCATTTTTGCTGGGGGATGAATGGCTAAGGGCATTATCACGCGGCAAAGGTATCAAATATTTTGTAAAAAAGAGGCTAAATATTGCACGTTGATAGAAAAAACACTACCTTTGCAGCCGCAAACCGAGCCAAAGGCCAATAGCCGCGGTTCGGGGCGCAAGCAATACAAATCCAACTAATTCACTAATGGCAACAAAAATCAGACTGCAACGCCATGGTCGTAAGAACTATGCGTTCTATCCTATTGTTATCGCCGACAGCAGGGCACCACGAGATGGTAAGTATATTGAAAGGATAGGTTCCTACAACCCGAACACTAATCCTGCTACAATAACACTGAATTTCGAAAGGGCTTTGTATTGGCTCAACTGTGGCGCACAGCCCACCGATACCGCTCGCACCATCCTCTCCAATGAGGGCGTGCTCTTGATGAAGCACCTCCAGGGTGGCGTAAAGAAAGGCGCCTTTGATGAGGCAGAGGCACAGCGTCGCTTCGAGGCCTGGAAGCAGAAAAAGCAGGCAGCCGTAGACTCCCTCCGTGCTTCCGTAGCCGACAAGAAGGAGCTAGCCGCAAAGGCTCGCTTTGAGGCTGAGCAGGCCACCAACAAGACCATAGCTGAGGCTGTGGCCAAGAAGAAGGCCGAGGCTGCTGCCAAGGCTGCTGAGGAGGCTGCTGCCGCCGCTCCTGCCGAGGAGGCTCCCGCCGAGGAGGCTCCCGCAGCAGAATAAGCGGGCATATCCTCTACCCGTCTATATCCTGTCGCAACAGACTAAGGGCTTGATGTCATCATGGCATCAGGCCCTTTCGCTGTTAGAGTGCCAATTTGTTCTTGCCGTCGCCGGGTATTGTCGGAAAAACGAAAAGTACAATTTGTAAAAACGAAAAGTACAATTTTTGCGGTTTTTTCGCGATGCCGGGATGGGTGTCTTGGCCTTGCCGTCCTCGTCATAGAAATTGTCAGCCGAGATGTAGAGATTTGAGAAATCAAGAGGTTCCTGGATACCGGTGGATGTGTTGAGGTGGGTAGTGGAGCATTTGAGGGAGTAACGGTTTAGGGCAGTTGCCGACAGAGCCTCGGCGATGATTTGGTCGAAGGTGACACGCCCCGACAGATTGAACTCCCGGCTCTCCATCGGCCCGAGGTCGGAGAACGACAGCTCCACCACATAGCCGTCCTTCGTCGAGTAAGGCTCCTCATACAGCTCCGGCTCAATCGACCCGCGCCACACTACATCGTTCCCGGTCTTCACCTCCAACACAATGCTCAGTGGGTCGATGGCATAGAGGTCTGTGAACGTTCGGTCGCCCGGCGAAATGAGCCGCAGCGTGGCCGTCGAGCCCTCCACGACATCCTCCGGCGCAACCTCGCTCCACTCCATCGACAACGGCGTGTCAGCGTCAAACATCAGATCCTCCACCACCGGGAACGCCCCGGCAGCCTCCTGATAGATCGTGACCTCCCACAGCCTTTCGACCGTGGCATAGTTATCCCCCTGTTGGTAGAACGGCCACAGCCCGTAAAATCTCCCATAATATCGCGGAAAAAGCATAAATGTTGTCTGAAAATTTTGTGGTTGATGGATTTGTTGTTACCTTTGCGGAAAGGATTAGCCGATGATTCTCACATGTCGGTCCGTAAGGATGCAGACTTCGGGTGTTGGGGCTAATCCTTACTTTTTTATACGCAAATTGTATAAGCGTAGACCTTGAGTCATTTTCGCTTTAAATTGAATCGTTTTACCATTGTACTCAGTTTCATATACCTTAAACGAGAAGCTATGATGTATACCCGGCTCATTGGGATTCACACAAATTGCTTTGGGAAGCCACTCATGGACTCTTGTGGCTAAATCCATTGTTTCTGCAACCCAGGGCTTGCCCTTGTTATTTGAATATGTTTCTTATATAAACTCTTGTCCTACAATAATGGTATCGTTGTTATTAATGACTGAGATTTCATCCAAATAAGCTGTGTCACCATTCGGAAGCATAACTTTAGGCAAATGTCTTTTCGCCCACTCAAGGGCCTTTTCCTTAGCCTCTCGCTGTTCAATCTTTTGAAGTCGCTTCTTGGATTCCTTCTCTACAAGTTCACGTAAGCGTTGGCAGGCTTGGCAGAGGGAGGAGTCGGGGGGAGTGGCGCGGGCGAGGGTAGCGGAGCCTTTGGGGATGGAGCAGTCGCGGCAGCGGGAGATTGTGTAGGGGTTGTAGTCGGGGAAGCTTTTTTTGGCATCTTTTTCAACTCAGTTTAGCCATGTAGCTCGCTACAATCCTGCACTTTCGATAAAAAAATCTTCACAAAAAATCCTGAGGAATTTTTTACCAACTTATTTTTTTACGATTACTTATGGTGTATGTCAGTCGAATTTTTTGCGATTGAAGATGAAGTTTCGGCCGAGATATTTTTCTCTTACGATTTGGTTGACGGCGAGCTCTTCGGAGGTTCCCTGGAAGAGAATGCGACCGTCGAAGAGGAGGTAGGCACGGTCGGTGATAGAGAGGGTCTCAGGCGCGTTATGGTCGGTTATGAGGATGCCGATGTTTTTTTCTTTGAGTTTGTAGACGATATATTGGATGTCTTCAACGGCAATGGGGTCAACACCGGCAAAGGGCTCGTCAAGCATGATAAATTTGGGGTCGATGGCGAGGCAACGGGCAATTTCGGTGCGACGACGTTCGCCGCCCGAGAGCTGGTCGCCGAGGTTTTTGCGTACTTTCTCGAGGCGAAACTCTTCGATGAGGCTCTCGAGCTTGTCTCGCTGATATTCCTTGGAAGTGGGTGTCATCTCGAGGACGGAGCGGATGTTGTTTTCGACCGTCATCTTTCGAAAGACAGATGCCTCTTGGGCCAGGTAGCCAATGCCGAGTCGGGCGCGTTTGTAGACGGGAAACTTGGTGATGTCCATGTCGTTGAGGAAGATGCGCCCCTCGTTTGGGGTAATCAGTCCGACGGTCATGTAGAAGGTGGTGGTCTTTCCGGCTCCGTTTGGGCCTAAGAGGCCCACGATCTCCCCTTGCTTAACATCGATTGAGACGTGATTGGCCACGGTGCGCTTGCCATATTTCTTGACAAGATTGTCGGTGCGGAGCACCATTCGGTCAGCAGTCATAGGACTCTCGGCGGGTGAAATCTTCTCCTCCATGGCGTATGGTAGTATTAGTGACGGTTGGTGGCATTGTGAAGGCGCGACTCGATATAGTCGGTGATGAGCTTGATGGCCACCGAGTTGGAGCCGCCTTGGGGGATGATAAGGTCGGCAAATCGCTTGGAAGGCTCGATGTACATCTGATGCATGGGCTTGAGGACATCCTGGTAGCGGTCGATGACCATCTGAGGAGTGCGACCGCGCTCGATGCAGTCGCGAGCAATGACGCGGATGAGCCTTTCGTCGGCATCAGCATCGACAAAGACTTTTACATCCATCATGCTGCGGAGGATGGGGTCGTTGAGGACGAGGATGCCTTCGACTATGACCACGTCGCGCGGATTGAGATGGACCGTCTCAGGCTGGCGTGTGCAGGTGAGGTAGCTATAAGTGGGCATCTCCACCTGGCGGCCTTCTTTGAGGGTCTTGAGCTGGTCAACGAGGAGCGACCATTCGATGGCATCGGGCTCGTCAAAGTTAACCTTAGCCCTCTCTTTGGGGGGTATGTGGCTAAGGTCTTTGTAGTAAGAATCTTGCGGAATGACAGTCACCTCGCCGGCAGGGAGCGATGAGATGATTTTGTTGACCACGGTGGTCTTGCCCGAGCCGGTGCCACCGGCGATGCCTATGATAAGCATAGATCTTGAAAGGAATTGGGGATTAATATCGAGCGCGAAATTAGCAAAATTTTTTTGAATGTAGGCAAAACGGAAGGAGTGGGGGGAGTGGGAGGTGTTGGTAAAAATGGCTGTATAATTATCTTTTCAGGGTGAGAAGATGAACTTGAAAAATAAAAAAGAGGGGGAGTTGCAGAAAAAAGCTTAACTTTGCAGCTGAGTATACCATTGATTCGTCAAACCATATGATACTAACCTCTGCCGTGGCCTCATTTGGCCGGTATTGGCTCTTTATGAAGCGCGTGTTCACGCTACCCGACAAGGGGAGAGTGTTTTTTTCGCGCACCGTGGCCGAGATCTCTAAGCTCGGCATAGACTCTATCCCGTTGGTGATAATCATCTCAGTGTTTATAGGAGCTGTCTGTTGCATACAGATGGAGTTGAACACGAGCTCGCCGTTGCTCCCGGCCTACTCGGTGGGCCTGGCCACGCGAGACATCGTGTTGCTTGAATTTTCTAACTCTATCTTGTGCCTAATCTTGGCGGGCAAGGTGGGGAGTAACATAGCGTCGGAGATAGGCACTATGCGAGTCACCGAGCAGATAGACGCGCTTGACATCATGGGAGTCAACTCGGCCAACTACCTTGTGCTCCCCAAGGTGATAGGCTTCGTGCTGTTTATGCCGGTGTTGGTGGCTCTATGCATAGCCACGGCGCTCTTTGGCGGCTACCTTGTGGCAGTGTTTACCGACCTCATCCCGGTGAGCCGCTATGTCTATGGCATTCAGGCCATGTTTAACGAATGGTATGTATGGTATGGCATCATCAAGTCGGTGGTGTTTGCCTACATAATAGCTTCCGTATCGGCTTTTTGCGGCTATTATGTCCGCGGGGGTGCGCTTGAGGTGGGCAAAGCCTCAACCAATGCCGTGGTGTCATCCTCAATCCTTATCCTGCTGATGGACGTAGTGCTCACCAAGATATTGCTGCAATGATAGAAGTAAAAAACATATCCAAGACCTTTGATGACGGGAAGACAGTGCTCCACGATATCAGCGCCACATTTTATACCGGCAAGACCAACCTGATTATAGGGCAGAGCGGCTCGGGCAAGACAGTGATGGTGAAGTCGATAATAGGACTTGTGAAGCCCGACAGCGGCGAGGTGCTCTATGACGGGCGCAACTTCCTGACAATGGACTCGGAAAAAGTCAAGAGCCTGCGCAAGGAGATAGGGATGTTGTTTCAGGGCTCAGCCTTGTTTGATAGCGAGACAGTGATGGGCAATGTGCTCTTCCCCCTGATGATGTTCAGCGATCTGACTGCAGTCGAGCAGAGAGAGCGCGCCGAGTTTTGCCTTGCCCGTGTAAACCTTCATGGTGCCGGCCATAAATATCCGGCCGAGATTTCGGGCGGCATGCAGAAGCGTGTGGCCATAGCCCGCGCCATAGCTCTTAACCCCAAATATCTCTTCTGCGATGAGCCCAACTCCGGCCTCGACCCCAGGACATCGCTCGTGATAGATGAACTATTGAGTGACATCACCCATGAGTATGGCATCACCACAATCATCAACACCCACGACATGAATTCCGTGATGGGCATTGGCGAAAACATAGTGTTTATCAAAGAAGGACGAGCCGAGTGGATCGGCAACTCTTGCGAACTCTTCCACAGCGACAACCAGGCTCTCAACGACTTTGTCTTTGCCACCCAACTCTTCCGCGACGCCCGCTCATATATCCGCGAACATTCAAAATAACACCTTCTTACACATGGGGATGAGATGAAGATAAGCCTTCTCACGGTGGGACGCACCACCGATAGCGCCATAGCCCGCGCCATAGAGCACTATGCCCTGAGAGCCAAGCGATATATCGACTTTGAGATAACCTCAGTGGCCGACGTCAAGGCATCGCGAGCCATGACAGAGGAGCGCCAAAAAGAGCTTGAGGGGCAGTCGCTTCTTGGTGCTCTGAAGCCGGGCGACTATGTGTGGCTCCTTGACGAGCATGGACACGAATATACCTCTCGCGAGCTGGCAGCAGAGTTGCAGCGTAAGATGGCCGCCGGACTGACCAAGCGGATAGTCTTTATTGTCGGAGGTCCCTATGGCTTCTCTCCCGAGGTGAAGCAACGAGCCGATGCCCATCTCTCGCTCTCGCGGCTCACCTTTCCCCATGAGCTCGTCCGCCTCTTCTTTACCGAGCAGATCTATCGCGCCATGACCATTCTCCGCGGCGAGCCCTATCATCACGACTGACAACACCCACCATGACAATACCAGAGATCATATCAGGCCCGGAAAAAGGCTTTTCCATAGAGGTGCTCCCGCCGCTGAAAGGGCGTGGGATAGGCCAGCTATTTACCAACATAGACCGCCTCCTTGAATATGGGCCAAGATATGTCAACATCACCACCCATCGGTCAGAGCAGATCTATAAGCCGTCGGCCGACGGCCTATATCAGCGAGTGAGCGAGCGTTCGCGGCCCGGGACAGTGGCCGTGGCCGCCGCCATCCAGCAGCGTTACAGCATCCCCGCCGTTCCCCATATCATATGCTCAGGCTATACCCGGCTTGAGACCGAATATGCCCTTATAGACCTCAACTTCCTCGGAATCACCAACCTGCTGCTCTTGCGTGGCGACAAAGCACGCCACGAGAGCCGCTTTATGCCGACCGTCGGCGGACATAGCCACGCCAGCGACCTCCAAGGGCAAGTCAACGACTTCAACAAAGGGCTGTTTATCGACGGCACAGAGATGGATATCGTAGGCGACAACAGGCCAGTCTTCAGCTACGGCGTGGCCGGCTACCCGGAGAAGCATGAAGAGTCACCCAACGGAGAGATAGACCTTGAGTGGCTCAAGCGGAAGGTTGATTTAGGCGCCGAATATATCGTGACACAGATGTGCTTTGATAACGACAAGCTGCTGAGCTTTATCGAGCGATGTCGCCGAGTGGGTATCTCGGTGCCCATCATTCCGGGACTGAAGCCCATTTGCAACGCCAGCCAGCTCACCATACTTCCCAGGGTGTTTCATTGCGACCTGCCCACCGACTTGGTGAGAGCCGTCGAAGAGTGTCGGGGCGACAATACCAAGGTGAAAGAAGTGGGTGTGGAGTGGCTGACGGCACAAATGAGAGAGCTATATGAAGCCGGGCTACCCTCGGTGCACCTCTACTCGCTTAATGCCACCGAGAGCGTAGGTCGCGCCTTGAAAAACATATTTGGATGACTAATACACCCTGACTTTCCTGACGTAAATGAGATTTTCAGACATCCCCGGCCATGAGGCAGTGAAGACACGCCTAAGAGAGATGGTAGACAGCGGGCGTCTGCCCCACGCCATCCTTCTTGAAGGCCCCACCGGCATAGGCAAGCTCTCGCTTGCCCGCGCTTTGGCCCAGTACATACATTGTACCGGTCGGCGCGCCGGCGACACTGACAGCTGTGGCCAGTGCCCTGCCTGCCGCCAAAGCACATCGCTCAATCATATCGACACCTTTCATGTCTATCCGGTGACACGCCTGGAGAAGATGGATCACCCCCCGGTGTCGGAAGAGTTTGCTCAGGAATGGCGCGAATATCTTGGCATAGAGGCCCCGCGCCAACGCCTCTTCCAGGACATCGACGCATGGACCGACAGCTTTGGCAAGAAAGGCGCTACGCTCATTACCTATGCCTCAGAGAGCAACGACCTCATACGCAAACTCTCCACCACGAGCCATGCCTCGCGATATAAGACCGTCGTGTGGTGGCTGCCGGAGAGGATGAACCCCGAATGTTCCAACAAGCTGCTTAAGATGATAGAAGAGCCCTATGAAGGCACCTGCATCATAATGGCGAGCGACGACCCACAGCGGCTGCTGCCCACAGTCTATTCTCGCCTACAGCGAGTGGCGGTGGACCGCTACACCGACGCCGAAGTGGCCACCCAGCTTGAAGAGCGGATGGGCATAGAGGCCGAAGCAGCCCGCGAAGCCGCCAGAAACGCCCGAGGGTCGATGAAGCGGGCGATGACCGCTGTGAGCGCCAATACCTGGACGCGCGTAATGCTCCCGCGCTTCATAGAGCTGATGAGACTCGCCTATCAGCGCAACGTAGGTGAGTTGCGCCGCTGGAGCGCCGACCTTGCCTCAGACGGACGCGACCGCGCCGCCGCCTTCTTTGACTACGCCTCGGCGCAAGTGAGAGAAAACTTCATGGCAAGGATAGGGGGGCTGACATCGCAGCTCGTGTACCTCAACACCGACGAAGCCGCCTTTGCCAGAAACTTCAGCCGCTTCATTACCGAGGCCAATGCCGAGAAACTGTGTCAAGAATTTGCCGAAGCACGCCGCGACATCCAGGGCAACGCCAACGTAAAGATAGTGGCCTTTGACCTGGCCCTAAAGGTGATAATGCTACTCATCCCGCCCAAGAAACAGACATGACACCGATGCTGAGACAGGTGGCTCGAGCATACCTGGAAAATCATAGCGACGATGAGCTGTCGAGATATTGCTTTGTCTTCCCCAACAAGCGCTCAGCAACCTTCTTTCTGCGCTACCTTGACCTCGAGGCCTCGCGCCCCCATATAGAGCCCGAAGTGACTGCCATAGCCGACTTTGTGGCCACTTTCTCGCCCCTGTCAGAGGCCCCTCACTTCATGCAGATAGCCACCCTCTATGATGCCTATCGGAAAGAGAGCGCCAAAGAAGTGGAGCCCTTTGACCGTTTCCTCTTCTGGGGCGAGACCCTCCTGACCGATTTTGCCGAAGTGGACCGCTACTTGGTGGACCCCGACAGCCTCTTCACCAACATACGCGAGCTGAGAGAGATCAACTCCACCTATCTGACCGACGTCCAGCGCGACATCATCCGCCGCTTCTGGGGCATCGACGACCAAGCCCTCAACCTCAGAGCCAGAGCCGCCGAGAGCGACGATGGTGAGAGCGAGCGCTTCTGGACCCACCTCGATGAGCACGGAAACCCCCTGACCACCGGCTATACAGCCCTGTGGCAACTCCTGCTTAAGGTCTACCGCCGATTCAACAAACAGCTTGCCGGCGAGGGATATTGCACCTCAGGCCATCACTATCGCAACGCCGCCGAGCGGCTCCACGCCGAAGACCTCGACACCCTCCCCCTGCAGGCCGACCGCTATATCTTCGTGGGCTTTAACCTCTTGTCCACCGCCGAGATGGAGATCTTTGACCAGCTCAACCATATGGGTCTGGCCGATTTTTATTGGGACATATCCTCGCCGGTGTTTAGCCTGCCGGGCAATCGCACAGGCGAGATGGCCTTGAGAGGCGCCAAGATGTTTCCCTCGCGCTATGAACTCGAAGAAGACAGCAGCGCCGGGGCCATGCCCGAGATAGAGATAATAGGAGTGGCGTCGGGTATAGGGCAGGTCAAGGTGGCCTCGTCGCGCTTGCAACAATGGACCGAGGCCGGCCTCGTAGGGCAAGGGCCCGAAGATGCCACCGGCACTGACACCGCCATAGTACTTGCCGACGAAACCATGTTGATGCCGCTCTTATGTCATCTGCCATCATCGCTCCCCGCGGTGAATGTCACCATGGGCTTCCCGATAAAGCTCACCCCCATAGCCGCAGTGATGCACACCGCCGCACTCCTTCAGAGCCGAATGCGCCATATAGGAGGAAGCCCGGCTTACTTCTATGAAGATGTCGTCGGGCTGCTGTCACAGCCGGTAGTAAGAGCCATAGCCCCCAAAGCAGTGGATGATCTGATGAACGACATAAGGCAAAGCCATCGGGTGACCATCGAAGTGGCGTGGGTGCGGTCGGCTTATCCGGCTTTGAGTCCCCTCTTTGCCCTACTCGAGCATAGAAAAGGGGAGACGCCCCTTGAAGGATGTCGCGAATACTTCATAGGGCTAATAGACCTCTTCAGCCGATATGCCGACGAAGAGAGCCGGCCGGTGGAGCGGCGATTTCTCGAAGCCTATCGCATGGCCCTTGACGACCTTATCGAAGCCTTCAGCCATCGAGGCATTACCATGGATGCCATCACTATGGCCACTATCATAGAGCGAGCCTTGGCCACTGCCACAGTGTCGTTTACAGGTGAGCCGCTCGAGGGAGTGCAAGTGATGGGAGTGTTGGAGACACGCTCGCTCGACTTTGATAACATCATCATGCTGTCGATGAACGAAGATATATTCCCGAAGCGTCATTCACGCCCCTCCTTCATCTTAGAGACACTCAGGCCGGCCTTTGGCCTTCCGAGCCGAGAGATAGATGAGAGTGTCATGGGATATTACTTTTTCAGACTGCTCACACGCGCGCGCCGAGTGACACTGCTCTATGACGCGCGGACAGTGGGAATGGAAAAGGTAGGAGAGATGTCGCGCTACCTATCTCAGCTCCTCTACCTCTTCCCGGAAGCCAAGATAGTCCACCGCACCTCACAGTTTAGCATCCCGGCAGAGATGAGAGAGCGATTGCTCACCGTGCCCAAGACCGGCGAGGTGCGTCGGCTCCTTGAACAATTTAAAGATCCCAAGAGCCACAAGCGCCTCTCAGCCTCATCGCTAAACAACTATATCAACTGCCAGCTTAACTTTTATCTGACCAACGTCTGCGGCCTGGAATTTCCCACCGAGACCGAGGGCGCCGACTATATGGACTGGGCCGTCTTTGGCTCAGTGGTGCATGACGTGGCCGAGAAGCTCTATAAAGATATGGCCTCGGCGTCGGTCGGCGGAGTGATATCGCGCGACACCCTCAGCGCCATGGCTGCCAATCACCCCAAAGTGAGCCGATATGTCACGGCCGCAATCAATCGCAAGTATCTTCACAAAGTGACCTATAAGGACCCCGAAGAGTGTTATGACCCACTCCGAGGCAGCGAGGAGCTGATGGGTCGAGTGATCACCGAGCTGATATGCCGTATGCTCCATCTTGAAGCTGAGACCTTTGGCGAGATACCCTTTGTTGGTGCCGAAGTGACAGTAGACGGACAGGTAGAATTTGCTCCGGGGCTTAATCTCAACGTCAGGTTGGTGATAGACCGCGCCGACCGCGCCGGCGCAAATGGTGCCTTGCGCTTCATCGACTTCAAGACAGGCGCTGACAAGATAGAATTTAGCTCCGTGGCCGATGCCTTTGACAACAAACAGAAAGAGCGTCCAAAAGTGCTCTTCCAGCTCCTTTTTTACTGCTATTGCTATATGAAGCTTAGAAAATATGATGGGCCCATCCAGCCCTTTGTCTACCTCACGCGCAAGCTCTTCACGGATCCGCTCAATGCGCCCTGCTTCAAGATTGACAGGCAGAGAGTCCCTATCATCGACCATCGCGAGCATATGGAAGAATTTGAGCCGCTCCTTCAAGGACTGATAGAAGAAATCTTTGATTATGACCGTCCCTTTGTGGCTGCCATCAACGACCCCGAATATGATGGTCACTCATGCAAGTATTGCAGATTTAAGTCGATATGTGAGCCACCGGAGAAATGAGCGGACTGTATATACATATCCCCTTTTGCCGGTCGCGGTGTAGCTACTGCGATTTCTACTCCGTGGCATCGCGCTCCATGGATGCCAGAGGCTATGTGGATGCGCTGCTCGCGGAGCTTGATGCGAGAAAAGGGGATTATCCCGTCCCATTTGACACTATATATATAGGAGGGGGGACACCTACGATGCTCCCTCCCGAAGAGCTCACACGCCTCATAAGGGCGACAGTAGCGGAGGCACGCGAGGGGGCTGAAGTGACAGTGGAGGCCAATCCCGACGACATCACCGACGAGATAGCTCGGAGCCTGATAGAGGCTGGAGCCAACAGAGTGAGCATGGGAGTGCAGTCGCTGGTAGACAGTGAGCTTAAAGCCATATCGCGCCGTCACGACGCAGCGGGTGCCGTCAGGGCCGTCGAACATCTCCGCGAGGCGGGTATAGACAACATAAGCCTCGACCTCATGTATGGACTGCCGGGGCAGACCATAGAGACGTTTGCGCAATCAGTTGAGGGTATCATAGCCTTAAACCCTGAGCATATCTCGGCCTATTTGCTCAGTTATGAGCCCGGGACTAGGCTCACTAAAGACTTAGAGGCCGGGAAGATAGAGGAGTATGACGACAAAGAGGCCGAAAAATACTATCGCCACCTATGTAGAGCAATGGACGAGGCCGGATATGAGCATTATGAGATAAGCAACTTTGCACGGCCAGGCTATTGGTCGCGTCACAACTCCTCTTATTGGGATCCCGCCTTGCCTTATCTGGGTCTCGGAGCCGGGGCGCATAGCTATGACGGACGTTCACGCCGACGCGCCAACCGCGCATCAGTGTCGCGCTATATGGCCAACCCATGTAACGCAGCGGATCCCAATCTGTGTGAGCAGCTCAGCCCCGAAGAGATCTTTGAAGAAAAAATAATGCTTGCACTTCGCACCCGCCATGGGGTCAACCTCGCTACGCTTGAAGAAGGGGAGCGAGATAGATTGCTCAGACAAGCCGCCCATTTGCTTAATTCGGGCAGGCTGATATTGTCATCCGATACTCTTACTATTCCAGAAACATACTGGTTAATAGCAGACTATATAATATCAGACCTATTTTTGTAATACAAAATGATAAGACCAATCCTCACACTTATTGCATCACTGCTAATGATAATGCCAATGTCGACTATGGCTGAATCGACACGCTCAGCAGTTGACAATTTGATGCGCCGCCACGAGCCACGTCTTCAGTATGATCCCGCTATTGACCCCGACAGCTTCCCGACCTGGCAGGGGAAGATGAGCGAAGCCATGGCACGCTTGATGAAGCATGATGTCTTTGGGTGGAAAGAGATGCCGACTCCGGTGAAGACCGCCTCATCACGTCGCGACGGCTATACTATAGAGCGCTGGGAGGCCCAGCCGCTTGAGGGATATACCGTCGGCTTTTACGTCCTTACCCCCGATACACTCCGCTATGGTGACCCAGCGCCCGCCATCCTCTGCATCCCCGGCTTTGGACAGACCAAAGAGCTTCTGGCCGGAGAGATTGCCGGCGACTTTCAACTTGCAAAGGGGGGCAACCCCGACGCGGGGAAGAGCGCCATGGCTCGCCAATATGCCAAGCAGGGAGTGATAGCCGTGGCGGTTGACAATCCATCGTGTGGCGAGCTGAGCGATGACGGATATGCCGATTACGTCACCTCATCGCGCTTCTTGCTTGAAATGGGATGGAGCTACCTGGGCCTCGCCTCATGGCAAGACCGAGTGATACTCGACTGGATGAAGACGCATCCCAACATGGACCCTGAACGGCTCATCGTGAGCGGATTTTCGCTGGGCACAGAGCCGCTGATGGCTCTCGGACTTCTCGATTCCACAATATATGCCTTTGTCTATAACGATTTCATGTGTCGCACCCGCGAGCGCATCTTGGTGATGAACAAGCCAGAGGCCAACGGCGCGCGCCCCTTCCCCAACAATATAGAGCACCTGATACCGGAGTTTCTTGCTGAATTTGACTTTCCCGACATAGTTAGTGCGTTGGCACCACGCCCGGTGATATGCACCGAGGGTGGGCTTGACCGCGACTTTGACATCATAAGCGGAGCCTATGCCAAGGCCGGAGCCCCGGGCGCATTTGAGCGCTACCACTACGCCATGTATGCCGATTCCTCGAAGAGAGTGGATGTAGACAGATTGCCCGAGGGGATAGACCGCGACGAATTCTTCAGGCTATGTAACGTAGACCCTCCCCATCATTACTTCAAGACCGAGCATATCATCCCCTGGCTCCATCGGTTACTTGGAGGCCGGAGCGGTGAATAAATCAGCGGCAATATGATGCCACGTAGCGGAGCCCCTCAGGCAAAAGAGGCGGCTCCGCTTCAATTGAGAAGGAGCCCATATGGCCATCATAGCGTTCAGCCAAGGCGAAATGGCATAGGCCGATGCCCATATCGATGAGAGAGAGCGGCCCCTTGCCGGCAGAGCAGAAGGTGACCTTGCCATCAGAGACGAAAGCACGCCAAGGCTGTGAGTTGACCGACGAGGGAGCGAGCCTCATCATCATAAGCGACCGTGTAAGCTCCGACGAGGAGGGGAGCGGAGAGGTCATGCCCTTACTGAAGAAGAGAGTGTCAAAAGGCTTGCGTCGGTTGCTTCGGACCACGGATCTCATCATCCTCTCCATCAGTCTTGGCTTGGCCGGAGGATCGATTGGAGATATGATGCGGAGAGACTCCCCTTGAGGCCAAGCCTCAGCGTCAAAGCTTGAGCCGCGGAAAGTGCCGCCAATCCAGCATGTGCCGAGGCCGAGCCGCGTGGCCTCAAGCACCACTTGCTCCATCAAGAAGCCGGCCGAGAGGAGCGAGGCATCGTCGGGGCCTGTGGCCATGAGGAGATAGTCGGTTGCCCCCTTGATGACACCGTAGGTGCCCGGGCGAGACTCGCTGATGTCGCCATAATGACGGAGCCTAATCGTCACACATCCGCCAAAGGGCGACGAGGCAGCCTTAATATTATCAATAATAGCCTGGCTCTGGCAATTGTCGAGGCTTGTAGAGGCATAGGTTCTTACCGAGCGGCGAGTCTTAATTGCATCAATAATGTCCATTATTCAGAGGTGGTTTCGTCAATAAGATAAGCGATTGACTCATAAGGGCGACCAATGGTGGCCATCATGGAGATCTCGCAAGTGCGGGCCAGAGAGTAGCAGCCGTCGAAGTGCAGTCCGGCAGTTTCATCGCGCTCATAGTGGGTTGCCGAAGCCGCTACCTTAGGGAAGAGGAAACCGCGGTCGCCGGCGCCCCCGCAGCAGAAGCTGTCGCGAGGGGTGACCACCTCGTCGGCGCATTGGGTGGCTAAGGATGCCATGGCGGAGTCGAGATGGAGCAGGCGAGAGGCGCAAGTGGGGTGGAGCAGCACTCTTCCCTTCTTGTGTGTCACCTTAAGCCTCGGTAGGGCGTGCATACCCAGCCAGTCAACGATGTCGATAATAGTCAGGCGGGAATAATGCTCTTGGTTTTCGGGGGTGAGAATGTTGTGCACGCTGGTGAGGAGGGTGTGGGTGCATGAGGTAGTGTCGCAGAAGATAGGAATCTTACCCTCTTGGCTTAAGGTCCAAAACTGCTCAATGGCCTTATTTGCAGTAATCTTGCGTCCCTCCTCGTCGCCCTTGTGTTCCCATATCTGAGAGCAGCAGAGGGAGTTGACATTGCGTGGGAGCGACACCTTGATGCCGGCACGGGATGCAATGCGCAGGATGACGGTGATTAGGTCGTCCTTGCCTATCGAGGAGGCACCGAAGATTCTTGTGACGCATGCCGGGAAGTAGATAAAGTCGGGCGCGGGCTCCTCATGAAAGTGAAGCGAGGAGGGCATCGGGAAAAATTTACTCCAGTGAGGCACTTGGCTATAGAGCTTGTGCATTAGGTCGGTGGCCCAAATAAGCGGATAGGGGGAGATGGCTTTCTCGGCGAGCACGGCCCCCTTGAGCATGCCGCGAATGGCTGTCTGGACCCCCTCGAAGTGGCGAGCACCGGCGGTGAGAGCCCCCTTGAACAAGGCTCCATTGGACTTGGCACGGAGCGCGTCGGTGACCACAGCCGTGGAGATGCCCAGCGGGCAGGGCATCTGGCAGGACGCATCGCTACAGCAGCTGTCCATCCCGTCAAAGCGATATTGTCGCTCGAGGCGGGTAGCCTCGTCGGGCTGCGAGGCCATATGGGCAATGACGCGTCGAGCCTGGAGACGCTGACGAGGAGTGAGAGTGATGTCTCGCGAGGGGCAGACATGTTCGCAGTAGCCACACTCGATGCACTTGTCGGCACGGTCATACCCCAGGTCTTTGCCGAAGATGTCGAGGCTCTTCATGGGCTTGATGAAGCACTCGGGGTCGTCGTTGATGATCACCCCCGGATTGAGGATACCTTGCGGGTCGGCAAGCTGCTTGACAGTCTTCATCATCGAATAAATCTCGTCGCCCCATTCTCGCGCCACGAATGGAGCTATGGCTCTTCCTGTGCCATGCTCGCCCTTGAGTGAGCCGTTGAGGCTGAGTACATGATCGACAAATCCGGCCATAAATGCGCTGAAATTGCGCAGGTTGCTCTCCTGATCGATGGAAGAAGTGAGGAGAGGATGGACGTTGCCGTCGCGAGCATGGCCAAAGATCGAGCCCTGGTAGCCGTGGCGCTTGAAGAGAGCCTGGATGCCGTCGACGAGGCGATCAAGCGACTCCACGGGTGCGCAGACATCTTCGAGAATCACCGTAGCGCCGGGCACACGAGCGCCGGCTACGCAGGGGAAGATGCCGTCGCGCATCTGCCATAGCTGTTGGCGCTGCGCCACGGTGGTGGTGAAGGGGTCTTGATGAGTAATGCCTCTGAGACGGGTAATCCCCGGAGTGATGTCGCTTATCATAGATGCCAACTCCTCAGAAGAAGAGCCGCCATAGTCGATGAGCATGGCTGTGGTCCCTTCGGGCATATCTGAACTTTTGCCCATATAAGACACCAAGGAAGCATAGTCCATCATCTCTACGGCCAGAGCACCGCTTTGACCGAGCCAAGGAGCGGCGGCAGCAGCCGAGGTCACATCTTTGAAATAGAGGAGCGAAGAAGAGTAGACCGAGAAAGAGGGGAGGGTATTGAGCTCGGCCGAAGAGATGAAGCCGAGAGTTCCCTCTGAGCCGATTAGGAGATGGGTGAAGATGTCCATGGGATTGTCGAAGTCGACAAAGGAGTTCATCCCATAGCCGGTGACATTTTTTATCTTATACTTAGTGACGATTTTATCATAAATCTCAGGGCTTGCCAAGATGCGTTGGCGAAGCTCCATGAGGCCGTTGCACAGCTCGCGCTCTTGCTCTTCAAATCGACGTCGGTCGTTGGACGATGCGCTGTCGTAGCAGTGACCATTGGCGAGCATAAACTGCATTGAGCTGAGGGTATGATAAGAGTTGTGGGACACGCCGGCCTGCATGCCGCTGCTGTTGTTGGCTAATATGCCTCCCATCATAGCCGCCTGAGACGAGGCGGGATCAGGGCCAATGTGATGATGGTGAGGCCTGAGAATAGCATTGACCTGCGAGGCAGTGAGTCCCGGCTCAAACCATATCTTCTTGCCTGAGTCGGAGACGCGAGCACGCTTCCAGGCAGTTCGCAGCTCGCAAATTATGCCGTTGTTGACGCTCTGGCCGGAGAGAGAAGTGCCGCCGGTGCGGAAAGTGATGCCAATGCCGTGGCGCGAAGCCAATGCGAGGAGGCGCGCCACCTGCTCGGGCGTGTCGGGCCTGGCCACAGCCAAAGGTTTAATATTGAAATAAGAAGCGTCGCGAGAGTAAATGTCAAGCAACAGGTCGGAGTCGAGAATCTGTGCGGGGCTTAAGAAGGCCCTCATCTCATTCAGGAAGGGAGGCATAAGCAATGAATAAAGGTATAGCAATATAATGCGAAACGAGGCCTGTAGGTTCGGTAAGCATAAAAAAGAGGCCTCCATCTCAACGTCGGTTGAAGCGGAGGCCACGGAGAAGGTGTCTAAAAATCTGAATAAAGACTTTTATAAAGAAGTCAGAAAATTCCTTCTCTTTGATGATGAAACGCCCGGGGAGCGCTGAAAGTTCAGCGAAGGCGAAAAAATCTTATGCAGATTTAGAATTCGGTGTCGTCGGAGAGATTTTCGAGGTCTTCTTCGTCGTAGTCGTCGGGGAGTTCATCGCCAAGGTCGAGGTCATCTATCTCATCCTGAGCATTTTTGGCATCGATTTGCTGCTCAAAGATGTTGAGGTCGACAAACTGGGGGGGAGGAGTGCCGAGGGCGATGGTGCAGACAGGATCGCTGAGGCTCTTGAGCGGCTCAATTTTTTTGAGCTCCATGAAGAACGAGCGCTCGGTCATGTAGTCAAACATAAAGATGAGTCGCTGGCCCTCCTCCTCGATGAGGTTAATGAGGGGAGTCTCATCCATGAGGAAAACATCTTCGTCTGGTTCGGTGCCCATATCCTCGAGGGTTATCTCGCTTTGCTTCTCCCAATTGTTGTCGCAGAGGAAGAAGGAGTTCATCTGACCCTTGTCATAACCGACAGAGTCGCATATGGCGTTGCGAAGCTGCAGAAAGGATGAGTCGGAGTCGATGCTGATTTCGCGCTTGAAGTTGTTGACTTCATCAGAGACGATGCGAAAGTTATATATCATAGGAGGTTATGGGGATGGGGGTTATAGGGGGGAAAGGAGTGGTGGCAGGTGGAGAGGCGTGATGCCGCTCTCAATGCAGATGCGAAGTTAGTAATCAAACATTCATAGAGCCAAAAAATTTCAGTGTTTTTTTTATTTTAGCTTAAATTTACTGTTGTCGGAGGGGCTCCGCCAATAATTTTGACTACCTTTGAGGCTGTGAAAATGAGAGCAAGGATATATATAGTCGTAGTGGCGGCGGTTGCGGCTCTTTTGGCCATGTCGCAGCTGACAGACGACTTTCCGCGACGCTACGGAGGGCGGTGGCAGCCCGACGAGGGAGACACCCAGGGCTACATAGTGCAGCTCACGGCTGACAGCCTGCTCACTGTACCGGGGCATGGGCGCTCCCTGATGCTTGTCACAGCCGACTCTCTTGAGCGTCGGATGAATAGCGTGGCTATCAAGGCTGCGAGGCTCAAGACTTCATCGCCTCTTTTTGATGCTGTGTGGGATTATGCCTGGAATCGCCTATCCGCGTGCCCGCCCACACTGTCATCGCTTTATCTCACGCTGCCGATCATGGCACATAGTGGAGATGAGGTGGCCGAATATCTTCGCAAGGGATATCCTGGGCTCTCCGAGGCGAGTGATGACTCCTGGCCGTTGGCCGATGAGAGAGGCCTGATGTGGATAGAAGTGGCGGGAGAATATCTCCTTGCATCGGGCAATGACTCATTTGGCTCATTTGCCGCTGTAGGAGCTACGGATATCCTTATGGCGGACTCATGTCGATATTACGATGTGCAGACGGGGCTCTGGCGCGGCGGCGGCGATGGCAAACTCTCGGGAGGGCTCCCGGAGTGGATGACTGTAGCCGATCGATTTAACGTTGTGGGGCTGGCTCATAACGTGATGGCGGCCGAGGCTTACCGATCGGCGGCCGTATTATATGCTCAAAGCGGCGACTTCCTTCGTGCTACTCGGATGATGAACGAGGCCCGCGGCATGGCCTCGAGGATATCAGAGGCCATGTGGCTACCGGTAGAGGGCCGCTATAGCCAATACCTATACGGGCGGCTATATCGGGTGGCCTCGCCCGCCTCCTCAGGGAGAGGCAATGCACTCGCGGCCCTGTCGGAGATTGTGAGCGACTACATGACGGCAAGCCGAGTAGTGACCCGCCTGCCACGTACCCCCTATGGACTCATGACCACCTATCCGCCTACAGATGACTTAGAGTCAGAGGCCGATGCCCTTACGCAGGGGCTGTGGGCTATGGCTTGTGGAAGAGTAGCTGACGGGCGAGCATTGTGGAACGCCATGTCAATCTTGGTGAGGCTGGTGTGTCTTGACGCAATGGCAGGGGATTCGCAAGACGTGGATTGTAACGCCGCCTTTATCGGGGCAGTGGCCAAATCACTCTTTGGCATACGCGCTGAGCCCGAAGGCCTTAGATTTATCCCCTGTGTAGCTCCGGAGCTTGGCAACGAAGTGAGGCTCACCGGAGTGGCCTATCGCGATGCAACACTTGACATCACCGTTTCAGGCACCGGGGAGCGCATAGCCTCATTTAGCATTGACGGATTTGCGCAAGAGAGTCCTATCTTCCCTGTTGGGATGGATGGTCACCACACAGTAAGAATCGAGATGGTGGCTGCCACAAGCCAGGAAGGTGAGAGGATCTCCGATGCCGAGCTTCCTGTGATATTGCCCCAGGCAATGCCTGAGATGGAAGAGCCGGAGTGGATAAGCTCAGCATCGGCCGCGTTGGCGACGACAGCCCACGGTTATGCAGTGATAGTCAATGGAGAGCGCGTCGAAGATATAAGCGCCGGCACCTTTACTCTCGACGCCGGGAGAGCCTATCGCGAGACACTCATTGCTCCGCTTGGCGAGAAGGGGCGCCCCGCGGGATATATGGCTGAGCCTCATGTGGACTGTCCGGATCGGTCGTCGGTAATAATCCAGGCCGAGTGGTATGCCGCCAGAGAGTTGGCGCGCGACATCTACCGGCGAATGTATAGGCATTGGAGTCGACAGAAAGCCCGAGGGAGAGCCGATAGTTCAACTCGCCCCAACCGCCGACTGACACAGATTGTGGCTCTACCATCAGATAAAAGCTTGACATTTACCCTTGAGGCCACTGATACATCGACCTGCGTGGTGGAGATAGGGTATGCCCAGGGGCGAGATGCCGGCCGTCGCGCCACACCGCTGCGAGCACTTGATGTCAATGGGGCGACGGCAGCCATCTTGGCTCTTCCCCGCCAGATAGATGGGGGCGACACTACTATCACCGTGACAAGCCTTCCGGTGGCCGTAAAGCTCATGCCCGGGCATAATCGGCTCACACTCCATTCCGAGAGCCCTAAACTCAGGCGAGGAGGGAAGAATGACACAGTGATGATAGATTTTTTACGAATCACTTCATTATAACGGTATGATAACCAAGATAGGGATAATGTCAGACACCCACTCATGTTGGGACGGCCGATATGTGAAACATTTCTCAGACTGCGACGAGATATGGCATGCCGGCGACTTGGGCGATATGTCGATGCTTGAAAACTTGAGATCGTCGTTTCCTTATGCGGTGGTGAGGGCGGTTGCAGGCAACATAGATCCGCCCCCATTGCGTCGTGAGATAGGTGAAGTGGCCGAGTTTGAGGTAGATGGGCTGAGGGTGTGGATGACCCATATCGGAGGCTATCCGGGGCGATATGCTCCCGGAGTGATGAAGCTTCTTTCAGAGAAAAAGATTAACATCTTTGTCAGCGGCCACAGCCATATTCTAAAAGTGATGTCTGATAAGTATTTGGGGCTGCTGCACATCAATCCCGGCGCAGCCGGCACCCACGGGTGGCAGCGCGAACGCACCCTCGTCAGGCTCACCATCAAGGATGGGAAGCCGTCGCAGGTAGAAATAATCACCCTTTCAAAAAAACAAGATGAAGAAGAGAAATAACAGACTGACAGCTGCAATGGCAGTGGTGCTTACCATGATAATGGCATCGTCGTGTAAGACCAATGAGTCAAACTATCGCGCGGCTTATGATACGGTCGTGGCTCATCAAAAGCAGATGCAGGGCGACCTTGACACCCCAGGGCTCCAGGCTACGGGGACAGCAGCTCCCAAGCCCACCGAAGTTTCAAACGGCGTTGTTCTCCCTTTGGCCACGGAGTGGCTGGGCTCAGCCACCAAAGAAGCCGACGTGACCAAGCCGGGGGAGTATAAGCGATATAATGTGGCTGTGGCTCGATTTCGCCAAGTGTTTAATGCTCGTCAGATGAAGGGGCGACTCGTAGCAGGGGGTTATCCCGGAGCCACCATCCTTAAGAGCAAAGACGCTTATTATGTCTCTGCCTTCTCTACTAATATGCCCGACAGTGCCCTGACGGAGCTCAATCGAGTGAAGGCCGATACATCCTTAAGTCTAAAGACACCGTTTCCTTACGTGATACGCCCCGGCCATATGGCCCGCTAAATGTGAGGACGAAATAGATAGTTAGGGCCGCCTGCCATTACGGCAAGCGGCCCTAAAAGTATCTTGGAAAGCCCGAGGTTAAATCCAACGCACGTAGGCGAAGTCTTGACGGTGGGGCAGATTGGGGTTCTTGGGATAGATGCGATAGGCATAGCGGAAGACACCGGCCTCGCGCAGACGGTCGTGGAGGGTGTAGGTGACGATATTGCCATCCTTCTTGGTGACCTCAAACTGTCGTGAGCCCTCGAGGTGCTCGACACCATCTTCGATGCGGTATGCAACACCCTCAACGCCGAGATCGCCGGCAGAGAGGCCGTTGGTGTCGAGAGTGATCTCAATGGAGAATTTCTCACCGGTGGATGCGGGAGTCTGAGTGCCCCAGTTTTCGTTGACAGAGAGCACCTTGATGCCATCCCAAGCGGCCACTACCTTTTCTTTCCATGCAACGATCTCCTTGGCCAGGCTATAATCCTTGGCGGCGAGGGCGCGGAAGCGCTTGTCTTCGGGGAGATAGAAGCGCTCGATGTAGTCCTCGATCATGCGCTGCATGGTGAAGTGAGGAGCGATATGGCCAATGGAACGCTTGATATACTGCACCCACTCTGGGGAGTAGCCCTTGGAATTCTTGGCGAAGTAGAGAGGGATGATCTCGTTTTCGAGCATCGAGTAGATGGTAGCAGCGTCGAGCTTGTCTTGCTGGCTCTGGTCGGTGAAGGTGCGCTTGTCGGTGAGGGCCCATCCGGCCTTCTCGTCAAACTTGTATCCCTCATACCACCAACCGTCGAGGACAGAGAAATTGAGGACGCCGTTCATCTCGGCCTTCTCGCCTGAAGTGCCGGAGGCCTCGAGGGGACGGGTGGGAGTGTTGAGCCAGATGTCAACGCCGGTGACAAGACGCTTGGCGACGATCATGTTGTAGTCTTCGAGGAAGATGATCTTGCCAAGGAATTGTGGCATGCGGCTGATCTCCATGATACGCTTTATAAGGCCCTGACCGGCACCGTCGGCGGGGTGGGCCTTGCCGGAGAATACAAACTGCACGGGGAACTGCTCATTGTTGACAATCTTGTCGAGACGGTCGAGGTCGGTGAAGAGCAGGTGGGCGCGCTTGTAGGTGGCAAAGCGGCGAGCGAAGCCGATGATGAGAGCGTTTGGGTTGATCTTGTCAACGATCTTCATCACGGCAGAGGGATCGCCTTGGTTGGCAAGCCATTTCTGCTTGAAATCTCGCTTAACAAAGTTTATAAACTTGTTTTTGAGCTGACAGCGCATATCCCAGATGGCCTCGTCAGACACCTTGAAGATGCCGGCCCATGCCTCGGGGTCGCTTTGGTGGGCGAAGACTTGCTCGCCAAGATGGTCGGTGTAGAAAGCCTTCCATTCAGAGGCAGCCCAAGTGGGCATGTGGACACCGTTGGTGACATATCCAACATGGCTTTCTTCCCAAGAATATCCCTTCCAAATGCCGGCAAACATCTTCTTGGAAACCTCGCCGTGGAGCCAGCTGACACCGTTGGCCTCCTGGCAGGTGTTAAGGGCGAAGACGCTCATTGAGAAGCGCTCATGGCTATCGGGGTTTTCGCGGCCCATGTTCATGAGATCGTTCCAAGAGATGCCGAGCTTTGCGGGGAACTCGCCCATGTATTTGCCGAAGAGGCTCTCGTCAAAGTAGTCGTGGCCGGCGGGCACGGGAGTGTGAACGGTGTAGAGGCCGGAGGCGCGGACGAGTTCGAGGGCGGTGTTGAAGTCGAGGTGTTGCTCCTGGACATAGTCAACAAGACGCTGGAGATTGAGCAGGGCAGCATGACCCTCGTTGCAGTGGTATAGCTCGGCCTTGACTCCGAGAGCCTTGAGCATGAGCACACCGCCGATGCCGAGGAGATATTCCTGCTTGATGCGGTTTTCCCAGTCGCCGCCATAGAGCTGATGTGTGATGGAACGGTCATACTCTGAGTTCATGTCAAAGTCGGTGTCCATCAGATAGAGATTCATCCGGCCCACATTGACGCGCCATACGTGGCTGTAGACGATTCGACCGGGGTAGGGGACTTCGAGGATGAAGGGCTGGCCTTCAGAGTCGGTTACCTGCTCGATGGGGAGCTGATTGAAGTTTTGGGGCTCATAGTTGGCTATCTGCTGACCGTCGACAGAGAGCGTTTGAGTGAAATAGCCATAGCGATAGAGGAAACCGACAGCGGTCATGTCAACGCAGCTGTCGGAAGCCTCTTTGATATAGTCGCCGGCGAGCACGCCGAGGCCGCCGGAATAAATCTTAAGGCAGTTGCAGAGGCCATATTCCATTGAGAAATATGCCACGGAGGGGATGTCGGAGCGCATTGGCTTGGCCATGTAGGCCTGGAAGTCGGCATAGACTTTGTTGATGCGATACATCATCTCCTTGTCTTTGGTGATCTCCACGAGACGCTCGGCAGAGAGGTTCTGGAGCAGCATCACGGGGTTTTCGCCGGTTGACCTCCAGAGGTCGGGGTTGAGGTCCTTGAAGAGGTTCTTGGCTTCGCTGTTCCACACCCACCAAAGGTTTTTGGCGAGGGCCGAGAGTGGGGCCAGGGAATGGGGCAGCTCTGCATTGACGGTGACGTCGCGCCAAGAGGGAGAGTTGGTGTTGCTTACCTGAATTTTCATAAGCAGGGGTTGGGAAATATAATGTCTGTGAGTTACTTAATCGATTTGGAGCCGGAGGCTTGGAGCGCATTCATACGTTTGTCGCGGTGATGCTCAGCAATGGAGTAGGCCTCGGTGTAATATTTAATGAAACGAGACCAAGAGGCGCGGTCGCTGGTGGCCATAGCGGCGGAGGCTATCTCCTTACGGGAGGCCTCGTCGGTGTTGACCAGGAAACGGAGGGAGCGGCTGATGGAGTCAACTACGGCGGGATAGTTGCTGTCGCCGCGGCCTGCTACGTTGACACCTGTCTCCTCAAAGGTGGAGTCGGCAGAGGTGAGAATCCACTGACCGAAGCCAGAGAGGGAAGTGGTGACTGTTGGGACGCCGAAGGCGATGCTCTCCAAGGGGGTGTATCCCCAGGGCTCGTAGTAGGAAGGGAAGACGGTGGCGTCCATGCCTATGAGCAGGTCGTAATAGGTGAACCCGTTGAAGATGCCATCGTGACCATCGAGGTAGCAGGGAACGTAGATAACCATCAGAGAGGGGTCGATCTGCTGGAAGGTGAGGCCATGGATGCGACCAATGATGGGGTCGGAGTCCATGTTGTGGAGCGAGTGGGTGATGACGGGGTCGGGGAGGGTGACACACGCCTGTTCGTCAATGGCAGTGCGTAGGTCTTGGCGCGGGGCGTTGACCCAAGCGGGCACCATGACAAAAGCCACGACTTGACGCTCAAGCTCGCCCTTGCGTGAGCGGAGAGTGGCCATCACGTCAAGGAAGAGGTCTATGCCCTTGTTGCGATATTCACATCGGCCCGAGGTGGCAATAAGGAAAGGATTGCCGACGATTTTACATCCGGTGAGGCTCTGAGCTACATCGATAAGAGCCTGGCGGGCACGCTTACGAGCGGCAGCAAAACGAGTCTTAGCCGGTACAAACCCCTTCTCGAAGCCGTTGGGGGTGACGATGTCGGGGCGTCGCTGGAGGAGCTGCTCACATTCCATGGCGGTGATTTCGCTTACGGTGGTGAAGCAGTCGGCCTGGTGGGCAGCGGTCTTTTCGAGAGAGTGTTTGCTCTCCATATTAAGCTCGCGAGCCATCTGGTCGCCGTCATAACCCTTGAGGTAGTCATAGAGGGGCTTGCCGTTGCCGCAGATGGAGCGGCCGATAGATGTGGCGTGGGTGGTGAAGAGAGTGGCGATAGCCGGGCAAGCGTCTTTTATATAAAGGAGACCCATTCCGGTGGTCCACTCATGGAAGTGAGCGGCGGCGTTGATGGGACCCTTCTTGGCACCGCGCCCCTTGAGGTTGGAGAAATGGTCGTAGAGGCTCTCCACCACGATCCCTGCGGCGTGGCTGAAGGCACAGGCTTCGTCGTAGTCGCCATAAGCGTGGAGGGAGTCAACGCCATAGAGCTGCCACATCTTGCCGTAAAACTGATCTTTGACGGCATACATAGAGCCGAAATTGACCAGAATGGCAATAGGGTGGCCGGGGATGTCCCATCGGCCGACACGGACACTGATGCCAAAGGGGAGCTCCTTTCGGCCGGCCCATGTCTTGAGCACAGAATCGTCGGCTTTGAAATAAGGGGAGTCGGGGCCGCCATCGCGGAGCCAAACATCCGGGCCAACATAGATTACCCTGTCTTTATAGATCTTCTGGAGGGTGTCGGCCTGGGTGGACAGCACGGCATAAATGCCACCTATCTTGTTGCAGACCTCCCAGCTCGTGTTGACGAGCAGGTCGAGAGCCTTCTCCGGTTGATTATCTTGCTTCATAAAGTGTTATGAGGATTATGCGCTTATGGCAGAGGGAGAGGGCCGTCAGAGACGGCTATGCCAAAAAACGAGTGCAAAGGTAAGGAAAATTCGCCAATTATCCTATTATTTGCTGCTTAAATCGATGGAGTAACGATAAAATTGCCTAATTTTGCCCATGTATTATAGATTTTGTTAACAGTCAAGGAGCAAATTGAATGTATTACGTGACCAAACGCATGGAAATAGCGGGCTCACACCGGCTGAGCCTTTCATATGGGAGCAAGTGTGGCAATTTGCACGGCCACAATTGGATAGTGACAGTCTATTGCCGTGCCCGCGAGCTTAATGCCGACGGCATGGTGTGTGACTTCTCCATGATAAAGGAGAGCATTCATGGCTATCTCGACCATGGCAATTTTAACGAGCTGCTCCCGTTTAACCCCACGGCTGAGAATATAGCGAGATGGATAGTAGACCGTATCCCGGGGTGTTACAAAGCCTCGGTGCAGGAATCGGACGGCAATGTGGCCACATATGTCATTGACGAATGAGTGCCATGAGGGTCAACGAGATATTTTATTCCCTTCAGGGCGAGGGACGCTGGACCGGCAGCCCGGCTGTCTTTATCCGCCTGTCGGGCTGTAACTTGACATGCTCCTTTTGCGACACAGAGCATGAGCCTTTCACAGAGATGACCGAAGAGGAGATAGCCGACGAAGCCGCTGCCTTCGCGGGTCGCCACGTCGTGATTACCGGGGGCGAGCCATCGCTCCAGCTCACCGTTAGCCTCCTTGAAGCACTTAAGGCCCGTGGATTTTTTATCCAAATAGAGACCAATGGAACGAAGGCTCTTCCACCTGCGGTGATGGAGAGAATAGACTGGGTGACCTGCTCGCCCAAGCTCGCGGCGCATCCGAAGATAGGACGTATAGATGAACTCAAAGCATTGTATGGCGACGGGAGCGACATGACTCCACTGCTTGAAATAGGCTTGACCCATCCCGAATGTCGCTACCTTCAGCCCCTTGACACTGGCCTTCCCGGCCCTAACGCCCATAACGTAGCCTCAGCCATTGGCTACATCAAGACACATCCACAATGGAAACTTTCACTTCAGACCCACAAGCTATTAAACATAAGATGATAACCCACGAAAAGGCCTTGGACCATATACGTGAACTTATAGAATATATAGGAGAAGACCCTACGCGCGAGGGGCTGGCCGGCACGCCAGAGCGCATCCTCAGGATGTGGGGCGAGATATTTCGCGGCTATGACACGAAGGCCAAGCCGACAATCACCACGTTTAGCAACGACTCGTCGACAACCGACATGGTGTTTGACACAGGCGACTATTACTCAATGTGTGAGCACCATATCTTGCCCTTCTTTGGCAAATATTACTTTGCCTACATCCCGTCGCAGACAGGGCGCATCTTGGGCATATCAAAGGTAGCGCGCGTAGTGGGTTACTGCGCCGCCCGGATGCAGCTCCAGGAGCGATTGGTGCGCGATATAGTAGAGATGCTCTCCGATGCTCTCGGTGGCGACCATCAGGGCATGGCACTCATGATGCGTGGCACACATATGTGTAAGTCGATGCGCGGCGTAAGAAACCAAGGCCAGATGACCACCGTCTATCTCTCCGGCCTCTTTGAGCATCCTGAGGTAAAGCAAGAGTTTTACCAGCTCGTCAAATGTCAAGAATAGTATGATTGAGTATGGATTATGATCGGAATGATGTCAGTGATTGGAGCCCCGAGCCCATCGTGGGCGACGACGGCACTTCCCGAGTGAGATTTTGCAACAATGCCACGTCGCGCAGCTTTATGGTCACTGCAGCCGGAGTGAGCCGCGACGGGCACATAGTCTCCCTTTAATCCTCGTTAAACTTTTATTGATCACACCATGAGACAGATGAGAAAAGCCAAGCGTCAGCGCGATGCTCGATGGGCTCTTGACGTTATGGATAAAGCCCCCTATATAACCCTGAGCATGACCCGCCCCGACGGCATCCCCTACGGCCTGCCGCTCAACATAGTGCGCAGAGATGACACAACATTTTATTTCCATTGTGCCCATGAGGGAGAGAAGATAGATTGCTTGCGACACAACCCGATAGTGAGCCTCTCAGCCGTGAGCCGCTGTCAGTCAGTCTACGAAGAAGAGGATGGCAACTTTACCGAACACTTTCGCTCAGCCATAGCCTTGGGGCGAGCCGAGATGGTGAGGGACACTGAAGAGAAAGCCGAGGCTCTCAGGCTCATATCCCAGCGTTTTCTGCCCGCCCACATGGCCCACTTTGACACAGCCCTTGCTCGCAGCATAGACAACACAGCCGTGGTGAAGATAACGCTCCTCGAGCCCCCCGTAGGCAAATCCAAGGGCTAAGGCCCTCGATAGAAAAACAGGGGCGTGGCCGGGGGGAGAACTGTTGGAATGGTTATGGGATACCTTTATCATTGATATCTATGATATGATAGAGGATAGCATAGATGGCCTCATAAAGGATGCTGAATGAATGTTGACCCTACTTTAACGCTTGCTATACGGGAAGTGACTGTTAGTTTATCTATGGTTGTGAAATATGGGGTGAAGCGTTGTTGGCCTTTGCGCTCCAGTTCGTAGGCGTTGGGGTCAATGCCGCGAACCGGGGTGAGACTTGCTATCTCAAAAGCGAGATAGAAGTCGCCGGAGGGAGCGAACCCCATTGCTTCGAGTGCGGTCTTGGGGAAGAACTTGGGGCCATCGCCTTTCAGACGCAGGAGCAGTCGCTCCGAGTCGTGATGAAGCAACAAGTATTTGGTCTTCTCAAAGCCGCTGACGAGATTGATTGAGCCTTTGCCGAGTGCAGCCGGCACATAGTACAACTTCTGTTCTTTGATGAGAGGAAGTTGTTCGGTCTTATAGTAGCCTACAAGCACAAGGTCTTGGGCAGTAGGCTCAAAGGCGCTTTCATACTGCAAGCCTTTCTGCGGTATCGCATCTTTGATGTGGTCGTAGGCTTGCTCCGTTTTGAGTATCTTGGTAAGAAACTCATATAGCAGCGTACCCTCGGAACGAGGGTCGCGAGCATCCGGCAACAATGGGAATGCACCGATGTTGACGGTCTCGATGCTCTGATAGAAATAGCGGCGGCGCACTGAGGCGTTGTCTCCACGACCGGGAAACAGTATGTAGCCGCCAATGATTTCTTTGGCTGAGTGATGAGTCTTGTCGCTGCCGTAATAAATCGCATCGCGGTAGCGGTGCATCTGATTTATTGCGTCAGAGGGTGGCGTGTCAGCCCCCTTTGCAGCGTCAAGTTCCTCGCGGTCTTCTTGATTGAGTTTGTTATCGTCATTGAGACGATACTTCGCATCAAATAGATATGTGAGTTCAAAACCGTCAGGCTTGACGATAGTCAGGACTATGTCGGGGCGGTTTTCGGTCGTAGCGGTGTGTATCTCGCCGGTGCGACGGCTGTAGGTATGCTGATAATGCAGTCGAGCCTTTGAGCCATCTGCACAATGATACACAACGGTATGCTCCTGGTTGTTGTCCTCAAACGGCTTGACCATCGGCATTGGCGATTCGGTGATTTCTGCCGGATTGGCGAAGTCAAGACCGAGAATGTCGGCAACCATCTGCCGCATTTTCAGGAAGCACCACAGTTCGTAGAGTTCCCAAATGGGTCGGACTCCGATAGCGTTAGCTCCCTCAAAGAGTTCGATACCCTTTTGGAGCAACAGCCAATGGCGATAGACCTGGGCGTAGCCGGTGCGTTTCTGAAGCACCATGCTCTCCGAGTGGAGCGGTTCACCGCGAAGATTGCGGAGCAATGGCGAGTTGCCGAGCTTACGGAGTGAGGAAACGTAGCCATCAAGTTCGGCAAGTTCGCTGTCAGCGACCTTGTCTGCTTCTTTGGCCTTAGCGTTTTTCTTCTTGATTGTCTCGACAATCGAGTTTAACCTGCGACCGATGCGGTCGAGGGTGAACTTTATGAAGCGGTTCTCGCGAGTGTTGTGGGTGTTGATGGTTTCCTCATGTCTGAAAAATTCTCGATCAAGCCGATGTTCGGCTTCAACGGTTGCGAATTTTTCGGCCATTTTGGGAGTCCAATGCTTGATGCGGTCGGGGCGGCTGTAATGTACCTCGGTGGTTTGCCGAAGGTGCGGACGGTTGACAATATAGGTTATCGCCTTGACATATGAAGCAACTATATTGCGGAATATGGAGAGCCACACCACATCATTATTGGAGCGTCCTCCGCGCTGCAAGTTTTGGAGCGTGAGGGTAAGATACTGAAATACAATCTCATTGTATTGAGCGTTGATTTCAGCAAGGATGTGGTTATAGTCATCTTTCGTGTCAAGTTTCGGAGAAACGACACGAAAAGAGAATGTATCGGTTCGAGGCGCTTTGCTAAGAGGTGTGTATCTGAACGTCAGTTCAAAGATTCCCGGCTCGTTGAGGAATGATAATGGAGCGGTGAGCAGCCAACGGTTTACACCGAGTTTGATTGAGGTGAAAAGTTCCGTCACCTCCTTCAGCTTGTGAAGGACGGTCGGTTCTCCGGCTACATTGTCAAACTGAATGCTGACGTTATAGACGGCAGTTTCATAAAATACAGGCGGCAATTCTTGCCATGCGGAGGTATCGGCATCGCCTACATCCGATAGATGATGCTCGCCGGGGAGCATCAGTTGGAGATTGCCGGGCAGTGTGCTTCGATAGTCGCAGTATGTCATAGCCGAGTCATTGGAGACACGGCTGCGAAACCGCACCCAGTTGGCCGACATATCGGCGGCAGTGGTGGCGGTTATGGCTATGTTGCCATCTGCGCTATTGAAGAGAAGCACATCCATCTGTTACGGCCAGTAGCTTGTGAAGTGGGCGCGGTCAAGTCGCTTCTGCATTTCCTCCACTTTCTTTGCGGCATTGGTATAATTGCCGGTGGCGCAGAAAGTGGCGAGGCTTGCGAGAGGTTTTTCAAGCAAGTCCTCGTCACCCTCAACACGCGGAAGCACTTTCATCATCAGAATTTGGTCGACAGAGTCGCGCAGAATTTCATTCCAGTCGCGGCTCTTGTCCTCCAACCACAACTCGTGGAAATAGAGCATCAGCTCGTTTTGCACACGATAGGCAATCTTGAACGGTGTGTCGTTCAACGCCTCATTGAGTTGGGTTAGAATAGTGGCGACTTTCGATTTGAGATCGGAGGTCTTTTGAGAGTCCTCGGCCTCAAGTTCAGCCACGACATCAGCGGCCTTTACAATTTTAGGCAGATAAAGTTCATGCGAAGTCGGGCTATCGGTATATTCAAGGTCGCGGGCATTGTTGAAGAAGTTCATGAACGGCTCGCCCTCGGGGAGGTTCATCTCAATGGTCATTGCGCGGTCAATCACCTTTCGTGAGAATTGGTGAGTTGTCTCATCCATATTGACTGTGCCTATCACAATCAAGTTGGACGGTATGCGCAGACCATTATCACCCATTTCTTTCCACAATACAGCATATTGTTCTGGCACAAGTCCACCGGCGGCAAGAGACCCTCTGAAGTATTCGCTTTTGAAATCGGAAAAATATTTGCTGAAAAACTCCGGCTTAATCAGCGGCTCACTGGTAATTACACCATTTACCACCTTGCGACTTTCAAGTACGCTTAGGAACTCTGCGAAGTATTGTTCCACAGGAGCGAGGTTCATCTCGTCGAGACACAGGAAGAAAGGTACATCGGGATAGTGTTTGGCCTTGATTAGAAAGTTGATAAACGGAGTCACAATATAGTGGTCACCATTGATCTTGCTTTCATAGCCAAGCAATTCTGATGAGTCGTGCCAATTAGGCTTTACCTCAACAAGGCAATAATTGCCTGGGGATGTGGCATCAGCGCGGAGTTGTGCAATGTCGGGGCAGCTGTCGAAGGCCATCTGTTTTACGATGCGGCTTTTGCCGGTTCCAGAGATGCCCGCAAGCAAAAGGAACGGCTTCGTGCGCATGGCACGGAGATATTGAGTTTGGTCAGAGGCCGTTGTTTTAGAGATAACTGCCAATGTATGTTTCTTTTGCTCTTTGAAGTTAGAGAAAAAGTCGCTATATGAGAGTATTTCTAAATAATTGCGGAAATGGCGATTAGTTGACCAAATGTAGTATCTGTTACCGTCTGGGCCTTTTTCGTCATTGAGATAAGACAAAGAGTTGTCAATTTTTATGACAGAATCAATTACAGCTTTGTATTGTTCAAAATTTACAATCTCGAAAATTTCCGAGACCCCTAATTCAAGTTTTTCCAATAAGGGGTTAAGTGTACTTTCAAACCTATTGAGATAAAGCTTAAATTGTGCACCATGCTGATCAATGATATTCCAATATTTCAGGAAACTCTCTCGAACTTTAGCAATTAGTTCTTCGCGAGGAAGTAATGAATTTTCGTTTGAATGAGGTTTTGCAGCCGGTATGTCTGAGCTGTCTATTTCAGCAAGTTCTAATGAGTCTTTAGGCTTCGATGGAATCCAAACTAATGCTGTAGCAGTGCCTTTGCGAACGGTATAAAATTCGCGAGTATGTGCGATAATAGTTTCAAGAACGGGTCGAAACGAACCCTTGTTATTGAGTAATCCGCTTAGATTAAAGGGCTCGTTTTCAAAAATCTTGGGAGCGAGTTCTGCAAGATAAGTAGGTGCCCAAGATTTGGGTTCACCTGTAGGAGTTTCAGAATTAATACGCTCTCCCTTTATGTCAACATCAATGAACTTACATTCATCAGTGCCACGAACGTAGTTAAGTTTAGAGTTCTTTGGTAACTCAGAAACAAGTTGTAAAAGATGTTTTAACTCCATATTACTTGCTATTGATGTTGATATAGTCGATTATATTTTTTGCTATTCCTAATGAAGCCATGAATGGCACACCATTACCAATGGTTTTGAACGCATCGGTTAATGTCATAGTCGTTGGCAATTCAAATTCTTTTGGCAGCGACTGAAGTGCTAAAGCTTCAGCTACGGAAATGCGACGAGGTTTGTATGGGTGAATATGAACTTCGTTGTTACCATAGGCTACAGTTGGAGAGTAACGCCAACGATGCAGCCTTTTGTAGCATTTCTTTTCATCGTCACCTTCATCTTTAGATTGGAAACGATAGAGTCCGGCTCTTGGCTGAAAGAACATATGAGCATTTGGGTGATTAAGAACATCGTTCTTTTCCCACCAATATTCAACGGTGAGTTCTTTGATGATACCCTCAGGGGCTTCAGTCGGAACATTCTCTTGATATGGGGATTTCTTTGGCCACGGCAATGACAGGGCTTCACGAGAATACAGTTTGTTCTTATCCCAATCAAAGTTTAATAACTGGGTCTCTTTGTATGGCAAATGAAGTTTATCGGCAACATCTTTTCTGAAGCCGATGAGTATAATGCGGTCTCGGTCTTGTGGAGCACCAAATTCTATTGAATTTATAAGTTGCTCCGTCATTACATATCCGGCATTAGCTAATTGAGATTTCAAATGCTCAAAAAACTCACGGTGCTTGGCTGTACGATATAAACCTTTAACGTTTTCAAAAAGGAAGAAGTCAGGTAAGGTTTCACATATAAGGGAAACATATGTGCCGGACAGCTTGCCATTTTCACCCTCTTTACCCTTGTTTTTACCGGCTATGGAAAAATCAGGGCATGGAGGGCCACCTATTATACCAGTTAGGTGTTGCGCCTTAGATTCTGAAACTTGTGATTTTAATTCATCAAGCTCAGCAGAGCCTATAATAGCGGTAATGTCTTCAACATGGTGGCCATATTTAGGCTCGACTATACCCATCTTACTTCGAGCATACTTATATACGTCATTGAAAGCCTTATGAAACTCGTTAACATAGACTACTTCAAAAGCACCGGATAATTCAAAACCGAGGTCAAGGAATCCGGCACCTGAAAAAAACGAGAAAATATTTATCTTGTCTTTCATTGGCGAATATAAGCAAGGGAAGTCCCTTGTAGTGCTGACAGGCGACCAAGCCTTTTTACGACTACAAGGAAGTTCCTTTATATGTTGAATATAAGTAGTTACTTACATTGATTCTTTGCCGGAGCAAAGCGACATGAAGTCGATGAGGTCTTTGTCAGCGCAAGCGCGTATTAGAATGCAAATTTACAAAAAATTTATGGAAGTAACGTTATTCTTGAGCGGATAGTTATTTAGAGACACTATATTTCAGCCACATATAAAGGAATGCCACCGAGAAATGACATTGTGGTGTCTTTCCCGGTGGCTTTGAAGTGAGATTGTCTATTATTGACAGACGAGGGGTTGTTCTTCAGTCGGATAGAAATGGAGGAATGCTTTGTCAAGACCGTAGTGCTGTTCGCGCGCAGCGGATATGGTCTTTGATGCTATCTTGTTCCTGCCATGTGCCTCGGTAGAAGTCGCATTCCATATAGACGACAGTCTTTTGTGATTTCTCATCAGGGAATGTTAAAATCCGGAATTTTTGCGACAGAATTATTGTCAATTCAAAAATTTTGATTAACTTTGCACCAACAGATTCCGCCACGCTTAGGCTTTGCATGCGTACCCAGGCGGAACTTTTATTTTTATATACCGTGAACTATTCTAAGCAACCTATTGACTATAAAGGTCAAATCAGTATTTTGCAGCGTCGGGGACTGATTGTAGATAACCCCCAATATGCTTATGAGCAACTGGGAATCATTAGCTATTTCCGATTGGCAAGTTATTGGCGTCCTATGGAGGCTGACAAAAACACACATTCTTTCAAATCTGGAAGTACGTTTGAAAATGCCGTTAGTCTTTATTATTTCGATAAACAATTAAGGGCTCTTCTTTTCTCTGTCATACAAAGTATAGAAATTGCACTGCGTACAAAAATGATTCACCATGTGTCTCAATGAAATATGGTGCATTTTGGTTCACGGATTCAGCACTGGCGTTTAATCACTCACTATTCACGACAAACCTTCTTCATATCAAGGCTGAGATAACTCGTTCTCGAGAGGATTTTATCCAAGAGCATTTCGACAAATACACATCTCCAGATGTTCCACCGGCGTGGAAAGCCTTGGAAGTCGTTACTTTTGGAACACTTTCAAAACTGTATTTCAATCTAAAAGACAACGATATAAAGAAAATTATAGCATCTGAATTTCATTTGCCACATCGAAAATTCCTTGACAGTTGGATAAAAAGTATGGCAGTGCTTAGAAACTATCACGTTGGTGGAGTCAATTACAGTCTCAATCGCCCGGCATCAATTTCATTCTGCCCCACCGGTAAAGTCCTTGACAAGATGCGAGCCGACTATGAAGCCATGATGTCAACAATGATTTACGGTGACAAACTCCCTTTCGACACCCTCATTGCCCGGCTTGAAGAACTCCAGTCTCGTTTCAACGACATAAAATAATCTCCCAAACGAACACAATATGAATGAATACAAAGATATAGAGCAACGTGCAAAAGTTGCAGATGCGGTCAAGAAATACAATGAAAATCCGACACCTGAAAATTCTGCCAAATTCTTGACTGAATTAGCCAAACTCGGTATTATTTGGTCGAATAACTCTGATGACGAAAAAGAAGCAGCAAAAGATTGGGTAGATTTAAGTTATGAACTTTTTGTCTCAAAGGACTATGATAAATCAAAGGCTATCGTTTATAAACTACTATCTGACATCAATGCTTTGGCTATAAAAAGAAAGGATAACTGAATTGTCAATTCCATATAACTACCAGTCATCGTGATCGTCGTATAGGTCGCGGTCGAATTCGAGGTCATCCAATTCGTTGCGCAAGTCATCAAGTTCATCCTGCATGTCATCCATTTCCTCCAAGCAGTCAATGCGGTCTTGAAGCTCGTCAATACGGTCTTGCAACTCATCATAACGTTCCGACATAACATCCGTTTCAGCCAATCTTAGCTCCAACTCATCAACTTTGCTTTGCAACACATCAAGACCCGAGCCGTCTGCATCCAAGTCCAAATAATCCTCATGGTCATAATCATGAAAATATTGTTGAGGCTGTACATACGTCCGTTTTGACTTGTTTGAAAACAAATCACACACCGCATTAAACAAGGCAAATCCGCCAAGAAAACTCCAGAAACTCATAAGTTCTCTACATATATCAGATTAATGCACATTGCCACCATCCTTCAATGCTTGACCGAGCCATGCAAATCCGCACAAAAGCATGATAATTATCGACATAATAAATCAGGTTTTATAGTTCCGAGGGAAGTCGATATGACTTTCATGTGCAAAATTAGTACATTGGTGGGCAATTTTTCTGCACATATAAGTTAAATTTTATTTAGCGGCGGTCATAGCGTCAATAAGGTCTTGGTAACAAGTAACCTTATGGTAGCGCAGGTTTTCGGTTGACATTTCATTAAAGAGTTGGGTGCAGCAGTCAATCTTGGCATTTTCTATTGCGTTGAGTTGCATTGACTGCAACGAGCCTTTGGTCTCGGCAATAAAGAAAATGTGCTTGACATCACCCTTTTGCATCGCTATCGCCCAGTCGGGGGCATAGTTGCCTATCGGCGTGGGGATTTGGAAAGAGCGAGCATGAATGATTTTGGTAACCATTGGTTTTGATGACATCAGCTTATTATTCTATTGTGTTATCCAGCCAGTAGAATAGTTCTTTTGACGTAAAAAATGTTCTTGTTTTATTTCTCAGATCTACAGTTAAAATTTGGTCTTTCTCATAAATTGTAATTTCTCCTTGATATTTGCAGGCATACACCTCAAAAGATACCGAGTCTTTTGATATTACAACGTTTGATATACCCCACGAAAGAGGTATCTCCTTTTTTTGAGACATAGTCTCATGAAGTCAATGATTTTATTCATAGTATATATAATATAAACCAACCACAAAATTAGCAAATATAATAACACAAACCAAATAATTTGATAATTATTATTGAAAATTATATTAAATCCAATATAATTCACTATATTTGCAGAAAATTTTATCTAATGAAACTACGATTACGCGAAATATTAAAGGAAAGGAGTATGACCTTGAAGGCTTTTTCAGAACTCTGTGGAATAAGCCAACCTAATCTTAGTAATTATATAAATGGGAATGTTTCTCCAACATTGGAGATGCTTACTCGCATATCCGAATCTTTGGATGTGTCAATAACGGAATTGTTTGAAGAATCTGAAGCATTAGAACTATATATCAGATATAAAGGAAATATGTACAATATAACAGCCAAAGATATTATTAATCTTGTAGAATCAAAAGTAAATAATGGATAGGAACAAAGTTGTCCAACTATTGAAAAACTCCAATATAACTATTGGCGAATTTTATGAGCATGGAAAAGCATCTGAATGCTATGTTGAAGTTACATTTATTCAAGAGAACGGCTTCAAATGGGAAACCACTGTGCCATATGTAAATCGCCGTGCTGGTCTTTTTATTGAAACTGAAGAAGAGTTAGTTGCATATCTAAAAAGCATTAAACCATATTTTCAAAAGTCTTCAATGAAAAAATGGGAAAAGGTCGAACATAAAGTATGGGAAAAATCTAATGCAGAGGTCACAAAAGAATTCTTTTTTGCTCTTCTTACATTTAAGCCTGTGATAGACTTTCCTCCTAATGATAATCCCGCACGAAGAATACAAGACATCAAAGATGCGGGATACACCATTGCAACTATACACCATTATAAAGGTAGAAAATCAGCACGGATTCTTCTTCCAATTCCCAAGGCCGCTGAAATGGGATATGAAGTATTTTCCACTCAATTTAAAGCCAGAGTTATTCGGTTGCTTAATGGTATAAATGCATACGAGAGTAAGGAGACTACTCCTAAAGGCCTAATACCTGACCATAAATTTTCCGAAGTCCGATGGGATAAAGACACTAAAGCGGAGAATCCCATGGATATGACGGATGAAGAGATTATTCAAAAGTTTCAGCTTTTAGATAATCAACGAAACCAGCAAAAAAGAGAAGTATGTAGGAATTGTTTCCAAACAGGGAAGCGAGGAGTAATTTATGGAATTCCGTTCTTTTATGAAGGTGGTCCAGAATGGGATTTGGCAATACCAACAGTTGGTAAAGTCGCAGAAAAGGGATGCATCGGATGCGCTTGGTATGACATTGAACGATGGCGTAATGAACTAATAAATAAACTTAATGGCAAATAATATCAAAACATATGGAAGTGTGTGTTCTGGCATAGAGGCAGCCTCTTTCGTGTTAGAACCATTAGGTATAAAGCCCCTATGGCTCTCTGAGATTGCGGATTTCCCCAAAAGGTTTTTAGCAACAAAATACGCTCACATCCCCAATTTAGGAGATATGACTGATATTCCAAAACTTATTGCAGATGGAAAAGTTGAGGCTCCGGATTTATTATGCGGAGGAACACCTTGCCAAGCATTTTCACTTGCAGGATGGAAGAATGGTCTTAATGACGATAGAGGTCAATTAACTTTAAAGTACATAGACATACTCAATGCTATTGATGAAAGGAGAGCGAATAATGAGCAACCTCGGGCTTGCTTTATGTGGGAAAATGTAGAAGGTGTACTTAAAGATAAAACGAATGCTTTTGGTT